>JBEKHO010000038.1:0-47511 GCA_050012215.1 Steroidobacteraceae bacterium
TGAGCGATGCTGCCCCAACAAAAATTGCTGATCGGGGAGGTGACGCTCATCTGCCGGCTAACGATAAAATTGAGCGACGCGGGGTCGTGCTGCCGATAAACGAAGTTGCTTGATCCACATGATCGACCCTCTCCATGGTCCGTCGGAGCTGCGACCCCGTGATCGCTCGAATGTGGGTTAGACGAGCGCTGACGCTGAGTATCGCGCGGCCCGGGCAAGAACTCCAGATCCAGGATCTCGAGCTGGTCCTCCATACTGGTGATTCCAAATCCATCCCAGCGACATTGGGCCTGCTGAGGTGGTCGGCATGCGCGGGGAGCAGGGCGGGGCAGGGCCCCAAAAAGGAAGATTGCAGGTTCGCGACGGTATGAAGTAGTCATCAACCGAAGTGGCCACGACAACTGACGTCTAACTAATAATTAGCCGGGCCAAATCCAGTCATTTCCGACATATATCGTCCTTGGCTATTGCACATCCTTCTGATTTCCTTGTGCCCCGATTCCATCGGTGTCGTGTAACTGCAGGTTCCAAGTATATGACGAAAGGGCGCGGCTTATTTGAAGTGGCCCGTGACCGTATGCGCACTTTGCATTTAGCTCTTCGGACAGAGAAGGTCTATCTGCATTGGATTCGGCGATACGTTAAGTTTAATGGCAGGAAGCACCCTCGGGAGATGGGGTCGGCGGAGGTGGAATCATTTTTGACACACCTGGCGGTGGCTTTGAAGGTGAGCGCGGCGACTCAGAATCAGGCTTTGCATGCCCTGCTCTTCTTGTATCGCCAAGTGCTCCAGGTGGACCTTCCCTGGCTGGATAACATCACGCGGGCGACGAAGCCGAAGCGGCTTCCGGTGGTGCTGAGTCCAATTGAGGTCAGGGCTGTGCTTGCGCACCTTGAGGGGACCTCGTGGCTGATCGCGTCTTTGCTCTACGGGGGAGGCTTGAGGTTGACGGAGGCGCTCCGCCTCCGGGTGAATGACCTTCACCTGGAAACTGGGGAGTTGGTGGTCCGCAGCGGCAAGGGCGGTAAAGACCGGGTGACGGTGGTTCCGGCGGCATTGATCGATCCGCTACGGTCGCATCTGACCAAGTTGAGTGCGCGCTTCGAGCGCGAGCGCAAGCGGGGCGCCCCGGGAGTCTCGTTGCCGTTGTCGGTGTCCCATAAGTATGCGTCCCGGGCCAAGCTCTGGGGCTGGCAATACGTTTTCCCCGCTGACTCGCTTTGTCTTGATCCATATTCGGGCGGCGTCATCCGCCATCACATGCACGAACGCGTCGTGCAACGAGCGGTTCAGGCGGCTGTTCGAAAGGCCGGCATTTCCCAGCCTGCGACTTGCCATACGTTCAGGCACTGTTTCGCCACGCATCTGCTTCAGACTGGATGCGATATTCGGACGGTGCAGGAGCTGCTCGGCCACGCAGATGTGAGGACTACGATGATCTATACCCACGTCCTGGGACGAGGTGCGGTCCGCGTAGGCCAAAGCGTGGGCGAAGGCGAAGCGGCGTCGGCGCCGGCCCTGCCTAGTTTTTCAGCCGATATCCCGTTTTGAATATCCATCCGATGATGCAAAGGCAAGCGGCGAAAAATCCTACGGTCATGCCGAAGCTCACCGCGATATTTACGTCCGCCGTTCCGTAAAAACACCATCGGAAGCCGCTGATGAGATACACCACGGGATTGAACAGGCTGAAGGCGCGCCACGCGGGTGGCAGCATGCTGATCGAATAGAACGCGCCCCCCAAGAACGTGAGCGGCGTGACCACGAGCGTCGGAATGAGCTGCAATTGCTCCCAGCCTTTTGCCCAGAGGCCGAGAATGAATCCGAACAGGCTGAAGTTGATCGCGGTCATGAGCAGAAACAAGACCATCAATACGGGGTGTTGGATCTTGATGGTGACGAACAAGGAGGCGGTGGTCAGGATAACCAGGCCCAACACCACGGACTTGGACGCGGCGGCGCCGACATAGGCCACGACAATCTCGGCGTAGGAGATGGGGGCGGACAGGATTTCGTAGATGGTTCCGATGAATTTGGGAAAGAAAATCCCGAACGAGGCGTTCGCGAGGCTTTCGGTGAACAATGCCAGCATGATCAGGCCGGGCACGATGAACGCGCCGTAGGATACGCCGCTCACCGCGGTCATCCGGGAGCCGATTGCGGCGCCAAACACGACAAAATACAGGGAGGTCGTGATGACCGGCGTCACGAGGCTTTGGACCAAGGTTCGCAACGCGCGCGAGACCTCGAATTTGTAGATGGCCCAGATGCCGTACCGATTGAAATGCAGGGCCCGTCGGCTCATGTGCGTTCGCTCACCAAGCTGACGAAAATATCCTCGAGCGAGCTTTGGTGCGTCTGCAAATCGCCGATCGCGATTCCGAGGTCGCCGACCCGTTGTAGCAATGTGGGAATATCGAATGAGCTGTTCCCGTCAAACGTGCAGACGAGATCCTGTCCTTCGTTCTTGAGCTCGAGCCCCCATGCGGTGAGTTCGTCGGGCACATGGCTCATCGCCGATTTGAGATGCAGGGTGAGCTGTTTCTTGCCGAAGCGCTTCATCAGCGATTCTTTCTGCTCGACCAAAATGAGCGCGCCCTTGTTGATCACGCCGACCCGGTCGGCCATCTCCTCGGCCTCCTCGATATAATGAGTCGTGAGGATGATCGTGACGCCGCGCGCTTTGAGGCCGCGCACGAGGTTCCACATGTCGCGCCGCAGCTCGACGTCCACTCCGGCGGTCGGCTCGTCGAGAAACAGGATATCGGGCTCGTGGGACAGCGCCTTGGCGATCATCACGCGGCGCTTCATGCCGCCCGACAGGGTCATGATCCGGCTGTCACGTTTGTCGGTGAGCGACAAATCGCGAAGCAGTCCGGTGATGAAGTCGGGCTTCGGGGGGCGCCCGAAGAGTCCCCGGCTGAAGGTGACCGTGGCCCAGACCGTCTCGAAGGAGTCGGTGGTGAGTTCCTGCGGAACCAGGCCGATCTGGGATCGCGCGGCTCGATAATCGCGAACGATGTCGTGGCCGTCGGCAACGATGCGCCCGGTCGTCGCCGTGACGATGCCGCAGACGATGTTGATGAGCGTCGTCTTGCCGGCGCCGTTGGGGCCGAGGAGGGCGAAGATCTCTCCCTTGCGGATCTCGAGGTTCACGGGCTGCAACGCGTGCACACCGGACGCATACGACTTCGAGACATTCTCGATCGAGATGATGGTCGACATGTGCGTTCGATCCGCGCCCGAGCGCCCGCTCAGCTATGCGCGATCCTCTTGGTCAATGCGGCGGTAAATTCGGCGGTGGTCGCTTTGCCGCCGATGTCACCGGTCCTGACCTTGTCCGTGTTGAGCGTATCGCTGATGGCTGCGCGCAGCCTCTGTGCCATCTTCGGCAGCTTGCAATGATCGAGCATCATGGCGGCGGCAAGCAAAAGCGCGGTGGGGTTGGCGATGCCCTTTCCGGCGATGTCGGGTGCCGAGCCATGCACGGCTTCGAAGATGGCGGCATCGGCGCCGATGTTGGCGCCGGGCGTCATGCCGAGACCGCCGACCAGGCCGGCGACGAGGTCCGACAGGATGTCGCCGAACAGGTTCGTCGTGACCAACATGTCGAATTGCCAGGGATTCAATACGAGCTTCATGGCGCAGGCATCGATGATGATGGTGTCCAGGACGAAACGCCCCTTGTACTTGCGCTCGTAGAGCTCGAGCCCGGTCTCGAGAAAGATTCCGGTGAGCGCCTTCATGATATTCGCCTTGTGGACGATGGAGACCTTCTTGCGTCCGGTGGTGATGGCGTGCTCGAACGCGAACTCCAACAGTCGGCGGCTCCCCTGTCGGGTATTGACGCCCGAGGCCATGGCGACGGCATGCGGGTCGTCGTCGATCTGAATGTAGTGCTCGTGGCCGATGTACAAGCCTTCGAGATTTTCGCGCACCACGACGAGATCGATGTTATCGAAGCGGCCGCCCGGAATGAGCGTTCGAGCGGGGCGGAGATTGGCGTATAGCTTGAATTCCTCACGCAGGCGCACATTGGACGATCGGTAGCCGCCGCCGGAGGGAGTTTCGAGCGGGCCCTTCAGCGCCAGCCGTGTACGGCGGATGCTCGCGATGGTTTGGGGTGGGAGCGGATCTTGAGCGGACTTGACGCCCTCCAGCCCTGCGGCTTGGGCGTCCCATTGAAAAGGTGCTCCGAGCGCATCGAGAGCGGCCAGAACGGACTCGACGATCTCGGGACCTATGCCGTCTCCGGGAATCAGGGTGGCGGGAATCGACTGCGTCATTTCAAATCCTTGCTCATGGGAACGAATTCTATGCTTTCTCCGCCACCGAGATCGTGGTGCACCAACTGGCTGCCGACGTAGCCCCGCGCCGCATACAGCTTCAAGCCGGGAAGCGTGGCCATGAGTTCGGCGCGTGCGAAGCCTCGGGCTCGCGCCTCTCTCTCGCAGCGCTCGAGGAGCGCCGTTCCGACGCCTCGCCTGGCCTTCGATGGTTCGACGAAGAAGGCGCGGATCTTCGCAGCCTGCGTCGAGGGATCGAGCAATGAGGCGTCGCGGCCGGTGCGGGCGTCTCCGCCGAACAGGGTGGAGCGGAAACTCCAGCCGCCGCATCCTGCCAGTTCGCCGTTCTCCTCAGCCACAAAGTACGTCTCATCATCGATCAGTTGGGTGTCGATGCCGAAGGCGCCGCGCAGCGCTCCATCGACCTGCGCCGCACGATACTCGTCTACGCTCAAGCCGCGCGCGGAGCGGGCGATGAGTTCGGCAAGCCGGGGGATATCGGCACGGATCGCTAAGCGCAGTGCGATGGCGGCATTCATGGGCGCAGCATTTTACCCGTAAGGCCTGCCGGAGTATTCAGCTTGCTGCGGTTGACGTACACTCTCGCGTCCGGGGTGCAAAGTTGCCGCACTAGCGGCAATGGAACGGAGGGGATCGATTGGGAGATCGCGCTCGAATCTTTGAGCGCGAAACTTGCGGCTTGGGTATTCGCCTGCCGCTCATTTTTCTCATCGATTTACCGTCCTTCGTCATTGGGGCCGCATCCCGCACGCGCAGCGAGGCTTAATGCAATGATAAAGACTTTTCGACGAGCGACAGCCGTCTCGTTAATTGGACCTGTGCTCCTATCCGCAGCACTGGCGGCAGCGGTGGCCGGCGCCGCCGAGTTCCCGAACCCCTTGCCGTCCGATCCCACTCTCCAGGTGGCGAAGCTCCCCGCCAAGTATCCGTCGGGATGGGCCTTTCTCAATTACGCGGGTGACCGCATCGAGCTGCGCAATGTCGGCGCCGACTCCCGCGAGGTAAAGGCGCAGCTGCAGGCGCGCGACTCGACGACGCTGTTGGTCTCGACCAAGAGGCCGGAGGTTTATACGGCGGATACCGTGTGGTCCCGCGGGGTGCGCGGCACCCGCACCGACTTCATCACCATCTACGACTCCCAGACTTTGAACGTGGCGGGGGAAATCATTCTGCCGGGTGCCAAGCGCGGCCTGATTACCGCGATGGAGGGAATGTTCGCCTTTGCGGACGATGAACGCCTGGCGCTGGTGTTCAATTTCACCCCGGCCGCTTCAGTTACGGTGGTGGATTTGGTCAAGCGGCAGCCGTTGGGAGACATCGATATTCCGGGGTGTTCGCTCGTGTACCCAGCGGGCGGACGCGCATTTTCGACGCTCTGCTCGAGCGGGACCGTGTTGACCATCAAGCTGGACGCCAACGGCCAGGTCGCCGGCCGGAGCGAGTCAAAGCAATTCAACCCGCTGGACACCGACCCTCTGTTCACCTCGAGCACGGTGTTGAATGGTATTCGCTACTTCCCGAGCTTGCATGGGCGAATCCAGCCGATAGACATGAAGACGGAGGATGTGAAGGTGCTGCCCGAGTGGTCCTTGGTATCGCCCGAGGAGAAGGCGGCGCATTGGCGGCCCAGCGGATGGCAGATTGTCGCGAGCGACGAGAAGTCTCTGCTCTATGTCCTGATGCAGCCGAACGCGGAAGAAGGGACGCATAAGAATCCCGCCACCGAAGTATGGGTGTTCAATGCCGCCACCAAGGCGCGCGTCAAGCGTCTGCGTCTGGCACGGCCCGGTTCCTCTCTCGCCCTGACCCACGGACCGGAAGCGCTCATGCTGGTCCAGGCGGGCGAGCGCCTCGATGTATACGAGACGCAAGGCGGGAGCCTCGTGCGCAGCATGGATCTCCCCAATCTGCGTACGCGCATGCAGATGGAGACGTTTCATTGATGACGGACCTCGTTTCCGGTGGTTCGGCCGCCTCGATGCAGGGCATCGATCAGGTGCTGGCTGCTCAGCTCGCGGCGTTCCTGGCGTTCCTGCTGGCGGCATCGGCCGCCCACAAGTGGTGGCGCTGGGACCATACCCTGGCCGTGGTGCGCGACTTCGTGGGTGTGCCAGGCGCCGCCGCGCCGGCTGCTGCGGTGACCGTCGGCGTGGTGGAATGGTCGGCTGCGGTGCTCTTGTTCATTCCCACCTATCGCGTGCTGGGCGCGCTGCTCGCCGCCACCGTCTTGACGTTGTATTTGGCGCTCATCGCACGCTCGCTGAGCGCGGGTCGCCGCGATGTCGACTGCGGATGCAGCTTCGGGCCGGTGCGGCACTCGCTCGGTGCTTTCGAGGTGGGACGCAATGCAGTGCTCGCAGCCATGGCGCTGTTCGTGGCCGGATCGGCGGCGCGTGGAGGCCCGGTCATTTCGCCGTCGCAGGTGCTGGCGGCGGCCGCGATGCTGGCGCTGTACGCTGCGCTCGATCAAGTGATGGGATTGCGGCCCATGCGACAAGGCGCTGTGTTGTGAGTGGCGTGCCCTCATGAGCTTCGTCATTGCATCGCAAGTCGCGCTCTGGGTGGCAGTACTCGTCTTGGGCGTGATCTGCATTGCCCTCGCGCGTCAGGTTGGCGTGCTTCACCAGCGAATCGCTCCTGCTGGAGCGCTCTCTCTGCGGCAGCCACTGAAGCTCGGCGAGCTGACGCCGGAGATGAGCCTGAATGGATTGGACGGATCGACCGTGAGGATCGGCGGTGTACGTGGCGGCCGCAGCCAGCTCATCCTGTTCATCTCCCCGGATTGCACGGTGTGCGAGGCGCTGTTGCCGGCGGTTCGCTCGGCTCAGGGCGCGGAACGTGCGTGGCTCGACATCGTGCTTGCCAGCGACGGGGACCCCGTCAAACACGCGGAGTTCGTGCGCGAGAAGGGCCTCGGAAAATTCCCTTACGTCATTTCCGAACATTTGGGACGCAGCTTCGGTGTCGCGAAGCTGCCCTATGCGGTGTTGATCGATGAGGCCGGAAAGCTTTCGGCCACAGGACTCGTCAACACCCGGGAACATTTGGAGAGTTTGTTCGTGGCCAAGGAAAAGGGCGTCGGCAGCATTCAGCAATTCCTAAGGTCTGGCGACCAGCGGCGTGTGTCTTCGGGAGAATAGCGTGGCTCAATTCGATCAGTTGACGGAAAAGGTTTTGCGCGGCATAGCGAGCCGGACTTCCAGGCGCAGCATGTTCAGCATACTCGGCGGTTTGTTGGCCGGTGCGGCCAGTCTGCCTCTCTTGCCGGTCGCGAAAGGCGCGGATGGCGGGGACGAGAATCCGAACGATCCGAATTCCGGGGAGCGGGCGCCGCAGCTGTCGGGCAATCCGCAAGATCCGGGCGATCGCACCAAGTGCGATTACTGGCGCTATTGTGCGATCGACGGCTCGCTCTGCACTTGCTACGGTGGCAGTGTGACGAGTTGTCCCCCGGGGACGGAGATGTCTCCCATCACCTGGATAGGCACCTGTCGCAACCCGGCGGATCAGCGCAATTACATCATCTCTTATAATGACTGTTGCGGCGGCGTCGCCTGGGGACGCTGTGCCTGTCAGAACAATAATGGTGATCGCCCGCTCGTTCGGCCGCAAACCAATAACGAGATCACCTGGTGCTTCGGTACCAAGAGCCAGTCCTATACGTGCACCGTCGCCTTGATTCTGGGCGTCGCTCTCGAGAAGAAATAACCCGGTGCGCAGAGCGCAGCGCACCGACGGAGCTCCTCGATGACCCCGCGGACCCGCTGTGCGGCAATGCTCGGCGCTGCGCTGTCCGTGGCGGCGCTCGGCGTCACCTCGTCGCTGCACGCGGCGGGGCCGGTCGAGGCGGAATCCGCCGCCTCATCGCCCAATTCCGCGACTTCATCCGCGCCTGCCGGCGTGACCAACCTGCAACTCGCCTGGCAGAACTGGGTCCTCAATTGCCAGGGGTGTCATCGCCTGGACGGCAGCGGTTCCGACGCAACTGCCCCTGGTCTTGCCGGCACCGTGGCAAAGTTCTTGTGGGTTCCGGGAGGACGCGAGTACCTGGTGCGCGTGCCTGGGGTCGCGACCTCCCCATTACCGGATGCGGAGCTTGCCGAGGTGGTGAACTGGATGCTGTGGCGCTTCGACAGGGAGCACCTGCCGTCCAATTTTCGGCCATTCACGGCCGACGAAATGGGCCCGCTGCGATCGCACCCGCTACGCCTCGAGGCTGCCGGAATGCGGCGGGATCTGCTGAGCAAGGCCGAAGCGTCCGGGCAGCCGTGACGGAGCCCGCGTCGCACGAGGAAACTCTCACCACCACGTGCCCGCGGGATTGCTACGATTCTTGCGGAATCCTCGTCATCAAGCGCGCAGGATTGGTCACTGCGGTGCGCGGCGACCCTGATCATCCCGTCAGCCGTGGCGCGTTGTGCGGCAAGTGCTCGACTGCCTATAACCGGGAATGGCGCGATCCGCGCCGCCGATTGACGCAACCGTTGAAACGCGTGCGCCCCAAAAGCCGCGGCGATGGGTCAACAGCGCCGCATGACGATGCGGATTTCGAGCCGGTCAGCTGGGAGAGGGCGATTGCTGAGATTGCCGGTCGCCTCGAATCGATCGTGGATTCGTACGGAGCACGATCGATCCTGAACGCGCACTACACCGGGACCATCTCCCTGCTCGCGGGGATTGCGCCGATGCGCTTCTTCAACCGGCTGGGTACCACGGAAGTGACTCCGGACACGATCTGCAACATGGCCGGCCACGTCGCGCTGCGGTACATGTACGGGACCTCGCTCGATGGCTTCGATCCCCGAACGGCCAAGGATGCGGCTTGCATCGTCGTTTGGGGCGCCAACCCCCACGCCTCGGCGCCGCACGCGCATGAGCACTGGTTGCCGGAAGCACCTGGCAAGGTGATCGTCGTCGATCCCATTCGCACACCCACTGCAGCCGAGGCTGACATCCATTTGCAACCCTTCCCGGGGAGCGACGCCGCGTTGGCGTTCGCGCTCTTGTCCGTGATTCATCGAGACGGACTGATCGACGAGTCGTTCGTGTCGCGTCATGTGCAGGGATGGGAGGAACTCAGGTCCGTGATCGCAGCCTGCGACCTTGGCCGGCTGGCAGAGGCAACCGGCGTTCCGGTGCGCCTGATCGAGAAAGCGGCGCATCTTTACGCACCGGGCCCTTCGCTTCTCTGGCTGGGCCAAGGCTTGCAGCGCCAGGTCACCGGCGGGAACGTCATGCGCGCCTGCGCGATGCTGCCGGCGCTAACCGGGAACCTCTGCAAGCCGGGCGCGGGCTTTTTGTATTTGAACGGCAATCTCTCTCAGCGCGGAATGGATGAGGGCTACCTATCCGGCGCCCATTTGGCGCAAGCCGCACCGCCCGCCGTGAGTCACATGGATCTCGCCGACGTCCTGGAGGATCGCCGACGCTCGCGTGCGCTGTTCGTGTGGAACATGAATCCGTTGGGCTCATGCCCGAATCAGGCGCGTCTGCGAGGCGCGCTCGAGCGCGACGACCTGCTGACCGTGGCGGTGGACCTGTTTCCCACCGATTCAACGGCGCTGGCCGATTATGTGCTGCCGGCGGCAAGCTTCCTGGAGTTCGACGACATCGTCGCGCCGTATTTCAATTTGAGTCTGGCGGCGCAGAACAAAGTCATGGAGCCTATCGGCGAGGCGCTTCCGAATCTGGAGATCTTCCGCCGCCTCGGGCGCGCCATGGGGTTCGACGAGGTGGAGTTTCACGACACCGATAGCGAGATCCTTGAGACGCTGATGAGCCGTAGCGGCCTCGGTGAGAGCTTCGAGACGCTGAAGGCCAAGGGAATGATCTGGGTCCCGAAGGATCCGGCTCCGCAATTCGCCCAGCGGGTGTTCGATACCCAGAGCGGGCGCATCGAAATCGCGAGCGACCGAGCGGCGGCGGACGGTCTGCCGAGACTGCCCCAATGCCGGAGCGACCCGCGGCCAGCGGCGGGCAATCTTCGGCTGCTGTCGCCGGCGCACGCTTGGCTTCTCAACACCACCTTCGGCAATGTCCAGAAGATCACGGTGCGGCTGGGTCAGGCAACCATTCTGCTGCATCCATCGGATGCGGCCGATCGATCGCTATGCGAGGGAGACCTGGCGCTGGTCCGCAATCGTTGCGGGCGTCTCGATCTAACCGTTGCGCTGTCGGAGGACATTCCGCGCGGCGTCGCCGTAGCCCACAAGGGCAGGTGGCTGACGCAGGATGCGGCGTACGCGAACGTCAATGCCTTGAATCCTGGAAGCAAGAGCGATATGGGCGAGAGCACGTCGGTGCACAGCGTGGAGGTGAGTGTGGAGGCGGCATCCCGATGAGCGTCGAGGCCGCGGACGGCGTGACGCTGCACCGCTCGCTCGGGTATTGGGATCTCGTGCTCTATGGGCTCGCCTATATTGCGCCGTTCGCGCCGCTGACCACGCTCGGCTTCGTGTGGAACGAGTCCAATGGACTGATCGTGCTGGCGTACGCATTGGGCGGCGTGTGCATGTACTTCACGGCGCGAAGCTACGCGATGATGACGGAGGTTCTTCCGTCGGCGGGCTCGGTGTACGGGTTCGCGCGTCACTCGCTGGGCAAATTCCCCGGCTTCGTGGCTGGCTGGATGATCCTGCTCGACTATCTGCTGATACCTGCGTTCGTTTATGTCCTGGTGGCGGTCGCGCTGCAGACGCTGATACCAAGCGTCGACCGCGGCGTCTGGATCATCCTGCTCGCCGTCATCACGACGAGCGTCAACTGGTTCGGCATCAGTGTGACCGCGCGGGCGAACTTCATCGCCGTCGCGCTGCAGGTGCTGGTGTTGGTGGGATTCGTCATCCTGGCTTTGATTGCGCTTTACTCGGGCAAAGGAAACGGTGCACTGACGCTGAAACCTCTGTTCGACCCGGCAACCTTCAACGCCGGCAGAGTCTTCGGTGCGACTTCGATCTGCGTGATGTCCTTCCTCGGCTTCGATGCCGTCTCGACGCTCGCCGAGGAGGTCAAAGGCGGCGACCGGCACGTTGTCGGCAGGGCGATCATTGCGGTGCTGATGCTCTCGGCGGTGTTCTTCGTGGCCATTACCTGGGTGCTCGGCAATCTCCTGCCCGGCATCGTCATCAAGGATTCTGCGGCCGCCACCTACGAGCTCGCCGCCTGGGCCACCGGGCCGTGGACCGCGGTGGTGCTTGCCTGGACCAATGCGGTCATCGTCGGCCTATCGAACGCGCTGCCGATGCAGGTGGGCGTTGCCCGGGTGGTGTTCGCGATGGGGCGAGATCGGCAAATGCCGCATGCATTCGCCCGGGTCCACCCCCGCTATCGCACTCCCTACGTCGGCATGCTGGTCACATCGGGCATCTCGCTCGCGGTGGGGCTGGTCATGGAGAACCGGCTCGACGATCTGGCGTCGATCGTGAACTTCGGGGCCCTGAGTGGATTTCTGCTTTTGCATATCTCCGTGCTGGTGCGATTCGCGATCAAGCAGCGCTCGCGGCACATCGTGGCGCATTGGATCGTGCCGATTTGCGGATTCCTGGTCGTGCTCGCGGTGTTCTCGGGCATGAGCGCACTGGCCGTCAAGGTCGGTGCATCCTGGCTCGTTGTCGGATTGATTTACGGCACTTTCTTGAAAGCGAAGCACCGCGACGAGCTGCGCGCTCCTCTGTGAAATCATCCTGATCGCCCCATGTTCAGGCTCGTGCAGGTATGCCTCTGACCAGCGCCGCGGCTTGCGCAATGACCGCCGCCTGATGGGGCTGCATCCGCTGCCCGCCCATCTGCATCAGCTCCTCGAGATACGGGTCGGTCACGAGCGTGCGCACGCCGGAGAATTCCTCGAGAATCGGCAATCCGCAGAATGGTACGTAGGCGTTCGAATATCCCCCCTCGTGCGTGGCGATGAGCCGTCCCGCGCACAAATCGTTTGCTGCGGCCGTGACGCGTGCGGCCATCTGCCGGTAGGTCTCGCTGGTGCAGAGCATCCGGCCGAGCGGGTCCAAGGCGCTGGCATCGAGTCCGGAGGCGATGACGAGGAGCTCGGGGCGGTAGCGATGCAGGGCCGGCAGCACCACCTGGTCGAAGGCGGCGAGGTAGGCGCCGTGGCCCGAACCCGGCGGCAGCGGAATGTTCAGATTGGTTCCCGCCCCTTTACCGTCTCCGGTCACGCCGAGGTCCCCCGAGTCGATGGGATAACACCGCTCCTGGTGGATCGACAGCGTGAGTACCGATGGATCGTCGATGAAGGCGCTCTCCGTGCCGTTTCCATGATGCACGTCCCAGTCGATGACCGCGACACGGTCCAGGCCGTGGACACGCTGCGCGTGACGGACCAGGAGCACCAGATTTCCGAATACGCAGTAGCCACGGCCTGCGCCCGCTTCGGCGTGATGCCCCGGCGGGCGCACCAGCGCGTAGGCGTTGCGCACCCGCCCGCTCAGCACCGCATCGGCCGCCTCGAGACAGCCGCCCGCGGAGAGCAGCGCGATCTCATAACTGCCCGCGCCGATCGTGACGCTATCCCCGAGAGGACCGCCATTTGCGGCCGACAACGCCCGCACCTGGTCGACATAGGCGGCGGTGTGGAAGTAAAGCAGCTCCTCGCGCTCGGCCGGGCGCGGCTTGATGCGCACCAGGTGATCGGCGAGGCCGCTGACCTCGAGAAGCGCGAGCAACCGCCGCTTGGTGGAAGGCGCCTCGGGGTGGCGGTCCGGTTGCATGTACTGGTTGGTGCTCGAAAAGCCGGCACCGCTCCCGGTGTCGTGCCAGAAATATCGCTCATGAGCGACCAGCCCCGTCGCGCGCCTCGCTGCGCTGTTCACCTTTGGCCCCTCGACGCTGCCTCAACCTCCGAATAGCATTTCATCGGTGTACTCTCTGTTTCAGCGATTGAGATCTGTGCGGCACCGCTTCTGGTACGGTATGTCCGAGCGTGTGCGCTGGTCTCGCGGGACCTTTCGCGAAACTCCCGCCCTCGAGTTGCCGGCGCTGCCCGTCGAACAGTCGCGAAGGATAGCGGCCCTGAAGGATCGTTACCAGGCGCGATTCGAGTCTGTGCTCGGCGCGCAGACGAGCCTCAACAATTACGAATATCTCGACATCTTGGACCACGCCTGGCCGAGCAATGCGCCCCTGCGGGCGCACGCAACGCAGGTGCTCTGCGACGTGGGGTGCGCAAACTTTTGGTACGCCGCCGCGCTCGCCGCCTTTTTCCGGCCCTGCGAGCTGGTCGGAGTGGATGTCGAAGGTTATCGGCTATACCGCGACGGCCGCACTCGCAGCGACTACGCCGCAGGCTACGTGAGTCAACTGCCGAACGCGCGGTTCGTCGTCGCTGACTACCTCACCTACGCGGAGCCCGCAGACCTCATTACGGCGTGGTTCCCGTTTCTGACGCCCCGAGCGATCCTTGCGTGGCGCCTGCCCTTGAGCCTTTTGCGGCCCGAGCGCCTGATCCGGCAGATTCACCATAATCTCAAGCCTGGAGGCCGGTTCGTGATGGTGAACCATGGAGTTGAAGAGGCCGAGCTGGCGGAAAAATTGTGCATCGCAGCATACTTGCAACGTGACTGGGTGCAATCGACCCCGTCGCTGCTGAGCCGCGGGCGTCCGCTTCCCCCGGTGGTATCTTCGTGGCAGCGCCGAGTCTGAAGTCGAGGTCGCCTTCGTGAAATTCGTACTATTCAGGGATTTGCTGTAGTATGCGGGGCGGTTCGTGAATTACTACTTGGTCCGTTTCTGGTCAGCGCGCCGCTCCGGCGTCACCTTGGCCACAACCCACAAAGCAGGTTTCCTCGATCCAAGGTGGCTGGCGAATTGCCCTTAACTGGGTTTCTTCGACCCGCCGATTGTTTCTTTTGTAGTAGGTATTCTTCACATGACGAAAATGTATGTTGGCAATCTCCCGTTCTCAATGGACGAGTCCGCGGTTCGTGCGCTTTTCGAGAAGCACGGCCCCGTCCAATCTGTCGCGCTGATCAATGATCGCGACACCGGTCGGCCCCGCGGGTTCGGCTTCGTTGAAATGGCCAGCGCCGATGCGGCGCGTGCCATGCAGGCCTTGAACGGCCACGATGTCGAAGGGCGAGCGCTGAAGGTGAACGAAGCGCAGGAGCGCACCGGCGGCGGCGGCGGCGGCGGCGGCGGTGGTGGCGGCGGGTCGCGTGGTCCGAAGCGCTGGTAACAGGCGTTGAAATGACCAAGTTCTGGGGCCGCAGCGATGCGGCCCCAGTCGTTTGGGAGCTTCGATTTCCCTTCGAATAGGGTTTACGCTCAACGCCGATTTGCCTATAATCGCCGCCCTCGGCACGGGATCGAGGTGTCTCGGTCCAGAGCGAACGGTTCTTGAGGGAACGTTCGAAAGTACGCTGAATCGAAGAGCCCCTCGGAGGGGCTTTTTCGTTGAGAGACAAGGGGGCCGATGGTCCCCTTTTTTGTTTTGGCTCGAGTTTTCGAATCATGCGTGACACCTTGATGCGCTTGTTGGAGCCGCCGATCGAGGCGCTGGGCTTCGAGCTGGTCGAGCTCGAGTTCGCCCAGGCAGGTCGCGGCGGGACACTGCGGATTTATATTGATCGTCGTGCGGATGCGGGCGGTCAGGACGATCGGGCAGCCGTCGCTGATTGGACGCCTGGCGAGGCGGGCGGTGTGCCGAGCCAGGGTGGAATCTCGGTGGACGACTGCGCGAGCGTGAGTCATGCCGTGAGCCAGATTCTCGACGCGGAGGATCCGATCAAGGGCCATTACACCCTGGAGGTGTCCTCCCCGGGTCTGGATCGGGTACTGCGCAGGCGGGCGCACTTCGAACGGTTCGTGGGCGAACAGGTGTTTGTCGAACTGAAGCTGCCGATCGAAGGGCGGCGGCGCTTTGCGGGTGCGTTGAAATCGGTGGTGGGCGAAGCAATTGTGGTGGAAGTCGACGGGCGGGCGCACGAGTTGCCCCTCGATCGGATACAGAAGGCGAGATTACGGCCGGGCCGGAATGACTAGGAGTCTTGGGCTATGAACAAAGAGATCTTGATGGCGGTCGATGCCGTATCGAATGAGAAGGGCGTCGACAAGGAAATCATCTTCGACGCGCTCGAAGCGGCGCTCGCATCGGCGACTCGCAAGAAACACGGCGAGGAGCTCGACGTGCGCGTGGCCATCAACCGCAAGACCGGCGCCTACGATACGTTCCGCCGCTGGAAGGTGTTCGCCGACGACTCCAACGAGCTCGAGGTTCCCGAGCGTGAGCTGCGCATGGACGACGCGCGCGATATCGACAAGGACGTGGAGGTGGGCGGTTACGTCGAGGAGCCGATGGAGTCGGTGCCGTTCGGCCGCATCCTTGCGCAGACTGCGAAACAGGTGATCGTGCAGAAGGTGCGCGAAGCTGAGCGCGCACAGGTGGTCGATGCCTACAAGGACCGCGCCGGCACGCTGGTGAGCGGCATCGTCAAGCGTGTCGACCGCAACGGCATCTACGTCGACCTCGGCTCGAATGCGGAGGGCTACATTGCGCGTGAGGAAATGATTCCGCGCGAGCCCGTGCGCTCCCAGGACCGCATCAAAGCCTTTCTGAAGGAGGTGCGTTCCGAGCCGCGCGGTCCGCAGCTCTTTCTGTCGCGCACCGCGCCCGAGTTTCTGATCGAGCTGTTCAAGCTCGAGGTGCCGGAAGTCGGGCAGGGACTGATCAACATCCTGGCCGCGGCCCGCGATGCGGGCGTGCGCGCGAAGATTGCGGTGCGCAGCAACGACCCGCGGGTAGATCCGGTGGGTGCATGTGTCGGCATGCGCGGTTCGCGCGTGCAGGCGGTGTCCAACGAGATCGCCGGCGAGCGCGTCGACATCATCCCGTTCGATGAGAATAACGCGCAGTTCGTGATCAACGCCATGGCGCCGGCGGAGGTCACTTCCATCGTGGTGGACGAGGATTCGCACTCGATGGACATCGCCGTGTCGGAGGACAAGCTGTCCCAGGCCATCGGCCGCGGCGGTCAGAACATCCGCCTGGCGAGCGAGCTCACCGGCTGGGAACTGAACGTCATGAGCGAGTCCCAGGCCGAGGCGAAGAGCGAAAGCGAGTCGCTCGCGTTGCGCGAGACGTTCATGCAGCAGCTCGACGTGGACGCGGACGTCGCGAGCATCCTCGTGCAGGAGGGCTTCTCGACCATCGAAGAGATCGCCTATGTTCCGGCGAGCGAGTTGAACGCCATCGAGGAATTCGATGAGGAGATCGTCAAGGAGCTGCGCACGCGCGCCCGCGACGTGCTTCTGACCCAGGCCATTGCCAGCGAGGAGTCGATGGACGGTGTAGAGCCGGCGGCCGATCTCATCGAGCTCGCCGGCGAGGCGCTGGCGAAGACGGTGGCGCGCAAGGGAGTTCGTACCCGTGACGACCTCGCCGACCTTGCGGTCGACGAACTGGTCGAGATGGGCGGAATCGACGAGAAGAAGGCCGCGGAACTCATCATGGATGCACGCAAGCACTGGTTCGCGGAAGAAGATAAAGCGGTGAAGGCGTAGGAGTCTCGCATGGCAGATGTAACAGTCCAGCAATTCGCCGAGGTCCTGAAGGTGCCGGTCGACCGGCTGCTCCAGCAGCTCGATCAGGCCGGGATCAAAGTGGACGGCGCCGAGGACATGATCAGCGAAGACGCGAAGCACGAGTTGCTGACGCATCTGCGCCGCAGCCACGGCCGCGACGACGCGCAGGCCGATGCCTCGCCCCGCAAGATCACGTTGCGGCGCAAGTCACAATCGGAATTGAAGCTCGCGAGCCCGCAGGGCCGCGCGCGTACGGTCAACGTGGAAGTGCGCAGCAAGCGCACCTACGTCAAGCGCGAGGTGCTCGAGGATCAGGCAAGACACCAGCAGGAGGAGATCGATCGTCAGCGCGAGAGCGAGGAACAGGCGAAGGCCGCCCTCGAACGCGCCGAGCACGAGCGCCTCGAGAAGGAGCGTCTCGATCGCGAGCGGCTCGAAGAGGAGAGCCGACGCCGCAGCGATGAAGAGAATCGCAAGCGAACGGCCGAGGAGGAGGCGCGCCGCCAGGCGGAGACGCAAGCCCGCGAACAGGCGGACAAGGAACGCAAGGCCGCGACCACCGCGACCGCGAAGCCGGGCAAAGCTGCCCGCGAAGTGGACGACAAGGCGACCCGGTATGGCCGGCAGGAGCTGCATATCGTCGGCGACGTGAGCTCGCGCCACAAGAAGAAGAAATCCCGCGACGGGCGCCGCCGCTCGATGGGGGGCGATGCGGACGCCAAGCACGGGTTCGAGATGCCGACTGCGCGGGTCGTACGCGAAGTGGCTGTCGGGGAGGCCATGACGGTCGGCGAGCTTGCGCAGAAGATGGCGGTCAAGGCGACCGAAGTCATCAAGGTCATGATGAACATGGGTGTGATGGCGACCATCAACCAGACCATCGAGCAGGATACGGCCATGCTGGTGGTGGAGGAAATGGGCCATACACCGGTGTTGCGCAAGGACAATGTCATCGAGGAGGACTTGCAGGGCGAGACCGATACCTCCCTCGAAGTGCTGCCGCGGCCGCCGGTGGTCACCGTCATGGGTCACGTCGATCACGGCAAGACCTCGCTCCTCGACTACATCCGGCGCACCAAGGTGGCGGCGGGCGAAGCCGGAGGCATCACCCAGCACATCGGCGCGTATCACGTGAAGACCGCGCGCGGCATGGTGACTTTCCTCGATACCCCGGGCCACGCCGCGTTCACCTCCATGCGCGCCCGCGGTGCGCAGGTGACCGACATCGTGATTCTGGTGGTGGGTGCGGACGATGGCGTCATGCCCCAGACCATCGAGGCCATACAGCATGCGAAGGCGGCGCAGGTGCCCATCGTCGTGGCGCTCAACAAAGTCGACAAGCCGGAAGCGGATCCGGAGAAGGTCAAGCAGGAACTCACCAAGTACGGCGTCATTCCCGAGGAGTGGGGCGGTGAGAATATTTTCGTGAACGTATCGGCACGCACCGGCCAGGGCGTCGATCAACTGATCGAGAGCGTGTTGCTGCAGGCTGAAGTGCTCGAACTCAAGGCGCCGACCGCGGGCCTCGCGGCCGGTTATGTGATCGAGTCCAGTCTGGAGAAGGGCCGCGGCGCGGTTGCCACCGTGCTCGTGCTGCGCGGCACGCTGAAGCTCGGCGATCCGCTGCTGATCGGGCAGGAATTCGGGCGGGTGCGCGCGTTGTTCGACGAGGCGGGAAAGCCGGTGGAGTCGGCGGGCCCGTCGATCCCGGTGGTGGTGCTGGGACTCTCTGGCGCACCCAATGCGGGCGATGAGCTGTTGGTGGTGGAGAGCGAGCGCAAGGCGCGCGAGGTTGCGACCCATCGCCAGGCGAAGTCGCGCGACGTGAAGCTCGCGCAGAAGAGCGCCAACATGCAGGATGTGTTCTCGTCGATGGGCGAGAACAAGCCGGACCTGGTGCAGCTGTTGGTCAAGGCGGATGTGCAGGGAAGCGTCGAGGCTTTGCGCGACGCGTTGAACGGCCTGTCGACCGGCGAGGTCGCCGTCAACGTGGTGTCCTCGGGCGTCGGCGGTCTGACCGAGTCGGATGTGACCCTGGCCGCCGCCTCCAAGGCGCGCATCATCGCCTTCAACGTTCGCGGCGATGCCGCCGCCCGCACAGCGATCAAGGATCACGGCGTCGACGTGCGCTACTACAGCATCATCTACGAGGCCATTGACGATATCCGCGCGGTGCTCACCGGCATGCTCGCGCCGGAGGTCAAGGAGCAGATCGTCGGCCTTGCCGAGGTCCGTAGCGTGTTCCGCTCGAGCAAGTTTGGCACCGTGGCGGGCTGCATGGTGATCGATGGCTTCGTGCGCCGTAATTTCCCGATCCGCGTGCTGCGCGACAACGTCGTGATCTTCGAAGGGGCGTTGGAATCGTTGAAGCGATTCAAAGACGACGTGAACGAGGTGCGCGCGGGAACCGAATGCGGCATCGGCGTCAAGAACTACAACGACGTGCGCGAGGGGGATCAGATCGAGTGCTATTCGCGGGTGGAAGTGGCGCGCACGCTGTAGGGCGGGCGCGGCGCTGCATATCGCCATGGCCAAGGACAATCCGCGTGCCTTGAGGCTCGGCGCCGAGATTCAACGCGAGCTCACGGAGCTCCTGCGGCGCGACGTGAAGGATGAGCGCATCGGCAACGTGACCATCACGGAGGTCGATGTCACCGGCGATCTGCGCAGCGCCAAGGTGTACTACCTGATCTTCGGCAAGGAAGGGCCGGATCCGCAGGTGCAGCGCGGGCTCACGAGTGCCGCGGGATTCCTGCGCAACGCCTTGTCCAAGTCTTTGATGATCCGCTACACCCCGACGCTCACGTTCGAGCTCGACACTTCCATCGAGCAGGGCGTGCGGTTGACCCAGCTCATCGACTCGGTCAACAAGCGTGGGGACGCGGACTGATGCCGGCGGATGTGCATGGGATTCTGCTCCTCGACAAGCCGCTCGGCCTGAGCTCCGCGGGGGCGGTGGCGCGCGTCAAATACCTGTTCAATGCGCGCAAGGCCGGGCATACCGGCTCTTTGGACCCGCTCGCCTCCGGCATGCTGCCGATCTGTTTCGGGGAAGCGACCAAATTTGGGGCGCTGATGCTCGATGCGGACAAGACCTACCGCGTCACGGTCCGCCTGGGTGAGCGTACGCCGAGCGCGGATCTGGAATCGGCGGTCATCGAACGCCGCGATTTGCCGTCTCTGTCGAGGTCACGGATGGAGCGCGCGCTCGAGGAGTTTCCGCGCGACTACTCCCAGATTCCCCCCATGCACTCCGCGCTCAAACAGGACGGCAAACCGCTGTACGAGTACGCCCGCGCCGGTGAAACGCGCGAGCGCGCGCCCCGTCAAATCAGGATTCACGCCATGCGACTGATCGACTGGCAGTCGCCCGATCTGTCCTTTGATGTGCAGTGCACGAAAGGGGCTTATATCCGCGTATTGGCTGAAGATCTCGCCGCCCGGCTCGACACCCTCGGTCACTTGATCTCTCTGCGCCGGTTGGGGGTGGCGCCCTTCAACGACGCGCCCCAATGGACCTTGGAGGCCTTGGACCGCATGTCCCGGGAGGAGCGCTCGGCGCTCTTGTTGCCCGTCGATGCCGCGCTTGCGGACTGGCCGAGGCTCGATTTGGCGGACGCCGGGGTCCAGGCTTTTCGCCAGGGACAGAGCATCGCAGTGCCGCGAGAGGCCCCCGGGAAGGTGCGCATCTATGCGCCGGGCCTCGGATTTCTCGGGTTGGGGGCCGTAGAGGCCGCCGGACGGCTGGTACCGCTGCGGCTGATTTCTGCCGTGACTAATCGAGCTTGAGAGCTAGTCGTGCGGCGCGTACAATGCGCGCCTTCCTAAAAGGTCTAAGTTATTGATTGAGGTTTGATTTCCATGCCACTTACTCGTGAAGAAAAGAGCGGAGTCGTCGGTAAATTTCAGCGCAGCGCGCGCGACACCGGTTCCCCCGAGGTTCAAATTGCCCTGCTGTCCGAGCGCATCAACGGCTTGAGCCAGCATTTCACCACGCACAAGGCCGACCATGCTTCGCGCCGCGGATTGCTCAAGATGGTCAACCAGCGCCGCAAGCTTCTCGACTATCTGAAGAGCCGCACGCCGGACAAGTATTCTCAGGTCGTCGAGCAATTGGGGCTGCGCCGATAGGCGCAGAATTGCGCGGACACTTGACCGCCGCGGCGTCGCCGCCGGCGCGTCGTCATCACATTCGATAGAAGGGGCCTACGTGAGCCATTCCAAGAAGAGTTTTCAGTATGGTGAGCACAACGTAACGATCGAGACGGGCGAGCTCGCACGACAGGCCGACGGCGCCGTGCTCGTGACGATGAGCGATACGGTCGTGCTGGTGACGGCGGTGGGCCTGAAGAAGCCGACGCCGGGCCGCGACTTCTTTCCGCTCACGGTCAATTATCAGGAAAAAACCTACGCAGCAGGCCGCATTCCAGGCGGCTTCTTCAAGCGCGAAGGCCGACCCACCGAAAAGGAAACGCTCACCTCGCGTTTGATCGATCGCCCGATCCGCCCGCTGTTTCCGGAAGGCTTCACCAACGACGTTCAAGTCGTCGCCTCGGTGCTCTCCGTCAATGCGGAAGTGGATCCCGACATCGCTTCGCTGATCGGTGCGTCCGCGGCTCTGGCGATTTCCGGCATGCCGTTCCTGGGCCCGATCGGCGCGGCGCGCGTCGGGTACCGGGACGGCAAGTATCTATTGAACCCGACAGCGACGCAGCTCGCCGAGTCGAAGCTCGATCTCGTGGTGGCGGGCACCGCTGAAGGCGTTCTCATGGTCGAGTCCGAGGCCAAGGGCCTGGACGAGGAAGTCATGCTGGGCGCGGTGGTGTTCGGCCACGATCAGATGCAGGTCGCGATCAAAGCCATCAACGAGCTCGTTGCCGAGGCCGGCAAGCCGAAGTGGAAATGGGTCGCGCCCGAGGGCAACACGGAATTGAAATCCGCGGTGAGTTCGCTCGCCGAGAAGGATCTGACCGCCGCCTACGCGATCACCGAGAAGCAGCAGCGTTATGCGAAAATCGGCGAGATCAAGACCGCCGCGCTCGCGAAGCTCGCGAGCGGCGATGCAGCGAAATTCACGGCCGATCACGTCAGCACGGAATTTTTCAATCTGGAATATCGTCTGGTGCGCGAGCGGATCCTGCAGGGCCATCCGCGCATCGACGGACGCGACACGAAGACGGTGCGGCCCATCAACATTCGCACCGGCGTGCTCGCGCGCACTCACGGCTCGGCGTTGTTCACTCGCGGCGAGACGCAGGCGTTGGTGGTGACCACGCTCGGTACCGGACGCGATGCGCAGATCATTGACGGACTGACCGGCGAGCGCAAAGAGCCGTTCATGCTCCATTACAATTTCCCGCCGTTCAGCGTCGGCGAGACGGGGATGATGGGTTCGCCGAAGCGCCGCGAGATCGGCCACGGGAACCTCGCCAAGCGCGGCGTCAAGGCGGTCATGCCGGATCTCGAGAAGTTTCCCTACGTGATCCGCGTGGTCTCCGAGATCCTCGAGTCGAACGGCTCGAGCTCCATGGCATCGGTCTGCGGAACGAGTCTCGCGTTGATGGATGCGGGCGTCCCCATTCTGGCACCGGTGGCGGGCGTCGCCATGGGTCTGGTGAAGGAGGGCGAGCGCTTCCAGGTGCTCACGGACATTCTCGGCGACGAGGATCACCTGGGCGACATGGATTTCAAGGTGGCCGGGACGAAGGACGGGATCACGGCGCTGCAGATGGACATCAAGATCACGAGCATCACGCGCGAGATCATGAAAGTCGCGCTCGATCAGGCTCGCGCCGGACGACTGCACATTCTCGGCGAGATGAACAAGGTCCTGTCCAAGCCGCGCGAAAACATGTCCGAATGGGCGCCAACGATCATCACCCTGAAGATCGATCCGGAAAAGATCCGCGATGTCATCGGCAAGGGCGGTGCGGTGATCCGCCAGATCACCGAGGAGACCGGCACCTCGATCGACATAGAAAACGACGGCACGGTCAAGATCGCCTCCGTACAGGGAGCGGCGGGCCGCGAAGCGCAGCGGCGGATCGAATTGATCACCGCCGACGTGGAAGTGGGGCGGGTGTACGAGGGTCGGGTCGCACGTCTGATGGACTTCGGCGCGTTCGTGACCATCCTCCCGGGACGGGACGGTTTGGTGCACATCTCGCAGATCTCCGAGGAGCGGGTGGAGCGCGTGGGTGACAAGCTGAAGGAGGGAGACGTCGTGCGCGTGAAAGTGCTCGAGGTCGACCGCCAGGGGCGTGTCCGCCTGTCCATGCGCAATGTCGACGCGGCCTGAGGCAGGCCGCATCCCCGAAGCATCGCGAGGAGCGCCGCTCAAAGCGGCGCTCCTGATTCTTGGCGCCAGCCTGGCGCTCTTGACGACCGCAGCCGGCACTGCAGCCGACGTTGTTGGCACAGCGGTCGGCTCCGACGGACTGTACCTCGGCTGGATGGACCGCTCGGTCTCGCCGGGAACCGATTTTTTCCGGTTCGCCAATGGCAGCTGGCTCAAGGCCAATCCCATCCCTCCGGATCGCTCCTACTGGGGCGTCGACTCCGTGCTGGAACAGGAAAACCAGACCTTCATCCGCGGGCTGGTGGAGTCCTTGGGCAGGCAGGATGAGCCCGCGGGCACGGTGCAGCGCAAGGTTGCCGACTTCTACCTGAGCGGAATGGACGAACCGGCGATCGATGCCGCGGGTGCCAAACCGCTCGAACCGGAGTTCGCGCGCATTGCGGCCATCCGCACCCCGGTCGATATCGGAGAAGAGATCGCGCATTTGCAGACGATCGGCGTGGCCGCCCCGCTGTCGCTCGGCCAGATGCAGGATTTCAAGGACAGTACCCAGGTGATCGCGGTCGCCGCTCAGAGCGGGCTGGGGCTTCCGAACCGCGATTACTATTTGAAGCCCGAGTCGACGTTCAAGGCGGCGCGTGCCGCGTACGTTGCACACGTGGCGCGCATGCTCGCGCTCTTCGGCGATGCGCCGGCTTTGGCGCAGCGAGAATCCAAGAGCGTGATGGAATTGGAGACTCGCCTGGCCGATGCGTCGATGTCGGATGTGGATCAGAGAAATCCACACGCGATCTACCATCCGATGACGATCGACAAGGCTCAGGCGTTGACGCCCCACCTCGACTGGCATGTGTTGATGCTGCGTGCGGGACATCCGAAGATCGCATCGCTCAACATCGGCATGCCGGAGTTCTTTCGTGCGGTCGATCGGGAGCTTGGCGGTACCTCGGTTGAGGACTGGAAGACTTATCTGCGCTGGCAACTATTGGACACGTACGCGCCGTTTCTCTCCAAAGCCTTCGTGGACGAGGACTTTCGCATGACCGCGGCGCTGACTGGCGCCGAGGAATTGCAGGCTCGGTGGCTGCGCGTCCTGCACGCCGAAGATCAGGCGATCGGATTCGCGATCGGCGAGCTTTACGTGGCGCAGCGCTTCCCACCCGCTGCAAAGCAGGCGGCGGCCGCCATCGTCGCGCGGGTGCGCGATGCACTGCGCGCGGACCTCTCGATGCTCGCGTGGATGACGCCCGCGACGCGCGCCGCGGCGGCGGCGAAGCTCGACCTCATGGAGTTGCGCGTCGGGTATCCGGACCAATGGCGCGATTACAGCGGGCTCGTGATCGACCGGGGGCCGTACGTGCTCAACGTCATGCGTGCCAACACATTCGAGTTCTATCGCCAGCTCGCCAAGGTCGGCAAGCCCGTCGATCGAAGTGAGTGGTACATGACGCCGCAGACGGTGAACGCTTATTACGACCCGTCAATGAACAGCCTGAACGTGCCGGCGGGCATTTTGCAGCCGCCGTACTTCGATGCAAGCTGGCCGGAGGCCGTGAATTACGGCGCGACCGGCGCAACGGTGGGCCACGAAATGACTCACGGCTTCGACGACGAAGGCGCGCAGTTCGACGGCTACGGAAATCTGAAAGACTGGTGGGCGCCCGCGGATCTCGCGAAATTTCGCGCGGCGACGCGCTGCATCTCCGAGCAATACTCTGGGTTTACCGTCGGAAGCGGATTGCACGTGCAGGGCGACCTGGTCACCGGGGAGGCCACCGCGGATCTTGGCGGACTGATCCTCGCGTGGCGAGCCATGCATGCGGCCGGACCCTCGACGGGAGCGTCGTCGGATCAGGTGGCGCCTGCAGTCGACCCGGTGGCCGGCACGGGCTTCACGCCGGATCAACTGTTCTTCATCGCCTTTGCGCACTCCTGGGCAAGCGCCATCCGCCCCAGACAGGCCGAGGAGTTGGTCACCACCGATCCCCATCCTCCCGCCGATGACCGGACCAACGGCACGCTCGCGAATAGCCCTGACTTCCAGCGGGCTTTTGCGATCATGGGTACCTCCCCGATGGTCAAGAAGGACCGCTGCGTCATCTGGTAAGAGTGCGCTACTTGATGAGGTTCGAGTCCTCCCGTTCCTTCTCCGTGTCGCGGAGTCGCACGGGTGCAAGCGCCTTGAAACCCTCTTCGGTCGGGCGCTGCCGAGGCACATCGGTTCCCGAATACGGCTTCATGCGCTCTCGCGGTGGAACATTCTGGCCGAGGAACTGACGCAGGGTCTGTTCCAGATGGCCGCTCACCTCGGCTTGCGCACCACTCCCGTAGGCGCGGATGACGTTGACCATGAAGTCCTGCGTCAATATCGGTTCGGGAAGGTGTTCTTGTTCCGCGATCACCTGCAGCAAGATGCTGCGGGTGATATCCGCATTGTTTTTCTTGTCCACCACAACGAAGTCGATTTTTTCCACCACCAAGCGCCTGACGTCCGCCAGCGTGATGTACCTGCTTTCCACGGTATCGTAGAGGCGGCGGTTGGGGTATTTTTTGATCACTCGCGGATCGCTCATAGGCTCCTCGCTCGTGTTGGTGCCGACGCGTGACCGGAAGATGCCGGCTCGTGCCTGAACCATGACCAGTCTATTACTGCTGCAATTCAAGGATAGCGCAATGCAGCGCTAAGGCAAGCTGGGTTTTCCAGGCGGTGCGGATCCGCTGTTTTGGCCCTGCAATTGCAAAACGGGGCGCTCGCGAAGGCGATTCAAGGCCCAATGACCCTGCGCCCACGCCCAGAGTTCGCGAAGCGGAGCGCCTTCCAGCGTCCTCGGGGGCCGCAATTCCAGCATTTGTAGGACCTCGAGAAGCTGATCTCGAGCAGATGACTCCCTCAAAGAGACGCTGCGCGCCGACTTCGCGAGCTTCGATCCGTCGGCTTCCAATAACACCGGCACATGGGCGTATCGAGGGGTCGGCAGCGCCAGGCTCTGCTGCAGGTATATCTGGCGCGGCGTGTCGTTCAACAGATCGGCCCCGCGCACCACATGAGTGATGCCCTGGGCGGCATCATCGATCACGACCGCGAGAAGATAGGCGAAGAATCCGTCTCGCCGTCGCAAAATCGCATCTCCCACGACGGACGCCACGTCCTGGGTGTTGCTGCCTTGGATGCGATCGGCAAAGGTCACGGTCTGCGGCTCGATGCGCAGTCGGGTCGCGGTGGCAACGCCCGGGTTTCCCGGCCCGCTGCGGCAATATCCCGGGTAGCGTTCCTGGTCGGCGAGATCCTGCCGGCTGCAGGAGCACTCGAAGGTCAGGCCCCGAGCGCGCAGCGTCTCGATGGCGGCGACATAGTGCTCGCTGCGTTCGGATTGCCGCAGTACCTCCCCGTCCCACTCGAAGCCGAATGCTTCGAGGGTATGCAAGATCCCCGCCGCCGCGCCGGGTACCTCACGCGAACGGTCCACATCCTCCATACGAACCAACCAGCGTCCGCCATGGACCCGCGCGTCGAGAAAGCTCGCCGCCGCGGTGTAGAGCGAACCCAAGTGCAGCTCGCCGGTGGGCGAGGGCGCGAACCGCCCCACGTAGCCCCCGACAGGGGCGTCGCCGACCGGCGGCTGGTCAGCGGTACCTGTCGTCGCGGTCGCCGTACTGCTTTTCGCGGCGTTCGCGCCGCTCCTGCGCCTCGACCGAGAGGGTGGCCACGGGCCGTGCTTCGAGCCGCTTGATTCCGATCTCCTCGCCGGTCTCCAGGCAATACCCGTACGAGCCATCCTCGATACGCTTCAACGCCTCATCGATCTTACGGATCAATTTGCGCTCGCGATCGCGTGTGCGCAGTTCCAGGCTGAACTCCTCCTCCTGGGTGGCGCGATCGTTCGGATCGGGAAAATTGGCCGCCTCGTCCTTCATGTGCAGCA
This sequence comes from Steroidobacteraceae bacterium, assembly GCA_050012215.1. Lineage (GTDB taxonomy): Bacteria > Pseudomonadota > Gammaproteobacteria > Steroidobacterales > Steroidobacteraceae > Bog-1198. The sequence goes on from JBEKHO010000038.1 coordinate 27,061, forward strand.
CGGTGCGGTCGACCTCGACCATCAAGTCCCGCTTCCAGTTCTGCAGGATGCGTGCGAAGTGATCCAACTGCTCCTTGTTCATGTATTGCTCGCCGCGGCGAGCAATATAGGGCTTCACATTGCGCGGACCCGCGAGCAGGCTGGCCGAGCCGCCGGATTCTGCTTCGCCCTCCTCCTCGCTGGGCGGCACAGCACGCGTGGGCAGCACCAGAGGGCGCGAGTCAAATTTGATGGGAGCTACTTTCTCGGAATTCACGGAGATCTCGCCCGACTCCCTCTTGGGCGTCGCAGGGGTCTTGGCCCGGGGGGGATGGGCTACTACATGATTGGTCTGCGCCGCGGCAGGTTTTGCCGTCGGCGCCTTGGATGCTGGTTTCTGCGGTTTCACTGGTACCTTCGATGTGATGGGCTTAGGGCTCGGTGGCGGTCGCGTTGCCTTTTTGGCCACGGCTGTCTTGCGAACAGCTTTTTTGGGTATCGCCTTTCCTGGCTTCTTAGCCGCTTTAATTGGTTTTTTCGAGGGCATTTAAGAGTCTCCGCCTCCAAAGAGAGAGCGCGCGATTATACCGACGCATTGCGGCCTGTACAGCGCAGCAGCACTCGATCTTTTGGGAAGTATAACCCGCTGATTAATCGATAAATCCAGCAGCCGGTCAGGGAGAGGCCAGGCGGGCCCGGCAGCGGCGCGCCCCGCAACCGACCGTCCGCCCCGGTGAGGGGGCCGGGAACCCTGGGTCCTACGAGCTACGGAAGGACCACGGGCGGGCCCGGCGCCCAGCCCGGCTGTCGGTGCTCCGCGACGATGGTCGTATAGATGCCGCCGCGGACATTGAACTCGGCCACGAGGCGCATGAAGCGCGGCGCGGTGGCGCCGGCCAGCTCGCCCAAGATCTCATTGGTCACGGCCTCGTGAAACGCACCCCGGTTGCGGAACGACCAGATGTACAACTTCAAGGATTTGAGCTCGACACAGCGCTGATCGGGCACGTATTCGAGCTTCAAAGTGGCGAAGTCCGGTTGTCCGGTCTTCGGGCACAGGCAGGTGAATTCCGGGATGGTCATCCGAATGGTGTAGTCGCGTTCGGAGGTCGGATTTGCGAAGGTCTCGAGGGTGGTTGTCATCACGCGGCGGGGGTTTACGAATATGGCGATTACTTTACACTACGCGCCACATCGGCGGCACGCTCGACGGGGCCGCCGATGCCTGGTCACTCCCGTCCACTTCAAGGCTGGCCCTAACTGATGCGCCTTACGAAACTCAAGATTGCAGGCTTCAAGTCATTCGTCGACCCGACCACGGTCACGTTCCCGAGCAGTCTGACCGGCGTCGTCGGCCCGAACGGATGCGGCAAATCGAACATCATCGATTCGGTGCGCTGGGTGATGGGCGAGATCTCCGCCAAGCATTTGCGCGGCGAGTCGATGGCGGACGTGATCTTCAACGGCTCCTCCGCGCGCAAGCCTCTGGGGAGCGCCTCGGTGGAACTGGTGTTCGACAACTCCGACGGAAAAATCGGGGGAGCGTACGCGACCTACAACGAAGTCGCGTTGCGGCGTTCGGTCAGCCGCGACGGCACATCGGATTATTTCATCAACGGCACCAAGGTCAGGCGCAAGGACATCACGCAGCTCTTCCTCGGCACGGGACTCGGCTCGCGCAGCTACGCCATCATCGAGCAGGGCATGATCTCGCGCCTCATCGAGGCGCGGCCGGACGACCTGCGTGCATTTCTGGAAGAGGCCGCGGGCATATCGCGATACAAGGAGCGGCGCCGGGAAACCGAGAGCCGCATCGCCGAGACGCGCGAGAATCTGGACCGGCTGAACGATTTGCGCGAGGAAGTGGACAAACAGATCCGCCACTTGCAGCGCCAGGCCGCCACCGCCCGCAGATATCAGGTACTGAAGGAGGAGGAGCGCAAGCTTCAGGCCGAAGTGTTCGCGCTGCGCCTGCAGGGGCTCGATGTGGAGGCGGGCGTGCGCGACTCGACCACCGAACACTGCGACACGGCGATGCAGCGCGCGATCGCGGATCTGCGCGAGGCGGAGTCGGAGATCGAGAGAATTCGAGTCGACCAGTCCGCGAAGTCGGACGCGCTCGGCGCCATCCAGGAGCGCTTCTACGCAGCCGGCTCCGATGTCTCGCGCATCGAGCAGAATATCCAGCATGCACGCGAGCTGCAGGCGAGGCAGCGCTCGGATTCGGACCAGGCGCAGGCTCAGGTCCATGAGCTTACCGGCGTGATCGAACGTGATCGCGGCCAGCTCGAGTCGTTTGCAGGCGAGCTCTCCACCATGATTCCGGGTTTGGAAGCGGCGCACGGCGAGGAGCACTCGGCGGCGGCGAATCTCGAGCGTTGCGAGCACGCGCTCGCCACCTGGCAGGCGGCGTCCGATGCGCATGCGCAGGCCGTGGCGGCCGGCCAGCGCGAAACCCAGGTCGAGCGCGCGCGCATCGAGCAACTCGACGGTCAACAGCATCGACTGTTGCAGCAGCGCGAGCGGCAGGAGACCGAACGCGCCGCCCTCGCACAATCTCAGCCCGCCATCGCGCTCGAGACTCTCGCGGAACAGGCGTCGCAGGCGCGCGATGCCGGCGAGAAGGCGGCCTCGGAGCTGTCCGAGTTGCTGGTCGAATTGACGGCAGCGCGCGACCAGGAGCGCGCGCAGACCCAGGGGTTGAATGCACTGCGCGAGCGCTGCCAACAAGCGCTCGGGCGGCGGGTTTCCACCGAGGCGCTGCAACAGGCGGCGCTCGGCAAGGTTTCCGGCAAGGTGACGCAGTGGCTCAAGTCCCAGGCGCTCGATGCCAATCCGCGTGTCGCCCAGCAGTTGCGGGTGGAGCATGGTTGGGAGAAAGCGGTGGAGACCGTGCTCGGGTCCTACCTCGAGGCCGTGTGCGTGGATGGCATCGACGCGATCGCCAACGTCCTCGGAAGCTTCGATGGCGGACATCTCGCCGTGGTCATCGCCCGCGAAGCAACGCCGCCCCCGGACTCGCCGGCCGTCCCCGGCGCCGCAAGCCTCGAGACCAAGGTGCAAGGCGGGGCCTATTTGCATTCGGTGTTGAGTTCGGTATTCGCGGCGGAGAGCCTCGCCGATGCGCTGCGGATGCGGCCCACGCTCGGATCCGGACAATCGGTGGTGACGCGCGATGGAGTATGGCTCGGTGAGGATTGGCTGCGGCTGTCACGGGATCGGGAGCCGCACACCGGAGTGATCGAGCGCGAGGAATCGTTGCGTGCACTGCGCGCCGAAGTTTCCCGGCTCGAGTCCGAGGTCAAGGACGCGGAGCGCCAGCTCGAGTTGAGCCGCGGGCGCGTGCGTGAATACGAGGATCGTCGCGACCGATTGCAGGGCGAGGTGAACCGGCTGCATCGAGAGCACGTCGACCGTCGGGCCGAGCACGACGCGGCCGAAGCACGCAAAGCCGATACCGCTCGCCGGCTGGACCAATTGGAGACCGGTCTTGCCGACGTGCGGGCCGAACTCGACCGTACGCAGACCGAGCTCCGTGCAGCCCGTGCCCGCATGGAAACCGCCATTGATGCACTGGCGGCGCTCGAGCCTCAGCGCGTGGAGCTCGAACAGGAGCGGGAGCGGATGCGCGCGGAACTCGCCGCAGCACGCGCGGCGATGCAGGCCGCGCAGCAGCGCGCTCGGGAGCTGGCCGTACAGGTGGAATCGCGGCGCAGTGCGCATGCGTCCCTGGAGACTTCGATCGCCCGGCTGGACAAGCAGCTGCAGGAGCTTGCACAGCGCCGCGATGACCTCCTCAAACAACTCAAGGATGGCGAGCAGCCTCTGGCTGCCCTCGCCTCGCAGATCGAGCACGCCCTGACGGTACGCGCGCAAGTCGAGGCGGAGCTGCACGCCGCGCGGATTGCGACCGAGGAGCTCGACGCTTTGCTGCGCGAACGCGACTCGAGACGCGCCTCGCTCGATGAACAGGTGGAATCGGCTCGTGCGGCGCTGGATGAGGCGCGCCTGGCAGCGCAACAGGTTCGCGTACGTCGCGAGAGCGTCGCCGAGCAGCTTGCGGCCACCACCTTCGAGCTGGCTGAGCTGCTCGCCGGACTCGGCGCGGAAGCGACGGGTGAGGCCTGGGAAGCCCGCCTGGAGGAGACCAAGGGGAAGATCGAGCGCCTGGGCCAGGTGAATCTTGCCGCGATCGGCGAGTTCAAGGAACAATCGGAGCGCAAGGAATACCTCGACCGCCAGTGCAAGGACCTCACCGACGCGCTGGAGACCCTCGAATCCGCGATGCGCAAGATCGATCGCGAGACCCGTTCGCGGTTCCAGGACACATTTGATCGGGTGAACGCGGGGCTCAAGGAAAAATTTCCACGCCTGTTCGGCGGCGGGCATGCTTATCTGGAATTGACGGGTGAGGAGTCGGAGGTCGCCGGCGTCTCGGTGATGGCCCGGCCGCCCGGCAAGCGCAACAGCACCATCCACCAGCTGTCGGGCGGTGAAAAGGCTCTGACCGCCGTCGCGCTGGTGTTCTCCATTTTCGACTTGAATCCAGCGCCGTTCTGCCTGCTGGACGAGGTCGATGCACCGCTCGATGACAACAATATCGGCCGCTTTTGCGACATCGTGCGCGAAATGTCGCGCAACGTGCAGTTCATCTTCATCACTCACAACAAAGCCACCATGGAGCTGGCCTCGCAGTTGGTCGGCGTCACCCAGAATGAGCCGGGCGTTTCACGCCTGGTGGCGGTTGATGTCGATGAAGCGGTGCGCATGGCTGCGATGTAGGCAAGCAAGGACTCCGAAGTTGGCGCAGTTGCGTTGGATACTGGCGGGTCTCGGTGCGGTGGCGATCGCCGCCATCTGGTGGTGGTCCACGCGCCGCTCCGGCCAGGCGCCGGGAAACTCCGAGCTTCGCGAATCGACCGTGGTGCCGCTGCAGAGCCTCGCGCCGGCTGCGGACGGCTCCGAGCGGATGGACGCGCGGCAGGACCGCGCCATATCGCCTCTGGAGCCACTGAGCATTCGGACGGCGGATTTCGAGCGGGTGCCGATCCTCGATCTGCCGATGATGGCGAATAGAGAGCCGGAGCACGCACGGGTCGAGGACGTGGATTACATCGAATCATCCCTGGCGGGCTTGTCGGGGGATCCCAACCACTCCATCGACATCGACATCGGCGGCGGCGATGAGCCCCATGCTGATGTGCAGCCAGCGCAGGTTTTCTCCCGCGCTGCGCCCCTGGCGCCCGCTGCGGCCGCCCCGGCCCCCTCCGCGCCGACCCCGTCCGTCCCGCCGCCGCGCGCAGCGTACGCGGGGCCGAGTCAGGCGCCGCTCAACCTGACCTCCGGCACGGAGAACAGCGATCGTATGGCAGCGGTCGAGCCCTCGGCAGCCAATGTCAGCGAGCAGCAAAAGATCGTCACCCTGCGTGTCTGTGCCGTGGGGGATGAGCGCTGGAGCGGGCGGGATTTGATGTCGGCCCTCGAGGGTCATGGTCTGGCATACGGGCGCTACCAGGTCTATCACCGCAAGCACGCCGACGGGCAAAGTATCTTTTACGTCGCAAGCCTGATCGAGCCCGGTACTTTCGATGTCGCGCAGATGCCGGAGGAGGAGTTTCGCGGCGTAAGCATGTTCGCAGTATTGCCCGGCCCGTTGGAGCCGCTGCAGGCCGTCGATGCGCTGCTCACGACCGCACGTGAACTGGCGCGCGAGCTTTCCGGCACGGTTCAGGACGCCAAGGGGATGCCGTTTTCGCCGCAACGCATTGCAACGCTGCGCGAGGATGTGGCACGGTTTCAATCGGTGCTGAATTCATCCGCCCTTCGCCCGGCGGCCCGCGACCCGGCCTAGGGTCCCGCACGGCGCTCATGGGCTCGGCAAGGCAGGCGGGCAAGTCCAAGGGCAAGGCGGCCGCTCGAGCAGCCGAATTGCGCGAGCTCCTGGACCGATACGGCTACCGGTATTACGCCCTCGACGATCCGGAGGTGCCGGATGCCGAGTACGACCGGCTGATGGTGGAGCTCTCCGCCATCGAGGCTGAGCATCCGGAGCTGCGCACGGCTGACTCGCCCACGCAACGCGTTGGCGCTGCACCGGTCGCCGCATTCGGCGCCGTCAAGCACCGGGTCCCGATGCTGTCGCTCGACAATGCGTTCAGCGAGCAGGAAGTGAGAGATTTCGACCGGCGCATTCGCGAACGGCTGCCCGAGACCAAGTCGATTCGTTACTCCGCGGAGCCGAAGCTCGACGGGCTCGCGGTCAGCGCACGCTACGAGAACGGATCCTTCGTGCAGGGAGCCACCCGCGGCGACGGCGAGACGGGTGAGGACGTGACGCAGAATCTGCGCACCATCAAGGCGCTGCCGCTCAAGCTGCGGGGCTCCGATGTGCCGCGCACGCTCGAGGTGCGCGGTGAGGTGTTCATGCCCATCGCCGGGTTCGAGCGGTACAACCAGGAAGCGTTGGCCCGTGGCGAGAAGGCGCTCGTGAATCCCCGCAATGCGGCCGCCGGAAGCCTGCGGCAGCTCGATCCGCGCATGACGGCAGCGCGGCCTCTCGATCTGTTCGTCTATGGCATCGGCCACGTCGAGGGAGGCGCAATCCCGGGCCATCATAGCGAGGTGCTGCAGGCGTTGCGCCGATGGGGCTTCAAGATCTGTCCGCAATCGCGCACCGTCGAGTCGATTGAGGGATGCCTCGATTACTACGCCGAGATGGGGGCCGCGCGTGCGAAGCTCAAATACCAGATCGACGGCGTCGTCTACAAAGTCGACGACATCACGTTGCAGCGCCGGCTCGGATTCGTATCGCGTGCGCCGCGCTGGGCCATCGCGCATAAATTTCCTGCCGAGGAGGCGCTCACCACCGTTCGTGGCATTGAATTTCAGGTGGGACGCACCGGAGCGTTGACGCCGGTGGCGCGGCTCGCGCCGGTGTTCGTGGGCGGCGTCACGGTGAGCAACGCCACCTTGCACAACATGGACGAGATGCAGCGCAAGGATGTGCGGCCGGGCGATACCGTGGTGATCCGCCGCGCCGGGGACGTGATCCCCGAGGTGGTGCGCGCGCTGCCGGAGCGCCGGGTCGCCGGCGCCGAGCTCGTGAAACTACCGACGCACTGTCCGGTGTGCGGCTCGCCGGTGGTGCGCGAATCGGATCAATCCGTCGCGCGCTGCACCGGGGGCCGAAGCTGTCCGGCCCAACGCAAGGAGGAGATCAAGCACTTCGCCTCGCGCCGTGCCCTCGATATACAAGGGCTGGGTGACAAGCTGGTCGACCAGCTGGTGGAGCGCGACTGGGTGAAGACGCCGGCCGATCTGTTCGATCTCGGGCCGCCCCAGATCGAGACGTTGGAGCGAATGGGCGAAAAATCGGCGCACAAGCTGCATGCGGCCATCGAGGCGGCCAAGAACACCACGCTGCCGCGTTTTCTGTATGCCCTCGGCATACGTGACGTGGGGGAGGCGACGGCGTTGGCGCTGGCTCAACATTTCGCAGGTGCGGAGTCATTGAGCGACGCGTCGGAGGATGAGATCCAAGAGGTCCCCGATGTGGGACCGGTCGTCGCCCGCAACATCCGTGCGTATTTTGAAAGCACAGAGAATCGCAGGCTCCTTAAGCGCCTGCTGGCGAGCGGCATACACTGGCCCCCCGTCGCGCGTCCGGTCTCCGTGGGCCGTATCGCGGGCAAGAGCTTCGTGTTGACCGGCACTCTCGGCGAGATGGCGCGCGAGGCGGCACGGGATGCGATCGTGCAACGCGGCGGGAAGGTCAGCGGCAGCGTATCGAAGAAGACCGATTATCTCATCGCCGGAGCCGACCCAGGTTCGAAACTCGTCAAGGCGCAGGGCCTCGGCGTCACGGTGCTCGATGAGGCGGCGTTCCTCGATCTGTTGAAGGAATAGGCCGGCCGTCGAGGCACGCCTCCAAAAAAAGCGGGCCTCGAGGCCCGCTTCATCGATGGTGGAGAAAGAAACGGCGTCAGAGCGTCTTGTCGATCTTCGCGTTCTTTTTCAGATCCGCCACGTACGCTTGCAGCTTCTTGCGGATCAGCTGATTGGTGAGTTGCTGCTTGACCTGATCGAACGGCGGCGATGCTTTGTCGCGGGTGTCCTCGAGCTGAATCACGTGCCAGCCGAATTGCGTCTGTACCGGCTCCGGGCTGATCTCGCCCTTTTTCAGGGAGACCACGGCATCCGCGAACGGCTTGACCATGCGCGAGGTGGTGAACCAGCCGAGGTCCCCGCCGTTGTTCTTCGAGCCGGTGTCGGTCGATTGTGCCTTTGCCAGATCCTCGAACTTGGCGCCGCCCTTGAGCTTCTTGATGACCTGCTGACCGTCCTCTTTGCTCGCGACGAGGATGTGGCGCGCCTTGTATTCGGTCTTGTCCATGGCCGCGACGGCGGTTTCATACTCGGCCTTGAGGTCGGCATCCGTGGGCTGGAACGACTTGACGAACTTTTGCTGTTCCGCATCCGCCATGACCTTCTCGTGCAACAAATGCAGCTGCGCCACGGTGTCCGGATCGTTCTGCAGTCCATCCTTCTCGGCCTGGTCGGCGAGCAGCTGCATATTGATCAGATCGTCGAGCACCTGGGTCTTTTGATCGGCAGTCAGCTCTTGCTGCTTGCCCTGCAGCAGGTCCTTCACGAACAGGTCGTATTCGGGTCGCGTGATGGCCGTTCCGTTGACCGTGGCGACCGATGCGGGCGCTGCCGCAGGCTGCGGACCGGCTGCCTGCGGGGTCTTGTTGCACGCGGTCAGCGAGGCGAGGGCGGCCACGGTCGATACCGCGATCGCCGGCGTTCGAAGAAATGCTCTCATTTGGGTCCTTTACGCAATAAGCGACTTGGCCGACATGGCCGATGCGCCCGGGGGCGGCAGTTTAAGATAATTCTCCGCAATTGGCTAAAAAATGAGCGATCGTTCAGGCGTTTAGATCTGGCTCTGCGGGTGGCGAGGCTTCGATCGCGAGGGCGTGGATCTCGCTTTTCATGAGCTCGCCCAGCGCCGCGTAGATCAGCCGGTGACGCGCCACCGCGGGCTTGCCGCGAAAGGCTTCGGCGACGATGCGGATGCGAAAGTGGCTGGCTCCGCCCGCCGCCCCGGCGTGTCCGGCATGCAGATGGCTCTCGTCTTCGACGGACAGCTCCAGCGGCCGAAATTCATCGATGAGCCGTTGACGCAGCCGCGCCTCGCGGGTCGCACGGTTCATGGCGGTGCGGCCTCGGACTGCGATGGCTTCACTTTGCCGCTCAGCCAGATCACCTGGGGAATCATGAATACCAGCATCGCCGCCGTGATGCCGAACACCTTGAACTTGACCCAGACGCCTTCGGGATAGTTTTGCGCCACATAGATGTTCGCCGCGGCGAGCGCCGCGAACCAAGCCACCCACGCGAGATTGACGAGGAGCCAGGTCCTCGGCGCGATTTCCACGGGCTCGTTGAACACTCCCTCGAGCATGCGCCGCGCCAGGGGCTGGCGGCCGATGAACGAGCTGCCCAGAAAGGCGGCGGCCGTGAGCGCGAGCAGCACCGTCGGCTTCCACTGGATGAAGCGCTTGTCATGCAGCAGGAGCGTCGCGCTGCCGAGTACCAGCAGCACGCCAACCGTTATCACGTGCATGGTTTTGAACCGGCCGGCGCGCATCCGATGGGCGAACATGACCACGGTGCAGACGACCATCAGCGCCGCGGTGGCCCAGTAGATGCCGAACAGCTCGAACACCACGAAGAAGACGATCAGAGGCGACCATTCGAGTAGTTGGTTCATGCAGGTATCATACCTTCGACTCATGAGCATCTACCTGCAACTTCACCCGGTATCCCCTCAGCAGCGCTTCATTCGCCAGGCAGCCGAGTGCCTGCGCCACGGCGGGGTGATCGTCTATCCGACGGATTCGTGCTACGCCCTGGGATGCCACATCGGCGACAAGGCGGCGCTCGAGCGCATCCGCACCATTCGCGAGACCGACCGTCACCATCATTTCACCCTGGTGTGCCGGGATCTTGCGGAGGTGGGCAAATACGCCGTGCTGGAGAATTGGCAGTACCGGCTGCTGCGGGCTCACACCCCAGGTCCGTACACCTTCCTGCTGAAAGCCTCCCGCGAGACGCCGCGCCGGCTGAAGCACGAACGGCGCGGCACCATCGGGCTGCGGGTTCCGGACCATCCGGTGTCACAGATGCTGTTGTCCGAGCTTGGGGAGCCGGTGATGAGTTCGACCTTGCTGCTGCCCGGCGAGAACGTGCCCCGCACCGATGCTCGGGAGATCTACGAGCATCTCGACCGGCGTGTCGATTTGGTGCTCGACGGCGGCAACTGCGGCCTGGTCCCGACTTCCGTCATCGACCTCTCTGGCGCCGGCGCACAGGTCGTGCGAGTCGGCCGCGGCGACGTGACCGCATTTGGCGGCCCGGTGCCCGTATAATGCGGCGCCATGCGGGCGAAAGTGCTCGTATTTTTCTATAAATAACGAGTGCAAGCGTTGGATTTACCTGATTTTCTTCGCAATATTTCAATCTATGCAATCCCAGTGCTTTTCGCGATCACCCTGCATGAAGTGGCCCACGGCTGGACTGCGCGGTACTTCGGCGATCGCACCGCAGAGCTTCTGGGACGCCTGAGCTTGAATCCGCTGCGACACATCGACCCGGTCGGTACGGTGCTGGTGCCGAGCATCCTCCTGGCGATGGGAGGGCTGATGTTCGGGTGGGCGAAGCCCGTGCCGGTGGCTACTCAGGCGCTGCGTAAACCGCGCCTCGCGACGGTGGTCGTCGCGCTGGCGGGCCCGGGCGCCAATCTCGTCATGGCGCTCGGCTGGGCCCTGTTCCTGGCGGCGGTGTTGCACTTGCACGCCAACGAGACGGTCGACGGCTGGATCGTGCTGATGGCGCAAGCGGGCATCCTGACCAACGTGATGTTGGCCGTATTCAATTTGTTGCCCATGCCGCCGCTCGATGGTGGCCGCGTGCTGTCCGCCCTGTTGCCGCCGAAGTGGGGTGAACGCTTGGAGAAGATCGCGCCGGTGGGACTGTTCCTCGTGCTCGCCCTGTCCGTGCTCGGCATGCTCGGATGGCTGTTCGATCCCGTTCTCCGGGTGGTCGCCCGGGTGATCTACATGTTGTTGGGCGCGCGGGCATGAGCGGCCCCATTCAGAATCGACGCGTGCTGTCCGGGATGCGGCCGACCGGCATGTTGCATCTGGGGAACTACCACGGTGCCCTGAAGAACTGGATCGAGCTTCAGTACCAGTACGAATGCTATTTTTTCATCGCCGACTGGCACGCGCTCACCACGGGGTACGAGGACACGTCGCGCCTCGAGGAACACGTGTGGACGATGGCGGTGGATTGGCTCGCCGCGGGCTTGAACCCGGGAGTGGCGACGCTGTTCATCCAATCGCGGGTGCCGGAGCACGCGGAGCTCCACCTGCTCTTGTCCATGATCACTCCGCTCGGTTGGCTGGAGCGCGTGCCGTCCTACAAGGATCAACAGACGCAGCTTGCCGACCGCGATTTGACCACCTATGGATTCTTGGGCTATCCGCTGCTCCAGTCCGCCGACATCCTGCTGTACAGCGCACAGTACGTTCCCGTGGGCGAGGATCAAGTGGCTCACGTCGAGATCACGCGCGAGATCGCGCGGCGCTTCAATCACATCTACGGGCGCGAGCCACAGTTCGAGGAAAAAGCAGAGAAGGCGATCAAAAGCCTTGGAACGCGCAACTCCGCGATGTATCGGGCGCTGCGCAAGGACTATCAGGAAAAGGGCAATGCCGAAGCGCTGTCGAAGGCGCGGGCATTGGTCGAGGCCAATGCCCGCTTGACCGTCGCAGACCGCGATCGGCTGTTCGGTTACCTCGAAGGGATCGGGATTGCGATTCTGCCCGAGCCCGAAGCGTTGCTCACCTCGACGCCCAAGGTCCCGGGTCTGGACGGGCGCAAGATGTCGAAGTCCTACAACAACACCATCGGCCTGCGCGAGCCGGTGGATTCGGTTGCGAAGAAGTTGAAGGCGATGCAGACCGATCCCGCGCGCGCGCGCCGGACCGATCCCGGCGACCCCGACAAGTGTCCGGTATGGGATCTGCACAAGGTGTATTCGAACGCCGACACTCAGGCGTGGGTACAACAGGGCTGCCGCACCGCAGGCATCGGCTGCCTGGAGTGCAAGGCGCCGCTCATCGACAAGATCGTGGAGGAGATCTCCGTCATCACCAAGCGGGCTCAGGAGTTCGAGGAGAATCCGGAGCTCGTCCGCGGTATTATCGCGGAAGGCTGCGAACGCGCGCGCGCTGCGGCGCGCGAGACCATGGATGCCGTGCGGCAGGCCATGGCCTTGAATTACCGTTGAAGCCCCGGGAGGCCCGATGAGACCAGACCTCACACTCGTGCCGAAAGCGCCCGCTGTCGCGCAGGCGCCCGAGCACGATGCCGCGCAGGACGCTGCGCACGCCGCCGCGCATGTCGCTGCGCACGCGACCCTTCAACAACAGGCGGAAATGCCGTTCGCGGTCGTGGAGGGCCAGCCCATCACCGAGCTGCCGCGGGACCTGTATATCCCGCCGCAGGCGCTCGAGGTTTTCCTCGAGGCGTTCGAGGGTCCGCTCGATTTATTGTTGTATTTGATCCGGCGGCAAAACCTCGACATCCTCGATATCCCCATTGCCGAAATCACCCGTCAGTACACCCGCTACATCGAGTTGATGCAGGTGCTGCAGCTCGAGCTCGCCGGCGAATATCTGCTCATGGCTGCGACGCTGGCCGAGGTCAAGTCGCGGATGCTCCTGCCGCGTGTGCACACACCGGACGCAGAGGAGGCCGATCCGCGGGCGGAACTCGTACGCCGGCTGCAGGAATACGAGCGCTTCAAACGGGCGGCCGAGGGCATCGACCGCATTGCGCGGCTGGAGCGCGATACCTGGGTGGCGTCGGCCGATCTGGTCGACCGCAAGGTGGTTCGAATTCCCCCGCAGGTCACGCTGCAGGAGATGCTGCTCGCGTTCCAGGAAGTGCTGGCCCGCAGCGATATGTTCGCGCATCATCACGTGCAGCGAGAACCGCTGTCCGTTCGCCAGCGCATGACCGACGTGCTGGAGAGCTTGAACGGCAGCGGCTTCCTCGATTTCGTCCGGCTGTTCAGGCCGGAGGAGGGCCGCCGCGGCGTTACGGTGACCTTCGTCGCGATTCTCGAGCTGCTGAAGGAGGGCTTGATCGACATCGTGCAGTCCGAGGCGTATGGCCCCCTGCACGTGCGTCTCGGCAACCCCGCCAAGCGGCTGAAGCTCGTGACCGAAGACGTCATGGACGCCGCCGCCAATGATGCCGTCGCGAACGACGCCACCGTCAGCGAAGATCCTACGAGAGACCCATGAACGACCAATACGTGCGCAATGTAATCGAAGCCGCTTTGCTGGCGTCCGGCCGGCCGTTGACGACCGATGAGCTCGAGTCGCTGTTCGACGAGCGCGACGGCTCGGGCGCTGAGGCCGTGCAGGCGGCGCTCTCGACTTTACGCGAGGAGTACGAGGCACGCGGCATCGAGGTCGTCGAGGTTGCCAGCGGATTTCGCATCCAAGTGCGACCTTCCGTGGCGCAGCCGGTGTCGCGCCTCTGGCAGGAACGGCCGGCAAAGTATTCGCGTGCTCTGCTCGAGACCTTGGCGCTGGTGGCGTATCGGCAGCCCATCACCCGCGGCGAGATCGAGCAGATCCGCGGCGTGGCGGTGAACCCGAACATCATCAAGACGTTGCTGGAGCGCGGCTGGATCCGGGTGATCGGACATCGCGATGTGCCGGGAAAGCCCGAACTCCTGGGCACCACACGGGAATTCCTGGACTACTTCAGCTTGAAGAAGCTCGACGATCTGCCGACACTTGCTCAACTCAAGGAGCTCGAGGACTTGCGCGTGCAGCTGTCACTGCCCGGCGCGGATGCCGTGGTGGAGCAAGCTCAAGCCGGCGAAGCCGCCGTCGCGTCGGCTGACGGTGATTCCGCATCGGAGGACTACGAGCGCGATGCCGACGAACTCGATGCCGCCGAAGCCGAACCGCGGGCCCGAGGGCTGGTAGCCCGCGGCGTCGGCGATGACGCCGATTGATGCGGGCGCGCCGGCCACGCGAGCGGCCACCCGGGCGTAAGGCCGGCAAATCCGATACGGCGGAGTCGTCGGTCCGAGTGCAGAAGATTTTGTCGGCCGCCGGCATCGGCTCGCGGCGCGAGGTCGAACGCTGGATTCGCGAAGGCCGTTTGAAGATCAACGGCGAGGTGCCGGAGTTGGGCGCGCGGCTTGCGGGGCGCGACCGTATCACCCTCGACGGGCGGCCGGTCCGATTGAACGCAGCCCCCAAGGCCGGGGAATCACACGTGCTGTTGTTCCACCGCTCTCCCGGCGCCGCGCTCGACCTCAAGGCCGCCACGTCTCGTGCCGGCGAGCAATGGAAACAATCGCGCGCCGCAGGGCGATGGCTCGCCATTCAACCGCTGCCGCCGGTGGATGGAGGGCTGGAGATCCTGACCGACGATGGTTCCTGGGCGCATCGCGTGTCGCGCGGCGCACATGCGCTCACGGTCGACTTCGTGCTGCGCGTCCGCGGGCCGCTCACCGACGGGTTGATGGAGGAATTTCGTGCCGCGGCCGATATCGAGGGCGAACCCTTGAGCATCTTGAAAGCCGATGCCCAGTACGGAGAGGGCTTCAACCACTGGATCAACGTCACGGTGCGCGCAACGCGTTCCGCTCAAGTGCGTCATTGGTGGGCAGCGCGGGGCATCATCGTCAGCCGCTTGATGCGCGTGCGGTTCGGGCCGGTGCATCTGTCCCGCGACTTGCCGCGAGGACACTCGCGCGTCATGACGGCGGGCGAGCGCAGCTCGCTGATGCACGAGATCGACGCCGTTGAATCCCCGGCCGAACCAGCCGAGGATTGATGCCACGGATTTAGCCGCACGCGTTTAGCGGCGCGCGCTTAGCGGCCGCCCTTCGCCGCGGCTGCCCCCGCCTTCGCCGGCTCGCTCGAGCTCAGCAGTTCGCTCAAGTACTGCTGCCAGACGGCGGCCCAGGTGTGCGTGCCGTGTCCATGGGTTTGATCGGAGGCGGGTAGCAGCACGAAGCGGCCATTTTTCACTTTCTTGACCTCGCGTTCCGCTATCCCGAGCTCGGGCGGGTTGATGAAGTCGTCGCCCGAATTTATCCACATGACGTGCGTCTGGATCTTCTCGAGCCCTCCGGACGGGTCGTAGTCGCGCGAGGCGCTGACCTGGTACAGCAGGTCGTTGGCATCGAGTTGCGGCAGCTGCCGGTCCATGTACACCTTGAGAAAATCGTCGGCCGCATCGCGCGTGGGCAGGGCGATCTGCATCTGGATAGGCGCGCTGCCCGCGATGAGCAGGTAGCCGGCGGCCGTGCGCAGGGCCTCCATCGGCTCGGCTCGGTATTCGCCTTGCAGCCACTGCGGATCGGTCCGGATCGACTCGATGATCAGATCGCGCCACAGCCGGTTGCGCCCCGCGATCTGCACCGGAAGGCAGGCAAGGGGCATCGCGGCGTCCGTGAACGCCGGATAGCGCTCGGTCCAGAGCCACGTGTGCATGCAACCCATCGAAGTGCCCATCAGCAGGCGCAGATGATCCACGTGCAAACCCTGGGTCAGCAACTCGTGTTGGGCCGCGACCATGTCTTCATAGGTGTATTGCGGAAAACGCGCGTGCAATCCGTCGCTCGGCTTGCTGGAGGCGCCGTGACCGATTCCGTCGGGCAGGATGATGTAGTAGCGGCTGGCGTCGAGCGGCTGGTCCTTGCCGAACAGCACGCCTGAGAATCGGTCGACGAGGAAGCTGTGGCCGCTGCCGCCCGTGCCGTGCAGGATGAGGACCGCGTTGGTGACGTGGCCGTGCTCGTCGCGCCGGGCTTTGCCGAGCGTGGTGTAGTGAATCCTGAGTTCCGGCAGCGCTTCGCCCGAGGCGAAATGGAAATCGGGAATGACGTAGTCGCCCTCCAGAGGCTTGGGCGTGGCGCCGGACGGAGGGGCGCCCGACGGAGTGTTGGCGAGCAGGGCGACGGGCGCGAGCAAGAGCCATGCGGCCGCCGAAAGGGATGTGAACCTGATCATCTCGTGCGCTCCTTTCGATTCATTGCGCGTCGAAATATTGGCCGTCGATCTCGCGTGCCTGTGCGCTCAAGAGATACAGGAACGGATTCGCGACCGAGGACGGGTCCGGCAAGCTGTTCGGATCTTCCGCGGGATATGCGGCGGCACGCATCGGGGTGCGCATCCGGCCTGGATTGATGCTGTTGACGCGGATGTGGCGTTCGCCCTCGAGTTCCTGCGACAGCATGCCGCGGATCGCCTCGAGGCCGGTCTTGGACACCGCATAGGCTCCCCAAAAGGCGCGGGGTTTGTAAACGACGCTGCTGCTCACGAAGACGATCGAGGCGTCGGCGGACTTGCGCAGGTTCGGCAGCAATACCTGGGTGAGAATGAACGGCGCAGTAAGATTCACGTGCAACACCCGGCACCACGTGGGAACGTCGTAGTGCTCCAACGGGGTTCGATCGCCGAGCAACGCGGCGGCGTGCACCAGGCCGTCGAGTTTGCCGAATTCCTTGCCGACCGTCTCGGCCAGATGGTCGTATTCGGCGGCCGTGGCGGTGGCGAGATCGAGCACGGCGATGGCCGGCTGCGCGGCGCCGAGCGCCTCGATCTCGTCATAGAGCCGATCGAGTTTCGCGCCGTTGCGGCCCACCAGAATGACGCTCGCGCCAGCGCGCGCGCACGCGAGCGAGAGCGCGCGGCCGAAGCCGCCGCTTGCACCGGTGATCATCACGGTGCGCCCGGCGAGCAGGTCCGGAGACGGTTCGAAGTGTTTGGGCAGCGACATCGTATTTCTCAATGCTTCGAATCCGGGCTCACGGCACGGCGGGCCGCAACCCAGGCCTGGTACAAATCCGCCGGCCGGAAGGCGCCGGTGCGTTTCACGTCGCGGCGCGAGTGCCTGGCGCCGAGTGCTGCGAGAACCAGCAGATGGCGCAGCGCCGGCCGCTCTACCTCGGGCAACCCGTCGGCGGCTGCGTTGAACAGTCGTTCGGCGCGGCCGCGCAAGCCGTCCAGATATGCCTGCAGCGCCGGCGGGGGCGAGGGGGCGGTCAGGTCCTCATCCTCGATGCCAGCCGCGAGCAATTCATCGACCGGGAATATTACACGCCCGTGAAGCGCATCGCGCCGGTAATCGGCGACGGACTCCTGCAAGTATTGTGCTGCGCCCAATGCCGAGACGGCGCGCCGTACGGCCGGCTCGGAGCCGCCTTCGAGATCGCGCGCGAGATGCGCGGCGGTGACGAGGGGTGTCGCCCAGAGCGTGGCACCCTGCGGCTCGAGTTCGGTGCTGCGCTCGAGCGGTGCCCCGGCGATCTGCCGCGCAACCGCTTCGAGCGAGGCGTTCAACGCCGCAAAATCCACCTGCGCGGCGCGCGGTAATGCGGCGAGAAATCGCGTGATGGGATGGAGCGGCGCGCCGCGCACCAGCCGGGCGACTTCCTCCGCCCACCACGCGAGCTGCATCCGCGCGGGCTCGAGTCCGGTGGCGGGATCCATCAACGCACGCCACTCCGCACTCAATGCATAGATGCCGATCAACGGGTCGCGCGATTCGGGCGCCGCGAACAGCCAGCTCCAGTAGCGTACCGATCCGCCCGGTAACGCCCGGCTCCGATACGGCTCATCAAGGTGACTCAGCGGCGGTCCCATCGGCGGTGGACTCGGAGGCCGTGGTGCCGCTCACACGCGGCGCGCGCGTCAGCGCTTCGATGGGTTCGAGCGGTTCCAGTACGCGATTCACCCGCAGGCCGAGTTCCGGGAAGCGCCGCGCGGCGGGCAGCACCTGTTGCTCGAGCGATCCCACCGCCTTGTTGAACGCGTCGACGCCTCCGCCGAGCGCGTTGCCGAGCCGCGCCAGATGCTCGCCGAACACGGCGAGCCGCTTGTACATATCTTCGCCGAGACGGCGCACTTCCTCCGCGTTCTCGGCGAGCGCCGTTTGTTTCCAGCCGTAGGCGACCGCCTTCAAGAGCGCCACCAGGCTCGTGGGCGTCGCCAGCATGACGTTCTGGCGCAGCGATTCGTCGATGAGCTGCGGATTCTCCTGAAGCGCGGCCGACAGAAACTGGTCACCGGGCAGAAACAGCACCACGAAATCCGGGCTGTGCTCGAACTGCGCCCAGTAGCTCTTCGATGCAAGCTCCCGCACGCGCGCGGCGACGAGCTGTGCGTGGCGCTTGAGCTCGCGCGCACGCTCCTCGTCGGTTTGTGCCTCCACCGCCGCGAGGTACGCATCCAAGGGCGTCTTCACGTCCACCACGATATCGCGGCGCTCCGGCATGTGCACGATCATGTCCGGCCTGATGGCCCCCTCGTCGGTCAGCAGCCGGTGCTGTTCGGTGAAATCGACGTGCGCACTCATCCCGGCGAGCTCCACGAGGCGCTTGAGCGTGATCTCGCCCCAGCGTCCGCGCACATCCGGCCGGCGCAGAGCCGTCACGAGGTTGCGGGTCTCGCGCGACAGCGTGCTTTGGCCGCTCGCCAGGCTCTCCATCTGGGCCTTGATGGTGGCGAAGGAGTCGATGCGCGCGCGCTCGATGCTTTGAATCTGCGCCTCGGTGCGGGCCAAAGTCTCGCGAATCGGCTGCACCAGCGACTCGATCGCGGTCTCGCGCTCCTTGAGTGCGGCCGCCGCGTCGCTCGCCTGAGACCCAAGCCGCTCGCGCGCAAGCTGCAGAAACACCTCGCTGTTGCTTTTGAGACTGTCGCGGGCCAGATCCCCGAACACTCCCTGCAATTGCTCGCGCATGCGGGTAAGCGCCAGGTCCCGCTCGGCGGCGGTGGACTCGTCCGATCGGATCCGCGCGCGCAGCACCTCCAGCTCGACGCGAAGCGCCTGTTCGCGCCGCGTGCGCCACAGAAGAGCGGCGAGAATTCCCACCAGACAACCGCCGATGCCGGCGGCAAGCAGCGCGTTCCAGGTGTCGTCGAGGCTCATGTGCCCGCCCCATGTTCGCCGAGCCAGCCGAGAAGCTCCACCGGCGCGGCGATGGCGCCGTCGCCTCCCCAGGCGCGCCAATTCTCCCCCACGGCGAGATACCCGTAGGTCGCCACCAGCGATCGCATCCCGGCCGCCCGCGCGGCCTGCACGTCGCGTTCCGCGTCGCCCACGTAGAGGCACTCCTGCGGCGCGGCGCCGGCGAGTTTCGCCGCATGCAGCAGCGGCATCGGATGAGGCTTGCGTTCGCTCAAGCTGTCGCCGCTGATCACGCACGCGAACTGCTCGCGCAGGCCGAGCTGTTTGAGGAGCGGCTCGGTGAGCCACGCGGGCTTGTTGGTGACGATGCCGAGCGCGAGGCGCAGTGCGGCGAGCTCGGCGAGCACCGCGTCCATGCCCGGGAACAGCCGCGTTTTTGCGCTGAGCTCGGCGCTGTAGATCTCGAGATAGCGGCGCTGCAGGGCGGCCTGCCGCTCCGGGTCGGCATCGGGGAAACCGAGACGCACCAGGCGTCCCGACCCGTGGCTCACCGAAGCGCGCGCCTCCTCGAAGGGCAGCGGCGCGAGGCCGTTCTCGCGGCGCAGCGCATCGAGCGCGCCGACCATATCGGGCGCGGTGTCGAGCAGCGTCCCGTCGAGATCGAACAGCACGGCGAGCAAGCTCATCTCACGAGGGCCTGCGAAAGTGTGCGAGGTAATTGACCTTGGTATCCGACGAGAGCAGGAACGCGCGGGTGATGGGGTTGTAGCCGATGCCCGCGAGGTCGCACAGCTCGAGCCCCGCCGCGCGTCCCCAGCGTGCGAGCTCGGAGGGCCGGATGAACTTGAGATATTCGTGGGTCCCGCGCGGCAAGATTCGCGCGACGTACTCCGCTCCGAGGATCGCCACGGCGAAGGCGCGCGGGTGTCGGTTGAGCGTCGATACGATGATGTCGCCGCCGGGGCGCACGAGTGTCGCGAGAGCGGCAAGCGAGGCGGCTGGGTCGGGCACGTGCTCGAGCATTTCCATGCACGTGGCGAGATCGAATTCTCCCGGATGCAACTGCGCGAGAGCCTCTGCCGCGAGCTGACGGTATTGCACCGAAACCCCGGATTGCAGGGCGTGCAATTCCGCCACGTCCAGGACGGCGCGCGCGAGATCGATGCCGAGCACGCGGGCGCCGGCGCGAGCCATGGCCTCCGACAGAATCCCGCCGCCGCACCCCACGTCCACCACGGTGCGGCCGGCAAGGGGGGCCGCTCGCTCGATGTACTGCAGGCGCACGGGGTTCAGATCGTGCAGCGGCCGGGAGGGACCTTTGGGATCCCACCACCGTCCGGCGAGTCCCGAGAATTTGGCGAGCTCTGCGGGGTCGACATTGGAGCTGGGTGCATTCATGGACGAGTCTCCGTGCTGTGGGGTGGCGGCGGCGCAGCCGTTGCGGGCGGGCGCTGC
>JBEKHO010000039.1:0-44497 GCA_050012215.1 Steroidobacteraceae bacterium
TTCACGATCGGCATACCCGTGGGCATCGTTGTCGCGGGCGCTTTGGGCGCAAGTGCCATCGCCGGTCTTCCTTTGAGCAAGATGTGGATTCTCGACGTGCCCAAGCGTACCCGACGGCAACTGCTTGGAGCGCTGCTCATCGTCACCGTGATTGCGCTTTATTCGTTGTGGTCGAGCGCCGCGGACGCAAAGAATTGGGCAGGATTCAGCACGGCGCTTGTGACCGCCGTGGTCCTCCTACATCGACCCGTCCAAGCGAATCTGAGTGCGAGGGCCGCGGAGCTACGGCTTCGCCTGATGGCGTTTGTCCTCGTTCCAGCCTACGCGATTTTGGGCCCGTACTTGAGCGATCATCCGGCGTTGGCTCTTCGCTGGATGGGGACCCTGCTAGTGATTGGTGTGATGGTGGTGGTTGTCCTGTCGATATTCAAAGAGCTCATGTCGGACCGGATGACGACGAAAGTGGCCCTAGTAAGCCGATTACTTTCCGGTTTCTTTAACCGACAATCCGCACTCTTACCGACGACACTGGGATTGGCGCTGCTGGGTGGAGGAGGGTATGGCCTGCTCGTGTTAGCCAACTACCAAGGCGTCGATTGGGTTCTCTACGCAGCTGTAGCTGGCACTGGACTTTACGTTCTGAAGCGAACATTTTCCGTGGCGGACTAAATCGATCTTTTACATGGCCCTCTGCCGCAAGTGCGCACGGAGATATGATCGCTCGGATAGGTTTACCGCTTGGCTTCCCACGGATTCACCACCTCGGCAGTGAGGTCTGCAAAGTGTTTAACGTTTCTTGTTGCCAGCGCCGCACGTCGGGCGATTACAATACCCGCGATCTGAGTGTCGCGCATGTCGACGGTTCGGCCATTTTGCTGCCTTTCGGCTGCGAGGCCTGCTGCGGCTTCGGTTGCTGAGCGGTCGAAATCCAAAACCCGCCCCTCCAAATCCTCGACCAGTAATTGCTCGAACGCCAATTCGAGCGCTTGCCGACGTCGACCGCCGGGCAGCAGCGCCAGGCCGAGGCGTGCTTCAAACAGTGTAATGCTTGTTATCCAAATCCTTGGGTTCAACCGTTCACAATCTCGTACAATCAAGCGGTGTAACCCTGTGAGCAGCTTGAGTTCGTGAGGCACCAATCTTTGAAACAGGACGCCGATATCGTTAAGTTGTTGACCGAACGCGGCATTGAGCACGTAAAGATCGGCGTCTTCGACACCGACGGGATCATGCGCGGAAAGTATTTGAGTCGGGACAAGTTCCTGACGGGTCTTGAGAAGAATCTCGGATTTTGCGATGTGATTCTGGGCTGGGATTCGAACGATCAGCTGTACGACAACACGAAATTTACCGGCTGGCATACCGCCTATCCGGATGCGACGGTGCGGATCCTTCCATCGACTCAGCGCGACATTCCGTTCGAGCCGAAAACCGTGCTTTTTCTGGGCGAGTTTGCAGGGCGCGCGGAATCGGTCTGTCCGCGAGGGGTGCTGCGGCGTGTGCTGCAACGGGCCGCGAAGGCGGGATACGCCGTCAGCGCCGCCGCGGAATTCGAGTTCTTCGTTTTCGACGAAACGCCGCAGTCGATTCGCGATAAGGGCTACCGGCAATTGAAGACCATGACGCCCGGTGCCTTTGGCTACTCGGTACTGCGAAGCTCCGTGCATTCGGACCTGTACCACGATCTTCTCGATCTCGCTCAGGCCATGCGATTTCCGATCGAGGGACTGCACACCGAGACGGGGCCCGGAGTTCTCGAAGCTGCGCTTACGTATTGCGACGCTCTCGAAGCGGCCGACCGCGCGGCGCTCTTCAAGACATTCACCAAAGTTCTGGCGCAGCGGCACGGTTTGATGGCGACGTTCATGGCGAAGTGGTCCAACAGCGTTCCGGGTCAAAGCGGTCATCTGCACATTTCGCTGCGGACCACCCAGGGCGAGAGCGTCTTTCACGATCCCACAAAGCCGCATGAGATGTCGGACGCCATGCGTTGGTTCCTCGGCGGCCAGCAGGCGCTGATGCCTGAGTTGCTGGCGATGGTGGCCGGCACGGTGAACAGCTATTCGCGCCTCATTCCGGGCTACTGGGCGCCCACTGCCGCCGCTTGGGGCGTCGAGAACCGCACGACGGCGCTGCGCGTGATTCGCGGCGGTCCGTCGAGCCATCGCATCGAGTACCGTATTGCGGCCGCGGATATCAATCCTTACATCGCCTTGGCTGCCGCGATCGGATCTGGGTTGTGGGGCATCGAGAACCGCATCGAGCCGGACGCGCCGATCGAGGGCAACGCCTACGACCGCGAGCATCCGCCGCATCGGCGCTTGCCCGCGACCCTGTTCGAGGCCGCCGAACGCCTGCTCACGTCGAAGCCCGCTCGAACGCTTTTTGGCGACGAGTTCGTCGAGCATTACGCTGCAACCCGGCAGTGGGAAGAGCGGGAATTCCGCAAGGCGATTACTGATTGGGAACTCGCCCGATACTTTGAAATCATTTGAGTGCACGCATGACTGAGACATTGAAGACCATCAGCCCGGTGGACGGCCGGGTCTACGTCGAGCGCCCGCTAGAAACAGCCGCCGGCATAAATCGAGCGCTCGATTCCGCGCGACGCGCCGAGGCTCCGTGGGCGGCTTTGCCGCTCGCCGCGCGCTGTGAGATTCTGACGAAAGCCGTGGATGCGTTCGTCGCCAGGGCGAATGACATTGCCGCCGAGATCACTTGGCAGATGGGACGGCCTATCCGTTACACGCCGGGCGAAGTGCGCGGCTTCGAAGAGCGCGCATGCTACATGCTGAATGCGGCGCCGCAGGCGCTGGCGGCGATTCAACCCGGTGAAAAGGCCGGCTTTAATCGCCAGATCAAGCGGGTTCCACTTGGTATCATCGTCGTCGTTGCTCCTTGGAATTACCCTTACCTGACGGCGGTCAATGCCGTCATACCGGCGTTGATCGCGGGCAACACGGTGGTACTCAAACATTCGCACCAGACGCCCTTGTGTGCCGAGCGCTTTCTCGAAGCCTTCGTCAGCGCCGGCGTTCCGGCCGGCGTGTTCCAATACTTGCATTTGTCGCATGCCGACACCGCGCGCCTCATGGGCGATCCTCGGGTAGCCAGCGTCTGTTTCACCGGCTCGGTGTCGGGTGGACGGGCCGTGGTCGCGGCGACGGGGGCAGGATTTGCGACGGCGGGTCTGGAACTGGGCGGCAAGGACCCCGCTTATGTGCGGGCCGATGCCAACCTCGCGCATGCGATCGAAACTTTGACGGATGGGGCGTTCTTCAATTCTGGCCAATCTTGCTGCGGTATCAAGCGGATCTACGTGGCGGAATCGCGTTATCGAGAATTCGTTGACGGCGTGGTCGACCTTACCCAGAAGTACCGGTTGGGGTCGCCGCTCGATCCGGAGACGACCATCGGACCCGTGGTGCGCACCGCCGCCGCCGCCGCCGTCCGTTCGCAGGTGCGCGAGGCTGTGGCGCGCGGCGCGCGGCAGTTGATCGACGAGAAAGCGTTTGCGTCGAGCTCCGACGGAACACCTTATCTCGCGCCACAAGTGCTCGTCGATGTCGACCACACGATGGCAATCATGCGCGAGGAGACATTCGGGCCGGCGGTCGGCATCATGAGTGTGGGCTCGGACGAGGAGGCGGTGCGGCTGATGAACGACAGCGAATTCGGATTGACCGCCGCGATCTTCTCGGCGGACGCGTCACGCGCGGAGACGCTCGGCGACGCACTCGAGACGGGCACCGTGTTCCTCAATCGGTGCGACTATCTCGATCCGGCGCTTGCCTGGACCGGCGTAAAAAATTCGGGGCGCGGCTGCACCTTGTCGCGCGTGGGCTTCGAGCAGTTGACGCGGCCGAAGTCTTATCATTTCAGGACGACGTTATGAGCAATACGCTGCGCGGCAATTGGAACTATCCGACGACGATTTGGGCCGGGCCGGGCCGCATAGCCGAGCTTGCAGACGCCTGCTCCCGAGCCGGTATCAATCGGCCGCTGATCATTACCGATGAGGGCTTGGTCAAGACCCCGATGATTGAGCGTGCGGCTGCGTCACTAAAGGGCGCGGCGCTGTTCGGCGGGGTCAGAGGCAATCCAGCCAGCAGCCACGTCGAAGCGGGCCTTCGCGCTTACCGCGGTGGCGGCCACGACGGCGTCGTCGCGTTCGGCGGCGGATCGGCACTCGACGCCGGCAAGGCCGTTGCCTTCATGTCAGGACAAACCCGCCCGCTGTGGGATTTCGAAGACGTCGGCGATTGGTGGACGCGGGCCGTGCCCGGCGGGATAGCTCCGGTGGTCGCTGTGCCTACGACCGCGGGCACGGGCTCTGAAGTGGGCCGGGCAAGCGTCATTCTCAACGAGGAGACCCATCAAAAGAAGATCATCTTCCATCCGATGATGATGCCGCGCATCGTCATTTTGGACGCTGAGCTGACCGTTGGATTGCCGCGCGCAGTGACCGCAGCCACCGGTATCGATGCGTTCGTCCACTGCTTCGAAGCATTTTGTGCGCCCGGCTTTCATCCCCTGGCGGATGGCGTTGCCCTCGAGGGGATGCGGCTCATTCACCGGTATTTGCCGCGCGCCTGTGCCGACGGCAGGGACATCGAGGCGCGCGCGCAGATGCTGGCCGCCGCATCCATGGGCGCAACGGCCTTTCAGAAGGGTCTGGGCGGGGTGCATGCCATAGCGCATCCCGTGGGCTCGTGGTTCAACACGCATCACGGCCTGACGAATGCCATCATTCTTCCCTACGTCATGACCTACAACCGCCACGCAATCGCCGAGAAAGCGGAGATCATCTCCCGGGTTTTGAATCTCCCCGAACGAAGCTTTGACGGTTTCTTTGCGTGGGTGCTGCAAATGCGCCGTGAACTGGGGATACCGCATTCTTTGGCCGAGATAGGCGTGGGCACGGGCAACGCTGCGGTCATCGGCAGCGAGGCGTCGCTCGATCCATCGGCGGGCGGAAATCCAATACCGGTCAACGCGGCGCAACTGGAACATATCTTTCGCGCCGCGGTAGACGGGCAAATCGAGTCGGTGGTCAGCGCCACGTGACTGCCGCGCGCATCCTGGTCATCGACGGCAATGTCGCGGAGATCCGCGCGCGCCAAGTGGCTGCCCTTGGGTACGATTCCGGCGTCGGCTATTCGCGAGTATTGCATCGCGTAGACGCGTCGCTGCAGATCGACATCATGCTCGCGGCGGATGGCGCCGTGGAGTTTCCGGGAGGCGTCGGCCTCGAGGATTATGACGGCGTCACCATGACCGGGTCAGCCCTTAATATCTACAACGGCGGTCCGCCTGTGATGCGTCAGATCGATCTCGCCAAGGCCGTGTTCGCCGCCGGGATACCATTCTTTGGAAGCTGCTGGGGGCTCCAGGTTGCGGTCACCGCCGCGGGCGGCGAAGTGCATGCCAATCCGCAGGGCCGTGAGTTTGGGTTCGCCCGGCGTATTGTGCTCACCGATACCGGCCGCGAACATCCTCTGTTCGCCGGCAAGCCCGCCGTGTTCGAGGCGCCGACGGTTCACCGCGACGGGATCGCCGCGTTGCCGAGCGGTGCGGCGATCCTGGCCAGCAACGATTTTGGGGTGCAGGCGGCGGCATTCACCTTTGAGCGCGGTACTTTTTGGGGCGTGCAGTACCATCCTGAATACGACTATGTCGATGTAGCGGCCACCGCCGAGCGCTACGGTGACACCCTCGTCTCCGAAGGCATGTTCCGTGACCGTCCAGCGCTTAACGTCTTTGCCGCCGAGCTTCGCGCCCTTCAGGCAAACCCGTCGGATACGACATTGCTTTGGAAACACGCGCTGGGTCCCGCAGTGCAGACCGAGGCGCTGCGTCTTCTCGAGATCCGCAATTGGTTACAGGCTCAGGTACTGCCTCGCACCAGGCAACGTGATTGACGGCCCCAGATGCTCGGTTTCGTGGTCACGACCGTGGACTAGCTGGAACCATAGGTAGCCGTAGCGGATGTTCGATACAAAGATCAAATCCCGATTTGGGCGATCACCGTTGCGTTTCTCGTCGGTAAACAGCAATCCAAGGGCTGCCGTCACGGCGGTGTTCGATGCTCACGCTACAGGGGTGGCGGGCCGCTAAAAAAGTATGCTGGCAATTGCAGAGGTCGCGTCCTATTGGCGCAATGACCTGTGTTCGCTAGGGAACAATCTTCATAGATTTTGGTCGGTATCGAACATAATTGCTTGTTTTTATTGAATTAAATTATACTTGTCGCACCTTTGAATCGTTCGATTCGCCCCCGATCCGTGATCGACCTTTCGAAACTCGAACAGTACTCCCCCGAAGGAGTTACAAACACGGCACACTGGGTGAGTTTTAATGCTTCGCGCAAAACAGGTCTCCGTTCCGAATCACTTACTTGGCGCGTTGCCCCGCAAGGACTACCAGAAACTGCTGCCTATCCTCGAACCGGTCAAGCTGGCCTTTGGGGATATTCTGTATGAATCCCACGCCCAGATTCAGCACGTGTACTTTCCCGTCGACTGCTTTGTCTCAATGCTGACTACTGTGGATGCCGGCCGGGCTGCGGAGGTCGGACTCATCGGCTCCGAAGGCATGATCGGGGTTCCCATGGCGCTGGGTGTCGCTGTCTCGCCTTTTCGGGCAGTGGTACAAGGCGGAGGCACGGCCATGCGGCTGAAGACAGGGGACTTTCGTCGTAATTTCAGCAGTAGCCATGCGTTGAAGAGAGAGGTGTTCCTCTTCACCCACTTGCTGATGATCCAGATCGCGCAGACGGCGGCGTGCAACCGCTTCCACGTGGTGACACAGCGCATGGCCCGCTGGATGTTGATGACCCGCGACCGCGTTAACTCCAATGAGTTTCGCATTACGCAAGAATTTCTTGCGCTCATGCTAGGCGTGCGGCGGGTCGGCGTAAGCTCGGCAATGTGCCGCCTGCGGGAACGCAAGCTCATCGTCTACCGCCGCGGCACGGTCACCATTCTCGACCATGCAGGCCTCATAGAAGCTGCCTGCGTGTGCTACAAAACTGTCAAAGACGCCTATGCCCAAGCCCACGCTAAGAAGGGAAGTTCCAAGCCAGCCCTGCACAAGTAACGTGGCCTGTCGGCGTCAAATTGATGCGCTCAGCCCCTGAGATTCATAGGGGTGGCAGGGAAGGGCAGTAGTGTTGGGCTGTCTCAATTCGACGCAAGAGCGAAGAGAGGCGTGCCGCCCTGGACGTGCCAGCTCGCACACGTATGTCGCAAGTCATGCCAGCGGAATTCTTTATTCCCGCCCGCTTTAGCGCTTTAGCGCGCCATACCAGGCTTTGGTGCTTACCTGAGGAGTTTCCGAAGACCAAGACGGCCGAACAGCTGGATGCCTTGCTGCCGTGGAACGCGAAGGCCACGGTCGATGCGGGTGCTGCTCAGACTGACGCAGAGCTCGCCGCCTAACGTCAACGCCCCGAATCGCACGTGACTCGAATCGAACCGCACGCGGATCTCTCGCACCTCTTTGCCGAACTTCCCAGGACCGCTAGCGCCGATCACTTCGAATCCCTCCTACCCTGGAACACTACGCCCGCTTAGGCGAGCAATGCAGCAGCTGTGCAACGTTCGTCACCGTGCGCGTGACGTCCGAAGTCGTTGTTTGCCAATTGCATACGCTCACTCGCATAGCGCGCCGGCCCCGCCAAGTAGTGCCACTAAAGAACGCTTCACCAGCAGCGTTGATCTTTGCGATCATCTCGTCGGTTCTACGATCGTGGTCCTGTTGAGAAGCCCCCGCATTCAGATCCAAGAATCGGACCAATCCTTGATTGATCTGTGGTTTCCAGACCAACTCTGCTCCGGGGAGACAGCCAATTTCCGTCACCAGAGACCGCGCCTGCGTGCAGCAGCGCTCGATCATGTCTGATATTCCATCAACACCCAGTTGCCTGATCGCTGCATAGGTCGGGAATCCCCTGGCCCGACGCGACCATTCGGGATTCCAGTCAGCCTGGTCACGCGCATCCGAGGAATAAGAAATGTATGACGCCCGATGCGACATCGAACCGCCATGCGCTTTTGGATCCGCAACGAAAGCATAGCCGCAGTCATAAGGAACGTTAAGCCACTTATGTCCATCAGTCGCCCAAGAGTCCGCCGCGTCGACACCGGCGAGCAAGTGCCGGTAAGACGAACTGACCGCAACCCATAGCCCGAACGCTCCATCGATATGAACCCATGCTCCGTGTCGCTTCGCAATGGGAATGAGAATCTCAAATTGGTCGAATGCCCCAATATTCAGATCGCCTGCCTGCAGGACTACAACCGTCGGCGCGTTGGGCTCGGCGGCAAGTGCCGATTCGAGCGCGGCAGGCTCCAGTCGGCCGTTGGAGTCAGAGGATAACTTGATAATATTGGATGTACCTATACCGAGCATGCTCATGGCGCGATCGATTGAACCATGCGCTTGGTCGCTGGACAGGACCCGGATGGCCGGTGCACCGGACATTCCATTCGCTTCGACATTCCATGCGCGCTTCGTCAGCAGCTCATGCCGCGCCGACGCTAGGCAGGTGAAATGAGCCATCTGACAGCCAGTCACCAGTGCAAAAGAGCTTTGTCGCGGAAGGCCGAATATCTCCTTCAACCAACCCCCAACAACTTCCTCCGTGATGGCCGCTGCCGGGCTCGTGCCGTAGTTGTGCGCATTTTGATCCCATGCGGACGTCAGCCAATCGGCCCCCAGCGCGGCCGGCAGAGAGCCGCCAATCACCCAGGCGAAGAAGCGTCCGCTCGCAACACCGTGCAAGCCGCCATCGACGGCAGCCGCCAGTTCGCTGATAACTCGCTCCGCTGGAAGTCCGTACCGCGGAAGCGGCTTAGCAATTCGAGTTCGCAGTACCGCGGCGTCTGCCGTCGCGCCTACCGGCCCTTCATCCAAGTTTGAAAGGTAGGACATTGCTTGCGCCGCCGCCACGTCCAGCGGCTGCTTAAAGATCGATCTACGGTCGCAATTTCCAAGAACGTCGTCGTTTGTAGCCACTAGATCTCCCCGCTTTTCTATCGTGAATGCTCGGACTGCGCATCGCGGAACCTACAACAAACGTTGATGTAACACCGGCCGTTTTCGGACTTGCAAATCGATCGACAACAAGTCCATCCGCCCTCTACCCCCTCACAAGCACATAAATAGATCCAACGGAAGCCCGCACTTATCCGATCGCTTACATTGGCGGATCGCGCCAGCGGAGATTTTGTCACCGCGAACAATGAGATAGGCTCGCCCGCGCGGTCCTTGGGGCCAGCGAGCCGGGTGATCTAAGGGCGAAAGGTGCATTGTTGGCCGCCAGTACTGCTGCAAATGAATATGTTGCGGCCGACGATGAGTACGTATTTCCCCTCAACGGAAATTTTATAGATAGCGCTATTATCTAGCTCTAGTTCACGGCGATTTTCCCGGGTAACACTGGGCAACAGGAACAGCTGCACCGACTGCTACCGATCACCATTGATGGTTCTTGGCGCGCAGGGTCCATCGACCACAGCGTACCCGCTACGCGGCCATCACTGACAAAAAACTGGGAGCCAACAAATGGATCAATCGCACCGCTACGCCGACCTCAGTCTCAAGGAACAGGATCTGATTGCCGGTGGCCGACATATTCTGGTCGCCTACAAGATGCAGCCGAAAGCCGGCGTGGGTTACCTGGAGGCCGCGGCCCACTTTGCCGCCGAGTCATCCACGGGCACTAACGTCGAGGTATCGACGACGGACGATTTCACCAAGGGCGTCGACGCTCTGGTTTACCTGATAGACGAGGCCACCCAGGACCTGCGGATTGCCTATCCGCTGGAACTGTTCGACCGCAATGTGACCGACGGTCGCTTCATGCTGGTCTCGTTCCTGACGCTCACCATCGGCAATAACCAGGGCATGGGTGATATTGAAAATGCCAAGATGATTGATTTCTACGTGCCCGAGCGCGTGATCCAGATGTTTGACGGACCGTCGAAGGGCATCGCCGACCTGTGGCGGATTCTCGGTCGCCCGGTTGTGGATGGCGGTTACATTTCCGGCACGATCATCAAGCCGAAGCTGGGCCTGCGCCCGGAGCCCTTTGCGCATGCCGCCTACCAGTTCTGGCTCGGCGGCGACTTCATCAAGAACGACGAGCCGCAGGGCAACCAGGTGTTCGCACCGATCAAGAAGACGATCCCGCTCGTCTATGACGCGATGAAGCGTGCCCAAGACGAAACCGGTCAGGCCAAGCTGTTCTCGATGAACATCACTGCCGATGACCACTACGAGATGTGTGCCAGAGCCGATTTTGCGCTGGAGGTGTTTGGTCCAGATGCCGACAAGCTCGCCTTCCTGGTGGACGGCTACGTGGGCGGCCCCGGGATGATCACTACGGCGCGCCGGCAATATCCGGACCAGTATCTGCACTATCACCGCGCCGGACATGGCGCCGTGACCTCACCTTCTGCCCGGCGCGGCTACACCGCGTTCGTGTTGGCGAAAATGAGTCGTCTGCAGGGGGCATCGGGCATCCATGTCGGCACCATGGGCTACGGCAAGATGGAGGGCGAGGGTGATGACCGCATCATCGCCTACATGATCGAGCGCGACGAGTGCCAGGGCCCCGTGTATTACCAGAAGTGGTATGGGATCAAGCCGACCACGCCGATCATCTCCGGTGGCATGAACGCGCTGCGCCTGCCCGGGTTCTTTGAGAACCTCGGCCATGGCAACGTGATCAATACCGCAGGCGGCGGTGCATACGGGCACATCGACAGTCCGGCGGCTGGAGCCGTTTCGCTGCGCCAGTCCTACGAGTGCTGGAAGGCCGGTGCCGATCCGATTGAATGGGCCAAGGGGCACCACGAGTTCGCGCGCGCCTTCGAGTCATTCCCGAAGGATGCCGACAACCTGTTTCCCGGCTGGCGCGACCGGCTCCGCCTTGCTGCCTAGGTTCCGACTGAATCGCTGGGCGAAAACTGGGTATCCACGCACGCTCAATGCACTCAGAGTCGTGAACGAAGATGCGTGGCTGACTTGCTTGGATCGGTAGCGCGCGCCCGTTACGCCTTCAGCCTCCAGCAGCACCCTCGGCGTAAACGCAGCTCCGTTGCGCGTAGGCCGACAATCGCGGCGCCAGGTGATCAAACAGGACTCTGATTCGTCGACTGCTCCGCAAGTCGCGGTGCATGACAAGCCAGACCTCCATCGGAATGATGAGCGCGGAGTGGAGCACAGGAACGAGATTCTTGTCTCGCCTTGCGATTCCCAACTGACTTGCACCGATTCCGAATCCCGCGCGTAGAGCAGCGAGTTGGGCGAGATCGCTATCCGAGCGGAAGGCGAACATATCCCGGGTGAACGGCACACCTATTCGCTCGAGCAGCCGCGCGTATGCTTGGTCACGATCATACCCAATCAAGGCATGCTCGCGCAGATCCTCCAGTTGTCGCGGCATCGCGCGCCCCTTCAAGTAATGCCGGTGGCCGTAGAGTCCAACATCGATTCGGCCGATGCGTTTGGCCACGAGTGCGCCCTGCGTGGGTCTGACCATCCGGACGGCGATGTCCGCGTCGCCGCGCAACAAATCTTCGTTGCGGTTCGATAATGCGAGCTCCACCGAGATTCGAGGGTTCAGAGAATGAAACTCCGCGAGGATCGACGGTAGAACTTCGCCTCCAATGACTTCGCTCGCGGTTACACGAACGGTTCCCCGTTCCTCCTCGATCTCGCCGGAGGCCGACCGTTGCGCGGCCTCCACGGCGGAGGCCATCGTCTCGGCTGACGGGATCAATCGCATGCCGGCTTCTGTCGGCGACAGGCCATCAACAGAGCGGGTGAAAAGTTTGACGCCGAGTGACGCCTCGAGCGCGGCCACTTGACGGCCCATGGTGGGCTGCGTCGTTCCGAGCACGCGCGCCGCGCTCGATAAGCTGCCCTCGCGCACGACGGCAAGGAACGCCCGGAACAAGTGCCAATCTGGTAGTTTCTGGGCCATGCATTATTGTATTGTCAGTGTACGCCATTAGGCAATTGGTGTTTATATCGAATGGACCTAGGATGCAACCAGTCGCCCATACCCGGAGAATCACATGGCCGCGAAACTCGTGTCCGCTGCGCTGATCGGTACCGCTCTAGGCTCCGTCAGCGTTCCAGCCTCTGCCGCCCAGTCCGCAATCGCAACTGCTCCGCAGACTCGCTTCGTGGCGGTCGATGGCGGCCGCATTGCGTATGAGGACACCGGTGGCGAGGGTCCGCTGATCGTCGCGATTCCGGGGATGGGTGATCTGCGATCGGAGTATCGGCTGTTGCGTCCGGCGCTACAGCGCGCAGGCTACCGGGTCATTACGATGGATGTGCGCGGCTTTGGCGAGAGCTCGGCGCAGTGGAATGACTACTCGGCGCATGCCGTGGGTCGCGATGCGTTGGCGCTGCTGGACCATCTCAACGCAAGTTCGGCATTCATCCTCGGCAATTCTTTTGCGGCAGGGTCCGCTTTGTGGGCGGCACATGACGCGCCGGGGCGCGTGAGCGGCGTGGTGCTGCTGGGCCCGATCGTCCGCGACCTTAAACCGTCCTGGCTTGCGCGGCTTGCTTTGAAAATTGGCTTTGCCGGGCCGTGGCGGGTGTGGTTCTGGACCACCTACTGGGACAGTCTCTTCCCGAGCTCGAAGCCCTCGGACCAGGCCCAGGTCAAAGCGGCGCTCTCACGAAACCTGCGCGAACCGGGACGCATGGCCGCGCTTTACTCGATGATCAGGCTGTCCAAGGCGGATACCGCAGCGATCGTGCCACAGAGTCGGGTACCCGCCTTCGTCGTGATGGGTACCCGCGATCCGGACTTTACCGATTCCGCAGCCGAAGCTCGCTGGCTCGCCGAGCAACTGGGTGCCGGGAGCCTGATTGTCGAGGGGGCGGGGCACTATCCCCATGCGGAGATGCCGGATCGGATAACACCCCAGGTGCTGTCGTTCATCCGCGGTGTTCACGACAGCAGTTCGAACAGTCTCTAGCACCTCGAGGACGCGGGCCGCGCGAATTGCGCGGCGGCGCGCCCGCGCTCCGCCTCGTAAGCGTGGGTCTCCATCAGCTCCACATATTGGCCAAGCCCACAGAGCACGAGATCAAACGGGGGCTTTGAACCGAACGCAGGACGCACCGCCGCCGGGATCTTCAACAACCGGTTGGTGCCGAGCGTGGTGGCCGTGCAATCCGCCAAACACTGCAGATCCGTAAGATACGGCGTGCGGGCATTGCCACGCAGATCCATGCGCTGGGATATGGCGGCATCACGAGCGGCCGCGGTGTAGAGGCGCAGGCGCATGAGTTCATCGGGCCACGCACCGAGGAACACTTCGTCGCCCGGCCGAAACCCGGAGGCTGCGATTTCGACGCACCATTTCCGGTTGACCGGCGCTTGATACATGCCCTGGCACATTGGCGTGGGCGGCGCCCGTTGCTTGAAAGATTTAGCCACGGAACTCCCGATTCTCGTCCGCCTTCCAGAAACGGTCCTCCTCGGGGACGGTCGCGCGCCATGCCCGAATTGCCTCTCGTCTAGACCCTCCAGACCAGTCCCGGATCCTCTCCGGGATTATAAGCAACACCCCACACCTTCTGTTCACGTTTGTAGGGCGTCTGATGCTGCGGATCGGGATCCTCGATCTCGCGTGCCAGACGATGGCCGTCGAAGGTCGCATCAGCAATGATCCGTGGCGCCTCGGCATCGCCAATCACGAAGACATTCGAAATGCCGTTTTCGCCCCATTGGGATTTGCGGGCCTTCAGTTCGCGATACAGCCCATCGCGGGACGAGCGCGATGTCACCAGGATGACCGTGTCGCACTCGAGCCACTCGTGCGACTGGTTTTCCTTTCTCGGGAGCTGCCCATTACCTTTGAACTCGCGTTTGTGGCCGTCTCCCCAGATGTTGAACAGTTGGGCACGACCCGCCTCGATCCTGGAGCAGCCTGTCTCGCTCATGACGTTGACGCCTAATCCATGCAGCAGCCGATGCATGTTCGCGCCTTCGAGCGTGAAGTCCATGTAGGCGCCGAGCGGACCCGCCGAGGAAACAGTGACGTCGTGGCCGGCGCGAGCGAATTTTTCGGCCAGGCTGGGCGCCATGAAGTAGCCGTCGTAGTTGACGATCAGCACGCGCTTGCCAACGGGCTTTTTCCCAGCGAACACCTGCTCCGGCGTGAGAATGTGCGCAAGGGTGGCATCCGCACCGGGAATTGGCGCGTGGGTCATATAGTTGACGCCGTCGGTGCTCCAGTGAGCGCCGGTGGCGATGACGACGCGCGCCGCACCGTAGTTCAGAACTTCATCGGCGGTCAGCGGTTTCACGCCGAGGGCGAGCTGGGAGGATTTGTTCTTCTTCAGCAACTTCTCGATCTGTGTCTGCCGGTAGTCACGGTGAAAGCTCCACTCGCCCAGACCAGGGAGTGTCGCGACGTCATTGACGTACCCGCCGAGTTTGTCCCGGCTGTCCCGCAAATGAACCGTGTAGCCGCGCTCCATCAGTACTCGGGCGCATTCCGAGCCGGCCGGACCCGCGCCGACGATCAGTACATCATTGGAAGATTTCGCTTTCTCGAACTTCTCGGGGTGCCAGCCGCGGCGATATTCCTCCCCGGCAGTTGCGTTCTGCGTGCAGATGAATGGCACACCACCCATTTCCCAGCGCGAAATGCATACATTGCAACCGATACAGGTTCGAATGTCCTCGACGCGTCCCTCGTCGATCTTGCGCGGCAGCCATGGGTCCGCGATCGACGGGCGTGCGGCGCCGATGATGTCGACGATGCCAGACCGGACTACTTGCAGCATCTTTTCCGGATCGTAGTATCGACCGACGCCGACCACCGGCTTTTTGGTCGCCTGCTTGATGTGTTTGATCCAGTCGTTTTCATGTCCGATCTGGTAGAAGCGCGACGGACCGGCGTCCTCGCCCCATTCGGCGATGTCGCCAATATTAACGTCCCAGAGGTCGAGGTAGGGCGATGCCAGTTCGATGAACTTCAACCCGTCCTCGGCCAACTCGACGCCGGCGGGTCCATACAAGGTGTCCACTGCGCAGCGCGTCACGAGACCGATGTCGTCGCCGGTTGCGCGGCGGATTTTCTCCAGCGTTTCGATCCAGAAGCGCGCCCGGTTTGCGAAGCTGCCTCCGTATTCGTCGGAACGCCGGTTGTAATACGGGTTCAACCACTGCATAGGGCCATAGGCGTGGGCGCCGTAAACGTTGACGAGATCAAAGCCGGCGTCTCGTGCCCGCAATGCGGCGTCGACGTACTGCTGCTGCAGACGATGCAGCTCGTCTATGTCTGCCGCGTGATTGTAGGTAAATCCAGGGCAACCCGGGACGGTCGAGAATTCGGAATTGTATTGGCTGGGCCCTCGCGAGATGGTGCGCGACTCGAGTCCCGGCGCATGCGGGCCGCCATAGAACAGCTCGCAGCCGGCGAGCGAGCCGTGGCTGTGAACGTGGTCGACCATCGCCTTGAGATTGCGCATGTCCCCTTGGTCCCAGATGCGTGCCGTGATTCGCAAGGTGTCATCGCATTCCGGGTGAATGGAGCATTGCTCCGTGTTCACGGCACCCCAGCCCCCCTCAGCCTTGATCCCACGATGGGCCATGTTCATGCCCGGGGAGTTGGTGCCGGCGCCATTGCAATGGGGCGTTTGATAGAACCGGTTGCGCATCGTCTTCGAGCCGATTTTGATCGGCGAAAAGAGCAGGTCGAACTTCGGATCTCTTGCCATGAGTGGTACCTCAGGTGAGCGAGCGGGCGCTGGTGGCGGAGCCTTGAACGGCCATTGCGCATCTTCTTCGGCGCTGTTATTGCGGAACCTGCGCACGTTGATGTTGTGTACGGCCGTCGGGCGGATTTTCCACGATTCCTACCCCATCAAATATAAGTGGAAGTCCTGACGTGCTATCGGCTAGCGCTCAGAATCGATTTGCTTCGCCTGCTGGGACAAAAGGTCCGGCCACCCCGGATTCTGCTCGGCAAGGCTGAGCGTCGCCGCGGACAACCCCGCGGTGAGGACCGCAGACTCTCCCGGCCGATGCTGGTCGAGTAAGCAGGAGGCCAGGTGATAGCGAATCAGCTGCGTCACCGGGCCATCCTCGGGGAATAACGACCGCGCCGCGGTCAATGCTCGCCGGTATGCTGCTTCGGCGTCGGGCAATCGGCCGGAGCGGTTGAGGGCGCTGGCGGCGTTGTCCAGCGTGGTGACGGCTTCGGAGGTTTCGCCGTATTTGGAGAGCGATTGCCTCGGGGTAGCGCTTCTCATAGCTCAACGCGTTCGCCAGCCCGACGTTCAAATACAATGTCATCGCATTGTCGGCACCGAGTCGATGCGCCCGGCGGTCGATGACCGCGCGAAAGTGGGCCTCGGCCTGCGGATAACGACCGATCTCGGGCGCCAAATCAGAGCGATGCTCAGCCGTTGGTAGCGCGCTTTCGCAGCACGTAATCGCCGACCGTCATGAAAGCGGCCATCGGTACGATGATCAGGAAGCTGTAGAAGATTTCCCACTTGCTGAGTCTATTCATGACGGTATTCCGCTCAACATCCGATCCTGCCTTCCGAACCCTCACGAGACTGTACTACTAGCGCCTGCGGACCACCAGCCAGGCATCAAATCCCGTCCCCGCGCCAACTACTTGCAGATCTGCGGAAACCACGTTGGTCGCCCCGCATCGGGCGGGCGTAGGATTGATCGGCAAACAAGCACAGAGGCAACGCATGACTCGTATCCCCGGCGGCGCACCACCCGAACCGATCACTATCGCCGGGCGCACCGCGAACCCGGCGGCCGCAGAGGCGCGACATGGCAGACATCAGCAAGGATCCGGCGATGGAGACCCCCGTGGCCTCGACAGACGGGTCGTGCAAAACGAGGCAGAGGTGGTGGCGACCGCCCGTGAGAAAGCCGATGTCGTGCGCGCGGCCGCATTGTTCGACGTCCTGCGCAGCGATGGCGGCGATGGCGCCTCAGCGGCCCAAAATCTCAAGACACTGCTCGCCGGCGCGTCGGCGGACGAAATCGCGGACCTCAAACGCACGCTGCGGGCGATTGAGCATCCGGCTGTCCCAACGCCAGGTGCCGACCCCGACACAGAACTTGCGAAGGACTGGCGCGAGGGTAAATATCCTTAGAAATATCGGCTATCACGGAAAAGCTACGAGCGCCAGAAATACCACCTGCAAGTCGAGCTGTTGAAACTGCAGGCCTGGGTCAAGGAGACGGGCCAGCGGGTCATCATTCTGTTCGAGGGGCGCGATGCGGCCGGCAAGGGCGGTGCGATCAAACGCTTCATGGAACACCTCAACCCTCGCGGCGCGCGAGTGGTGGCGCTCGACAAGCCCAGCGAGGTCGAGCGCGGACAATGGTATTTCCACCGCTACGCACGACATCTACCCACCACCGGGGAGATCGTGTTGTTCGACCGCAGCTGGTACAACCGTGCCGGCGTCGAGCGCGTCATGGGATTTTGCGCTGACGGCGAATATGAGCAGTTCCTGCGCGATGTGCCCGAGTTTGAGCGTCAGCCCGTGCGGGGCGGCATTCATCTTTTCAAGTTCTGGTTTTCGGTGAGCCGCGGCGAACAGCGGCGCCGATTCAAGGAGCGCAAGCTCCATCCGCTCAAACAATGGAAGCTGAGTGTCGTGGATCGCGCCTCGCTCGACAAATGGGACGAGTACACCCGCGCCAAGGAGGCGATGTTCTTGCACTGTGACACATCAGATGCCCCGTGGACGGTGATCAAGTCCGATTGCAAAAAGCGCGCGCGCCTGAATGCAATGCGTTTTGTGTTGCACAGGGTCCCCTATGTGAATCGGGACCTCTATAACCTCAGGCCGGTTGATCCCTTGATCGTGGGGCGCCCGGCGCTGATTTCATCGGGGCATGATGACCAGTTGGCGACGGCGTCCGAAAGTTGAGGCGCAAGGGCGGTCGATCTCGGTGGCGAGCGAGGCGGCCCAAAGGGCTGACGGCAGGCTGCGCCGCCTCGTCACTGCAGAAGTCCAAACACCGCGACGCTGTTGGTGGTCGCGACGAAAACCTTCCCGTCGGCGATGACCGGGACGATGTATTTGTTGCCGGCGCCGAACTGGTCGCGCTGCTTGGACGCCTCGTTGCTGTTGTACAACTCTGTGGCGATATTCGCCGCCGAATAGGCGTGGAGCACCGCGGGCGAGGTGTTCTCGTATGCCCAGACGATCGCGTTTGCTGTGCCATTCGCCGACACCACGGGGAAGGTTCCGGGATAAGTGAAGTGCGTGGAACTCTGCGAAGTGGGTGAGTTCGACAGCAGCGCGTTGGTCACTGAAAACGCCATCAACGGGCCGCCCTGCGGGCCATAGAATATACTGGTGTTGAAGTAGGCGGGCGTCGCCCAAACTCCGCCACCCAGGACTCCGGTGAGCTGTTGCCAGATGTTGTTTCCCACCGACGTGAATTTACCCAGGTTGTTTCGATCGACGACGTAAATGTTGCCGTCTTTTCCTGCCCCGACGGCCAATTGCCTCACGCTGCCGGTGGTATCGTTCATGTCAGGCAGCAGCATCACACCGCCCGAGCCGAGATCAACATCGTTGCTCGATTCGGCAATTTCGCCCGACATCGTGAAGTAGTCGGCCACCGCAAGCGTGCCGCTCGTTGAGGAGATCTTTACGAACGAGTTGCCGTAGTCTCCGCCGCTCGGAAACCCGGTGGGGTCGAGCGTCGTGTCGAATCGTCCGTTTGCGGTCAGGATGTATACGTTGCCTTCCGAATCAGCGGCAGGGCCGCCCCCGCTCATCCAAATCGAGGGACCTTGACTGGCAAAACCGCTGCCGCTTGCATCCATCGCGACGTTCAGGACACCCGTGATCGCAAGCTTGGACTCGCTGAGGGCGATGATCCATCCGCCGTAAGGGCCGTCGTCGCAATGTGACGCCCAGGTCGTGTAGATCGTGCCGTTAGTCAACAGGAGCGCCGCGCGTTCCTTGTATCGTCCCGCGACAAATGTCGTCGCACCGAAGGTTGCCGCAATCTCGGTTGGACTGCCCGTCACTTCCTGCCCCGTGGTAATGTCCAACGCGTGCAGTCGCTGGTGATAGTTGGATGAGGCATCCTTCGTCATCGCGACGACAAAGAGGGCGCCATGAGCCCCTGCATTCCGATCGATGACCGGTGTCGCGGTGATGCCGATCTCCGGTGTCACCTGCGAGCAGCCACGATCGTCGCTGGTGGTTTCACCCGCGCCGAGCAGCGAGACCTTCCACAGGATCGTGCCCGTATCCGCGTCGAATGCGTAGACCGAATCGTGCTCGGTGGCGACGAAGACGACGTTGTGCGCAACAGCCGCAACTGGGAGCTGCGACAGGTAGAGCGGTTGTGCGTCGACCAGTCCGTCCACCATGAGGTTCGAGAGCTTTCCAAAGGTTGCAGCAGTCACGTTGGAAGGTGTCAGGGTCGATTCCGTGAGATTTTGCCCGGTGCGCATGACATCGTACTTGTAGGTGAGCACATCGGTTCCCGCGGCAGCCGCGGTCACGGTGAGCATCGCGGCGTTGCTCGTCACGCTGCCCGCCGCATTGGTGATGACCACGGTAAAAGTCGATCCATTGTCCCCGCTCACTGTGGCAGCGGTGATGTAAGTCGATGAGGCAGCCCCGGCGATGGCGCTGCCATTCTTGCGCCATTCATACTGCAATGGAGCGGTGCCCGAGGCGATCACCTTGAAGCTGGCGGCCTGTCCCACACTCACGGTTTCATTGGCGGGTTGCGTCGTTATCTGCGGCGCGGTTGCGGAAACCGGCGGCTTCGTTGCCTGGGTACCAGAACTCGATTTGCCGCATCCGCCAAGCAACGGGTAGATCGCCAAGCAGGCGATGAGCCATCCGTAACCTTTTGTCATAATGCCGGCCATATCGGTATGGACATACACCAGAATGGCCATAAGGGGATGACAAGTACATTCGTCTGCGAAGCGCGACGGGTTCGTTTGCACTCTAGCGCAATGCGCCCCGCTATCAGAATGCGGCGGCGGCCGAAGGCACCCCGTCGTCGCTCGACAAGCGCACCGCGCTCTGTGCCTGGCTCATTGCCGGAGCAAGCATCAGCAAAATGACACCCGTGGATAGCTTCCCAGTCATGCCGCGCCTCCCTGCTGGTAGTGATAGTTCCGTCTGCGGTTCGAGTATAGGTGAGTTGTCGCGGACGACTGCCAACCCCGGGCGTTTATCTGTCGTCGACCGCATCACAGACTGCGTGTGTAGTGGATCGCATTTTTGTACGGCACTTTGCGAACGGGCTCATGATTTCGATATTCCCTGAACCCGGTGCCTGCCTTGCAAGTTTCGCGCAAGCTTCGCCCCCTAATTTCGTGTCATGGAAACCACGATTACAGGCAGTCTGGTGCGCCCGCTGCGGGCCGCCGACCGGAAGCCCGCAGCACGGGCAGCGGGCTTCACCCTGCTCGAATTGCTCATCACGATGTCGGTCGCGACGATTTTGTTGACGATCGCCATCCCGTCGTTTCAGTACGTTACGAACTCCAATCGCATCGCGGGCGAAGTCAACGGCTTGCTGGGCGACCTGCAATTTGCGCGCTCGGAGGCGATCAAAGAAGGGCAGTACGTGAGCGTCTGCGCCTCGTCGGACGGGCAATCCTGTTCCAACTCACCGGATTGGCAGAGCGGCTGGATCGTGTTCGTGAATCCGAACAACAGCCCGACTGTCACTCCGGGATTGTCCATGCTTCCGTTGCTGCGGCTTCAGAGCGCATTTTCGGGCACCGACAGCTTCGTCTCGAACGGTATCTCCATCATTACCTTCAACCGTGACGGCTACGCCGGCGGTATGGCGAGCGGCACGATCATCATCCTGCATGATTTGACCGGCAACAGCGCGTGGACGCGCTGCGCCTCCATTGCACCGAGCGGCGAGGTCACCACCGAGCAATCCGGCACCACCAGCAACGGAGTAACTTGCACGTGAGCTCACAGGACTCCACGCAAATTGTCCGGGGCCGAGAGCGCGGATTCACGCTGCTCGAGGTGATGGTGGCGCTTCTCGTCACGGCGGTCGGGCTGCTCGGCATCGCCAAGATCCAGGCGCTCGCGTACGCGAGCACAGGATCGGCGAGCGTGAGGTCGCTCGTTGCGATGCAAGCGGGAGGCCTCGCGGCGAGCATGCACGCCAATCGCAGTTACTGGGCGGGAGGCTTTGCCCCGATCCCGGTCACCATCACCGGACCGACCGTCAGCGGCGGTACGTTGGGCACGGAAGGCTTGCCGATCGGACAAGGATATTTCTCAGCCGCTGGGCTGGGGTATTGCCAATCTGGATCCGGCAACGAGCCGTGCACGGCGGAGTCCATGGCCGCCTCCGACCTGCAGACCTACGCGACGGCGCTGAACGGACTGCTCAACCATTCAAATCCGGTGACGACGATCACCTGTCCGACCGTCGTTAGCCCCACACCTGTCAATTGCATCATTCAGATCACCTGGAGCGAAAAGGCGGTGTCGATCAGCTCGCAGAGCGTGGCCAACACAACTCAGTCCACATTCACTCCCACCTACACTCTGTACGTGGAGCCTTAAACCATGCGCATCGGGCATCGGGCTGCGTCGAGGGGTGATCGGGGCTTCACGCTCATCGAGTTGATGATCGCTCTGTTGATCGGTGTGTTTCTGCTTGGCGCGTTGCTCACCATCGTGCAGACCAATCGCACGGTGTTCGGCGATCAGAACAAGATGGCGCAGCTGCAGGACGGCGAGCGGATGGCGATGACCATGATGGCGGACGTGATCCAATCGGCCGGCTATTTTCCGCAGCCATACCAGCCGTACAACAACACCTTGACCGGGGCGCTCATCGCCGCACCACCGTTCGCCGCTGGAGCTGCACCTTTCATCGCCGGACAGGCATTCGACGGCACCTATTCCGCCGGCGCGCCGGGCGATGCGATCGCCGTGCGCTACATGACTGCGAGCGGCGACAACATCCTGAACTGCACCGGGCTGCCGAATCAGAGCGGCGCGAACGTGCTCTACATCAACATCTTTCAGGTTCAGCAAGACGCCCAGGGCAACTGGCAGCTGACCTGCACCGTGAACGGAGTTCAATACAACCTGGTCAGTGGCGTGACCAATCTCAGCGTGCTCTACGGCGTGAAGCAGAACGCCGGCACCCCCGGCAATAGCGTGGACACCTACATGAATGCCCAGCAGGTCACCGCGCTTAACCTGTGGAGCAGCGTCATCTCGGCCATGGTCCAGTTGACGTTCAACAATCCGATGTACGCCTCCAATCTGACGCAGCCGCAGTACATCTACGTCCAGCGTGTCATCAGTGTCATGGCTCAATCGGGTCCCATGGAATGAAAACTCACTCCTCCGGCAGGAATCTCTCGCAACGGGGCATGGTGCTCGTCTCCAGCCTGTTGCTGTTGATCGTCGTCACCATCATCGCCCTCAGCATGTTCCGCAGTTTCGGCATTCAGGAGAAGATCGCGGGCAACATGCGCGAGAAGCAGCGTGCGCTGCAGGCGGCGGAATCCGCACAGAGCTTTGCGGAAAACTGGCTCGAGACCAACAGTGCGGGCACGGTGTCGGTGCCGTGCTCAGGACCGCTCAATGCCAATATCGGCCAGATACAGATTTGTTCCAATGCACTGACGGGCGTGCCGACCCCCGCCGTCGCCGACGTGACCGTCGTTCCGTGGGCGGTCGGACAGACGAATTACACGCCGCCCAGCATGGTGGTCAGCGCTACTCCGACCGTGAACGCCGCGAGCGTCGATAGCGCGACGTACCACGGGACGTACAACGCGACACCGGCGTTTTACATCTCCGACATGGGCGTATCGACCGATCCGAGCTATCCCGGGGAGATCTACCAGATCGACGCGGTCGGATATGGGGGCAATGCGACTACCGTGGCGGAGGTGGAGAGCACCTACGTCGTCTATACGACCTCCCATCAACTGTGATGAGCATCCATATGAAGAACGCAATACATCGTTGGGCAACACTATTCGCCCTGTTCGGCGTGCTCGGTGCCACTCCCAGTGGCGCGCAGACCGCGACCTTCAGCGAAGATTTCACGGGCACCACCACCACCAACAACTGGTACTATTTCGGCGGCGCGTGCCTCACGGCCGGAACGTCTTCAGCCGGGGCGAACCCGGGTCTGGTGCCGTCCTGTACGTCGCTCCTCTCGAGCTACTATTCGCTCGCCTCCTCCGCGGATCCCTACCTGGTCGGCGGCTATAGCGGCTATCTCGGATCGAGCACGCCGCCGTCCAGCATCTCTGCGCAGGTCCCCGATCCGGTGATCACGCAATCCGATGGCACTAAAGTAGGATACGGTGCGCTGCGCTTCACCAACGGCTCCGTGGTCATCGGGGGCAGCTACAAGTACGGTTTCAATGAACGCGGCGCCATTCTATCCACCACCACTTTTCCCACCGGAGCAGGCATCCAGGTTACCTTCAAGACCGTCACGTATCACGGAAACGCGGGCGGCGCCGGTGGAGACGGCGCGGATGGAATCAGCTTTTTCCTGCAAGACGGTGCCCAAGCGCCGGGCCTTGGGGCGTTCGGCGGAAGCCTCGCGTATTCCTGTTCGAATAATAATACGCCGCATGACGGTCTGACCGGAGGCTACATCGGGCTCGGAATCGA
Organism: Steroidobacteraceae bacterium; assembly: GCA_050012215.1. Taxonomy (GTDB): domain Bacteria; phylum Pseudomonadota; class Gammaproteobacteria; order Steroidobacterales; family Steroidobacteraceae; genus Bog-1198. The sequence goes on from JBEKHO010000039.1 coordinate 23,689, forward strand.
CGAGTACGGCAACTTTCTGAACGGCACGAACTGGGTCACCGGCTACACGGGCCCGAATGTGGCGAGCGGCGACAACTCGGCCTACGGTTACGGCTACAAGCCGGGCCGCATCGGATTGCGCGGCGCCGGCAGCGTATCGTTTGCGGCGCTCACTGCAGCCTATGGCACAGATCCCGGCAGCACGAGCCTGCCGTACTATCCGCTCTCCCTCACCACATCCTGCGCCAACGCAGGGGGTACCTACAACTCGGCCGGCGGCAACTGCATCGACATTTGCTCCGCAGGATCGACGTATGACGCCACCACGGGCGTCTGCAACAAGGCATGCACCGGCAGCGCCGTTTACAGCAGCAGCACCGACACCTGCAACGCCTGCACGACCGGTACCTACAACAGCACTACGCAGCAGTGCGTGAATGCCATTTGTCCGGCGGCGGGTTACTCGACCGGCACCTACAATTCCGGTACGGGCCAGTGCACCAACAGTTGCCCCACCGGATATACGCTCAGTGGTACGTCCTGTTATCCAAACGGGGATGTGTACAGCACGGGATACTACTGTCCCACTGGGTCCACCATTGTGTCCAACAGTGGTGTCTACGTCTGCTATACCACCGGCCTGTCTTACTCGGCGGGATACTACTGTCCCTCCGGGCAAACCATCAGCGGTACGTCTTGCTATCCGACCGGCGACCTCCACAGCGGGACGTATTACTGTCCTACCGGAAAAAGCATCACTGGTACCTCTTGCTATCCGACCGGCGACTTGTACAGCGGGACAAACTACTGTCCTTCCGGACAAAGCATCACCGGTTCGTCTTGCTATCCGACCGGCGACTTGTACAGCGGGACAAACTACTGTCCTTCCGGACAAAGCATCAGCGGTACTTACTGCTATCCGACCGCAAGTCCCGCCAACGTCTACGGCGCCGGGTTCTATTGCCCACACGGAGATACCGCGCCCACCAGCGCGGGGAAGTGCTGCGTAAGCCCCTACACTTATAGCGCCGTTAGCGGCAAATGCTCGAATGGTGCTGCGGCCAGCGGTGCCACCGCCGCGACCGCGGCCACCGCCATGGGCGCGGCCACCGCCATGGGCGCGGCCACCGCCATGAGCGCCGCGACGGCGGCCACGGCGGCCACCGCCGCCCCCGCCGCACAAACCGTGGCGGCAGCAAATCGCGCGCCGACCGAAACGCCGCCGGCGACGCTCGCGCCGACGACGGGCAACGTCGATGCGCAATACGCCGTGAAGAACACCTGCTCTCAGGGCAACCTGTACAATTACGGTACCCCCAATGCGCCGAGCAACGCGGGAACCGCCACTCTCGCGAATACGGCGAATACCGCTGGTATTCTCGATTACGCGCCGATTCCCAACGCCTACACCGAGCTCACGAGCTTCCAGATCGCGAACGAGAGCGCGATCACGCGCAGTGCCGCGACGCCGATTTTCTATACCTTGAAAATCACCCAGGACGGCCTGCTGAGCTTCGCCTACAGCGTGAGCGGGGGCGCGTACTCCTACCTCATCAAGGACCAGTCGATCACCGCGTCCAACGGAACGTTGCCCGCGAGTTTCCGAGTCGGGTTCGCCGGCTCGGACGGCGGCGCCACCAACGTTCACGAGATCATGTGCTTCAAGGCAGCGTCGGCCAATCAGTCGGGCAGCTCCGCCAGCGTCAACCAAAAACAAGCGGCCAAGGTGGAAGCGGGCACTCAGGCTTACTTTGCCTACTATGATCCGAACGATTGGACAGGTACGGTGACGGCGAACAACTTGATCGATACCGGGGGCATCGTGAGCGTGGCCACCACCGCCAACTGGGACGCCTCGTGCGCGCTGACCGGCACCGGCGCGAGCGGCTGCGCCAATACGCTCGCCGCCGGCCCGACCGGCGCCACGCCGGCGCCGGCCGGGCGGATCATGCTGACCTGGGATACAGCGGCCGGTGTCGGCATTCCGTTCGAGTGGGCGAGCCTGAACGCCGCGCAACAGGCGGCGCTCACGTTCGGAGATGCCTCGCCCACGAGCGCACGCTTGAGTTATCTGCGCGGCGATCGCAGCAACGAGATCAACTCGAGTGGGGTCGGTCTGTATCGCGCGCGCGACGCCATCTTGGGCGACATCGTCGACTCGAGTCCCGCCTGGGTGGGGCCGCCTTCCTCGCCCTACACATCGACGTGGATTGACCATCTCTATCCGACGGCGGCCATGGCCGAGAACACCGGTTCGCAGTCCTACGTGCAGTTCAACGCGGCCGAGCAGCAGCGGCTCAACGTCGTGTACGTGGGAGCGAACGACGGCTTTTTGCACGGGTTCGAAGCCGGCAGCTTCGATATCCACGGCAACTTCGTCTCGACCGGAAATGACGGTAAGGAGGTGCTCGCCTACATGCCGGGATCGACGCTCGTGAGTGCCGCGTTGCCGTCCGCCGCCGGTGGATGCCTCAACAATACGACCACGGCCACCGTGGTTCAAGGCATTCACGGCGTCACCCCCGCCGTCGGGGCGACGCCGGAATGCGTGGGACCGCAGCTCGACTACTCGAATTCGCAATACGGCCACAATTTCTTCTTGGACGGAACCCCGGGCTCGGGCGATCTGTTCTATGAGGGTCAATGGCACACCTGGCTGGTCGGGGGCCTCGGTGCGGGCGGTGCCGCCATCTACGCGCTCGATGTCACGGATGCGTCCAATTTCACCGAAACCGGCGCCTCGAGCCTGGTCATCGGCGAGTGGAATGCCGGCTCGATCGCGTGCGCGAACGTTGCGACTTGCGGCAATAGTCTCGGCAACACCTTCGGAACGCCGCTGATCCGCCGCCTGCACGACGGCAATTGGGCGATCATCTTCGGCAACGGCTTCGGCAGCCCGTCCGGCGATGCCGGGGTCTACATCATCACCATCAATGCAGAGACCGGCGGTCAGACCACTTATTATCTGAGCACCAACACCCCGGGCACCGGCAATGGTATCGCCTATGTGACCTCGGCCGACCTGGATGGCGACCACGTCACCGACTACCTGTATGCGGGCGATCTGCTCGGCAATGTGTGGCGCTTCGATCTGACCAGCAACACCGAGTCGCACTGGGCGGCGGCTGGCGCGCCCTTGTTCACCACGCAGTCCGGTCAGCCGATCACCTCCGCCGTATTGGCCATCTCCAGCACCGTGTCGGGCGGCGCCCCGCAAGTGCTCATCGAACTCGGGACCGGCGAGCGCACGCAGCTCACCAACCTCGGCCCGGAGCAGTTCGTCAGCGGCACCCAATCGCTCTACGGTGTGTGGGACTGGAACATGTCCCAATGGAATGCGTTGGCGCCGAGCGCGGCCTATTCGAGCCTTGCGGCATCCACCGCGGCGACAGGCCTGACCTCGCCATACACCCTGAACTCCTCGAACCTGCAGGCGCAGACTCTCACGCCGAACGCGAACGGGGTGACGGTCGACGGCACGAATGTCGCGATCTGCTGGCAGGGAAGCCTCACGGCCTGCGGGACCGGAGCCTTCGGCTGGTACGCGAATCTGCCGTTCGCTTCGGAGCAGATCATCTACAACCCCGTGTACTACCTGGGCGGGTTCATCGTCAACTCGACGATTCCCGCCAACAACGTGGCGACATCTTGCACGAGCAATCTCGATACCGGTTTCACCTACGTTCTTAATATTGCCAATGGCGGCGTTTTCCCCGGCGTATTTCCGGCGTATGGATCGGACGCGTCCGCAGCCGGCCAGCAGACGAATGCCAGCGGCAGCCCCGGCGTCGTCACCACCTCCCAAGGCACCACGTATCTGGTGTCTCAAGGAATCAACGGCGTCCCAGTTCCCACGCGGATCAACCCTCCTTCCAACACCAAGGCGAAGCGGCTGACCTGGGTCGAAAGGCGATGAACGTGCGGAGCGATATCTCAATGAGGACTCAAGGCGCGATGCCCGAAACGGGCGGCTCGACCAGACGTTCGAACGGCGGCTTTTCGTTGATCGAGCTGATGATAACGGTGGGTATTGCCGCCATACTGGCAACCATTGCGGCAACGGTCTATACGAGCCAAGTTCAGAAATCGCGGCGTACGGACGCGCGTACGGCGCTTTTGGATCTGGCGGGCAGAGAGGAAAAGCTCTTCAGCGTTTCCAACGCCTATAGCGAGACCCCGTCCGACTTGGGCTATGCGGCGGTAGGCACACCGTTCCCGGTCACCCTGATCAACAACGATTATACGGTCAGCGTGGTGACTCCCGATCCGGCGCAAGGGGGCGCGGCGGGGACCTATGCGATCACCGCAACCGCCGTCAACCTGCAGGCGAGCGATACGCAGTGCGCGACGCTCAGCATCAACCAGCTGGGCGCTCAAACTTCCAACCCGGGTGCGCCCGCAACCTGTTGGGGCAACTAACAACTTACGTTTGCGCTCTGCGTAAGTTGAGGGCTCGGGGCCGATCACGATCGATCGTCTTGCTTTTCACCACCGAGCCGAGTACGTTTCGCCTTGCTCAATAGGGACGCGCAACAAAGAGCAATACCGGTGAAGCGACTACTCTGCCTCCTCGCATTTCTTGTCCTCTCCGCCGGCCTCGTCCCGCGCGCCGCGATCGCTCAAGCGAACGAGCCATTCCTCGGAGAGATTCAAACCTTCGCCTTCAATTTCTGCCCCGCCGGATGGGCGCCATTGGATGGGCAGCTGCTGTCCATCAGTCAATATACGGCGCTTTTTTCCTTGCTCGGAACGAATTATGGCGGAGACGGCGTAACCACATTTGCGTTGCCCAAGTGGGGCCGGATTCTCACCGCGAATGGCGGAGCGCTGCTGCCCTGCATTGCTCTCACCGGGGTGTTCCCCTCGCAAAATTGAGGTCGGTGGCGGCACTGCGCCCCAGGGATGCGTATGCGGGAGCACCGTATTCATAGAAATATCTTTCCGTTCGGGGGTAAAACGCCAATGAACCACGCACTGAAGTTCTGCGTCATCATGATCGGGGTTGCGCTGGGGATGGGAGATCGGGCGCTCGCGCAATGTTTCGTATGCAGCGATGGCAATGCAAACACGCCAGCGGGGACGTCCGCGCTGAGCGTCAACTCTAGCGGCGCCGACAATACCGCGGTCGGTTTCAGCTCACTGGGCTCCAATTCGACCGGCAATTACCTGACCGCGGTGGGCAGCAACTCGCTGCTATCCAACACCACCGGCGCCTACAACGCTGCCTTCGGCGCGTATTCACTCGTTGCCAATACCATCGGCACCGGCAATACCGCCAGCGGCTACGCCGCGCTCAGGTCCATCAATGCCGGCAACTACAACGTCGGTTTAGGTTATCAAACACTATTTTACGCCTCCTCCGGTTCCAGCAATATTGGTATCGGCTATCGCGGCGGATTCAACGTGGCGACCGGCAACTACAATATCGAGATTGGAAACCAGGGTACGGCCAGCGACAACTACACGATCCGCATCGGCATTCCGGGAGCTCAATCGCAGACCTACGTCGCCGGAATTTCGGGCACGCAACTGACGGGTGCCGCAGTCTATGTGACATCGTCCGGCCAATTGGGCGTGCTGGCGTCCTCGGAGCGCTACAAGACGGCGATCGAGTCGCTGGGCTCGGATACCGACAAGCTGATGCAGCTTCGCCCCGTGAGTTTTCACTTGAAGGCCGACCCGCAGGGCGCGGTCCAATACGGACTGATTGCCGAGGAGGTCGCGAAAGTGTATCCGGAACTCGTGATCCGGAATAACTCGGGTGAGATTCAGGGGGTGCGGTACGAGGAGCTGGCGCCGATGCTGCTCAATGAAGTGAAGAGGCAGTCCACTGAAATTCGTGAGCTGAAGAAAATGATGCTCGAGATGCAAGCCAGACTGCCCAAGGCGCAATCCAAGAATCAACTGGTGGCGCAGCGGTAAGAGTCGCGGAACGAGCCCCCATGGGGCTGATTGGCGCTCCCGTTACATAACGCAGCGTTACCAGAATGTGGCACCGGTCGCCATTTGCGTCAGGGGAGGGACGCTACACTGCCCGTAATACCGACACATTGTCCGTCGTATACGGGAGCAAGGGATGCGCGGAACCTTCAAGAGCCGGCTGCGCCGGCCGGCCTCGGCGTGCATCATTGCCGCGATCATCGCGGTGCCGGCCGCGCTCGGGCAGGCGCCCCAGGCGACCAGCAGCGCAGCGCAGACGCTGACGCCCACTGCCGCTCCGGATCTCGCGGCGCTGGCTGGAAACATTCACAAGCTCGCCCAGCCCCGCTTCGATGCAGGCGAAGCGCCGAGCTCGCTCCGCATGAGCGGTCTCGAAATCATCTTTGCCAAGACGCCGGCGCAGGAGCAGGCGTTGAGTCAGCTGCTGCTCGATCAGCAAAATTCCAAATCTGCGCAATACCATCGCTGGCTCACTCCCACGCAATACGGACGGCGCTTTGGCGCCGCCGATGCGACCGTCGCGGCGCTCACAACGTGGCTCAAGTCCAACGGAATCGAAGTGGGCGAGCTGCCGGCGGGTCGGGGGCATCTGGCGCTCTTCGGCAGCAAGACGCAGGTCGAAGCTGCCTTCCATACCCGCATTCATCTCTTCAATGTGAACGGCGAGCGGCATTTCGCCAATGTCTCCGATCCGATGATTCCCGCTGTATTCAAATCCGCCGTCACGGCGATTCGCGGATTGAATGATTTCCATCCGAAGCCGGGCGTCAAGTCGCTGAGCCGGTTCTCGCGTGACGTGCTACCGCCGCTCGCCGGCAAGAGCGCACGCGCTTCTTTGGCCCCCGATACTTACTACACGGGCTCGAATCAATATCCTGGCTACGTGGGGCCGACCGACTTTGCGACGATCTACAATTTGTTGCCGGCGTATCAGCAGGGCATCACCGGCGCGGGCGTGACCGTCGCGATCGCGGCACAGAGCGATATCGATCCCACCGTGCTGACCACGTTCTGGACCGCGTTCGGCGTGGCCGGTGCGAAGTTCGGCTTGCCGGCACAGCGGTTCAGCTCGATACCCGTACCGGGCGGTACCGATCCCCACCAGACGAGCGACGGGAATGAGGACGAAGCCTATCTCGACAGCGAGATCGTCGGCGCGCTCGCGCCGGGCGCGACCATCGTGTTGGTGCGCGATGCAAACGTCATGAATGCGGCCCAATACGTCATCGATCAAAACCTCGCCGCGGTGCTCAATGTCTCGTTTGGCGAGTGCGAAAGCGCAGAGCCGGGCGCCAATTCGCAGATCAGTTCGCTCTGGGAGCAGGGCGTGAGCGAAGGCATTACCATCACCGTCTCCTCCGGAGATGCGGGCGTCGCCGGGTGCACGCAGGAGACGGACCTCGGCACGACCGGTGATGTGAATTCCAACGGCTTTGCCGTGAACGGACTTGCATCGACTCCGTACAATCTTGCCGTGGGAGGCACCGATTTCGATCCGACCTTGGAAACTCAGGGTTTTTGGGGCACGAGCAATCAAGCAGGAACCCTGCTGAGCGCCGTGGCGCACATTCCCGAGATGGCCTGGAACGACTCCTGCGCAAACCCCGTCATCGCCACCTATTTCGGCGCCATCGATCCTCTCGCCTTCTGCAACACCGCGGAGCTTGGGACGGGGAGCTCGGCTACTGCCAACCCCTACATCGACATCCTCGGCGGCAGCGGGGGCGTGAGCAGCTGCACGACGCTCGACGGCGGCGGCAACTGCGCCGGCGGCTATGCGCAGCCGGGCTGGCAGCAAGGAGTGCTCGGTATCGGCAGCTTCGGTGCGCGCGCTCTGCCGGACGTCTCGCTGATTTCCACACGCTGGCTGGTGTGTTCCTACGACACCAATCCCTGCGACCCGACCCAGGCGCCCACCTTCACTCAGGGGACCGGTACCGTCGAGGTCCTCGACGGTACCTCGGCGGCCGCGCCGTCCGTGGCCGCCATCATCGCGCTGGTCGATCAAACGCAAATCTCATCGACGCAGACCGACGGGCGCCAGGGACTGGTGAACACTACGCTCTACAGCCTGGCAGCGAACGAATATTCGTCCCCGGCGAACCTCACGGCGTGCAATGCGAGCCAGGGCTCGATCACCAACGCCGCCTGCATATTTTACGATGTAACCGCGGGCTCGAATGCCCAGCCCTGCAGCGTCGCAAACTACGGCGCGAACACCACGCCCCCGCTGAGCTATCCCGCGAGCACATGTGTCCACAGCGCCAACCAGGCGACGGGCATCATGGGGATCGGCGGCACGCAGGAGTATGCCGCCGGCGCCGGATACGACCTCGCTACCGGGCTTGGCAGCATCAACGCGGCCGCTCTCATCGCCGCGTTCCAGGCGGCCTCGGCGCCGACCGGGCTCAAGGCCAGTGCATCCGGTCAGACGGTGACGTTGACCTGGGCGGCCGATTCGAGCGCGACTCAGGGTTACGATATCTATGAAGGCACGGCCCCGGGCGCTGTGTCATCGACGCCGGTGCAGCGGAACGTGACGGGCACGACGGCCACGATCACGGGCCTGGAGTTCTCGCAAAGCTACGTATTTGCGGTCGCAGCCGTCTCGTCGACCGCGGTCTCGCCGGTCTCGAGCCAAGTGCAGGTAACCATCGTGCCCGCGGCGCCCACGGGTTTGACGGTCACCGCTTCCGCCGCCGGTTCACTCAGCCTCTCGTGGATGGCGAGCGGCGAGGGTACCTACAACATCTTCGAGGCCACGTCCTCGGGCGCGGAGGGCACGACACCCTCTATGGCCGGGTTCTCCGGCACGATGCTTGCGTTGAGCTCATTAACCCCGGGTAAGCAGTATTTTTTCACCGTGGCAGGGATCGATGCGGGAGGCGCGTCGGCTCAGTCGGCAGAAGCGAGTGCAACGGTGCTGCCGACGGCCCCGACAGGGCTTCACGCCACCGGCGGCAATGGCTTGGTGTCGCTCACCTGGACGGCTGGCGCTGGGGCGGCGAGCTACAATGTGTATGACGGGACCTCGGCGAGTGCGGTGGGTTCGCAGCCGGTGCTCACCGGAATCACGGGGACGAGCGCCAGCGTCTCCGGCCTGAACAACGGCACGACCTACTACTTCACCGTCGCGGCGGTCAATGCCGGCGGCGATTCTCCGTCCTCCGCCCAGGCAAGTGCCAGGCCGGCCGCTCCCAAAAGCGGCGGCGGCGCGCTCGACGGGATCGGCTTGGGGATCCTCGGCTGCTTGGTCGTCGCTCGAGGGATTCTGCGAAGTTAAGTCTTGATGTACGGGCAGCGGCTTCTGGAGTACCTTCATGCCCATGGAGCGCGACTCACCGTCGACCTTGGTTACTGAAGTGCGAGCTGGCATAGCCACCATCCAGCTCAATCGGCCGGCGCAGCTCAATGCGCTGTCCGAGTCGGTGCTCGATGCGTTGCAACGACAGCTCGATGAGCTGGCTGCGGAGCCGAGCCTGCGCTGCGTGATCGTGGCGGCCTCCGGCCGGGCATTCTGCGCCGGCCACGATCTCGAGGAAATGCGCCGGACCGCGACTCTCGAGTATTACCAGTCATTGTTCGCTCGCTGCAGCCGGGTGATGCAAAGTATCCGGTCGCTGCCCGTGCCGGTCATCGCCCGCGTACAGGGGATTGCGACCGCGGCGGGCTGTCAGCTGGTGGGAAGCTGCGATTTGGCAATCGCCTCCGAGGAGGCGCGCTTCGCCGTGTCAGGCATCAATGTCGGGCTGTTCTGTTCGACGCCCGCCGTCGCGTTGTCGCGCAACGTCTCGACGAAGCGCGCCTTCGACATGCTGGTCACCGGAAAATTCATCGACGCAGCGACCGCGCTCGACTGGGGTCTGATCAACGAAGTGGTTCCCGCCGCGCTACTGGATGCAGCGACCGACCGCAAAGCCGCCGAGATCGCAGCGAAAAGCCCGGCGGCGATCCGCCACGGAAAAGCGATGTTCTACCGTCAGCAAGTCCTGCCGTTGGCGGAGGCCTACGCGTTGGCCGGCGAGATCATGGCTCGAAATCTGATGGAACCGGACGCTGGCACGGCCATCGATGCGTTTTTGAACCGGCGCAAGCCGGTTGATGGCGCGCAAGGAAGCGCTACCACTCGTTCGCATCCATGATGGCGGCGGCCGCCACGCGGCCATCCCGAATCGCGACGCCTTCCGCCCGCAGCCGGCGCGCCTGTTCGCGGAAGTGGCGCGACGTTTTGGGGAACACGATGCGACCGCCGGCGCCGACGACCCGATGCCACGGAATGTTCATTGCCTCCGGGGCCACTCGCAAGGCGAACCCTGCCTGGCGTGCACGACCCGGCAATCCGGCGGTCCTCGCCACCGCACCGTAGGTGCTGACCTGTCCGTGGGGGATTCTGCAAACGACGTCCCAGATGGCCTGCAGCGCTGGATTGTCCTCGCCGCTCGGATGGGCGCCGCGCCCGGCGGCGCTGTTCGCGCTCAATGGAAAGAACAAATCGGGATTCGGCTGGTTCCGGCGCATCGCGGTTGCGGGTCTTCCCGGTGCGCTCTAACGGCGCGGGTACGGCGTGCCGTCCTTGTGCACGTAACCGCCGTCGCCCTTGAGGAAGCGCAGGTCGATATCCGGGTAGTCACCCTCATCGTCTGCAGTTTTGCGCGCGCCGACCTCGAGAACCACCGCATCGCGGTCGGTTCGATTCTGCAGGTGATGGCCGTCGTGGACTCCGGCCTTGAATCCCGCGCAGTCTCCGGGACGAAGAATTTCTTCTCCCGTGTCGGTGATCAGCACCAACTCGCCCTCGAGAACGTACACGAACTCATCCTCCGCCGAATGCCAATGCCTCTGGCTGGACCAGGCTCCGGGCGCAAGCCGCAGCAGGTTCACTCCGAAGTCGGACAGTCCTGCGGCATCGCCGAGTCTCTGGCGGGTGCGCGCTGCGCAAGGTCGGTCGAATGGTGATGGGTATCCCGAGCCGCTCGCCCTGGGTACGGCTTGAACATCGATTCGTTTTACCATGTCGTCGTCCCTCCCGCGAAAGCGCGAGTTCGCGGTAATCTACTCGCCTTATACACCCGGAAGCCGCGAATCGAAACCGCAGGTTATGGAGCACCGATGAGTTACGTGGAACGCAATCTCCTGCCGAACGAGACCATCACCTATCGGGCGAGGCTCCACCGCATCATCTATTTTCTTCCAGACTGCATTCTCGTGGTCGCCTTCCTCGTGGGGCTCGGCGGCGGGGGCTTTATCGCTGCGGGTGTCGTCGCGGCCATCGGCGTGGTGCTGTTCATTCCCCCGTGGATCCGATCGGTCAGCTCGGAGTTTGCGATTACCAACAAGCGCGTGTTGATCAAGGTGGGGCTCATCCGACGCCATTCGCTCGAGTTGCTGCTCCAAAAAGTCGAGGGAATCGGCGTCGATCAGACGGTGCTGGGACGCATCCTGGGTTACGGAACGATCACAGTGTCCGGGGTCGGAGGCACCAAGGAGTCGTTCCGCACGATCTCCGACCCGCTCGAATTTCGACGCCAGGTGCAGGCGAGCCTGTCGACGAGCTTCTCGACCGGGCCGTCCGTGATCTCATGACCTGACGGCGCAGCAGACACGCCCTGGGACGAACGCGTCGTCCGCCGGGACGAATTCGCACGCCGGCCGTTCAAAGGGGTTGCGATCCGCTGCTAGCGTGGCGGCATGAAGCTGGCCGACCAAGTCGCGCAATTCCGAACGCCGTTCTTGATACAGGATGCGGCCAGCAAGGCCGTGATTCATCTCAACAACGCCGCCGAGTGCGCGACGCAAATCGCGCGCGCGCCGATCCGATACGTGCTGAGCGACGATCTCACCCGCCTGTGTACGGCGCTCGCGTATTCCAAGGGAGCTCGCACGCTGGCCTGTGCCGACCTGGTACGCGTGCCGGCCGAGGCCGTGTGGATCGAATGGTGCAGCGAGCCCTGGGAACAGGAGCTCAAGCGCTATGGGTTTCAACCGCCCGCGGTGCCGAGTACGCGAGGTGCCCGACGGGGTGTATTGCTGCGCGCCTCACGCGATGGCCGGCGGGGCATGCTGAAGACGTTCTGGACGGGTGACGCGCCGGGAGACGTCCTGGCCAGCAGCATCGAGGCCTATTTCGATTTCGACACGCCGGAGGGTGAGGATCCTGAGCCACTGCCCGGAGAGCCGCCATCGACCCGCCGAGTGACGGCGGATGCGGAGGCGGCCGACGATGTCTTGCATCGCTGCTTCCGCTTTCGATACGAGCGGACGTGGGATCGCTACTACGAAAATGGCGCGCTCGATGGCGATCAGCGCGAGGCCCTCTGGCGGCATGCCCTTGGAACCATCGTGATCGACATCCCGGTCGTCATGGGGTTCTTTCTGCTGCTCGGAACACGCTCGGGCCTGCCGCAGCGGCCGCAGACCTTCGAGCGGCTCAATCGGTCGCGGCTCAAGGCCGGCAAGGCCGCTTTACTGGAGCATATCGACGTGACCGCGCCGATCCTGCCGGGCTATGCACGCTGGGGCGCCGATGAGACCGCTGGTGTGCGTAAAAGTCCGCGGCTGCATCACGTGCGCGGGCACTTGGTCCGCCGCGGCAGCCAGCTCTTCTGGCGCGTTCCGCACCTGCGTGGGTCTGCGGGCTTCGGATCCGTTCTGACCCGGACCGTCACTTGGACCGTCGACGCATCCCTAAGAGACGGGGGTTAGAGGTTGCGTGGAACTCCTGCCGCGCACCCGGCCAATTCCCCAGACGAAGTAGCCGAACAGCACATAGGCCGCCAGCAGGATCAGCGAATGGATCGCCACCCGGGGGTAGCCGAGCACCGATACGTCGATGAACGGGTAAGGATAAGTCTGCAGCCAGGCTCCGCGGATCAACGCGTAGGCGAAGTAGGCGGCCGGGTAGATGCACCAGATCAACGGGGCGCTTGCCGCAAGCCGAGGCCCCCGGGACACGGTCCAATGCAGCAGCGCCAAAACGGGCACTGCGTAGTGAAGATCGATGTCCGCCAGCCACTGCAATCCCTGCGGCGACCAGATCTCTCTCAGCAGGAAATGATAGGACGCGCACACGAAGACGATGGAAGTGGTGGCGCATCCCGCCCAGGTGCGTTTCGCGAGTGTCTTCGCCCAGGCACCGCGGCCCTCGGCGAGGCCTGCGGTGGCAACCAGCGCGACGAACAGGTTGGTGAGAATGGTGAAATAGCCGAAGTAGGTGATCAGCGCGTCGCTCAGGGAGGGATTGCCCGAGCGATAGGTCAGCCGGATCGAGAGCGCAAGCTGCAGTGCCAACCCGCACCACGCGGCGACGCTCAACGCGATCCCGGTGCTTCGCGCGCTCACCAGCCGACGGCCTCGCCATCCTTGCGAAAGTCCGACCCGCTGCGATAGTAGCCATCCGCGGCTTCGATCACTTGAACGCCTCCCATGTTCGCACCGTTCACGGATTTGACGTAATGTCCCATGGCCGCCAACTGTGGCCCCACCAACTCATAAAGCGGTGACTCGAGGTCGAGCTCGTTGGAGATCTGACTGTGCCAAAAGCGCGCGAGGTCTGCCGCTGCCTGAACATTGGCGTGCAGATCGAGCACATCGACCAGCAGTTGTGCGTGCCCCTGCGCCTGCATGTCCCCGCCCATCAGCGTCACCGTCATGAGCGGCTGGCCGTCCTCGTGCAGGACGAACCCCGCAGACAGCGTATTGAACGGGCGCTTGTGGGGAGCAATGACGTTCGGGCTGCCCGGATCGAGCGTAAACAGCGCGCCGCGGTTGTGCAGCACGAAGCCATAACCCGGGATCGTGATGCCCGAGCCGAACTCGTAGTAATTGCTGTTGACCCACGACACCATGTTGCCTTCGCCATCGGCTGTCGACAGCACGACCGTGTCCCCCGGGGTTTTGACGTGGCTCGGTGGGCCCGGCGTGGATGCGCGATGCGGATCGACCCGGTCGCAGAGCGACGCCGCATGCGACTCGGAGAGCAGCGTCTTGAGCGGCACCGTGACGAAGTCCGGGTCCCCGTTGTAGCGCAAGAGATCGGCAAACGCGAGTTTCTTGGCTTCGACGAACAGGTGCCAGTATTGTGCATTCGCCGGTCCCAAGGACGCGAGCGTTTCGCCCGGCGTCCAGCGTGGCACGCACGCGGCGAGTATGTTCAGGATCTCCTCCGCCGCCCATGCCTGTGAGGGCGGCGGCAGCTCGAGAATTTCGTGTCCACGATAGTGCGACCGGGCGGGCTCCACCCATTCGCCGTGATAGCCGGCCAGATCCTCGAGGGTCATGGTGCCACCGAGCTGCTTGGACTTGGCGACGATCGCCTTGGCGATCTCGCCACGGTAGAACTCTTCGGCTCCATGCGCCTGCAGCAGACGCAGTGTGCGTGCGAGATCGATATTCTTGAACCACTCGCCCGGTTTCGGCGGACGGCCCTTCAGATACCACGTCTTGATCGAATCGGGATCGAGTTGGGTGCAGCATGGGGTGAGCGGCAGCGCTTTGGGCAACACCCAATCGCTCGCGATGCGCTCCGATATCGGAAAGCCGCCTTCGGCATATTGGGCAGCGGGCTCGAGCACTTCCTTGAAACCGAGCTTCCCGAAGCGCCGTTCGAGCGCCTCCCATCCCCAGACGCTCCCCGGAACCGTCACGGGCAGGATGCCGTTCACCGGCATGCCGGAACTGGGGCCCCAGTTATGGGGGTCCCAGCGATAGCCGAGCTGGTTGAAGCGCTCGACCGTCGCCCCCGTGGGGGCGGTGCCGCTCGCGTTCAAGACATACACCTTGTGTTCTTTCGCTACATAGACCATGGCGAAGAGGTCCGAGGCGACGCCGACCATCATCGGTTCCACCACGCTCAACGTGGCTGCGCTGGCCACGGCCGCATCGATGGCATTGCCGCCCTGCATGAGCACGCGCAGACCGGCCTGCGCGGCGAGCGGTTGGCTCGCCACCACCATACCGTGAGGCGCCATCACTTCCGAACGGGTCTGCGCCGGCCACCCCTCGGCGCGTACGCCCCGCACGGCGGTGCAGAAGGCAGCCTGGGGAGCGGTGTCGCAGGTGGCATCGGTCGCCGTGCTTTGCGCAACGCCAAAATTGGCAAGCAGCGCGAATCCCGTGAAAATGGCCGCACGCGCCTCGGGTGTCATCGTCACTGACCGACCTGTGTGGGCATCGGCGGTGCGCTCTTGCTCGGGATCGGTTTCGCCGATTTGAGCTCCTCGAGCACTTCGGCAATGGCGGCGTCGAGTTGCGGGTCGCGGCCTTCATTCACTGCGATCGGATCGAGCGCAACGTCCATGTCGGGCGCCACGCCTTCGTTCTCCACGCGCCATTGGCCTTCCGGAGTGAACATGCGGAAGAACGGGACGGTGAGCTTTCCGCCGTCGATCAGCGGCGGGTTGACGGAAATGCCGATGAGACCACCCCAGGTACGTGAGCCGATCAACTTTCCGAGGCCGAGATATCGAAATCCGTAGGGAAAGTAATCGCCGCCCGAGCCCGCGTCCTGGTCGATCAACATCACCTTGGGGCCGTATATGGCAGCGGCGGGCGTGTTGAAGATCAAGCCGTCCCGATCCTTCCAGCCGGAAAGATATTTGCGACTCAACATTTCGAGCACGTAATTGGCGGCCTGGCCGCCGCTGTTGCGCCGGTCGTCGACGATCAGCGCCTCTTTATCGCTCTCGGCGAAGAACATGCGGTTGAAGAATGTGAATCCGCCGTCGGCCGTGTCCGGCAGGTATACATAGGCGACGCGTCCTCCGCTGTGGCTGTCGACGTAATCGCGATTGTGTTGCACCCATTCCCACTGGCGCAGCCCGGTCTCGCTCGCGATCGGAATCACGACGGCCGTGTGCGCCGCCTTGGCGGTGCCGTCGCGGCTCAAAGTGACCGATACCTGCTTGTCCACGGTGCCTGCGAGCAGGGAGAACAGGTTGATCGAGCCGTCCACGGCATGACCGTTGACCGCAACAATCGCATCGCCTTCGGCCGCATCGACCCCCGCCGCCGCGAGCGGGCCGACCAGGAAGGGATTCCACCGGTCGCCGCGATAAATTCGGGCGATCCGGTACTGATTGTTCTCGATCTTGAAGTCCGCGCCGAGCAAACCGACCGCCTCCGGCCGTTCGTTGTCGACATCGCCGCCGCTGATGCGGTTATGTCCCACCTGGAGCTCACCGATCATCTCGACCAGCAGTTCGTTCAGATCCTCGCGGCGCTGCACGTATGGGAGCAGCGGCTCGTAGCGTGCCCGAACGGCCTTCCAGTCGAGGCCGTGCATGTTGGGGTCGTAGAAATATTGCTGCTCCATGCGCCAGGCTTCGTCGAAGATTTGGTGCCACTCTTGGCGAGGATCGATCCACATCCGCAACCCGCTGAGATCGACCGGCTTGGACTCCATTTTCTCGTTCGCGTCCGCAACTTCGAGTTTCCCCTCCGCCAGGGTGAGCAGAAGTTTCTTGCGATCCGCGCTCGCCGACACATCGACCAAATGCGATTTGACGGATTTCTCGGCGCGATCCTCGAAGCTATAGCGGAACAGTTCGCCGTCGCCCTCCGCCGCCGGACCGGGCGGTTCCCTGGTCGCTCCCGGCTGGCGGCGGGCGATATAGAACAAGGCACCGTCAGAGGCTACGATCAGGTTGTCATAGTTTCGCTCGGCAACCGGGATGGGCACGAAGCGATCTGCCAATCCCTTGAGGTCGATGCGGGTCGGTTTGGGCGCCTTGTCCGCCTTGTTGTTCTTATCCTTATCCTTATCCTTATCCTTATC
The DNA here is from genome assembly GCA_050012215.1 of Steroidobacteraceae bacterium. Classification (GTDB taxonomy): domain Bacteria; phylum Pseudomonadota; class Gammaproteobacteria; order Steroidobacterales; family Steroidobacteraceae; genus Bog-1198. The sequence continues at coordinate 40,379 of JBEKHO010000039.1, forward strand.
CTTATCCTTATCCTTATCCTTGTCTGCGTCCGTATCGGCGGCGACGTCGCTACCCGCGCTGCCCGCTTTGTCGTCAGTGCCCGCGTCCTCTTCCTTGCCGTTCTTTTTGTCGTGCTTGTCCTTGCCATGCGCGTCCTTGCCTTTCGGGGCCTCTTCATCGCCCGTTTTCGGCGCCAGCGGCGACTTTCCGTCCGCCGCGAGCACCGCCGCGAAGATGGCGTTGCGCAGGGGTCGTTCCTGGGTCGACATGTCCAAGCTGGCCCGGCTCGGACCCGCGTCGATGGACGCAGTAAAATAGAGAAGCCCCTCACCGCCGAACACGGGGTTGTCGGTCTGGACGAAGCGATCGGCCAAGTCGGCGGTCTGTCCATCGGCGAAGCGATGCAGTCTCACCTTGGTGAAGTAGTTCGCGCCCTCGACGGTGTAGGCGATCCACTGGCCGTCCGGGGAGAACGCCGGGTTGAATGTGCCGCGCCTCGGACTCGAGTCGATCAGCGCCACCGCGTCGCTGTGGAGCTCGATGGCATATAGCCGCAAATGATTGTCCTGAAAGACGATGCGCCGATCGTCCGGCGACCAGCCGAGCAGCGTGAAGTAGCCCATGGTCCCCAACGTGTGCCGGATCGGCTTCTCGAGTCCGACGGCGTCGCGGATGACGAGCGTCTGGCTCCCGCCTTCATCGCTCAGGTACGCAACGCGCTGACCGTCCTTGCTCCACAGCGCATCGGCCTCACGCACCCCGGAAGTCGCGGTGAGATTTCGAACCGAACCGTCCTTCACCGGAACGCTGAACACATCACCGCGCGCGGTGATGAGCACGCGTTTGGCGGTGGGCGACAGCGAGGCGGAGGTGATGTTCTTGACGGCGTCCTTCCAGCGGGGTCGGGCCTGGTTCGACTGCACCGAGAGGACGATCGCAAGGGAGCTGATCTGGCCGGTGCCGACATCGAGCGACTTCAACCGGCCGCCGGCCTCGTACACGAGAGTGTCGCCGTAGACGCCGGCGCTACGCACGTCCCAGGGCGATTCGTGCGTGAGCTGGCGCACCTCGTGGGTGGCGGAGTCGTAGAGGAAAAGATTCGCCGAGCCCTCGGCGCGGTCGGAAATGAACGCAATGTTCCCGCCGACCCACAATGGGTTTGAGTCGGAGGCGTTGGCGTGTGGAATTCTATCGAGTGTCTTGCCTGAAGGATCGATGATCCAGATGGGCGGTGTGTCGCCGCCGCGGTGCTGGCGCCAACCGCTGGGGCCCGCGTAGGCCATGATGTACGGCCGGTAGGCGAGGCGCTTGCCGTCGGATGACCACGCACCCTCGACAGCGACGGCGTTCATCACCTTGCGCTCGTAGCCGCCGTCCACGGACACTTCGTAGAATTGTCCGCTTCGGCTGTTGGCCACCTCGCGATTGGACACAAACAGCACGCGCTTGCCGTCCGGGCTCCATCCGGTCACGATGTCCGCGGCAGGGTGCCAGGTCAAGCGACGCGCCTGACCGCCTTGGACGGGGATCACGTAGACATCGGTGTTGTTGTCGTAACTGGCGGAGTACGCGATCCATTGACCGTCGGGAGAAAAGTGCGGCGCGAACTCGGCCGCCGGATTCGAGGTGAGCTGTACCGGGTGGCCGCCGTCTCGATCGCTGACCCAGACATCCCCGCCGTAAATGAACGCCAGATGATCTTTCGACACCGCGGGCTGTCGCAAAAGACGCGTTCCTTCCTCCGCCGCCTGTGATATGAGACACGGACAGAGAATGGCGGCCGCGCATAGATTTCTAAACAAGGTGTTGAGCCGCATGCTTGCCCCTCGGGTTGGCGATCCGCTCCGCACCCGGAGCCCGGCCAGACATTAGCAAATGGAGTTCCGGCCTGCACGGATTCGAGGACGCCGCATGCATCGACCCAGTCCGCCTTTCGAGCCTGCCACCGCGGGCGGTGTTTCGCCTGGTCGAAGCCGTTTGCGGGCCCTGTTGACGGCGGGACAATTTGCGCTCACTGCCGAGATCACGCCGCCGGCGTCGAGCGATCTGTCCGAGTTGCTGGCGAAGGCCGCGCCGCTCAAAGGAGTGGCGGATGCAGTCAACGTCACCGATGGGGCGGGCGCCCGGCCGCACCTCGATTCCACCGTGGCTGCGGTTGCGCTGTTGAACGAGGGGATAGAGCCCATCCTGCAGGTCACCTGCCGCGACCGCAATCGGATTGCCTTGCAGAGCCAGCTCCTGGGCGCGGCGGCGCTCGGCATCACCAATCTGTTGATGCTGAAGGGCGACGATCCCCGCGCCGGAGATCAGCCGGACGCCAAACCGGTGTTCGATCTCGATACGGTGGCGCTTGCCGCAACCGCCGTCTGCATCCGCGACCGGGGGGAGCTTCCGTACGGCCGCAAGGTGGGCGGGTCCGCCGCTTTCTTCGTCGGTGTGGCGGACGCACCCGTGGACCCGGCGCCGGGATGGATGCCGGTCGCATTGACCAAGAAGATCGAGGCCGGGGCACAGTTCGCCCAGACGCAGTTCTGCATGGATGCAGCCATCCTGAGGCGTTACCTCGAGCGGCTCCGCGAGAGCGGCCTCGCGGGCCGCTTACCCTTGCTCATCGGCGTCGCGCCGCTCGCTTCGGCAAAATCGGCGCGCTGGATCAAGCAGCATTTGTTCGGATCGATCATTCCAGAATGGATGATTGAGCGGCTCGACAAGGCTTCCGATCCGCGGTCGGAAGGTTGCGCGCTCTGCGTGGAGCTGCTCAAGGAATATGCGGAGATTCCCGGCGTGAGCGGCGCTCACGTCATGGCGCCGCTCAACGAGTCAGCCATCCCCGCAGTGATCGAGGCGTTTCGAAAGGTGAATTGAGCGAGGGTGGCGCGTGCGGGACGCTCGACATGATATTCGAAATAACTTTCAGAAAAATATATAACATATTGATTAATATATAATTTATAAGTAGAGCAATCGATCCAACAAGCGTGCCGCGTGAATGGCCTCGCGCTGCGCACCGTCCGCAATCTGATGGCGGCAACTGGTCCCGTCGGCGACCACGATGGCATCGGGAGCGGCGCGTATGGCGGGTAACAAGGTGAGCTCTGCCATCTGCATCGATACTTCGTGGTGGGCGGCCTCGAGGCCGAAGCTTCCGGCCATCCCGCAGCACGAGCTTTCGATGAGCCTGGGGTTGGAATCCGGAATGAGTTCGAGAACCTCGAGAATCGGATTGACCGCTCCGAACGCCTTCTGATGGCAGTGGCCGTGCAAGAGCACGGGGCGCCCCGCGGGCTTGAAGCGCGCTGAGAATCGTCCCGAGCGTACCTCGCGTGCAATGAACTCTTCGAACAGCACTGCCTGCGACGCGATGAGCTGTGCGCTTTCTCCGAGACCCATGACCAGCGTTTCGTCGCGCAGCGTCAGTAAACAGGACGGTTCGAGGCCGACGATGGCAATGCCGAATCGAGCGAATTCCTCGAGCACCTGGATCAACTCGCGCGCCTTGTCGCGGGCTTCCTCGACCATCCCGGCGGCGAGGAAGGTCCGCCCGCAGCAATAGTGCCCGCCGCGGGCCTCGCCTCCCTTGTTCAGCGTGTGGACGCGGTAACCGGCGGCGCGCAGCACGCGTGCGGCGGCGAGGGCATTCTCGCGCTCGAAAGTGCCGTTGAACGTGTCCACGAACAGCACCACCGCCTTGCCTCCCGTGCAGGCAACATCGAGCACGGCCTCGCGAGTCGCCCAGTCGCCTGCGCCGGGATCGCGCCAAAATGTATCTCTACGCCAACGCGGCAATGAGCGCTTGGCCGAGAGTCCCAGCAGCCGTTCACCGAGGCGGCGCGCGCCGGGAAGCGTCTCAGGAAGGTTTGCCACCCACGATAACCGGCTCGCCACGGCCGCATAATCGGGCAGCCGCGCGAACAGCCGGTCCTTCAGCGAATACCCGTGACGCGCCTTGTAAAGCGCCAGGAATTCGATCTTCATCCTGGCCATGTCGATGCCGGTGGGGCACTCGCGCCTGCAGCCCTTGCAACTTACGCAGAGCGCCATGGCCTCGTGCATGGCCTCGCCGGCGAGCGCGTCCGCACCGAGCTGCCCGGAGAGCGCCAAGCGCAGCGTGTTGGCGCGCCCGCGCGTCAGATGTTGCT
>JBEKHO010000040.1:0-43857 GCA_050012215.1 Steroidobacteraceae bacterium
AATCGATCGACCGGATCGATCCCGGCCTTCTGCAGGTCTGCCTTGGGACAGCCGCCGATCTTCGCGACGAACACCGCATGACAGTCGTTGATGGCGCGAATGACGGTCGCCAAGCTGTCCTCGTCGCCGTAGCCACCCTGACAATACAGATCCACCCGGCGGTGACCGACGAACTTCGCGCCGGCCGTGCTGAGTTCGTACACTTGGAACTCCTTGGCATGGCCGAAGTGTTCGTTGATCAGACCCGAACCCTTGGTGGCGACCGCGACCAGCAATTTGAGATCGCTGTTCTGTGCGGCCAGCGTCGACAGCTCATCCTGTTTGGCGGCCACCTTGGCCTGACGCTCATCTTCAACCTTCGACTGATAGGCCTTGCGCGATTCGGCGTCGTAGGTCACCTCCATCGCCATGATCTTCTCAGTGGTGAATTCCGCGCTTCGATCCTCTCCCAACAAGCCGACGGCGTCGGCGCGGCACTGGCGGCAGTGCCGCATCATGTTCATTTCGCCTTCACAGCTGTCCTGAAGCGCCTTGAGTTCCTGGGCGGTGGGGCCGCGCTGGCCATTGAGTCCGAATACCGTGCCATGCTCGGGGGCGGATATGAGCGGCATGATGTTGTGCAGGAATGCACCCCGCGATTTGACGGCACGGTTGACCTCGACCAGGTGCTTGTCGTTGATCCCGGGAATCATGACCGAGTTGACCTTGCAGAGGATGCCCCGCGCGGTCAGCATCTCCAGGCCCTGCATCTGCCGATCCGTGAGCAACTGCGCCGCCTCCTTGCCGGTGTAGCGCTTGTGCTTCCAAAAGATCCAGGGATAGATGTGCTGACCGACTTCCGCATCCACCATGTTGATGGTGATGGTGACGTGATCGACGTTGAATCGTGCGATCGTATCCACGTGGTCCGGCAATGCCAGGCCGTTGGTCGACAAACACAGCTTGATGTCCGGAGCCGTCTTGGAGATGAGTTCAAAGGTCTTGAAGGTCTTCTCGGGATTCGCGAGGGGATCCCCGGGGCCCGCGATGCCCAGCACCGTCATCTGGGGAATGGTCGAAGCAACGGCGAGCACCTTCTTGGCAGCCTGCTCCGGCGTGAGTTTTTCGCTCACCACTCCCGGACGCGACTCGTTGGCGCAATCGTATTTTCGATTGCAGTAGTTGCATTGAATGTTGCAGGCCGGCGCCACCGCGACGTGCATGCGCGCATAGTGATGGTGAGCCTCCTCGCTGTAACAGGGGTGGTTCTTCACCTTTTCCCAGATCTCCGGCGCGAGATCATTGGGCCCCGCGCCCGAACCGCAGCTGGCCTTGCCGCTGCCGCCGCTCGTGCCGCATCCCTTGTGATCGGCCACCTGCTGCATCAACTGCTCGAGCTTAGGCTGCCCCGCCGCATCGATCTGTCCTTGCTGCATTGAGTGCTCCTCATGTACGCGGATGCGACATCTTGAGTGGAGACCCAGCAACTACCATGCCATCCGCAGAAATCGCTTGTTTTCTCGCGCAATCCTGCATGCCCGACACGTCCGCACGGCTGTCATGATCCCGACATCGTCTGCACGCGTCCCCCAATTTGTTGGGAAGCCGACACGGGTTCCAAGTGGTCGGGTCGCGCCGCTCGCCGCGCTGGCGCGGCGGACCCGCGGCTTTTCCCGGGCGTTATTCGAATTTGCCGCCGGCCCATGTCGTTGGCACAGGAGTTGCTTGAGTTACCCGTGAGTAAACGCTCTTGATTTAATTCCCACAGGAGAACCGGTGACCAAACCCATCTATCTCGACTATTCCGCGACGACGCCGGTGGATCCGCGGGTCGCGAAGAAAATGGTGCCGTTTCTCTTCGAGCGTTTCGGCAATCCCGCCAGCCGCTCCCACAGCTATGGCTGGGATGCCGAGGAAGCGGTCGAACTGGCGCGAGAGCAAGTGGCGCAGCTGGTCAACGCGGATCCGAAGGAGATCGTGTGGACATCGGGGGCCACAGAGTCGAACAACCTCGCCATTGCCGGCGCGGCGCGCTTCCATAAGGCGCGCGGCCGGCACCTCATCACCATGACCACCGAGCACAAGGCGGTGCTCGACACCATGCGTAATCTGGAACGTGAGGGCTTCACCGTCAGCTACCTGGCCCCGAAACCCGACGGCCTGCTCGATCTCGACGCCTTCGCGGCCGCCATCCGGCCCGATACGATTCTCGCCTCGGTCATGCACGTCAACAATGAGATCGGGGTGATCCAGGACATCGCTCGCATCGGCGCCATCTGCCGCGAGCGCGGCGTCCTGTTCCACGTCGACGCGGCTCAGTCGACGGGAAAGGTAGCGATCGACCTCGATGCGCTGCCGGTCGATCTCATGTCCTTCTCGGCCCACAAAACCTACGGTCCGAAGGGTATAGGCGCGCTGTATGTGCGCCGCAAGCCGCGCGTGCGCATCGAAAGCCTGATTCACGGGGGAGGCCACGAACGCGGCATGCGCTCCGGCACGCTCGCCACGCACCAGATCGTCGGCATGGGCGAGGCCTTCGGCATTGCGCATCGCGAGATGGCCGCCGATAACGACCGCGCCCGCATGTTGCGGGACAAATTGCTGGCCGGACTGTCGGTGCTTGAAGAGACCTACGTGAACGGCGACCTCGCCGCCCGTGTCCCGCACAATCTCAACGTAAGCTTCAACTTCGTCGAAGGTGAATCGCTGATGATGGCCATGAAGGGTATCGCGGTATCGAGCGGGTCGGCCTGCACGTCCTCGAGCCTCGAGCCATCCTACGTGCTGCGGGCCTTGGGACGTCCGGATGAGCTCGCGCACAGTTCGATTCGCTTCACGGTCGGCCGGTTCACCACCGAAGCCGACGTGAGCAGCACCATCGATCTCGTCGTCCGCAACGTCAAGAAGCTCCGCGATCTCTCGCCGCTCTGGGAAATGCACCAGGACGGCGTCGACCTCACGAAGGTGCAGTGGGCCGCCCACTGACCGCCTCCGCAACCCCATTCACGAGGAAATGACGATGGCCTACAGCGACAAGGTTCTCGACCACTACGAAAATCCGCGCAATGTCGGTTCCTTCGACAAGAACGATCTGAGCGTCGGTACCGGGATGGTCGGTGCGCCCGCCTGCGGCGACGTGATGAAACTGCACGTCAAGGTCGGCCCGAACGGCGTCATCGAAGAGGCGCGCTTCAAGACCTACGGCTGCGGCAGCGCCATCGCCTCCAGCTCGCTCGTGACCGAATGGCTGCGCGGAAAGACCCTGGACCAGGCCTTGTCCATCAAAAACACCGACATTGCCGAGGAACTCGCGCTGCCGCCCGTCAAGATTCACTGCTCGGTGCTGGCCGAAGATGCCATCAAGGCCGCCATCAACGACTACCGCACCAAACAGCAACCGGCGGCCTGATCCGCCCCGCGTCCCGCAAGGAGTTCCCATGTCATCCGTCGCACCCCACCCCGTCCTCTTCAGCGACAGCGCCGCCGGCAAGGTCAGCGAATTGATCGCCGAGGAAGGCAACCCGGAGCTGAAGCTTCGGATATACGTATCCGGCGGCGGTTGTTCCGGATTCCAGTACGGCTTCGCGTTCGAGGAGGCGGCCAGCGACGACGACCTCGTCATGGAGAAACACGGCGTCCGGGTGCTCATCGACCCGGTGAGCCTCACGTACCTGAGCGGTGCCGAAGTCGATTACCAGGATGGCCTCGATGGATCGCGCTTCATCATCAAGAACCCCAATGCCAAGAGCACTTGCGGTTGCGGAAGTTCCTTTACCACGGCAGAGACCGGAGATACCAATGGCAATCCAACTAACGGAAAGAGCTGCGCATCGAGTGCAGCAGTCCCTCGATAAGCGGGGCAGCGGCATCGGCTTGCGCTTGGGCGTGCGCACCGCCGGCTGCTCGGGGCTCGCCTACACCATGGAATTCGCGGATCACAAGAACCCCGAGGATGCGTCGTTCGAGAGCCGGGGGGTGACGCTCATCGTCGACGCGAAATCGCTGCCCTATCTCGCCGGAACGGAGCTCGACTTCGTGCGCGAAGGATTGAACGAGGGGTTCAAGTTCCAGAATCCCAACAGCAAGGCCGAGTGCGGATGCGGCGAGAGCTTTACCGTATGAGCCGCTTGTCGCTGATTCTCATATGACCGGGCGTGCGCCGTATCGGCGCACGCGTTTCTTGCGGCAGGGAAGCCGCAGTCCGGATCGCTTGCCGCGCAACGTCAGGGACACACAGATGCCGCAGAGTTATTTTGCGATGTTCGAACTCGAGCCGCGCTTCGGGCTGCCCCTCGACCGGCTGGATTCCGCCTACCGCGCGCTGGCCATGCGGGTGCACCCGGATCGACATGCGAACGCCTCGCTCGAGGAGCAAAGGCGGGCGCTGATACTCGCGTCCGACTTAAATGATGCCTATCGCACGCTGAAGAAGCCTCAATTGCGGGCACGGCATCTGCTCGATCTGCGCGGAATCGACGCCGTCGACTGGAGCGCCGCCCTGTCGCCCTCGTTCCTCGACGCGCAGATGCAGTGGCGCGAGGCGCTGGACGAGGCCCGCGCCGCGCGCGAGGAGAGCGCGCTGCGGAAGCTCGCCGCAGCGGTGCAGGCCGCCGCGGCCGAATTGCACGCCCGGCTCGGACATCAGCTGGACTCCGCCCTGGACAACAGGGCCGCGGTACAGAGCGTTCTGCAGCTCATGTTCATGGACAAGCTCCTCACCGACATCGACGACGCTCACGCGCTGCTGGAGGCTTGATGGCGCTTCTTTCCATCGCTGAACCCGGACAGAGCCAGGCTCCGCATCAGCATCGTCTGGCGGTCGGCATCGACCTGGGCACGACCAACTCATTGATCGCAGCCGTGCGCGACGGATCACCCGTCGTGCTCCGCGACGAGGACGGATTGAGGCTGTTGCCCTCCGTCGTTCGGTATCTCGACGACGGGCGGGTGGAGGTGGGCATCGCGGCCAAGGAGGCGCAGGCCGCCGACCCGTTCAACACCATCGCGTCGGTCAAGCGCCTCATGGGGCGGGGAATCGCGGACCTGACCGGCTCGCAGCGCCGGGCCCATCGACTGCGCGATGGTCAGGGGGTGATCCTGGATACCGTGGCGGGCCCGCGCGGCCCGGTGGAGGTTTCCGCGGAGATACTGAAAGCCCTCAAAGTGCGGGCCGAAGGGTTCCTCGGCGGCGAACTCGTCGGTGCCGTGATCACGGTGCCCGCCTATTTCGATGATGCGCAGCGCCAGGCCACCAAGGACGCCGCGCGGATCGCAGGCCTCAACGTGCTGCGACTGCTGAACGAACCGACCGCCGCGGCCATCGCGTACGGTCTGGAGCGCGCCAGCGAAGGCGTCTACGCCGTCTATGACTTGGGAGGCGGAACTTTCGATTTTTCCGTGCTGCGGCTCACCCGGGGTCTGTTCGAAGTATTGGCGGTGAACGGCGATTCGGCGTTGGGTGGCGATGATTTCGACGCCGCGGTGCTCGATTGGATCGCGATCCAGGCAAATGTCGGCGAAATCGCGGCCCAGGATCATCGCTTGCTGCTGCAGGAGGCCCGCAGGGCCAAGGAATGTCTGTCCTTTCACGAGGAAGCCGAGGTGTTCGCCCGCCTGTCGAGCGGCAGTCGCGTCGCCGTCACGTTGACTCGGGACAAGCTCGAGGGCTTGGGCGCCGCGTTGGTGGAGCGAACCCTGGGATCGATGCGCAAGGCGTTGCGAGACGCAGCATTGTCCGTCGAGGACATCCAAGGCATCGTGCTGGTGGGCGGAGCCACGCGCATGCCGGCCGTACGACGGGCGGTTGCCGCGTATTTTAAACGCGAGCCGCTCACCGACTTGGACCCCGATCAAGCGGTCGCCTTGGGCGCCGCCATCCAGGCCAACGCACTCGCGGGCAATCGCAGCGCGGCGGGCGATTGGTTGCTGCTCGACGTGACGCCGCTCTCGCTCGGGCTCGAAACCATGGGCGGCCTCACCGAACGCATCATTCCACGCAACAGCACCCTGCCCGTCGCCCGCGGCCAGGACTTCACCACCTTCAAGGACGGTCAGACCGCGATGAGCCTGCACGTGCTCCAGGGCGAGCGCGAACGGATCGCCGACTGCCGTTCGCTGGCGCGCTTCGAGCTGCGCGGCATACCGCCCATGGCCGCGGGCGCCGCGCGGATTCGCGTCACCTTCCAAGTCGATGCGGACGGTCTGCTGCAAGTGAGCGCCCGCGAACAGAGCAGCGGGATCGAGGCGCAAGTCGCGGTCAAGCCGAGTTACGGGCTGCGCGAAGAGGAAATCGCCTCCATGCTCGAGGATTCGCACCGGCATGCCGCAGTCGACGCTGCCGCCCGCTCCTTGCAGGAAAAGATCGTCGAGGGCCGCCGCCTCCTCGAGGCCGTCGACAGCGCTCTCGTGGGGTGCGAGGAATCCTGGCTGACCATCGATGAGCGGACGTCGCTTCAGACTGGCATCGCGTCGCTGAGGACCGCCATCGGTCAAGAGAACGCAACTGCCATCCGGTCGGCCGCGGAGGAACTCGATCGGTTGAGCGCCCCACTCGCCGCCCGGCGCATGGACGAGGCCATCCGCCGTTCATTGACCGGCCGGACCCTGGCTGATTTCGCTTGAGAGGATACGATGCCAAAGATCACCGTGCTACCGAATGAAGATCTGTGCCCGCAGGGGGCGCACTTCGAATGCCGCGCAGGCGCGGCGCTCTGCGATCAATTACGCGCCAACGGAGTGGCCATCGAACACGCCTGCGAGAAATCTTGCGTGTGCACCACCTGTCACGTGCTCATCCGCCAGGGCTTCGCGTCGCTGCGGCCTGCAAGCGATGACGAAGAAGACCAGCTGGGCAAGGCCTGGGGTCTCGAGGCAAATTCGCGGCTAAGCTGCCAGGTGCGCGTGAACAACACCGACCTGGTCGTCGAAATACCCCGCTATACCTGCAATTTCGTGAGCGAGAATCACTGAGCCCGTCATGCAGTGGACCGAAACACGCGAGATCGCCGAGGCCTTGTTGGACGCGCACGGGGAAATCGATCCAAAGACCATCCGGTTCACGGATCTGCACCGCTGGGTGACGGAATTGCCAGATTTCGACGACGACCCGCAGCGCTCGAACGAGAAGATTCTCGAGGCCATACAGATGGCGTGGATCGACGAAGCCGAGTGATGTCTACCTGTCGCAAAACCGACAAAGCCGCCTGTATGTCCAGTTTCCTCCCCGGAGCGGGCGACTCGTACAACAGCCATTCACGCAACCGGATGCGCCGGGAGGCAATTCCCGCGCTTGGCACGCGAGTTGCTATGTCTAGACCATGGGCAAGCATAGCGTCATAGTCAACGACACCACACTCCGCGATGGCGAACAGAGCGCCGGGGTGGCCTTCACGATTGACGAGAAACTCGCCATTGCATGCGCGCTGGATGCCGCCGGTGTGCCGGAAATGGAAATCGGGATCCCGATCATGGGTGGGGCGGAGCGGGAGACCATCCGCGCCATCGCCGGCCTGCATCTGCAGGCGCGGCTGATGGTGTGGGGCCGCATGACGCAGGAGGACATCGACGCTTCCATTACCTGCCGCACCGATATCGTCAATCTCTCGATTCCCGTGTCTGACATTCAGATCCGCCATAAATTGAACCAGAGTCGCGACTGGGTGTTGACGCGCATCGATCGTTTCGTGCGAGCGGCCCTGGACGCCGGCTGCGAAGTGGCCGTGGGCGCGGAGGATTCCTCCCGTGCCGACACGGATTTCCTCGTCAAGGCAGCGGAGACCGCGCAGGCAGCGGGCGCGCGGCGGTTTCGCTTCGCCGATACCCTCGGCATCCTCACCCCGCCCGAGACTTCACGCCGAATCCGGCTGCTGCGGTCGGCCGTGGACCTCGAAATTGAAATGCACGCACACGATGACTTCGGTCTCGCCACGGCCAACACGCTGGCGGCCGTGCTCGCCGGGGCCAGCCACATCAGCACCACCGTCAACGGTCTGGGCGAGCGTGCCGGCAATGCGCCGTTGGAGGAAGCCGTGATGGCGTTGCGCCATCTGTACGACATCGAGGCCGGGGTGGACTCCCGGCATTTCCCGTCGCTGTCCAAGCTGGTCGCCCGCGCGTCGGGGCGTGCCGTGTCATTCAACAAAAGCATCGTGGGCGAGGCGGTGTTCACGCACGAGGCCGGCATTCATGTGGATGGATTGTCCAAGAATCCCATCAATTACCAGGGTTTTGACCCGATCGAGGTGGGTCGCGAGCACCGCATGGTGTTGGGCAAGCACTCAGGATCTCGAGCCGTGCGGCAAGCCTATGCGAAGCTCGGCCTGATCCTCACCGACGGACAGGCCGCCGACATCCTGGCACGGATCCGCGATCACGCCGTCACCAACAAGTGCTCGCCGGACGGCGCCGATCTGCAGCGTTTCTATCTGGAGTTCTCGACAGGCGAACTCACCGCCGGGCGGACGCAATGAAAGACACCATGCAGGCATTGGGTGCTCTGTCCTGCGCGGAGGAGTTCTTCGATTTCTTGAAGGTCGACTATGAGCCGCCGGTGCTGCACGTCAATCGCCTGCACATCCTGAAGCGCTTCAATCAATATTTGCGGTCGACCAAACCGGACGTGGGCACGCTCGATTCGGAGGCTCAGTACGCCGCTTGCCGCGAGCTGCTCCGACAGGCATACGAGGACTTCATCCGTTCGACTCCGGCCCGCGAAAAGGTCTTCAAGGTCTTCCAGGATGCGGATGGCAGCCGCGTCGCTCTCGACAGCCTGCGCCGGACTCTGCCCTCGCACAGAGCGCCATAAGGAACGCCCATGCATATCGTCGTTTGTATCAAGCAAGTTCCCGACAGCGCACAGATTCGCGTGCACCCGGTACACAACACCATCATGCGGCAAGGCGTGCCGGCCATCATCAATCCGTATGATCTGTTCGCCCTCGAGGAGGCATTGCGACTGAAGGACCGGTACGGCGGATTCGTGACCGTGTTGTGCATGGGGCCCTCCCAGGCGGATGCGGCGCTCCGCAAGGCGCTCTCGTTCGGCGCGGATGACGCCATTCTGGTCAGCGACCGCGCCTTTGCCGGTTCCGACACGCTCGCGACGAGCTACGCGCTCGCAGCCGCGGTCAAGCAGATACACCGGGACATGCCGGTCGATCTGGTATTCGCCGGGAAGCAGACCATCGACGGCGACACCGCCCAGGTCGGCCCCGGCATCGCGAAGCGGCTGGGTCTGCAGCTGCTCACGTATGTGGCAAAGATCGCCGCGCTCGACCTGGAGCAGCGGGAGATCACGATTCACCGGCGCGCCGAGGGCGGCGTGCAGCTCCTGAAAACCGAACTGCCGTGTCTGGTGACCGTCCTCGAGGGTATCAACGAAATGCGCTTCGCCACCATGGACGACATGTTTCGTGCGGCGCGCCACCCGCTCAAGATCTGGGACAAGGCTGCCGCCGGCATCGAGGATCTCGGCAAGATCGGTCTCAAGGGATCGCCCACCGTGGTGTCGAAGGTTTTCGCGCCCCAGCCGAAAGCACGCAAGGCGGACGTCATCGAGACCCACGGCAATACGCCCAAGGATCTGGCCGCGACCCTGGTGACCAAGCTCTTTTCTCATCATCCGCAAATCGAGCGCCAGATCGCCGGCATGGCGTCCTAGGGGCACGACCATGAGTACCGCCAATGAGTGACGTCGCACCGAAGAAACCCGCTTCCGGCCGCCGCAAGGTGGAACTCGACCCGCGCTTGGCCGCATACCGCGGGGTCTGGGTGTTCGTCGAGCACGAGCGCGGAGCGACCCATCCCGTGTCCTGGGAATTGCTGGGCGAAGGCCGGAAACTTGCCGACCAGCTCGGCGTGGAACTGGCCGCCGTGGTGTTGGGACCCCCGGGACCCCCCATTCGTTACGCCTGCGAGGAGGCATTCCACTACGGCGCGGACCTCTGCTACCTGATCGAAGATCCCGTGCTGCGCGATTACCGCAATGAACCCTACACCAAGGGGCTCACCGCGCTGGTCGATAAATACCAGCCGGAAATCGTGCTGCTCGGTGCCACCACGCTCGGGCGAGACCTCGCAGGCAGCATCGCGACCACCCTGGCCACCGGGCTCACGGCCGACTGCACTGAACTGAACATCGATCTGGAAAACCGCAGTCTCGCGGCGACCCGCCCCACATTCGGCGGCAGCCTCCTTTGCACCATTCAGACCTTGAACTATCGGCCGCAAATGGCCACGGTCAGGCCGCGCGTCATGCAACTGCCCGAGCGGGTCGAACCGCACAGCCGGCGCGTCATCGAGGAGCCTTTGGATCTGGTCGAGAGCAGCATCATCACCAAGGTACTGGAGTACATCCCCGACGACAGGCAGAACGAGGCGCAGCTTGCCTATGCCGACATCATCGTCTCCGGCGGCCGCGGCCTGAAGCGCATCGAGAACTTTCAGTTGGTCTGGGACCTTGCCCGGGTGCTGGGCGCCGAGGTCGGTGCAACCCGGCCATTGATTCAGGCAGGCTGGGTGACGGCGGACCGCCAAGTGGGTCAGACCGGAAAGACCGTGCGTCCCAAACTGTATATCGCGGCCGGCATATCAGGGGCCATCCAACACCGCGTCGGCATGGATGCTTCCGACGTCATCATCGCCATCAACGAGGATGCCAACGCGCAGATCTTTGATTTCGCCACTTACGCCATCGTGGGTGATGCCATGCAGATTCTGCCGGCGCTCACCGAAGCCTTCAGCCAGCACCTGGCCACCATCAGACGCGCGGGTTGACGCGTCAAGAAACCATCACGGAGGCACGATATGCCGGAAAAATTCGACGTCATTGTGATTGGTGCGGGGCCCTCGGGCAATGCTGCCGCCTACACGGCCGCCAAAGCGGGTCTCAAGGTGCTGCAGATCGAGCGCGGCGAATCGCCGGGCTCCAAGAACGTACAGGGGGCGATTCTCTATTCGGATGCGCTCGAGAAGATCATTCCGGACTTTCGGGATGATGCGCCGCTCGAGCGCCATCTGATCGAGCAGCGGATGTGGATGATGGACGACGAATCCTATGTGGGTTCGACCTTCCGCTCGCAGGCGTTCAATACTCCGCCCTACAATCGCTATACCATCATTCGTGCCCAATTCGACAAATGGTTTTCGAAGCGGGTGCAGGATGCGGGAGCTCTGGTGATTTGCGAGACCACGGTGACGGGTCTGCATATGGACGGCGCCCGGGTGGTCGGTATCCAAACCGATCGTTCCGGCGGCTCGGTCTATGCCGACGCCGTCGTCCTCGCCGACGGGGTCAATTCCCTGCTTGCCAAAAAAGCGGGATTTCGCGGCGAACTACGGCCTCGTGACGTGGCGCTCGCCGTCAAGGAAATCCACTTTCTACCCGAGACGACCATCGAGAGCCGGTTCAACATCGGGCCCGACGAAGGTGTCGCCATCGAGATGGCCGGGAAAATCACTCAAGGCATGGTCGGGACGGGATTTCTGTACACGAACAAGGAATCGCTGACCTTGGGCGTCGGCTGCCTATTGTCCGAATTGCGCGCTCAGCGCATCACTCCGCATGTGCTGATCGAAAAAATGAAGGAGCATCCGGCGATTCGTCCCCTCATCGAAGGCGGCGAAATGAAGGAGTACTGCGCCCATCTCATTCCGGAAGGCGGCTATAACGCCATACCGCCCATCCACGGCGACGGCTGGTTGATGGTGGGCGACGCGGGTATGTTCGTGAACAGCGTGCATCGGGAGGGATCTAATCTGGCCATGACCACGGGCTGGCTCGCGGCGCAGACGTTGATCGAGCTGCGCAACGAAGGAAAGCCGTCCTCGGCCGCCAATCTCGCGCGCTACCGGCAAAAACTGGATCAGAGCTTCGTCATGAAGGACATGAAAAAATATCGCGACATGCCGGCGGTACTGGAAAAGAATCCACAGTTCTTCACCCAATACCCCGAGCTCATCAACCGCGCCGCGCACACCATGCTGCTGGTCGACGGGACGGACAAGAAGAGCAAGGAGCGCGACGTCCGCAAACGCTTCATCCAGAAGCGGTCGCGGTTTGGTCTGATCGGGGATGCATTCAAGCTCTGGAGGGCGTTCGAATGAACAAGGTCGAGGAGAAGCTGTTTCAGAACCGATACAAAGTGGACGCGGGCCGGCCCCACATCCAGATCGCCGATGCGGACATATGCCAGCTCAAATGCGCGGAGAAGCCCTGCGTGGTCTGCTGTCCGGCATCCTGCTACACCAAGGAAGGTGACGGGCGCGTGACTCTCATCACCGATGGGTGCCTCGAGTGCGGCACCTGCCGGGTGGTATGCAGCGAAAACCGCAACGTGCTGTGGGAATACCCGCGGGGCGGCTACGGAATCCTGTTCAAGTTCGGCTGAGGAGTACCGGCCGAATGAATGAAAGCCGCGTTGCGCGAGCGTCCGATCAACCCAACATCATTCGAGGTTAAGATGGCCAATGTCACATTTTCGTCACCGGTGATGCCTAAGGACATCACCGTCTACGCCATCGCGGGACATCGGGGAACCCTGTTAGCGATTGCCAAGGCGCACAAGGTGCCCATTCCATTCGACTGCCAGGATGGCGAATGTGGATCATGCCAGGTCAAGGTGACACACCTCGCTCATTCCACGCGCATGGGCGTCGCCCTGACGGAAAAGGAAAAGGAATTGCTGCGCCAACTCGGAAAAATCAGCAAGCAGGAAATCATGGATGCCGAGGTCAACGACATGCCGCCGCGCGTGCGTCTTGCCTGTCAGTATTTCGTGCGTGACGAGGACATCCTCGTCGCCTTCGACGGCGATGAGACGTTGCCCGCGAGGGGCCCGAGCCTGTCCATTGCCGCTTCGATCTACAAGGGCGGTCTCCAGATCCATTCGCTCGACGAGTTTCTTAATTTCGCACTCCAACTCGAGGACGATGCCGCCACCCATTACGAGCAACTGGCGCACGCCATGTATTCGAAGGGCAATGCGGCAGTCGGCGACCTCTTCACCAGGCTGGCAAGTTATTCACTCCTGCATTACGAGGAAGCCAAACAACGCATGGTCGCCCACGTGGTGCCCGTGAATGTTCCGCCGCTCAGCCTCTGGCCCGACAACGCGACGCCGGAACAAACGGCAATCTGGGCGGGCGATGCAAAGCTGTCGCGTTTGGACGCCCTTAAGGTGGCTCTGCAAGGTGAGCGGCGCGGCTACGAATTCTATTATGCCGTGGCCAACACCCACACGGATGCCGCGATCTGCGCAGTCGCAAAGGAATTTGTGAAGGAGGAGGCCGAACATGTAGAAGCACTCAAGCAATGGATCGCGCGCGAGGAATATGATCTTGCCCGGTCGCAGGCGCCGGCACCGCTTTCGGCTATTTGAGGGGACCTGAGCCATGGAATCGGTGGAGGAATTTCTCGCCTATGCCATCAAGTTGGAGCAGGAGGCGGCGCTGCGCTTCGGCCAGCTGGCCGATGCCATGGCTACCGCAGGAAATCGGGAGGTCATGCTGCTGTTTCGCCGACTCTCCGAGTATTCCCGCCTTCACCTGACCGATGCGCAGGCCCGTGCCGGATTCCGCGATCTACCATCGTTGACCTCGGGTGAATTTGTGTGGCCGGACATCGAGAGTCCCGAGACCGCAGCGATCTGGGCTGCAGATCCGATGATCGGCCGCGAACAGGCGCTGCAGGTTGCCCTGGAAGCCGAGAGGGCAGGTCTCGTCTACTATCAGAGCATTCTGGATTCGACCCGGGACCCGGAGATTCGAGCCCTCGCGAAGGAATTCGTCGACGAAGAGACGATGCACGTCACGGAGTTGCAGCGATGGATCTCGAGCAGCGCCGAGCACTCGCATGACACCGTGGATGCGAGCGGACCCAAGCCCGACTTCAGCTGAGGATCAGAATTTCCGCAGCGTGATTGCGTGCTTCTTGAGCGCGTAACCGATCTGCCGCGGGGTCAATCCCATGATGCGCGCAGCTTTCGCCTGCACCCATCCAGCGGTTTCCATCGCCGCGACCAGTCGATCCCGATCCACCTCGGGCTCGCCCTGCGACGGTGAGGGGGCCGCAGCTTCGGCGGATTCCTCCGGCGCCGGATCATCGGCGGATGCGGGCCGCACGGGCGCCTCGGGCGGCTGGGGCGCTTTGAGGTAGGACCCCGGTCGCCCGATCGGCAGGGACACGAAGCCCACGGTTGCTTCGGTGGGCTTCTTCCAAAGGACCGCTGACAGGCATTCGTCGTGGCGGCACGCGAAATCGTCCGCCACCAATCGGTCGCCATTCGCCAGGGTCGCGGTGCGGCGGATGCAGTTCTCGAGTTCCCGAACGTTGCCGGGAAAATAGCAGGAGGTCAGGACGCCGGTCGCGCTTTCCATCAAGGAATGATTCGTGTCGTTCTCGGTGTTGTAGCGCTTCAGGAACTCCCGCGCAAGCAGCTGGATATCGTCTTTGCGATCGCGCAGAGGCGGAATGAATATCGGCACCACGCTGATTCGATAGTACAGATCGGCGCGAAAATCTCCCTTGGCCACCGCCTCCTCGAGATTGCGGTTGGTCGCCGCCACGAAACGCACGTCGACTTTGATGGTCGACGATCCGCCGACCCGCTCGAATTCCCCGAGCTGCAGTACGCGCAGAAGCTTCGCCTGGAACGAGGCTGAGATCTCGCCGATCTCGTCCAGGAACAGCGTTCCCTTGTTGGCCATTTCGAAGCGCCCCTTGCGCTGCGCCGAGGCGCCCGTGAATGCACCCTTCTCATGGCCGAACAATTCCGATTCGAGCACGGTTTCGGCCAGCGCTGCGCAATTGACCGCGACGAATGGCTCCTCGTTCCGCGGCGACCATTCATGCAATGCCCGGGCGAACAACTCTTTGCCGGTCCCTGATTCGCCTCGCAACAGCACCGGTGAATGGCTGCGCGCCACGCGGCGCACCTTGTCGAGCACGCCCCTGATGGCGGGTGTGTTGCCGATGATTCCCGCCCGCGGCGCAGAATCGGCCGCGGGCGGCCGGTTCCGGTCGGCGAGGGTTTTTTCCAACCGGCGCTGCTCCTGCATCAGCCACTCCCGATCCCTCGCGATCAGTCGCTGCAGGCGGACCGTCTGCCCCAACAAATTGGCGATCATCGATAGGAAACGTACGTCCTCGTCGAGGCTGAAGTACGCATGATCGCCGAGCTCACGATCGATGGTCACCGTGCCGATGACGTTGCCGCGATCCTTGATGGGAACGCCGATGAACGAAAACTCGTCATCCGCTCCGCCCCATCCCGAGAAATCGAAGTTCTCGAACAGAGGATCCTTCTTCATTTGCCGGATGACCAGCGGCATTTTGGTCACCACGATGCACCCAATCGCGCGCTCGGGAAGGCGGTCGAAATAGCGCCTGGCGGTCGCATCGCTCCAGCCGGAACCGACGACCACTTCCGGCGCACCGCTCTCGTCGAGCAGCACGATCAATCCGTGCCGCATGTCGAGGAAACTCGCCAACAACCTCAGGACGCTGGAAAAGGAAGTTTCGAGCCGGGCCGGTACCGCCAGGAGTTTGGAGATCTCGTACATGCCCACGAGGGCGATGTCCGCGCGGCGTGCGCTTCGAGGCTGCCGCTGAGTTCCGGCCCTCTCGGTTTGACCGTCTTGCACGTTGCCTCCCGGGGGGATCACCGCAAAAAATCGCTCACTCCCCTTTCTTTGCAAGAAGCGTGCTCAGTTCACTTTTCGTACACCTGAAAATGTATCTTATTGATTTTTATCGTGATCAAAGTTTGCGAAGTACACAATTCGACTTTCGCCGAGCCGCCCTTGGGGCCACTTTCGGGCACCGGCCAAGGCAGCCGCGCGAATTGGGTGCACGCTCAGCCATGGACCGCGATTACCACCTGCGAGGCGTTGAACAATGCGCGGCAAATGCTGCCCTCCGCCAGATCGAGTTCTCTCAAAGCCTCACTGGTAACGACTGCCGTCAGCACCCGTCCACCGGCCAGCTGGATTTTCGCTTCGGTGCTGACCTGGCCTGTAATGACCGCGGACACCACGCCCGTCAATCGGTTGTGCGCACTGGTGCGGACCCGCTTCGTCGGGCGACAGCATGATGGAGCTCGCCTTGATGAGCGCGACTGCCGGGCGTCCCGGCTCGAGGCGAAGGTCCTCCACTGCTTCGTTGGTGATGCTCGCGACGATCTCGATGCCATCGCCGACATCGAGAACCACATCGTCGCTGACCGATGCCGGACGGATGGCCTTGACCGTGCCGCGAAACTGGCGTTGAGAACGCGGTGTGCGAACGGTCCGGTTCGCGTTGCTCGTGCTCGGGCTATTCATGCGAAGTCATGCGGCTCCATGTGGATTCATCGACGACGGCCTGCTTCCACCCCGCGTGGCACGCCCTGCAGGCCTGGAGAGTCATCGAGAGTTCGGCCAGCACGCGCTGGCGGCTTCGCGCCCGCGCAGCGGCGGCAATACCGTCGGCTGTATGATGGAATGCGAGCGCCTGCTGGGTGAAGGCCGGCGACGCCGCTCCCAGGTGCCTGCAGATCCGGCCCACTTCCTCGCTAAAGCCAAGCCTGGATGCCGCTCGGTCCACCGCAGCGAAGTCGTTGGATGCCAAGGCGGTGACGATTTCCTGCACGGCGCCCAAATGGTCCCGCATCATATGCTTCTGGTGGTCGGCCATCATCTGCAGCAGCGGCAATGGGCGCCGGCCGTCGGCAGCCTCGTCCCCCATGGGCGCCGATTGCCCGCCGGACATCGTCGGTCCGAACGCCAAGATCAACGATGCCAGCTTTGCCATCGACTTCATGATCCGGCGACGCGCTCCCGAGGGTGATGTCATGGGAACCAAGCACGAAGTGTGCCAGTGGCGGACCTGCACGTCGGGGCCGTTTTGGTACGGCCGCCGACAAGTTTCACGGCGGCGCCTAGGCTATGCGCCGGCGGAATGGACGAAAGCCGACAACTCCTCGACGCGGACTGTAGCAACTCCGACAAACGCTGAAGCGCTTGGCCCTAGCCGAGCCGCAAGGCTATTTCCCCGGCCGTGCCGTGTAAGCAAACTTCTCGCCGGAGATATCGGCAGAGAACATGAGGCCACCTTTGGCGATGGTAAACACCGCCATACCAGTCTGGTAATCGCCGTTGGTGGTGGCGTTGCTTTTTCCACCACTCGCTCCTGACGAGGCGCGATCGGTGCCAATGCTCGCAGAGGCTCCCGCGGTGATGGCGACCGCGCTGGCTCCGGCCGCAAATTCAAATGTGCCGGATTCGAACTCGTCCAAGGCTCGTTTGTCCTGGAAGAATATGATTTCGCTATACGCTTTGCCGCCCGCCTGAAGGCCGATGCTCAACTGCGTCATCACGGCGTCGCCCACCGGCCGATCATGCACATATACCTGACCCTGACCTCGAGCTCCGCCGACGATGAGGCCGCCGGCGCCAATGGTCGGGAATACTGCGTAGGCATAACACTCGGTGAAAAAGACGGCACTTTCTCCCGCGTGCTTGAATAGTTCGATCGTCTCATCGTAATCGTTGGCGCAGGCCACGCCAGAACCCAGCAATAAGGCCAACATCACACCGAAGAAACGAGGCAGGATAGTCATATAGAGGCCTTGGGTAGCTGACGAGCAGGCTCCGGTTCGGACTTGCCACAGTATACAGCGGCGTCATGCGGGAACTGCATCCCGCGCCGGCAGTGCAGGAGGCCCTCTGCCGGCGCAGAATAGCCTACTTCATGGAGAGACTCTTCGCCGCCTTTTGGATGAGCTCGGCGACGGCTTCCGGCTGTGAAACGTAGACCGCATGGCTACCTTTCACCTCGACGACGCTGGAGCCTGCACGCTTCGACATGGTGCGCTGTGCGGCGGGCGGGATCATCCGATCGTCGGTAGCGACCAGGTACCAGCTCGGCTTGGCAGCCCAAGCGGGCTCGGTCACCGCACCGTTGAGCGCGACGACACCCCAAGGGACCTGGGAGTCCGCCATGAACTCCGCCTTCTCCGGCGCCACATCGGCCGCAAAGCTGGCAGCAAACTGGGTCTTATCGAGCGCCAAGAAGCCATCCTGGGGAGGAAGGATCGGCGGCACTGGTGCGCCCGGCGGGGGATCCTTGATCAGGGAGGCGACCGATTCGCCGCGATCAGGGGCGAACGCCGCAATGTAGACAAGGCCTGCGACGCTTGGGTCGTTCCCGGCTTCGGTGATAACGACTCCGCCGTACGAATGTCCCACGAGAATCACGGGGCCTTTCTGCTCGGCGATGACACGCTTGGTTGCGGCTACATCGTCGACAAGGGAGGTTGTCGGATTTTGCACGATGCTGACGCGATACCCGTCCTTCTTCAGGATCCGGTAGACGTTTTCCCAGCCCGAACCGTCGACGAATCCGCCGTGAACCAGAGCGATCGCTGCGCGAGCCATGTTTTCTTTAGTAGCCATGACGAGTCTCCATGTGTTTGTGGTGTTTCGCTTGCAGATCCGACGCCATTCGTCGGAGCCCATGGCCGATGTTTTACGCCGAATTCTGATCAACTTTAAGTTCAGAGTTCTTAATCATTAATGATAAAATATCAATAATGGAAGTCAGCACCCGGCAGCTGCGAGCATTCCGTCTCGCGGCGCAACATCATAATTTCGCGCGCGCGGCCGAAGCGCTCTTCATCACCCCATCTGGGCTAAGCGTGATGATCAAAGAGCTGGAGAATCGCGTCGGGTTCCGGCTGTTCGACCGCACGACTCGTCATGTCGAGTTGACACCGCAGGGCAAGGAGCTTCTCGCCGTCATTCAGCGGAGCCTAGAGGAATTGGATGTCGCGATCGCGAACATCGGGCGTAGCGTCAAACGCAATCGGCAGCCAATATCGCTAGGCACCACGCCGCTCGTGGCGGCCAACATCCTGCCGCCGGCGATGCGTGAGTTCCGAAAGCAGCGGCCTGACTTGCGAGTTCAGCTATTTGATGCGGACCTGCCGACCCTGATCCAGTTGGTCGAGACCGGCAAGCTCGACATGAGTCTCGGGATATTCAAGGCGATGCCCGATGTACGTCGTGAGCCCTTCTTCCGCTTCTCTTTGATGGTGGCGCGAGCTGTCAGGGAAGACATCCAGCCTCGCAAAACAACGACGTGGTCGACACTCGAAGGCGAGACATTGATCTCCCTGTCGCCGGCTCACCCACATCAACAACTCATCGACAAGCATCTCGGGCAAGCTGGTGTGAAGGTGCAGATCGGAACCATCGTCAATCTGCTCGATACGCAGATTGCCCTGGTCGAAGCGGGAGAAGGGATCGCCATCGTGCCCTCATTCGGGATGCCAGCGTGCCGCAACCGAAAGGTGATGATGAGCCAATTGATCAATCCGGTAGTGCGCTTCGATTTTCACATGATCAGTCGCCGCGGCAGAGAACTGCCGCCGGGAGCGGATGAATTCACTTCCTTCCTCAAGAACTATATTGCTACATGGGCGGGACGCGCAGGTGTGCTCTGAGATCGCATGCGCATCGCTCTCGGCTAGCGCTTCAATCCTGCCGTTCGATGCTAGAGGTACGGTCGCTCGCCGCTATCGGGCTGGTCTAGGAACTCGCGTATTGCGAGATTCACCAAATCCGGTCGCTTGTTGAAGGTTCCGTGGGTGCTCGCTGGGACAATGATGAGTTGCCCATTCGGAAGATCTCGGAATATCTCTGCATTTTCCTCCAGTGAGGTGAAGTCGTGGTCGCCAGCCATGACGAGCACGGGGATTGATATCTTCTTGAGGGCGGCGGGTTCTATCACGACGGGCTGAAGCCACATGTCGTAGCTCTTCGCTAGTAATGTCATCCAGTGTTCGGGGCCGTCGGGACTGACCCTCGAGTAGTCCACAAAAAACCAGGGCGGCAGGCCATTGGCCACCTCGCGAAGATGTCCGGCCAATTGTTGAGGCGACCATTGCGCACGCTGCTTCTCCTCAACGGAGAGATTGACTCGGATGTTCGCGCCCGAAATAACCAGACGACGAACCATCTGCGGGTGATCTCGCGCAAGTATCAGGGCAAGATTGGCGCCGTCACTGTGGCCCACGACGTCAACAGGTCCGAGACCCAGATGCTCGATGATGGCCGCCGTGTCATCTGCCATCATCTGATAGGAGAGAGACCAGGGGCCATCAGGACTATGCCCGTACCCCCGCTGATCAATGCCGACGACGGTGCGATAGGTCGCAAAATAATCCCTTTGCTTTGCGAAGCTGTTGTCAAAGAAGGCCATCCCACCGTGTAGAAATACAATTGGCGGTCCACGACCATAGATTTGCGTGTAAAGCTTGGCGCCCCTTACATCGATGTAACGCTGCGTGCCGCTGGGCCCATCCGCGTATGAAGTCATGGCGCAGATGACCACGACAGCGCTGAGAATGGCGGTGGTGAATATATTCATCGTGTCTCCCTGGCGATTCGGTGAGGTGTAATTTGGGTTCGTTATTGGTCGGGTGTTCTAAGTTCATGGGGCTCAACTACGGGTTGCTTCTGTCGGCGCTTTGCGGGACTCATCGGCCCGATCATCGTCGCTCGCGGTAAGGACCTGACCGGCTCTTTCGCAGGACTACTGCCGTTCATTGCGATCGTGCTGTCGATCTCCGTGATCCTACCGTACGTCACGAAGAAGCCACTGGCCCAACCTGCCAGGCCCACGCGGAGAACCTCACCGATGATCAACGAGGCGTCGACTTGTAGTCACTTAAAAAACTAAGAACCGCCGAGTTGAACATCTGGGGGCCCTGCAGCATCGCAAAATGACTCAGATTGGGCAAAATCATGAGTCTGGCCCCGGGAATCGTCGCCGCCAAATATTTATTGTGTTCTGGCTTGATGCCCTCGTCGTACTGGCCATCTGCAATCGTCGTGGGCACGGAGATGCTGGCCAACTGGGCCGCCGTGTACGCTGGCAGCGTCTCCCACATCTTGCTGATGTTCGCGTTGAATGAATCCCATTCGGTCGGCGTTGGCGATAGGCGTTTGTATTCCCCCGGGACGCGCGCGAGATATGCGGCGAATACCGGACTCTTGTCGAACCCATCCTTGAGACCGGAAACATCTGCGTCGGCGCCAAAGGCAAATAGGCGTGCTAACCGTGACGGGTTATTGATCGCAAGATCGTAGCCGATGCAGCCGCCATCGCTCCAACCCACCAGGCTGACTTTGGGGACCTTGAGCGCATCGAGTAAGGCCATGACGTCCGATGCCATCAAGTGATAGGTAATCGGCTCGTTCGTGCGTGCGCTGCGCCCATGTCCCCGGCTGTCCATGGCGATCACGTGATAGCCATGTTGAACGAGCACAGATATCAGATTCCCAAAATAGTTGCTGTTACCGTACCCACCGTGTAAGAGGAGCACAGGGGTTCCAGGGCGACCGGCACCCCATTCGGCGTACCAGATCTTCGCCCCATTGACGGTCGCGTGTTGTCCGACCGTGTGTGCCGGTAAATTCGGGGTCGGCGGGAGAACCTCCCATGGCTCTGCGGCGCGAGCACCGAATGCCACAAACAACAGCAACGCAGAGGCGACCCAAGTCGACCGCTTGATTTGACGATTGTTCACTGATGCGCCTCCAGTAATTGACCCAAGGTAAACCGAACCCAGCACTATTTCCTACTCTCGCATGCGCTCACCGGCCGGATCGTACGGCGGAGCCGAGAGCACGCGCGCCGGCCGACGTTCACCCAGCAGGTCGATCGAGTATCCGTCCGGTTTCCCGCAGTGTCGGACACCTGATTCCCCCAAATTTATTGCCGTGACACGTGGTTATCTTGCAACGTCAGGCACTGCGAAAACTCAGCCGCACCTCGCCATCGAAGTCGATGGGTCGCAGGCACGTCCCTCGCGATTTCTCATTTAATGCCGATGCATTATTATTTAATGCGTTTACATTAATAAAACGATATTAACTAGAAATCAAGCCGCCTTATCGGGCACAATTGCCGCGCCTCCGCAAAACCGAAGCGCCACCATTCATATGCCGCGACGCAGAAGCAAACCGAAAAAGAAACGAGCAGCCCGGCCGCCGTCGCACCGACGATTGAGATCCGGGGAGGCCCGCGCTGCGCTATTGTTCGCCGCCGTCGAGGAATTCGCCGCCCACGGTGTCGCCGGAACCCCCATCAGCAGAATTACGGCCGTGGCCGGAGCCCGTAATTCCTCGGCGCTCAATTACCATTTCGGCTCCAAGCGGGGACTCGTCGAACAGCTCATCGTGCTTATCCAGAGTTGGTTCGATGAGGCTCGCAACCGCCACTTGGAAATCATGGAAGCGCGCGTGGCCGACGGCAACCCGCCGAGGTTGCGGGAAGCCTTGGATATCTTCGTGCGGCCGTACGCCAAGCTCATCACGGAGGAGCCGTGGGGACTCGCCGCCATCCGTTTCATCGCCACCCTGGAATTCGAACAACATCCAGACGGCTGGGATCTGGTCTACAAGCACACGTCCAGTGTCGCCCAACGCTTATGCGACCTCGTCGCCGCGGTGACGGGGGATGATCCCGACGGCAGCGGCAAGCGGCGTTTGTTGTTCTACTTCGACTCGGTCATCCATGGCTTCGCCGCCCACAAGCACTTGGGCGTGTCCTTCTTCGGCGATGTGCAGGTTCCATCGGCCGACAAACTCGCCGATTTTTACGTGCAATGTGGTGAACGGCTGCTGACATTCGCGGCCTCGAGCGCATGACTCGCCACATCGTTGCCCGCTGGTACGTACTTGCCGTGCTGACGCTCGTGTATGCGCTCAACATTGCCGACCGGTTCGTCGTATCGACGGTGCTCGAACCGATCCGCCTCGAACTGCGCCTCTCAGATGCCGAAACCGCGCTTCTCACCGGGGTCGCGCTGGCCCTTTTCTACGTGACCATCGGCCTGCCGATGGCAACGTTCGCTGACCGCTCGCACCGACGCAACATCGTTGCCGGCGCCCTCGCAGTCTGGTCGGCGATGACGGCCCTGTGCGGACTTGCCCACGGCGTGTGGCAGTTTCTGTTGGCGCGATTCGGCGTCGGTATCGGCGAAGCGGGAGGCACTCCACCCTCAACGTCGATGCTGGCCGATACGTTTCCACCGCTCCAGCGACCGACGGCGTTCACGATCTACGCGCTCGGCGCACCCCTCGGTGCATGGCTCGGGTCGGCGCTCGCCGGAACCCTGGCAGGCCGATTCGGATGGCGCATGGCCTTTCTCGCCCTGGGGTTTCCGGGCTTGGTGGTCGCGGCATTGCTCTTGGTCACGGTGCGTGAGCCCGCACGCGGCCGGTTCGACGGGCCGCCGAATACACAAACCACGCCGACACCGGGGCTTCTAGAGACGACTCGTTATCTGTTGACGCATCGCTCAGCACTGCACCTCGTCGCGGGCGGCACGATCGCGACGTTGTGGGCATGGGGTCTCATGTGGTGGACGCCGGCCTTTCTGATGCGGGTCCATGGGCTGTCGGTCGGGCAATCGGGAGCGCTGCTCGGCCGGATGCACCTCGTGGGCGGTATTGCCGGCACCATCGCGACCAGCATCGCGGTGAAACCCACGATTGCGCGGGATTCGCGCCGCGTGGTCTGGCTCATGGCGGCCGTAATTGCCGTCGCGACGATCCCGTCGATCTTCGCCTACTGGACCTCATCGTTGACGCTCGCGACTTGGTCGCTATGGATCGTGGTGCCGGCCGTCTACTTTTTCATCGGGCCAACGCTCGGCCTGCTGCAGAACGTCGTGCCAACGGCGATGCGCGCGCAGGCGGTGGCAGTTCTGCTTTTCAGCGCCAACGTCGCCAATTTAATCATTGCCCCGCAGTTGATCGGTCTCGCGAGCGATGCCCTCGCCGGTCGATTGGGCGGCAACGGCGCCTCTCTGCGGGCGGCGCTCCTGGTGCTGGCGCCGACCGGATTCTGGGCAGCGTATCACTACTGGGCGAGCGCCCGGCGGCTGCGAGAAGATGAAGCGCTGATCTTCGAGAGCTCACAGAACAGCGGCTCGAACCATCGCTAGGGCCACCAGTGTCGCGATACTCCTTTGCCCGCCTCGCCATTCACGCCCTGACCAAACACAAGCACTGGGGTGAGGCCATTCGGCGCGCAGCGCCAAAAGCCGGTTACGACGTCCTCATCATCGGCGGCGGTGGGCATGGGCTCGCCACGGCGTATTACCTCGCGAAGAAGCACGGCATCCATAACGTCGCGGTGCTGGAGAAGGGCTGGCTGGGCGGCGGCAACACCGGCCGTAACACACAGGTCAGCCGATCGAACTATTTTTGGCCCGAGAGCGCTGCGTTCTTTGAGCACTCGCTCAAGCTCTACGAGACGATGAGCCGGGACCTCAACTTCAATGTCATGCTAAGCCAGCGCGGGATCCTGACGCTCGCCCATAGTCACCACGAAATCGAGACCCTGCGCCGCTGGGCGAACGCGATTCAAGTCAACGGCATTGACTCCGAGCTGATGACGCCCGCGGATATCAGCCGTCTCGTGCCGCTTCTCAGGATGGATGGCCGCTATCCGGTCTGCGGAGGCTTCATCCAGCGCCGCGGCGGCACCACGCGTCACGACGCCGTCGCCTGGGCCTATGCCCGGGCGGCAAGCGCCTTGGACGTTGACCTCGTGCAGCAGTGCGAAGTCACCGGGTTGCGGATCACCGGCGGTCGGATCCATGGTGTGGAGACGTCCCGAGGACCAATCGCCGCGCACCGCGTGATGCTCGCGGTGGCCGGACATACGAGCGTCCTCGGCCGCCTGGCGGGACTCCAGCTACCGATCAACAGCATGGCACTGCAGGCGATGGTCAGCGAACCGATCAAGCCATGCCTCGACACGGTCGTGCTGTCGCCCGTCGTTCACATGTACGTCAGCCAGTCCGATCGCGGCGAAATCGTACTGGGAGG
This sequence comes from Steroidobacteraceae bacterium, assembly GCA_050012215.1. Lineage (GTDB taxonomy): Bacteria > Pseudomonadota > Gammaproteobacteria > Steroidobacterales > Steroidobacteraceae > Bog-1198. The sequence continues at coordinate 24,859 of JBEKHO010000040.1, forward strand.
CGGCGCGGATCCGTATACGAGCTATGCGCAGCGGGGTGGAGTTCCCGTACTGCAGGACACCGTGTCGGCGTTGACCGAAATGTTCCCGGCCTTCAGCCGGCTGCGGATCATGCGGCAATGGGCCGGCATCGTCGACATCACACCGGACACCACCCCCATCATGGGTAAAACGCCAATTGACGGGCTATATATCAGCGGCGGCTGGGGCACCGGCGGGTATAAGGCAATTCCGGCTGGCGGCGATACGATGGCCTACACGGTCACGCATGATGATCCTCATCCGCTCATCAAGCGATTTGGGCTCGACCGCTTCGCCACTGGCGCACTGATCGACGAAGGCGCCGCATCGGGAGTGGCTCACTGATGCTCCGGATACCCTGCCCGTACTGTGGCGTGCGCGACGAGGACGAGTTTCGTTGGGGCGGGCAGTCGCACATCGCCCGGCCAGGGCTCGACGCGAGCGAGACCGATTGGGCCGATTACCTCTTCAACCGCGAAAACCCCAAGGGGATCCACTACGAGCGCTGGCTGCATGCATTTGGCTGCGGTCGCTGGTTCAACCTGGCACGCGACACTGTGAGCCACGAGATCCTTGCGGTGTACCGCATGGGTGAGTCGAAGCCTTCGCTCGGCGGAGCGGGGATATGACTGACAACCAGCTCTTTCGACTTGCGAGCGGGGGGCGGATAGATCGGAGCCGGTCCCTGCGTTTCGTCTGCAACGGTCGGGAGTTTCACGGCTGCGAAGGCGATACCCTCGCGTCGGCGCTGATCGCGAACGGCGTTCGTGTGGTCGGACGGAGCTTCAAGTACCATCGACCGCGCGGGATTCTGTCGGCCGGCGTAGAGGAACCGAACGCCCTCTTCCGGGTCGATACCGGTGCGCTATCGATCCCGCTCGTGCGCGCCACCCTTCAGCCGCTCGTCGAAGGGCTCGTCGCCACGACCGAGAATGCCTACCCCAGCGTCCATCTCGACCTGGGCCGGATTCTCGACTTCACGCATCGTCTGTGGCCGGCCGGCTTCTACAACAAGACGTTCAAATGGCCGAGCTGGCACTGGTACGAGGGACTGATCCGCCGCTCCGCCGGATCCGGGCGCGTGCCGATGGGGTCGGATCCGACGGAGTATTTCCAGCACAACCTGCACTGCGACGTGCTGGTCGTGGGCTCGGGCCCCGCCGGCCTTGGCGCTGCGCTCACCGCCGGCCGCATTGGCGCGCGTGTGGTCCTCATAGAGCAGGAACCAGACCTCGGCGGGAGCCTCCTGTGGGATGGTGGTGACATTGACGGGGTACCGGCAGGATCGTGGCACAGCGCGGCCGTCGACGAGCTCCTTGAGGTTGGAAATGTCCGTGTTCTTAAGCACACCTGCGTCGTGGGCTACTACGACCACAACGTCCTCGTGGCTGTCGACCGCTCCAGTGCGACCGCGAACGATCGGCCCATCGAGCGGCTCTGGAAGATCCGCGCCAGGCAAGTCGTGCTTGCGACCGGCGCCATCGAGCAGCCCCTCGTGTTCGGTCACAACGACCGCCCCGGAATCATGCTGGCGAGTGCGGTGCGTCGCTACGTCACGCAGTTTGCGGCCGCGGCCGGCCGCACGGTGGTCGTGGCCACGACCAACGACGAAGCGTATCGCACGGCATTCGTGCTCCAAGATGCGGGGATTGCGGTGCCGGCGATCATCGACTCACGCCATCAGGCATCCGACGCGGTCGCGCACGAGGCGCGGCGGCGCAGACTTAACGTGGTCGGCAACTCGATCATCGCCGACACCGCCGGTGGACGGTCGGTAACCAAGGTGGCGATCAGCGAACTGTCGTGGGACCGCCGGTCGGTCAGCGGGCGGATCCGTTGGATTGCCTGCGATGCAGTCGCCATGTCGGGGGGATTGAGTCCGACCGTGCACCTCTATTCCCAGGCGGGCGGTAAGCTCCGATTCCGGGACGATCTCGCCTGCTTCGTGCCGGATGGTTGCCGTCAGCCCGTGCGCGCCGCAGGCGCTGCCAACGGAACCTTCAACCTCGATCAGCCGGTTGCCGAAGGCCGCGCCGCAGGCGCGGCAGCCGCTCGCGACTGCGGATTCGATGTGCAAGCGGATACTCCCGGGCCGAACGGCTTCTGCGCGGCTCCCGTGGGTGCTGTGCGCCAGGTAGCCGGCGCAGGAAATGGCCGCCAGTGGGTGGACTTCCGTCACGATGTCACAGTCGGCGACATCGAACTCGCGGTCCGCGAGAACTTCGTGTCTGTCGAACACCTGAAACGCTACACGACGGTCGGGATGTCGAACGACCAGGGCAAAACGAGCAACCTCAATGCACTGGCGCTGCTCGCGTCATTGACGGACCGGACGATCCCCGAAGTCGGGACAACGACGTTCCGGCCGATGTACTCCCCTGCTTCGATGGGTTCGCTTACGGCTGGAACGAACGGGAATCAATATTCGCCCATCCGGTTGCTCGCCGCACACGACTGGCACGCGGCGAATGGCGCCGAGTTCGAGAACTACGGTGCCTGGAAGCGCCCCGCCTGTTATCGCAGGCTCGGCGAGGCACGCGATGCGGCGATTGATCGCGAGGTTTTGACCGTACGCAACGCGGTTGGTCTGTTCGACGGAACGCCGCTCGGCAAAATCGAGGTCAAGGGGCCGGACGCGGCCGAATTCCTCCATCGGATCTACGTCAACAACATCACGTCGCTCAAGCCCGGCGGTGTCCGTTATGGTCTGATGCTCAGCGAGAACGGTATCGTAATCGACGACGGTGTGGTGGCGTGCCTCGCTCCCGACCACTTTCTGGTATCCACGAGCTCCGGTAACGCGGAGCGGATCAGTGCCTGGCTCGAAGAGTGGCATCAGTGTGAATGGCCGCAGCTGAGACTCGTGCTGTCGCCCGTGACGACGCAATGGGCCGTCCTGACGGTGGCCGGTCCACGGGCCCGCGAACTGCTGAGCGGTCTCGCATGCGATATCGACTTCTCAGGGCAGGCGTTTCCCCATATGACCATCCGCAGCGGACGACTGGCCGGGATTCCGACCCGAGTCCAACGTGTGAGCTTTTCCGGCGAAGTCAGCTACGAGGTCAGCGTTCCTGCCAATTCCGCGCTTGGCCTATGGAATTCCTGGACAAGCGCTGGAGCCGGAAGCCACGTTGCGCCAATCGGACTCGAGGCGATCCTCGTGTTGCGTCTGGAGAAGGGATTTTTGCACGTTGGCTCGGATACCGACGGCACGACGAACCCGTTCGATATCGGTTTCGCCACGATCATCGGTAAGAAAGCCGGAGACTTCGTCGGCCGCCGATCGCTACTGCGCCCAAACGACACGCGGCAGGACCGCCGGCAGCTCGTCGGGCTAGCGCCTGTAAGCCCCACGGACTCCCTCGTGGCGGGTGCGCATCTCATTAGATCTGAGGGCGTGACGCGGCGAAGTGAAGGATTCGTGACGTCGGCTTGCCGCAGCCCCACGCTGGGTAGAAACATCGGCCTCGGTTTGCTCGAGGGCGGGTTCTCACGACGCGGTGACACGGTGACGGTGTTCGACGACGGACGCTCATTCGCAGCGCGCATAGTCGATGCGACCTTCTACGATCCGAAGGGGGAGCGATTGCATGGCTGACCTGACCATCCGGCCTGCGTCGCCCGATCCCAGGACACTAGTGCGCTTGCGGGTCCCGCTTGCTGATGCGCCCCGCGCGGCCGCCGCGATGGACTTACCAAACACCCCTCTGCGCTGGTCCGGGTCGGACCCATCGGCTCTGTGGATCGGCCCGGACGAATGGCTGCTGGTCAGCGACAGTCGATCGGCGGAGGAGATGGTTGCACGCTGTCAGGACCTGCTCCGTGACGTTCTACACGCCGCGACGGACCTGTCGGACGCCCTCGCATGCATCCTCCTCGAGGGCTCTAACGCGCACCAGCTGCTCGCCATGGGATCGGGTATCGACTTCGACTCGTCCGTGTTTACGCCTGGACAATGCGTGCGTACGCGGATCGCGAAGCTGGCCGTCGTCATCCGTGCGATCGACCGTGAGCAGTTCGAGATGTTTCTCGATCGAAGTGTGAGCCGGTACTTTCTGGAATACCTCGGCCGCAACGCTCGCGACATCGGGTAACACGCGGAGACCTCGTTGGAGCTCAGATTGGGCCATTCGCGGGCGAATTTTATCTTCGACCAGGCAATGGACGCACGCCTTCCGGCAACGGCCTGTCGGTGGCAATGAACGTTTCGAAGGTTGAATTGCCACTGGACAATCGGCATGCTTGATGAAAGGAAATAGGATCTCTTGCCTCGGCGGGAGCGTTTTCCTTTCTGGCTGCGACAAGGAAGTACCTTTTATGCCTAAGTTAATCGCTGTCGTTGCGGATTTGCGTAAAGGGCTTTTTCTTGTGGCGCTGATGCTCTCGCCGCATTTGGCGGTCGCCCTTACCCCTTCGGTCAGCCCGACGACCATCCCTTCTGCGACACAGATTGTCGACAGCCACCTTGACGTGTGGACGGTGTCCGGCGGCCAAGTGTATGAGAATGGCCAGCTGACGCCTTCGAGTGGTGTCATGCTCCTTCTCTACGCTACGGAAATTGTTTATCAGGAAAACATTCACCGCGATTGGTGGCTGTGGCGCAATGGGGTCTGGGTAGCGACTCCTGCTCCGCTCGTCACGCCGAGCACCCAAGCACCGACTCAGTTGGAATTGAATCAGGCCGACGTGGATGCCGCGAACTGGCTGACATCAAATAAGGGCTACCTAGGCTATCGCTACTCTTCACTTTCGCATCTGAACGACCTGAACGCGCATTCCTTGACACGGATATGCTCGTTCGACATTGGTGAGAAGCGATCGTTTCCGGGGGCCCCCTTGGTGTATCAGGGGGTGCTTTACACGACTACCCCATACGGGGTCTATGCCATCGACGCAGCTACCTGCCAAAAGCGCTGGAGCTATGCGCACACTCCCGACGCGAACACCAGCGTGCGCAGCAACAAGGGCCCCGCGATTGCCAATGGTCGACTGTTTCGCGGGACTCCGGATGGGCATCTCATCGCGCTCGACGCCGCCGACGGTGCGCTGCTGTGGGACCGCCCGCTAGTGAACGCAGCCGTCGGCGAATACCTGACCGCCGTTCCCCTCGTATGGAATAACATGGTGTTCATCGGCAAGGCGGGCGGTGAGCTGGGCATCCGCGGGCAAGTTATGGCGCTTCGCGCCACCGACGGGACCGATATTTGGAGTTTCAATACGATTCCGGGGCCCGGCGAGACCGGATCTGACACGTGGGAGAATCCCGGGAGCTACGAGCATGGCGGTGGCGCGACCTGGACCAGCTATAGTCTCGACGCAACCGCGGGCTTACTGCTCGTGCCCGTCGGCAATCCGGGACCCGACTTCGCCAATCAGGTGCGACCCGGCACAAATTTGTTCACCAATTCTTTGGTGGCGCTCGATGCACTGACGGGCCAATTGAAATGGTGGCACCAGCTCGTCGGGCCGGATTTTCATGATTGGGATACCTCTGTGCTCGCCGCCTTCGACACCCCCGGTGGTAGTCAACTGGTGGCGGGTGCCGGTAAGGATGGCTATTTGCACGTCGTTAACCGTGCGACTGGCGAGCTGCTATTCAAGGCACCCATTGTCTCTCGGTATGAGAATGGTACGGCCTCGATTCCGACCACCTCGTATCTTCGGTTTTGCCCGGTCGCAGCTGCTCAATGGAACGGTCCCGCGTTCAGCCCGGATAGCGGCCTTCTCTACATGAATGGCATCGACTGGTGTGGCTCGGCGATCAAGGGACCCACACCAACCTACCAGCCGGGCAAGGAGTATCTTGGCTGGGCAACTCCGTCGGGCTACGCCACGCTCGACCCGATCCACCAGGCATTCGGCTTGATCAACGCATTCGAACCCGGGAACGGGCGACTGATGTGGAGTTACCAGCTGGCGACGCCGCCGCTTGCCGGATTGATTGCGACGGCCGGTAATATCGTCATTACCGGTGAGGTGAACGGAAATCTCATAATTCTCGACGCGAAAACCGGTGCACTCCTGTATCGGGACAGTTTGAACGCTGGCGCTCTCGACGGGGGGCTGATCACCTACGAGGTCAACGGAAAGCAGTTCATCGCCGTTGCCGCCGGCGACAACAATCCGACCTACCAGGTCACCGGTGAGAACACGATCGTCGTCCTCGGGTTGAAACCATGATGTTGGTTTGATCATCGCGGCGATTCCTGACCCCTTGAGACGGTCGGCTCGAACTGGATTGGCCCTCCTTGTCGCAGCGGTCACACTGGCAAGTGTGATTGCCGCCCTGCTCTCGCCCTATATCTATGCGGAGTATGAGTTCGACCTCCACGGAGAAAGACCGCAGGCGCTGGCGATGCCACCCGAGCCCTTGGCGGGTAGGTGGTTCGACGACTATTTCGTGGTGGAAGCCATCGACCCAACCACCTTTGCGATCGGAGAGCCGCGTTATTATCAGGGCAATTACAGTTACCTGATTGTCGGGACACGACGCGCGATCCTGTTCGATGCGGGGACCGGGCTCAAGGACATTGTGCCGGTGGTGCGCTCGCTCACCCATCTCCCCGTCACCGTGATTGCCTCGCATCTGCATTTCGACCACGTGGGCGCGTTGGGGCGGCTCGACAAGACAGCGCTGGTCGACGAGCCGTCGCTTCGGGCTCGAGTCCGAGACTCTCATTTGACCCTAAGACGCTACGAGTTCCTGGGCTTTGCCGATCGCCTACCCATTCCAACGTTTCGCATCGACGAATGGTGGCCACCTGATTACACGATCGACCTGGGCGGTCGCCGTCTGCGGGTGCTGGCGACACCCGGACATACGCCAACCTCCGTATCGCTCTACGATGAAAGTCGGCGTCAGCTATTTGCCGGCGATTTCATTTATCCCGGCGAACTGTACGCATTTCTTCCGGGAGCCAGTCGCAGCGATTATCTCGCGACCACCACGCGCTTGTTGGCGACCATTGATCCGGCAACACAGATCTTCGCAGCGCACATGGAAGGTTCACCGGCGCCACTGAGGGCACCCGTGCTCGAAGTCGCGGATTTGCGCGCCCTAAATATCACACTCACATCGATTGAGCACGGTGTTGCAACGTCGAGCGGGTTTTATCCGCGGATTTTTCCGGTGCGGGGTGCCATCAAGTTTGCGACCGGTTGGCCTTGGAACAATCGCTAAAACGAATGTTTGGCCGCTCTACAAGCGGATTTTGGGCGATCCGGCCGGCTCTTGTTGTGTAATACAGTGGATGCCGCCGCCGCCGCGGAACAGATCCTTGAGAGGGACCGGCACAATCGCTCGTTCCGGATACGCGCGGCGCAGGGTTTGCACCACGGCCTCGTCTTCCGCAATGCCGTAGGCCGGCGCGATGACCGCGCCGTTGGCGATGTAGAGGTTCACGTAGGAGCGGCAGATGCCGTCGGGCCCGACGGATCGCGGTGCTTCGGCAATCGGCAATAGCTCGAATCGACGCCCGCGCGCATCCGTTTCGCTTTCGAGGACTCTGCGGTTCTCCGCCATGATCGGATAGCGGGGGTCCGCGGGATCGGCCACCACTTCGCATAAAAGCGTGGCGGGCCTGACGTAGGACAAGTAGCCGTCCACATGGCCGTCCGTTTCAGTGTCCATCACGTCCCCGGGCAGCCAAATGACCTTCTGTACGCCGAGCATGGCGCGCAACTCCGCGTCAGCTTCCGCTTTGGTCCAGCCGGGATTGCGGTTTGGGTTGAGCACGCAGGTCTCTGCGGTAATCAGCGTTCCCTCGCCGTCCGACAAAAAGCCGCCCCCCTCGACAACGAGTTTGGACCGGAACAGCGGAAAATCCGCGATTCGAGCGATGCGCTCGCCCAAGCTCGCGTCTTGGTCGTACGGATGATACTTGTTGCCCCACGCGTTAAAGGTGAAGGCGGCGGCCGCACGTCCTCCAGCCCGATCAACGACGAACGTGGGTGCGGAGTCCCGCAACCAGGAGTCGTCGATCGGCATCGACAGGACGTTGATCGAGGGACCGCAGCGTCTGTGCGCCTCGGCCGCATCCGCAGGGTCCGCAATCATCGTCAGGCGTTCATGGGCAGCAATGGCCTGGGCAACGCGGACGTAGTCCGCCCGCGCGCCCTCCAGGTGCTCCCTCCAGAGCTCGGCTCGCTTGGGCCACGCCATCCAGCAGCCGGCGTGTGGTGCCCACTCGGCGGGCATCGTATATCCAAGGTCGGCAGGCCTAATCTCGGATCCCATGGCTTTTTTTCTTCCTGTAGGGCTTAGTGGCGATGAGTCGCGGTGAGTCCAATAGTTCGAGGCGCATCAGCAAAACACCGGACGATCAATGACGCAAACGAGGATTTCTTGACAATTGGTCTAAATTAATTCATCAATTGCCCGTGGCGAGACCATCGTTAACCTTGAGCACGCTGCGCGGGTTCGAGGCTGCCGCGCGACTTGCGAGTTTTGCATTGGCGGCCGATGAACTTCACCTCTCCCACTCCGCAGTCAGCCACCAGGTCAAACTACTCGAACAAGAATTGGGGCAGCCGTTGTTCCGCCGCGTCGGGAGATCCGTGGTCCTCACCGATGCCGGCAAGGACTTCGCGCGCACCGTGCGGGAGATTCTACGGCGATTGGAGGATGGAGTTGCCCGGCTGGCTCCTTACCAGAAACCGAGCGGAGTCATCCTCTATACCACCATGGCTTTTGCGCGCGGGTTTCTCCTTCGAAGGATGGGACAGTTCCGAGCCGAACTTCCGGACGTGGATTTGTGGTTGGACACCAGCGAGCGGAAGGTCGACTTCGCAACCGATGAGGTCGATATTCTCATCACCTTTGCCGGCGGCGTGGCCGCACACGGGACTATCGACGCCCACCTCATGGAAGACAAGCGAGTACCCGTCGCCGCACCGGGCTTGATGAGCGAATTCGGCGGTGCACACAGTGGCCCAGCCTCGATTGCGGGCTGGCCTTTACTGCATGATGAAAGCGAGGTGAGCTGGCGCCAATGGTTTGCACAAATCGGGCGGTCCGACGTCGATCCTGTCAGTGGCTCCAATTTTTCTGATCATGCCTTGATGATCGACGCTGCGGCGGACGGACAGGGTGTGGCGCTGGCCAGCGCAGTTTGTGCCGCCCCCTATTTGCAAACTGGGGCGCTAGTCGCATTGGAAGGGCCCTGCGTTGCCCAGCCCGCTTACCGCATCTATTGCGACCTGCGATCTTACGATGATGACCAGGTGCGGCGCGTATACGAATGGTTCATCCACGAGGCCGAACGAAGCGAGCGCGCCTCGGGGATTAGCGGAATCTAGAATCGCTCATCGATTTGATGAATTTTCCTCTTTTGAATCATTCGCAGCGCCTCTCTATGCTGCTGACTATCCAATCTCGAAGGTACCGAGGTTTCTATTCATGTCTGCTTCGCAGGAGCGTTCACACACCGAATTATCAGGCTTCGTCGCCTTGATGCTCGATACGCCCTTGGCGGAGAAATTCCAAATGCCCGCCGAGTGGGCACGGCATGAATGCTGCTGGATGGCTTGGCCCAGCCGTAATGACCAATGGGTCGACGGCCTCGCGGGGGCACAGCGCACCTACGCAGCGATCGCCCGGGCCATACGACGCTTCGAGCCCGTACGCATGGTGGCCGAGCCGCCTTGCGCCAACGACGCGCACGCTCAATGCGGCGCGGATATCGAGATCATCCCACTTCCCATGGATGACCCCTGGATGCGCGACAGCGGTCCCACTTTCGTCACTGGTGCGGCCGGCACAAGAGCCGGTACCGCGTGGCGCTTCAACGCATGGGGCGGCAAAGTGCCCGAGTACGCCGACAATGCTCGACTGGCCAGACGAGTGTTGAATTTGGCTGGGCTCGCCGTGTATCAATCGAGCCTTTGTCTGGAAGGTGGCGCGATACACACGGACGGCGAAGGCACGCTGATCACCACGGAATCTGTGGTGCTGAACCCCAACCGTAATCCAGGTATCAACAAGCGCGCTGCGGAACGCGAACTTTGCGACGCGCTCGGCGCGCGAAAGGTCATTTGGCTGCCGGGCGATCCAGACGGAATCCACGCGGATATCACCGACGGCCACATCGATGGATTGCTGTGCTTCGTAAAGCCCGGCGTCGTACTGTATGAGAGCGATCCGAGCGCCTCGGGCGCGGCGCGGCAGCTTGCGGCGGACAATAGACGCGCGCTCGAAGCCGCGGTCGATGCGGCCGGGCGTCGATTACAAATCATTGCGATTGACGATGCCTACGAGGCAAAGACATCTCACGACATGTTTTGCCGATCTTATGTGAATTTCTATATAGCCAACGGCGGCATCGTGATGCCCGCTTATGGGATTCCTGGTGACGCCCGAGCGCTCGCGGTGATCAAGGCCTGTTTTCCAGACCGCGAAGTGGTGCAGGTAGACGTTACTTACCTCGCCAGCGGTGGAGGTGGGATCCATTGCATTACCCAACAGCAACCGGCGTGAATGTGATACCGCACGGCGGACCTTTGTCAGTCGTTACCCGGCGTGCCAGTGAAAACCGACAATTGAGCCTCGAAGGCCCGCTTGAAGGCGGCCCGCGCTTCGCCACGGGCGACATAAGCGGAGAGGTTCGCATATTTATCCAGCATTCCCGATCCGCTCAATCTGCGCAGCACCGTCACCATCAGCAAGTCACCGGCGCTGAACGAAAGAAGTCGAACCTCGTACGGCTGGCCCACTTCCTCCAGCGCCCAGCGAACGCGCATGTCGCGCGCCAGTCCCTTGCCGCGATCGGGAGACCGTGCAAAGGCGGTAATGACGGGGATCACTGGACGGCTTCCACGATGGCCGGCATTCTGAACTTCTGGCTCTGACGCATGCAAATTGTTGACTATGGACTCACGCGGCCAGTTCACGCTCGCGGGTCGAATCAATCGCGTCAAGGACTCGGTCCGCCCGAACTGGCCGGCTGAAGAAGAATCCCTGACCATAGCGGCAACCCAGGGACTGCAACACAGAGACCTGCGCGCGCTCTTCCACGCCCTCGGCAAGACTTGCCATGCCGAGATTCGAAATCAACGCGACTGTCGCGTGCGTCACCGCTAGAACGTCCTGGCTCGCGACCAGATCCTGTACGAAGGAGCGGTCTATCTTGATGGTGTCGAACGGATAGTCCTTTAGCAAACCCAGCGAGGAAGTGCCCGTGCCGAAGTCATCCATGGCCAATCGAACTCCCAGCCGGCGAAGCTCGCGCATCAGCTCGAGACATGCCTCCGGATTGCGCATGACCTCCCGCTCGGTGACTTCGAGTTGCAGACACTCGGGTGGCAGTCCGGCGTTGTCGATGGTCTCACGGGTTTGATCGAGGAATAGGCGGCCCAGCGCCAGTTCCGCCCGCGATACATTGACCGCAACGCTTTTCGGCGCCCGGGCTGGATCAGTGCGACGCCATTCAACCATAGCCAGGCACGCCTCCCGTAAAACCCAGCGGCCGAGGGCGACGATCAATTTGGATTCCTCGGCAATCGGGATGAATTCGGCGGGCGAAATCGGCCCCATGATTGGATGATTCCAGCGCAACAGCGCTTCGACGGACACCATCTGTCCGGAATCGAGATCGACGATCGGTTGAAACACGAGATACAGCTCGGAGCTGCCGATGGCTTTGCGCAAGCTCGTCTCGACCGCCATGTGTCGAGTCACCTGGGTTTGCATGGCTTCATCGAATACCACCGAGCAGCCACCGCCCGCTCGCTTGGCAACGTACATGGCCACGTCGGCATTACGCACGATTTCCTCGGCGCCGATGGGACAGTGATCGCTGGTGACGATGCCGATGCTGGCCGTGGACAGCACTTCGCAGTCAAGAACATTGTAGGGTGCATTGAGTGCATCGAGCAGGCGCGCGGCGATGATGGACGCATCGGCGGGTGCCTTAAGGTCGTTGATGAGTATTAGGAATTCATCCCCGCCAAAGCGGCCGACCACGTTGCAAGTCGCCTCGTTTTCCATGACGTCAGTCACGCGCAGGCTACTGCGTAGACGCTGTGCAATCTGTCGCAGCAACTCGTCGCCGGCCGTGTGCCCCAGCGTGTCGTTGGTAAGTTTGAATCGATCGAAATCGAGGAATAGCACGGCAAACACGCGTTGCTCGTCGGCGCGCACGCGATCCACGGCCTCTTGCAGACGCGCCATGAATTGGGCGCGATTCGGTAGGCCGGTGAGCTTATCCTGCCGTGCTGCGATAGCCACGTCCGCGGCCATGGCCTTGTGCTCTGCCTCGGCTGCGCTTGCCGCTTGGACATCGTTGAGGTTGCGCAAGCGAACACGGAAGTAGCCCACGCCGAGCACTGCAATGAGAATGCAGGCCGGTACCAGGCCCAACAAAGCCCATGTCGGGACCGCGGCTACCCGCGCTGCGTAGACGGCCGCATTCACATCGACGCCCACGACGCCCACTTGTCTTTTCGCCGCATCGTAAATGGGTGCGTAGCCCGTCATGAACGTGCCCCACTTGTCGCGGTATGGCTCGGGGGTCGCAGTTGCAATTCCCCCCTTCATCTCGTTGCCCAACGCCAATAGCATGGCCGGATCGGGGTCGTCGTAGATCTCCCAGACGCCGGCTCGGTCCTGAACACCGTTTCCGCCGAGGCCCGCATCCGAAGCATCCAGGACGAAGCGCACCGCGGAGTGATCCATGACGACGGTGTAGATGTAGTGGATGTCCGCGACGGCGGTGCGCATACGGCGCAACGGTGCAACGGCACGCTGATAATCAACCCCATTGATCTGATCGGGATGACGAAGCGAGGCATGTAACGCCGGGTCGACCATCGTGGCCGCTGTCTGCGCTAAGGTGATGAGATATTGGCGATAGTTGGCTCGGATCGTGCTGGTCGATGTAACCCACAGGCCAAAGATGCCTGCACCGACCACAACCAGTGCAACGGCGGAAACCGCGAGCGCCTCGCGCGACGCGCGACGTCGGTTACTCCGCGTCGCGAGCGGATACGGCTGCGATGGTGAGCGGGAAAGATCTTCTTCTATCATGCAGCGCAATATACGTCTGTGAATCGAGGCGGTCTCAGGGGTTATCGGCATGGCCAACCTTTCTGGGCACACGAAACTCGATTTAACTTGGCGTTTGCGACGGCCGTCACATCGCAGGTGAGGCGCACAGACAATTATCAGCTCGAGGAATGCAGTGATCTCCCCATATCCCCCCATCAAGCCCGCGATCGAGCGGGCGCAGATCCTCAAAGCTGCAGCGACTTTGGGGATAGTGGGTTCAGGTGCGGATTTTGTACCCCGGATGCTCGCGGTGCTCTGTGATCCGCAAGTCGATGCGTCGGAGATTGCCACCCTCATCACCCGGCAGCCACCCGTATACGCGCGGGTATTGCGCGTCGCCAATTCTCCTTACTATGGGCAACCTCGCTCGATCACGACGATCGAGCGCGCATTGATCCTCTTGGGTCGCGATGCGGTGCGGGGCATCGCGGCAGCCACCTGTTTCAATCGCGCCATGGTTCGCAGCATGAACGGTAGCGTCATCGACTTGCAGGCCGTGACGCGCCATAGCCTCGCGACGGCCGCGGCAGCCGAAGCGATAGCGGCAATCGCACGGCCAACCCTTGCATCCGAGGCCTTCATCGCCGGGTTGCTGCACAATCTCGGCATTCCTGTGCAAGCCCAACTGGACCCCCGCGCCATCGACGCGATGATCGACGCCAATCGCACCGGCACCGCGTGCGAAATCCGAACGTTGGAATCCACCCATGCACGGATAGGACATGAAGAATGCCTTGCCACCGTGTTTGAGGCGTGGCAAATGCCCGAATCGCTGGTCGCGGTTGCGAGCCATCACCACGCACCGATGGATGCCCCGGAGCCTCAGCGCGATTTAGCCGCACTGGTCAATCTGGGTGCAAGCTTGGGACTCGCCATCGGCTCCAATTACGCGTTGGAGCCCGCGCCCATCGCACACCATTTTCCGGCCGTGCGTTGGCTGGGGCTCACGGATGAGCATCTCGACCTTGCCACATCCCAGTTGAAGACTCGCTTACCCGAACTCAATGCCGCCCTGTTCAATGTTTGAGAGGTAATTTTGGTCACTCCGAGAGGAGCTTCAATGGCGGCTGACCCGATTGCAAACCCGGCCACTCCGGGCGTACGCAGGCCCTCCAGCTGACGAATTCGTCCGCCGGCAAGGGTCTGCTGAAGAAATAGCCCTGGATCTCATCGCACCCCAACTCGGTTACCGCCTTAACCTGGTCCGCTGTTTCGACACCCTCGGCAACCACTCTCATGCCGAGCGAGTGCGCGAGAGAGATTGCGGCGATGACGACGGCTCGATGACGCTCATGCCGCATCATGCGAACGATGAACGACCTGTCGATCTTGACGGCGTGTATCGGAAGGGCCGCAATATAGCTCAGGGACGAGTAACCGGTTCCAAAATCATCGAGGAAGATCTGAATTCCAAGATCCCGGATGCGGGAGAGCACTTCGTGCGCTTGCTCCGGATCCACCATCAGCGCCGATTCGGTCACCTCCAGCTGCAGGAACTCCAATCCTATGCCGGCTTGGCTGCCGAGCGCGACCAGCTGCGTCAAGAGCTCCGGATCGCGAAGATGGCTCGGCGATACGTTGACTGCGATGGGCATTTCAATGCCCATCTGCTGCCACTGGCGGATCTGCTTGCAGGCTGCACCCAATACCCAATTGGTGAGGGGCCGTATGAGACCGGTTTGCTCAGCTTGGGGAATGAAGTCCTTCGGTGGCAGCATTCCGTGCTCAGCGTGAGGCCAACGCACCAGGGCCTCAACAGCGGTCACTGAGCGGGTACGCACGTCCATCTTTGGCTGATAATGGAGCACAAGCCCGTCATCTTTGATCGACTTTCGAAGCTGAGCGAGAAGAATCAAGCGTTGCGGGGTCTCGGTCTCACCCTTGCCGCTATAGAGTGCGTACTCGATACCCGCCGCTCTTGCCCGTCTGACTGCGATATCGCCGCGCCGGATCAGGGCGTCCGCAGTCGAGCCGTGGGTCGGATACATCGCGAGGCCGCTCGTTGTGCGCACATCCAGAGGCACTCCAGCCAATTCGAAAGGATCGGTCATTGCTTGTTGGATGTGCTTGGCAAGCTCGTGTGCGCGCTCGGCATCCGCCCGCGGGACGACAACCGCAAACGAATCATCCGCAATTCGCGCGATGAAGTTGCCCGCTCCGGCGGCGCGTTCGAGGCGCGACGCTACTTTCTTCAGAAGCTCGTCGGCCTCTGAGATGCCAACGCCCTCTTGAATTTCGCTGAAGCGGTCAACGCTGAGTACCATCAGCGCAACGCCATTCATGGCGGACCCCTCTTGTTTGATGACCTCTTCAAGTTGCCCGATCAGTTGAACGCGGTTGGGCAGCTCCGTCAAAAGGTCGATTTTGGCCAACCGCTCCACGCTGGCCTGCGCCCATTGGCGCTCCAGATTGGAGCGATGGGTAAGAATGCCGAAGGAAAGATCGGCGGCAAGCTCCTCCAGCAATGCGACTTCCTCATCGTCGAAGACATTAATCTCCTTCGAGTAAATGGTCAGCACACCAAAAGTGTCAGCAGCTGCGACAAGCGGCAGTGCAATCGAAGAGGCGTAGCCCCGCTTCAGCGCTTCGTTGCGCCACGCAAGTACCCGCGGGTCTGAGCGGAGGTCGCGGGAAATCTGTACGCTGCCTGCTCGCACAGCGGTTCCCGTTGGGCCGCGTCCACGCTCGGTATCCCCCCAGGAAATGTCCAGGTTGTCGAGGTAGCCGTCAGCCTCCCCGTATTGCGCAACAGGACGAACCGATTTGTGTGGGTCGTGCTCCGCAAAACCCACCCATGCCAATTGGTAGCCACCCAGATCCACGAGGGCCTTGCACACGAGGTTCAGCAAAGCGGGCTCATTCTTGCCGTGGATCAGCGCGTGGTTGACGGTACTGAGGACGCGCAAAGCACGGTTGGCCCTGTGAAGCGACGCCGCCACGCGCTCGGGTTCTGTGACGTCGCGTGCGATGGTGATCTCGCCGATCAAAATGCCGTGTGCGTCCAGCAACGGCGTGGTTTTCAGGGCGACGCGGATGGTTTCACCGCCCTTTTTTCGCCGCTCAGTGATGAGCGTAGTCGGGCGTCCCGCACGCACGCGCTCCATGAGGCGCTTGTAGTCGACCTCGGAGAGTTCGGCCGCATGCAAATCCTGCAACGACCGACCGATGGCTTCATCTGCCGAAAATCCGTATAACGAAGCCGCTTGCCGGTTCCAGTACGTGACCACGGCGTTCAGGTCTTTGACGATGACGGCCTCGCCGCTCTGTTCGAGCACCTGCGCGAGGTCACGCGCACTCACTTCCGAGCGCTCGTCCGCAACATTCTGGACGCTGTGTGATTTGACAACTCGCATCAGGCGAGCTTAAGTGCAGATCGATATGTGCGTTGTGCGTTCGGTCACTGAACGGGGTGGTACGTTGAGATACGGGCGATTTAACAGAGGTCCCCGCATCCATGGTCGCAACCTAGAGTCACGGGTGATCGGTTATCGGCCGATGAATCGAAAACTTGAGGTGCCACCCACTTCCCGCCTCTGATGGGGATTGCTCCGCCCGGTTCGCCGGCAGAGCGTCAATGCAGCGCCAGGGTATCCTTGCGCCACGGAATATCCTGCCATCGGCCGAAATCCCGCAACAACTCGGGGCTGCTCGCCTGCCGCACCAAGGCGAGATCATCGAGCCGCAACTCCTCGAAGCTGCGGCGGAATCGCCTCCCCTCCTTGACTTCCCGCGCGATGAGCAGCCGCCTCGTTCCCGGCACGTAGCCCGCAAAATCTACGTAGCCCTCCTCCGGATTGTCCAGCCCAGGTGGGAGCACATCGATCGTCCAGTTTCCCGCCGTTTCGTGAATCACCCAGAGCTCGCGCCAGCTCTCGAGCGGCTGCACCGCAAGCACCAGCGCCGGACCTTGAGGGATGACCTGCATCGAGGCCATCCTCACGACCCCGAAGGTGCAGCGCCGGAGGATGGCGGCGGCGCGCGGATGACGTACATCCTCCAGGGCAATGCAGGTTTGGCCCGGATCTGCCGGCGTCGCCGTGACAATCAGTGGTCCAGCCTGCGGTGCCATCAACGCCCCGGCCCAGCGGATGGCACTGACGCGCAGCACGGCGTCCACGTACTCGGGCCGCCGGTCCTCACCCAGGTCATCCGGATGCACGGCAAGAAGCTCCGTAAGCGCACGCGCCGCAGCGGTACCAGCGGGTTCGCCGCGACGGTCGTGGGCGTAGGCAAGCGACGCCCAGACCCCGGCGCGCCTCGCATGCAGGCGGCTCCGGGTCATCGCGTTCAATTCGCCATCCTTGACCTGTTCCAGCAGCTGGGAGCGCTCATCGTCGAGGGCGGCGCGCGGGACGGGGCCCAGGTCCGGATCGATGCAATCGGGCCGCGTGAGGCCGAGGACGGCGTGCGCACGCTCCTCCGGACGCGCTCCCGGGAGCCCCAGAACGTGGCGAAACAACTCTCCGTCGTAACAGAACCGCATTCGACCGTTGCGCTCGAAGTTGTGCATGCGAACGCCGAACTGCTCTGCGACTTCCAAATGGGGCGCGAAGTCGGCGAGATGGTTCGTGCTGCCCGAGGCCTGATCGGCGAGCCGCTCGGCCATTTGCGCTATGGCGTCGAAGGGTTCGGCAGTGATGGCGCGTGGCGGCACGGCCTTCAGATACGCCGCGCCGTAACTAATGCCGAGCGCCTCGGAACCTGGACTCTCGCGCAGGAAGCGCAACACGGCGAGAAGCTCGGGGGCGGCGGTCTCGGTAAGCTCGACCAGCCGGGCCGCGTCCTCCTGCAAGTATCCGCCCCGCTCGCGATGATAATCGTAGACTTTCAGGTATCCGGCATGTTCTGCGCGGACCTCGAGCACATCTCCCTGCCATAGCCGCGTGATCTCGGTGGCGCTCGAATGAGGCCCCGAGCGCAGTGCGGCGTGGTCTTGGACCACGATGGCGAGGGTCGCAGCAAGAGCCAGGATCACCGGGAAACTCCCACGTGGGAGGTCTCGGCTGTCGTGTCCTCGACGGGGTTTCCCGGGGTCTGGTCGCCGAGCAGGCTCGAGCCGATGAATTTGCCCGCTGCAGGGAGTGGTGCGATGATGACCTGCACCTTATCGGATAGCTTGTCCGCCAGGGTCTTTTGGATCAGAAGCGGATACCGCGAGACAAGCGCGCCCTCACGCTCCATCTGCCCTGCACTTGCCTTGCCCACGAGGTCGAGTCGATAGGCCTCCGCATCCGCGAGTTTTTGCCGCGAATCGGCTTCGCCTTTGGCCTCGATGCGGCGCGCCTCGGCAGCACCTTCCGCGGTGCGGATACGCGAGACTTTATCGGCTTCCGCCTCGAGCTGCCGTTGCTCGATCTGCTTCTGCTTGAAAGGCAGGATATGCTTCATGGTCTCCTCCTGCGCACGCGCCGCGATGACTTGCTCCTGGCCGGCGGCTTCCGCGGCCGTCTGCCGCCGCACCTTGTTGGCCTCGGCCTCGAGCTGCTCCTGTTTGACCTGCGCCTCCTTGAGCTGCAGGGTGTAATGAACTTTCTCCGTCTCGAGTTCCTCGGAGAGCAGTTTCTCCATTCCGGCCCGATAGTCGGGAGGCAGATCGACCTTCCCCATATCGACCTCGCGCAACACGAGCCCCACAGCCATGAATTTTGGCTTGAGCTCGGCGAGCAGCTCCCGTTGTATCTCCGTCCGCCGTTGGGAAAAAATCTCTCGCACGGAGTATCGTGCAAAGGTCGGATAGGCGATTCCTAGAACGGCGGGCCCGACGAGATCCGCGCTGATGTCATCGGGAAATTCCCTCGACATCTGGGCCAGGCGAGAGCGGTCCACGGTCCAGCGAACCGCAAGATCGACGCCGATCGAGAGGCCCTCAATCGACTGGAAGGGAGCCGGACCGGTGGCGCTCGCAGCTTCTGTAGGCCGATACACCTGATCGCGAATC
>JBEKHO010000041.1:0-42833 GCA_050012215.1 Steroidobacteraceae bacterium
CGCGCTAATCGAGCGGCCGCGCTAGTCGAGCGGCCGCGCTAGTCGAGCGGCCGCGCTAGTCGAGCGGCCACTGTACCGACGCGGGCAATGAGACCGCCCCCTCGGTCGCAGAACTCGGCGGCCGCTCGCTGTTTTCAACTCCGCGCCACCAAGGCTCGACCGCCTCGGCATGAGCCGGTTCCACCGGCTGGCCGAGTAACGGCATGAGCAACTGTGCGCCGGTCTGGGGCGCGAATTCCAGCAAGCGTTCCGCCGGTTGGTCCCAGGCGTGCATTGCCAGCGCAAACGTACCCCAGTGCACAGGCATGAATACACCGCCCAACATGGCATGCGCCTTCAGGGCATTCTCCGGCCCCAGGTGAATATCGCCCCAACTGGGATGAAAGGCGCCAATTTCCAGCATCACGAGATCGAAGGGGCCGAGCTTTTCGCGAATGGATCGGTACTCGGTCGTCAGACCCGTATCTCCACTGAAGAACACCGAGTGCTTCGGCGAGCGAATCGCTATCGATGACCACAAGGTCGCATTGCGGTCTTTGAACCCACGGCCGGAAAAGTGTTGCGAAGGTGCGGCGCTCAAGACCACGTCAGAATTCGGCACTGGGCAAGAGTCCCACCATTCCAACTCGGTGATGCGCTCTGGCTGCACCCCCCAGTATTCGAGGTGAGCGCCGACGCCCAAGGAGGTCACGAACGGCACGCGGGTTTTGGCCAGTGCGCGAATCGTGGGGTAGTCGAGATGGTCGTAGTGGTCGTGCGAGATCACGACCACATCCACGGGCGGCATTTTACGGAGCGTGATCGGTACCGGTTGAAATCGCTTCGGTCCGACGAGCGCGGACGGCGAGGCACGGGGCCCCCATACGGGATCGGTGAGGATGCGCACGCCGTCGATCTCGATCAACATCGTGGAGTGCCCGAGCCAGGTGACTCGTAGCCCGCTTTGCGGCTTCCTTTCCCAGGTGCTGAGCGGGTTCATCGAGGGCAGCGGTCCCGGCGGCACCCGCCGTTCGCCGCCGAACATGAAATCCTTGATGGAAGGCATGGGCACCGAAGAATCGCGCAAATGCGGCAGAATCGGATGCACATTCTGGAAGCGATCGTTCACCCACAGGGGCGATGCCTTGATGCGTTCGAGGCGCGCACCCTCCGCGCGTGTACCCAGCGATTTCACACCGGGAGTCTAGCACCGGACCCCTCGCTCAGCCGGCCACATCCGTCAAGGAAGCGACGATGGCCCGCTTGAACGGCGGCAGGCGGTCCGCCAGCCTGAGACCCACGGTGCGCACCAGCGTGTGAAGCGGCCGGGAATCGGTGTAGAGGCGCACCACGGCATTGGTCGCGAGGTACAACGGGCGCGCACCGCGATGGTGGGCCGCTTCGTAGCGGCGCAGCACCGAAAGCGACCCGATGTCGAGCCCGGCGGCGGCAGCCCGGCCGATTTCCGCCGCCAAACGTTCGAGACTTTGCAGTCCGAGATTGAAGCCATGGGCCGTGACGGGATGCATCCCAACCGCCGCATCGCCGATCAATGCGCAGCGCTCGGTGGCGAAGTGCCGCGCGTACGCGGCCACCAGCGGATAGCTGTGTCTGGAACTGCAGAGCTGCATCGCGCCGAGCCGGCGGTCGAAACGTGCCTCCACGTCCCGCTCGAACTCCTGCGGGGCGATTTCCATCAGCCGGCGCGCCTCGGCGGCGGGGACCGTGATGACGACCGAGGATGTTCGATCATTCAACGGCAGGAGCGCCAGCGTGCCCCGTTCCTGAAACCACTCCCAGGCGGTCTGCTCGTGCGCCACCGCGTGGCGCATGCGGCAGACGAGCATGGTCTTGCCGAAGTCGAGCATGTCGGCAGCGATGCCGACGGCGCGGCGGGTGTCGGAGAAGCGGCTGTCCGCGGCAATGAGCAATCGCGCCTGCACGGCGCCGTGCGGCGATAAGCGCACGTTCACCCCGGGCGGCGTGGTCAGCACATCCGCTACCTGACGCTCGTACATCAGCTGAATGCGCGGGTTCGCGGCGGCCTGTTGATGCGCGGCGCGCCGTATCGACTGATTCGGAACCAGGAATCCAAGGGCGCCGCTTGCGGCATTCTGCCGGTCGAAATGCAGGCGATGGGGTGAGCGGCCGGTCATCACCAGCGCATTTTCGAGCGGTGAAATCTCCTCGGCGGCGATGCGGGCCCATACGCCGATCCGTTGCAGCGTTTGGACCGAACGGTGCGTCAGGGCAATCTCCCGTCCGTCGAACTCCGGCTCGGCGATGGAACGTTCCGCTTGGCGCTCGACCACGCAGATTCGATAGCCCTGTTCGGCGAGTTTCAACGCACAGCAAAGGCCTGCGGGCCCGGCGCCGATGATGACCGCATCGGCGGTGGTGACCTCAATCGGCAGGACGTCTTTCGGCATGTGCTCCACCATGGAATACCCTCCGTAACTCGGCGATCTGCACGATCTCGACCCGCTTCGCCCGGACCTTGATCAGCTGCCGCCGCGCCAGTTCGCTGAAGCAGCGGCTCACCGTCTCGCTGCGCAGCCCCAGATAATCCGCAATGTCGTCGCGGTTCATGCCGAGTCGCAGCTCGCGTCCGCGGACCCCGCGCAGTTGCAGCCGCCCGCAAACATTCAAGAGAAATCCGGCAACCCGTTCGTGAGCTTCCTTGTCGCGGATCAGGGTGAGCGAATCCCGGGCCGCCGCCCCTGCCTTCGCGATCAAACGGGTGAGCTCGATGGTCGCCGCCGCGGAAGTCGCGCACATCTGGCTGAACGCAGCCAAGGGCACGGCGCAGATGAACGAGGGCTCGACGGCGACGCCGGTGGTTTTGCTCACCGGCACGCCCAGGCACTGCAGGCTCAGCATTTCTCCGGGAAAGGAGAAATTGATGACCGAGCCGTGACGGCCGCTGGTTTCGTCCAACTCCTTGATGCAGCCGCTGCGGACCATGTAGAGGGATTCCACCCGGTCCCCGGACCGGTACAGGGTCATGCCGCGCGGTATCCGCATGCGCCGGATGCGCAGCCCGCGTCTCATCCGCTCGCTCGTATTCGCCAGACGACCCGGGAAGCACAGCCGCCACAGGCCGCATAGCTCGCATCCCACGCGCTTTCCCTCATGCATCATCGATGCACCCGAGCCCGGAACTGATCCAGATCAGAAATCGGGCGTCTGCCTGGACGTAGGCTGCCTATCATGCGTTCCCCCGTAGCCACCCCCCTACCGGATGCCGCTCTCGACGCGCTCATCCACCGCCTCGCCCCCGTCATGCCGGAGCCGGAGATCCTGGCGAACTGGCCTGTCCTCGAGCAGATTCTGTCGATGAAGGCCGAGCAGGACGCCGAGATCGTGGCTCATAACTACCAGGTGCCCCTGATCACCGCGGGTGTCGCCGATTTCGTCGGTGACTCGCTCGCGATGGCGCGCTTCGCCGCGACCTCCAGGGCCAGTACCATCGTCGTCTGCGGCGTGCATTTCATGGCCGAAACGGTCAAATTGCTCTGCCCGGACAAACGCGTGTTGCTGCCGAATCTGAACGCGCGGTGCTCGTTGGCGGACTCGATCAATGCAGACTACGTCCGTGCGCTGCGGATTGCCTATCCGGATTTACCGGTGGTCGCCTACGTAAATACGTCAGCCGAGGTCAAGGCAGAGTCCGACATCTGCTGCACCTCGGCCAACGCGGTCGAGGTGGCCCGTCGCTTGGGCGTGCCCCGCATCATCATGGTGCCGGACCGGCACCTGGCAGGTTATGTCGCGCGCAAAACCGGCATCGAGGTGGTGAACAGCGGCGGGGAATGCGAGGTCCACGCGAAGTTCTCGGGCGCGCAGATCGCAGAATTCCGCCGTGAACGCCATGCGACCGTGCTCGCGCATCCGGAATGCTCGGAGGATGTCCAGCAACGGGCCGATTTCGTGGGGTCGACCTCCGCCATGATTCAATACCTGCGCAAGAGGCGCCCGCGCCAGGTGCTGCTGCTGACCGAATGCTCCATGGCCGACAACATTTCCATCGATCTGCCGGACATCGAGTTTCTGCGACCTTGCAACCTGTGCTCCTACATGAAGTCGATCACGCCTTTCGGCGTTGCGCGCTCGCTGCAGGATGGTTGTAACCAGATCGAGATCGCCCCGGAGATTGCCGGCCGCGCGCGCCGTGCGGTCAGGCGCATGCTGGACGTGTAGGGCGCCCGATTCGCATGCAGTCCCGTGACGCTCACGTCGTCGTGGTCGGCGCCGGTGCCGCCGGGCTTTGCGCGGCGCTGACCGCCGCGCCGCGGCGGGTGTTGGTGATGGCGCCCGACGCGGCCAACACCTCGTGTACCGAGCTTGCCAAGGGTGGGATCGC
Organism: Steroidobacteraceae bacterium; assembly: GCA_050012215.1. GTDB lineage: Bacteria > Pseudomonadota > Gammaproteobacteria > Steroidobacterales > Steroidobacteraceae > Bog-1198. The sequence goes on from JBEKHO010000041.1 coordinate 4,343, forward strand.
CGCGCCGCTGGCCGCGGACGACTCGGTCGCCCTGCACGTGGCCGACACGACCCGCGCCGCGGATCACTCCGGCTGCCGGGCGATGACCCAGATCATCATCGGCAAAGCGCTCGAGGCGATCAACTTTCTCGAGTGCGCCGGCGTGCGCTTCGATGTCGCGCCGCACGGCCGAGATCTGCACCTGGAGGCCGGTCACCGCCTGCCGCGAATCCTGCATGCGGATGGCGACCAGACGGGCGCGGCGATCCATCGCGCGCTGCACGAGCTGGCGCGGGCGAGCAGCCACATCGAGTTCCTGTCGGATGCCACCGCGGTATCGCTGGCGGGCGATGCGGGCCGGATCACCGGAGTGGTGGCCGTTCGCGCCGACGGCTCGCCCCTCGAGGTGCGCGCCGCGCAGACCGTGCTCGCCACCGGCGGTCTCGGCCAACTATTCGCCGCGACCACCAACGCCAAAAGCGCCTCGGGCGACGGTCTCGCCATGGCGTTGGCGAAAGGCGCGAACGTCGCGGGCCTCGAGTTCGTGCAATTTCATCCGACCGCCCTGCGCTGCGCCCTGGATCCGCTGCCCTTGATGACCGAGGCGCTGCGCGGCGCGGGCGCGACCTTGACCGTCGACGGGCGCCGCTTCATGGCCCAAGTCGATGCGCGCGCCGAGCTCGCACCGCGCGATGTGGTCGCGCGCGCCGTGTGGGCCGAGCTCAAGCGCGGGGGCGATGTCGTTCTCGATGCGCGGGAAGTTTTCAATTCGGCGCAGGCGGACGGGTTTCCGTCGGCCCTGGCGGCGTGCAGAGCGCAGGGCATCGACCCCGCGCGGACTCCGATACCCGTGACATGCGCCGCGCATTTTCACATGGGCGGCCTCGTGGTCGACGAGTACGGCCGCACCAGCCTGCCGGGGCTTTGGGCGGCGGGCGAAGTGGCGTACACGGGGCTGCACGGCGCGAACCGCCTGGCCAGCAACTCGCTGCTCGAGGCCGTCGTCATCGGAACGGCGGCCGGACGGATGATCGCACGCCAGCGCGACCGCGCGGGGTCCAGTCGCCCGGTCGAATTCCTCCGTCCCGTGCCTTGCGACAGCCACTCATCGAAATGGCGCCGGTTGCGCAATCTGATGTGGACGGCGATGGGGCCGGTGCGTGACCGCATCGGCCTCGAAGCGGCGCTATCAGAGATAAGCCGGCTCAAGAGTGCTCTGGCGCCGGAGGAGATCAGCATGATCTCGAGGCTCAACCTGGCCGAAGCCATGGTCGCTGCGGCGCTGCGGCGCGAAGAGAGCCGGGGCGCTCATTGGCGCAGCGACTTCACCCAGCGCAACACGGCCATCGACGGCGCCCGCGCCTGCCTCTCGCCGCAGATTACGGGGTGCGCTGGCGCGGCGGCAGGTGCACGACGAGCCCGTCGAGGCGATCATCGAGCCGGATCTGACAGGCCAGACGGCTGACGCTGCGCCGCTCGAGCACCCGCTTCAGAGTGTCCTCTTCGTTGTCGGTCACGCTCGGCAAGCGGCTCAACCAGTCGGGAGCGGGATAGCAATGACAGGTCCCGCACGCGCACTGTCCCCCACAGAAGCCGACGATGCTCGGCACATCGCTCGCGATGGCGGCCTCCATCAGCGTGGTGCCCGCGGGCGACGTGACCGCAAATGGCACCCCGTCGGCATCGATGAACGTCACCTCGACCATGCCGCATGGATACACCTGACCGGCCGCGGGCGCCACCCCTCGAGCGCCGTGATAACTACGTATATCGAAGGCCGCGGCGGCTGGAACACAATCGCGTACGACAGTTTCGCGTGAACGATCCATGATTCCCCGGCTAGAACCCGCACTCGACAACGTACCCGGTCCCGGCGAGCCATTCGACTTGGGCGACACCGGGGAATCGTTGGAGCAACTGCGCGCCTATATCCGTGACTACGGCGACTTCTTCCGCGTGTTTTCCCCGCGACGCGGGTCCTTCACCTACGTCGTGAACCACCCCGAGGCGATCAAGCGGGTGCTCCTCACCAACCACCGCAATTACACCAAGGGCGTGGGTACCGATCAGATTGCCATTCTGCTCGGGCGCGGCATCATGACCAGTGAGGGGGCGCTGTGGCAGCGTCAGCGCCGGATGCTCCAGCCCGCGTTCCACCGGCGCATCATCGACCTGTTCGGTTCCCTGCTCGCCGGCGTGACCGCGCAGTATGCGGAGCGTTGGCGGGAGCTCGCCCGGAGCGGCGAGCCCGTCAACATCACCGAGGCGGCGAGCGAGCTCACGCTCGACATCAATTTGCGCGCGATTTTCGGCACCGATCTTGCCGTCATTCGCGAGCGCTTCGGCGCCAATCCCTTCTCCATCGTGCACACCGACAGCAACCGCGATCTGAAATTCGCCTATCGCATCCGTTCGCTCGCCGGGATCGTGCGCGAGCTCATCGCGCGCCGCCGCTCGCATCCGGAGGAAGAGCACTTCGATTTCTTTGGAATGGCGCTCGGCGCGCGGGACAAGGAAACGGGCGAGACAATGACGGAGAAGCAGCTCATCGACGAAGTGTTGACGCTCGTGGTCGCGGGCCACGAGACGACGGCGACGGCTCTGACATGGGTTTGGTATCTGCTCGGCAAACATCCCGGGATCCAGGAGGAGCTCGCCGCCTCGGCGCGCGAGCTGCCGCCCGACACCGTTTTGGGGATCGATGAGATCGAGGCCTGGACCTGCGGCCAACAGGTCGTGAAGGAGAGTCTGCGGCTCTGTCCGCCGGGATGGCTCATGACCCGGCGCGCCATCGAGCCCGACGTGCTGCGGGGCTATGCGATTCCGGCCGGCACGGACGTTTTCATCAGCCCGTTCTTCATTCATCGTCATCCGGCGCACTGGGCGGACCCCGAACGCTTCGATCCGCATCGCTTCAACGAAGCGGCCAATGCGGCGCGCAACCGCTTCGCGTACATCCCCTTCGGCGTGGGGCCGCGGCACTGCATTGGCGAAAGCCTCGCGATGTACGAGCTCGCGACCCACCTCGCCGTCATGTCGCGTCACTTCCGGCTGACCCCGCTTTCCGATCAGGAGCCGCACGTCGAGGCGCGGATCAACTACCGCCTGCGGTCGGATCTCAAGATGAACGTCGAACTGCGCTGACGCTACGCCAGTCGGTCGAGCGCGCGGAGCTCGTTGTCGGGAAGGCTCAGTCCGGGAGCGGCAAGGTTCTCGCGCAAGTGGGCCACCGACGAGGTGCCCGGGATGAGCAAAATATTCGGTGACCGTTTGATGAGCCAGGCGAGCGCTACCTGCATCGGCGTGGCCGCGAGCCGGTGCGCCACCTCCGACAGCGTGCTGGACTGAAGCGGCGTGAACCCCCCGAGCGGGAAGAACGGCACGTAGGGAATGCCCTCGCGGGCCAGTTCGTCGATCAGCACGTCATCGTCGCGGTGCGCCAGATTGTAATAATTCTGCACGCACGCGATCTTGCAGATCCGCCGCCCTTCTGCGACCTGCGCGGCAGTGACGTTGCTCAACCCGATGTGCCGCACCAAGCCTTTTTGCTGCAGCTCGGCGAGCACGGTGAGCGGCGCCTCGAGCGAGCCCTCGGCGGGATGATGCACGTTGAACATGCTGCGCAGGTTCACGACCTCGAGTGCCTCCAGGCCGAGATGGCGCAGATTGTCGTGCACGGCCTGCGTCAGCTCCTCGCGCGAGAACGCCGGGATCCACGCGCCATCATCGCCGCGCCGGACGCTCACCTTGGTGACGATCACGAGGTCGGACGGGTAAGGGTGCAGCGCTTCGCGGATGATCTGGTTGGTGATGTGCGGGCCGTAGAAGTCGGAGGTGTCGATGTGGTCCACACCGCTCGCGACCGCTTCGCGCAGCACGGCCAATGCGGCGGCTCGGTCCTTGGGCGGACCGAACACGCCGCGCCCTGCGAGTTGCATGGCGCCATAACCGAGACGTTTCACCGGGCGATGGCCGAGTCCAAAGGTGCCGGATTGATTGTTGGACATGATGCGAACTCCTATTCAGTGGCCCGATGCTATTCGCCCGCGCATCGTTCGACAATCCGGTATAGTCCGCACACGCTGTGCGAAATAACGAACAATGGACCTGAATCTTAGCGATTTGAATGCCTTCCTCGCCGTTGCCCGCGCCAGGGGGTTTCGCGATGGCGCGCGGGCGAGTGGCGGCAGCGCCTCCGGATTGAGCGAGGCGGTGCGGCGGCTGGAGGCGCAACTCGGGGTGCGGCTGCTGAATCGCACGACCCGCAGCGTCGTCCCGACCGAAGCGGGGCAACGACTGCTCGAACGCCTCGGGCCCGCGCTGAACGAAGTCGAGGCGGCACTGGATACCATGGACGGCTTTCGCAACCGGCCCGCGGGCACGCTGCGCCTCAATGTGCCGGTCAGTGCGGCGCGCCTGGCGCTGCCCGCGATCGTGCCGCCTTTCCTCGCCGCCTATCCCGAGATCCGGCTGGAGGTGATCGCCGACGATAACTTCGTGGACGTGCTGGCAGCCGGCTGTGACGCCGGCATCCGCTACGACGAACGGCTGGAGAAGGACATGATCGCGGTGCCCATCGGTCCGCGAGTACAGCGCTTCGCGACGGCGGCCTCTCCTGCCTATCTCGAGCGTCGCGGCCGGCCGGAGCACCCCCGCGATCTGCTCGCACACGCGTGCCTGCGCGCCCGCTTTCCGAGCGGCTCGATGCCGCCGTGGGAGTTCGAACACGACGGCGAATTGGTCCAGGTCGATCCATCGGGGCCGCTCATCGTGCAGGCCGGCGCGGCCACCGAACTGTCGGTCGACGCGGCCATTGGCGGCAGCGGTGTCGTGTATCTATTCGAGGACTGGCTGCGCCCGCATTTCGACAGCGGCGCACTGCAGCCCATCCTCGAGCCGTGGTGGCAACGCTTCTCGGGACCTTTTCTCTACTATCCCGGCCGTCGCCTGCTGCCGAGCCCGTTGCGCGCGTTCGTCGATTTCATCAAGGCAGGATGAGCTGCGCCGGCGCGCGGCGACGTGACGCGCCCCCGAATGCGTAATAGAGCACGCCCGGTACGATGAGACCCACGATCCACGAGATGTCGACCCCGCCGAGCGGTTCCACCAGCGGCCCCGTGTAGAACGCGGTGGCCAGAAAGGGGATCTGAACCAGGATGCCGATCAGGTAAATCACGATGCCGGTCATGTTCCATCGGCCATAGCGGCCGTCGGGATCGGATAACGCCGGGACGTCGTAGCGCGACCGGGTGAAGCAATAGAAGTCGACCAGGTTGATCGCACTCCACGGCGTGAACACCGCGAGCAGACAGAGGATGAAAGACTCGAATGCCTTGAGAAAGGAGTGACGGCCGGTCAATGCGATGAGGGCCGAGACGCCGACCATCGAGACGATGTAGAGGAAGCGGTGCGCCACCGAGATCTTGAGGCCGCGCCGAAAGCCGCTCACCACCGTCGCCATCGACATGAAACTGCCGTAGGCGTTCAGCGACGTGACGGTGACCTTGCCGAATGCAATGCTGAAGTACAGGAGTCCCGCGACCGCGCCCGTGGAACCGAGACTCACGATGTAAGCCACCTCGTGATGCTCGAATTGCCTGCCGGCGAGCGCCGCGCCGAGCACCCCGAAAGTCATCGAGACCTGCGAGCCGATGACCGACCCGAGCCCCACGGCCGTGAACACCCCGGCCACCGGGGTGTCTCGCGGCAAATAGCGTGAATAATCCGCCACGTACGGTCCGTAGGCGATCTGCCACGACGCCGACAGGGACATCGCCAGCAGAAACTGGCTCAACGAAAAATGCCGATTGGCGAGCAGCACCGACACATCGTGGGACGCGAACAGTTTGCTGAACATATATAAGAATGCGCCAATGCCGACCACGCTCGCGATCCGCCCGAGCAGGTGGATGAATCGGTACCCGAGCAAGGTCACGATCACGATGAAGCAACCGAAAATCGCGATGCCGACGCCATCGTCGACGTGGAGGAGTTGTCCCACTGCCTGCCCGGCCAATACGCAGCCGCTGGCCGAGAAGCCGATGTACATGAGGCATACCGCCACGATCGGTATGACTGCGCCATAGACGCCGAACTGCACGCGGCAGGAGATCATCTGCGGTAAGCCGAGTTGCGGACCCTGGGCGGCGTGCAGCGCCATGACGGTACCGCCGATCAACTGACCCAGCACGAGCGCCACCAGCGACCAGAACACGTCGCCGCCGAACACCACGGCGAGGGCACCCGTGACGATGGCGGTGATCTGCAGATTGGCTGCGAGCCACAACGTGAATTGACTGGCGAGCCCGCCGTGGCGTTCCGCATCGGGGACGAAGTCGATCGACCGAACCTCGATCGAAGCCGGCACCGCCCTGGGAGCGTTCGAGACTGGCATCCGGTCGGATGATACGCCGTGGGGCGTGATCGCGCTGCGCCGGGTCAACCGCCTATAATTCAGCGATGCCACCATCGACCCAGAACGTCATTTTCGATTTCGGCGGGGTCCTGGTGCGCTGGAAGCCGCAGGAGATCATCGATAATTTTTACAAGGATGCGGATCTTCGCGCGCGGCTCCGTGAACAGGTATTCCAGCATCCGGACTGGCTGGAGATGGACCGGGGAACCCTGGAGGATGCCGAGGCCGTGCAGCGTTTCGCGACTCGCATGCACCGTCCGGCTGCCGAGATGCAGGGTCTCATGCAGCGCGTGCGGGACCATCTGGTGCCCCAGGAGGCCACGCTCGAGCTGGTGAACGGTTTGGTGGAGCGCGGAATTCCCGTCTATGGACTGTCCAATATGTCGCGGTCGATGTTCGAGCATCTCAAGGAACGGCACGCGATTTGGGATGTCTTTCGGGGCATCGTCATCTCCGGTCATATCAAGCTGGTGAAGCCGGATCCGCGCATCTTCGAGCACATCTCGACCACCTACGGACTTGCGCCGGGAGCGACCGCGTTCATCGACGACCTGCAGCCGAACGTCCAGGCGGCAGCGCGTCACGGATTCCGGGGTATTCAGTTCGAGAGCGCCGCGCAATGTCGCGGCGAGCTCGATGCATGGCTTGAAACGGGAGGTGCATGATGATCGGTAAGATTCTCACGGGCTGCGCGCTGGCGGTGCTCGCCGCCGGGCTGTCGCTCACCGCCCGCGGCGGCGCCCCCCAGCAAAAAACGCAGGCTCCGGGTTACTACCGGATGATGCTCGGCGATGTCGAGATCACGGCGCTCAGCGATGGCACTTTCCCCTTGAAGGTGAGCGAGGTCATCACCGGCATCGCGCCGAAGGAGCTCGAGGCGGCGCTGTCCCGCTCGTTTCTGAGCGATACCCTCGAGGAATCGGTGAACGCGTTCCTCATCAACACGGGTACGAAGCTCGTGCTCATCGACACGGGCGCCGGAGTGTACTTCGGGCCGACGGTGGGCAAGCTGCAAGCGAGTCTGAAGGCGGCCGGCTACCGGCCGGATCAGGTCGATGAAATCTACATTACCCATATGCATGGAGATCACATCGGCGGTCTCGTTCTCGACGGCAAGGCCGCCTTTCCCAACGCCGTGGTGCGCGCCAGCCAGAAAGAAGCGGACTACTGGTTGAGCAAGGCGGCCCGCGACGCAGCGCCGAAGGACGCGCGGGAGGACTTCGATCATGCCGTGCAGGCGTTCCAGCCCTACGTGTCGGCGGGGCGGTTCAAGCCGTTCGGCGAACCATCGGGCGGCGACGTATCCTTAGTCCCCGGTATCCGAGCGGTCCCGTCGCCCGGCCACACGCCCGGCCATACGGTTTATCTGGTGCAGAGCAAGGGACAGACCCTGATGCTCTGGGGTGACACCATGCACGTCGCCGCCTTGCAGTTTCCGGACCCCTCGCTGACCGACGGCTACGATGCCGACGCCGCGGCCGGGACGGCGCAGCGCAAGAAAATCTTCGCGGAGGTGGCGGAGCACCGCTATTGGGTGGCGGGTTCGCATTTGTCCTTTCCCGGGATCGGACACCTTCGAGCCGCAGGCGCCGGTTACACCTACCTGCACGCGAACTACAGCTCGATGCAAGGCATCGGCGGCGAGTAGCGCCGATCTATTAGGGGTTGGTCCGCGCGCGCAGGATGTCGGCGAGATTCACGGTGCTTGCCTGCATCTCGCGCAGCACCGTGTGCCAGCGATCCGCGCCCGTGCGCAGCTTGCCGATGGCCTCGGCCGATACTTTCCATCCGTGGGAAAGCCCGTCGACGCCTTCTGAGATCAGCGACTCGCCGAGCTGTAGTTGCTCGAGAGCCTTGTCGAACCAGGTTTTGTCGAGAGCTTGCCGCATGGAAGAAAGTCTATGTCCATTTAACACTGGGCCGCAATTGTCGTCGTATTCAGACAACGTTAAATGTCGTTCACGTCGATGACGGTGCGCCCGCGGATTTCTCCGCGCAGAATTTGCGCCGCGATGCGTGGAACGTCGCCGAGCGGCGCGAGCTCGGTGATCGCATCGAGTTTGTCGAGCGGCAGATCCCTTCGCAACCGATCCCAGGCTTGGACACGCCGCGGAATCGGACACATCACCGAATCGATGCCGAGCAGGTTCACGCCGCGGAGGATGAACGGAATGACGGTGACATCCAATTGGTTGCCGCCGGCGAGTCCCACCGCGGCGACCGAGCGCCCGTAGCGCATTTGCGCGAGAACCCGCGCCAAGGTGTTGCCGCCGACCGAGTCGATGCATCCCGCCCAGCGCTCGCCCTCGAGCGGACGCTTGGCCGCCTCGGCGAAGGGCGCACGATCGATCACCGACGCTGCGCCGAGTTTCTCGAGATAATCCTTCGCATGCGGCCGCCCGCTGGAGGCAACCACCTGAAATCCAAGCTTGGCGAGCAGGGCGATCGCGACCGACCCCACGCCGCCGGCCGCGCCGGTGATCAACACTTCGCCGGCGCTCGGCGCGAGGCCGTGTTCTTCCAGGGCCATGACGGCCAGCATCGCGGTCAAACCCGCGGTTCCAACGGCCATCGCCTGGCGCGTGGTGAGGCCGGCGGGGAGCGGCACCAGCCAATCGCCGTTCACCGAGGCCTTCTGCGAGAAGCCGCCCCATTGAACCTCGCCCACCCGCCAGCCGGTGAGCACGACCTGGTCGCCGGGCTTGTGCGCCGGATGGTCGCTGTCGATCACGGTGCCGGCAAAATCGACGCCGGGCACGTGAGGATAGCGTTTCACCAGTCCGCCCTGGCCGGTGACGACCAGGCCGTCCTTGTAGTTGACCGTGGAATATTCCACCGCCACGCGGACGTTGCCCACCGGCAGGCTGGCCTCATCGATGGTTTGAAGGGAGGCGCTGACGGTGCCGCCGTTGGTGTCGACTACGAGTGCTTTGAACATACCGGTCAATGGACCACGAGTGGCCTGAAAAATTCAAGTCGATTGCGCACGGTGATCCATTGGGGCAGCCTTGCAGCCATGCAGGTCCCCGAAGCCTTGAAGCGCGCCCGCGCACTGGTCGCCCAAGCGGACGACGAAGGCGCGAAGCGGGCGTATCTCGAGGTGCTCGGGCAAGAGCCGACGAATTTTTTCGCGCTCAACGAGCTGGGGACGCTCGCGCTCGCGGGAGGATTCCGCTCCGCGGCGCGCACCGCCTACGCCCAAGCGATCGCGCATCACCCCGGCAACAAGGTCGCGCGGGTGAACCTCGCCAATGTGCTGCGCGAGGACAATGACCCGAACGGCGCGAGAGTGCACTACGAGGCGGCGCTCGCCATCGATCCCGACCTGCACGAAGCGCATCAGGGCATGGCCTGGGTGCTCACCGAGCTCGGGCTCGATGACGCGGAGCATCATCGGGCGCGCGGTTTCACGGGACACGCCCTGGTGACCCAGCCCTACCGCGGAGTGGGCGAGGGGGTGCCCATCCTGCTGCTCGTGTCCGCGCTCGGCGGCAACATCCCGACGCGGCTCTGGATCGACGATCGGCGATTCACCATTCATGCGCTCTACGCGGACTATGCCGACCCCGCGCCCGAGCTGCCCCGGCACGATTTGGTGGTGAACGCGATCGGCGATGCCGATCTTTGTGCGGATGCCCTCGACCGGGCGGAGAAGCTCCTGACCCGGAGCACGGCGCCGATCATCAATCACCCGGCCCGCGTGCGGCCCACCGGCCGCGCCGACAACGCGAAACGCTTGGCGAACATCCCGGCAGTCAGGGTGCCCCGCATCGAGCAGGTGTCCCGCCGGGAGCTCGGACGGCTGCAGTATCCCGTGCTGCTGCGCAGCCCCGGCTTCCACACGGGCCGGCATTTCGTGTACGTGCCGAGCCTCGCTGCCGCGGGCGAGGCAGCGGATTCGCTCGCGGGGGAGGAGTGGCTCGCGATCCAATATCTCGATGCGCGCGGCGCCGACGGCATGGCGCGCAAGTTTCGGGTGATGTTCATCGACGGTGGCCTGTATCCGCTGCATCTGGCCGTCTCGGCGGACTGGAAAGTGCATTACTTCAGCGCGGACATGGCGCGCAACGAGCGGTTTCGCGAGGAGGAGCGGCGCTTTTTGATCGACATGCCGGGCGTCCTCGGGCCGCGGGCCATGCAGGCACTGACCGAAGTCGCGGCGGTGCTGGATCTTCAGTATGCGGGAGTGGATTTCGCGCTCTCCCCCGACGGCTCGGTGCTGCTGTTCGAGGCCAACGCCACCATGGTGGTGTTCCCACCGGGACCCGAGCCGGTGTGGGATTATCGGCGGGCGGCCATCGACGCCGCGTTGCAGGCCGCACGTCAGATGCTCGACCGCCTCGTCCGCCGCGCCTAACCCGGAAGCAACATGCACACCGCCGCGACGCCCATGACGGCGGTGCCGATCCAACTCAAGATCACCAGCGGCCGGCCTGCCGTGAACGCTCCCATCACCGACTGCTTGGACGCCAGCAGGATGATGACCGCCATCAGCGGCACGGCGACCACTCCGTTGATCACGGCGCTATAGAAGAGTGCTTTCATCGGATTCAAGGGTGAGAACTGGATCAGCAGCGCGGCGAGCACGCTGACGGCGATCACGGCGTAGAACGCGCGCGCATCGCGCGGACGGTGTGCCAGGCCGATCCGCCATCCCATGGCCTCGGAGAGCGCATAGGCGCCGGATCCCGCCAGCACCGGTACGCCGAGCAGACCCACCCCCAGGACGCCGAGCGCGAACAGCATGAAAGCGAAATTTCCGGCGAGCGGGCGCAGCGCACCGGCCGCCTCGGCGGCGCTGTTGATGTCCGTGACCCCGGCGACATGCAGCGTGACCGCGGTCGCCAGGATGATGAAATAGGCGGTGAGATCGGAATAAAACATCCCCGTCCAAGTGTCCCAGAGGATGCGGCTGCGCTCCCGGGGACCGGAGTCCGGATCGCGGACCAGGGGCCGGACGCCGAGCGCCTCCATGTCCTCCACTTCCTGCGATGCCTGCCAGAAAAACAGGTACGGGCTGATGGTGGTGCCGAATACCCCCACCACCACCGCCGCGGCGGCGGCATTCGGCGTGAAGCGCGGCCAGACGGTGCGTCTCGCCACCTCGCCCCAGGGGACGTGAACGACGAACAGGACCGCTGCGTAAGCGAGCAGCGAGAGGGTCAGCCATTTGAGAATGTCGACATAGCGGTTGTAGGGGATGTAGATCTGCGCCGCCAGCGTGACGATGACGAACATCGCCGTCATGAGATGACGGTCGATATGCGTCACCAGTTCGGCGACCTCTCCCATCGCGGCTAAATCCGCCGAGATGTTGAAAATATTCGCGATCAGCAGCGCCAGCACGACGGCTTTGAGGACCACCGGAGGAAACGCGGTCTTGATGTTGGCGGCGAGTCCCTGGCCGGTGGTGCGGCCGATCAGCGCGCAGAGCGACTGGATCGCGGACATGAGCGGATAGGCGAGCGGCATGGTCCAGAGCATGTTGAGGCCGAACTGTGCGCCGGCCTGGGAATAGGTGGCGATGCCGCTGGGGTCGTCGTCGGCCGCTCCGGTGATGAGCCCGGGGCCGATGCGCGCGAGGGGATGCCGCCGCACGCGATCCCAGAGGCTCGCGCCGTTCTTCGGCGTGCCCACGCTCACCGCCTCGGGGATGTCGCCCATGGGCATGAGCATATTATGCAGTTGGGATTGCCGGAGAATTGTTTTACATTTCAGACCATGAACCCACCCGGCGAGGCAAAGCTGCTGGCCGCCGACGAGCCGCCTCCCGTTCTCGAGGAGCGCCGGCACGGCACCTCGAATTTCGTCATCGTGGTCGATCACGCCGCTGCGCGGATTCCGCGCAGCTTGGGCGATCTCGGATTGCCGGCCGCTGAATTGCAGCGGCACATCGCCTGGGACATCGGTGCGCTCGGCCTCGCGCGCGGCGTGTCCGAAGCGCTGGACGCACCGCTGATCGCGCAAAACTATTCGCGCCTGGTGATCGATTGCAATCGAGATCCCCGCACCCCGACCTCGATCCCCGAGATCAGCGAATGGGCGGTCGTGCCGGGCAATCGCAACTTGAGCGCGGCGCAGATCGCCGCACGCCGCGCCGAGGTCTTCGAGCCGTATCACGCCCGCATCCGATCGCTTTTGGACGAGCGCCAGGCGGCCGGACGTGAGACCTATCTGATCGCCCAACACACCATGACGGACGTGTACAAGGACGCCCGCCGCGAGATGCACGGCGCGGTGCTCTACAACCGGGATCGGCGCCTTGCCGGACTCGTGCTCGACATGCTCCGGCGCGAACCGGGGCTGACCTTCGCGGACAACGAACCGTACTTCGTCAGCGACGAGACCGACTATTCCATCCCGACGCATGGCGAGCGGCGCGGGCTTCCCCATGTGGAAATCGAGATTCGCCAGGATCTGGTGCTCGAGGTAGCGGGACAGCGGGAATGGGCGCGGCGGGTCGCGGCGGCGCTGTCGGCCGCCGAGGAGGCCTTTTCGGGGTCAAGCGCGGCTCGCTGAGGCGCGCATTGTCGGCCAGGACGCGCACAGACGCGCGCCGCCGAGCGGCGATTCGGTCGCCCGCACCTCTCCCCCGTGCCACTCGACCGCACGCCTGACGATTGCCAGACCGAGACCAAAACCGCTCTTGGTGGCGGCCGATGGATCGAGCTGCACGAATGACTCGAACACACGTTGTCGATCCTTCTCCGGTATCCCCGGACCGTCGTCATCGACGATCAGGCGGTTGACCCCGTCCCGCACGTCGAATGAAACCCGAACTTCGCTCCGCGCGTGCCGGGCGGCGTTGTACAACAGGTTCTTGAGGACGGTCTCCATCAGATGCAGGTCGCAAACCACCGCGTCGGACCCGGCGCTCACTTGCGTGCTCATTTCGAGGCCGGGACGGAAGTTGCGGCGCACGCTCTCGACGATGGCCGGGACCAGGGCCGTGAAGTCGTGCGTGCCGACGTTCAGCTTCATGTTGGCCCGCTCGAGGATGGCATAGCTCATGGTGGCCGACACCAGGTCATTGATGGCCGCGGCGTCGGACTTCACGTTGGCGAGCGAGGACTTGATCTGCTCGATCTCCCGCGACTGCTGCGCCAGCTCGATCTCGAATTGCATACGGGCGAGCGGTGTCTTGATTTCATGCGAGACGGCGTTCGACATGTCCGTGTGCGAGGCGATCAATCCATCGATCCGCAGGGCCATTTTCCGAAAGGTTTGCGCCAGCGCGAAGATTTGCGAGCGCGGCTTGATGTCGACATGGAACGCCCAGTTCCTGTCGCCGAAGCGGGCGGCCGCACGCTCGAGCGCGCGCACGTCGCGCGTCAAGGGCCAGAGCCAGACCATGATCACCAGCGCGATGATCGCATAAAAGAGTGCGCTCAGCGCCCATTCGAGGGGCGTGCGCTGCGGCTGCGGATCGGAGCTTCGGAACGCGAGGACATAGTCGCCATTGAGCTGCTTCAGTGCCCACCAGTCCCCGCTCGAGGATTGCAGGTAGGCGATGCCGCCGCGAGCGAGTTCCTCCAGCACCTGGCGTCCCGCAATGTCCTTGCGCGCGAGCAGTTCGATACCGGCTCCGGCCTTTGCTGCGAATCCGGCGATCAGCCGACTCCATTCATTCTGCGGCACTTCCTCGAGCCTGGCCTCGAGCGCGTAGAGCGCGGTGGCCTGCGATGCGTCGGAACTCGACTCCTGGCCGCTGTGCAGGAGCAGCACCTTGTCCTGGCCCCAGCTCACCGCGGCCAGGGTGAGCACGATCAGCAGATACAGTCCCAGAAAATGCCGCGCCACGGCTCACCACGCGTCCGGTACGAACAGGTATCCGTGACCCCAGACGGTCTTGATGCGCTCCGAGGAGTCGGTCTCGCCGAGCTTCTTGCGCAGCTGCGAGATGCGCACGTCCAGAATCCGGTCCACACCGTCGTAATCGCGGCCGTACAGCGCGTGGAAGAGAGTCGTTCGCGATTGCGTATGCCCGGCGTGCGACGCCAGGTGTACGAGCAGATCGAACTCATTGCTCGAGACGGGGATGCCCCGGCCGTCGAGCGACACCGAGCGCGCGCCGGGATTGATGAGCAGAGCGCCGAATTTGAGCGTGGGTTGCGGCGCCCACTCGCGCAGCCTGCGGCGCAACAGCGCATTGATTCTGGCGAGAAGCACGCGCGGCTCGACCGGCTTGATCACATAATCGTCCGCGCCGCGCTCCAATCCGAGCACATGATCGATGTCGTCGCTGCGCGCCGTCAGGATCAGAATCGGATTTACGAATTGCGGCCGAAGCTGCCTCAGGATCTCGAAGCCGTCCTTGCCGGGCAATCCGAGATCGAGAATCACGAGATCGGGATGGGTACTGCGTACTTGCTCGACCGCGTCATTGCCGTGTGTCACGCCGCGCACGCGAAAGCCGTTGTTCTCGAGATAGCGGCCGATCAGCTCGGAGAGTCGGATATCGTCCTCGATCAAGGTGATGGACGCAGTCACGGGAGTGCCGGCGGGTGGCGGGGTGGTCATCAATCGAAGATATTCCAAGGTTCCCTGCGCCGATGCCGATAGCGTATCGCCTCCCGGATCACGCGCAGCACCTCCGATCCGAGCACACGTTGCAGCTCCAGATCCTTGAGCTGGAAGACCAGATCGCGGCTGAACACCAGCTCGAGGGAGTAGATCCCCGCGGAATAATGTTCCCAACAGCGCTTGATGTCGGGCCGGTCGACGATCACCAGGCACAGCGACTCGTCCCGGGCGGACTGCCAGGAGGCCCGCACGCGGGTGTCGCACTGGGTGTCGTTCGGCCCGAGCGTGCACACCCGCGGGGTGAGTTCCAGATGGATGTCTTCGGCGCCGTCGGTCGAGGCCCCGGCATGCGAGGCAGCGGCGGCCGCCGCCAGACAGAGCGGCCCGGCCACCCACGCGAAGGCGAGGAGCGCCCTAAAACGCGTAAATCGCACCGATGAACACTGTGGCAACGCTATGCTCCGCAACGATCGGGCTATCGACGATGGCGCTCCCCAAGCGCTCGTATTCGGCGAAGGCGTTGAACCGCCATCGCCCGGATAGCGGCACTGTATACCCGAGTTTGGCGAAGGGATCTAATGCCGCGCCGCCAGCGTACAGGCCGGGCTCACCGTAGTAATAATTGACGATGGCCGAACTCTTCCAGGTGATGCCGACGTTGGCGCTCAACACACCCCGGGACTCGATCAAGGGAATGCCGAGCGCCGCGCGGATCTCCGTGCCGTGATCCTGACCGGTCACATCGTGCAGCACATCCAGTTGACCGGAGATTCCAGCCACCTTGAAGGTCCACTCGGGTCCGGCGAGATAGGTGATACGGCGCGGGCGCGGGGTGATCTTCGCGATCACCGTGGCCGGGCTGGTCGGGCTCGCGGTGGCCATGGCGGTACCGTCGGCCAAATAACCGGTGATGAAAAAATTCTGCAGATCGGTCCGATAAAAATAGACCCTATCGTATCCGGGCGATGCGATGAGGCTCAGCGAATTAGCGGCGCTTTCGACCAACGTGACGCCCAGATCGAGGTCGTCCAAAAAGAAACGCTCACCGTAGTAACTGACATGGGGAATGATGACGAGCGGAATGTTCTCGCCGTTGACCAAGGGGTTGGTCCTGACGCCGGCGCCCAGCGCGACGCTGAAGCTCCAGTGCCTGACGGCGACGCAATCGTCGGAGGAGGGTCCTGCACAGCCGTCGGCAGCGGAGCCCGTCTCACCCGGCGCCGCTCCCGCCGCCGCGTGGATTGCCAGCAGCGCCGCGAGCATCGCCCAGCGGCACGAACGGCTTCCATATCCTCGTCGAGCGGCTGACATCTCGACCGGGATCGTCGCAGATGCCGGCGCGTCCCGCCATTCCCGAGTTGTAGCGAGTTGTACTGAACTGTAGCCCGTTCGAAAGCCCCAAGCACAAATGGATCACATCTTGAGGGATGTCGCGCGATTAACATGCGCCCGGGTAGCACGGAGAGCGCACATGGAACGGTACGACGGCACGGAAGTCAGGGCACGGATCGGGGCGGCGGCGGTCGTGGGAACACTGGCGGCGTTGGCGCTCGCCGGCTGTGGCGGCGGCTCGTCCGGAGCGGCGGACGCGCCCCTGGCGACGGCGGCCTTCTCGGCTCCGGCGGTGCTCCAAGCACGAGCCGACGGCACACCGGTCGATCCGGCGATCGTGGTCGCCGACAACGGCTTTGGATTGAAGCTCCTGAACGCCTTGCTCCCGGGCGCCGTTGGGAACGTCGCGATAGCGCCGCTGAGCGTGTCGCTGGCGCTGCAGGTGCTGTACAACGGCGCGGCGGGGTCGACGCAACAGGCGATGTCGCAGACGCTCGAGGTCGGCCCGCTCGATGTTCAGCAGTTGAACGGTGACAACGCCGCGCTGCAAGCCTCGTTGATGGATGTCGATCCCAACGTTGAGCTCAGCATCGCGAACTCCTTGTGGATCGATCAGTCGACGTACACCGTGCAGTCCGCTTTCATCCAGACCGACCAAAACTACTACGCCGCGACGGTCGGAGATCTGTCGGGGGCCCCGGCGAACGTCAACGCCTGGGTCGACAGTGCGACGCACGGTCTCATCACGCAGATCCTGCCGCCCGATTTACCGCCGAGCTACTTCCGCGTCGCCATCATTGCGAATGCGCTGTACTTCAAGGGCAGCTGGACCACCGCGTTCGATCCCGCCCAGACTGCCCCGGCGCCGTTTACGCTGACAGACGGAACCCAAGTCTCGGTGCCGATGATGAGCCAGACCGGTCCCTTCGCCTATCTCGAAGGGGTCCAGCAAGGGACGCCCTTTCAGGCGATCCGCCTCCCCTACGGTCAGGGTCGCATGAGCCTGCTGGTCATCCTGCCGAAGGCGGGGACGCCGCTCGGCAGCTTCCTCGCCGGCATCGACGCCGGCAGCTTCGTGACCTGGAATGCTCAGCTGCAATCGACGCAGGTCAGCCTCGAACTGCCGCGCTTCACCACAACCTACCAGGCGTCGTTGGGCGATGCGCTCGCCGCGCTCGGCATGGGCGTCGCCTTCACCCAGGAAGCGGACTTCTTCGCGCTCGCGCCCGGCGCCCTGGTGAGTTACGTCGCACACGCGACCACCATCGAGGTCGACGAGACCGGCACCACCGCGGCCGCCGCGACCGGCATTGGCGTGACCACGACGGTCGCGGTGCAGACCTCCGTCATGGTCATGGACCATCCGTTCCTCTATGCCATTCAGGACGACAAGACCGGCGAGCTGCTGTTCGTCGGCGTGATGATGAATCCGGGCTAGATCAGCCCCGGTTAGGCAGCAGCATGCTGCCCGTGATGCGGTCTCCGGGCTTCATCCCCGCGGGACATCCGCCCACGTAATGCTGCTCCTGCACCACGTGCTCATCGGTGCGGCCCTTGTAGGCCGGCGAGTAGGTGGCATAAGACTCCGAGCGCGTCGATAGCATGCTCTCGTAGGTGTAGGTGCCCTTGGACACGATCATCGTCCCATCCACATTACAGCTGGAGGAGGACGCGAAGCGTCCGCCGCCCAAGTCGTCGAACGAGGTGGTGCAGCCCTTGGCATTCTTGACGAGCGCGTCCATGGCGCTGTCATAGGCGTGATTGCGGCAGAGGTGGTATTTGAAATCGGTGCGTTTGCTGCCGGGATTCACGATGCTCTGGCCGCTGATTTCCCACAGCCCCTCCTTGAGCGGCGGCGGATCGGCCGCGCGAGCGACCGATAGCAGGATGAGCGCCAAGCTCATCGGCAGCAGGATTCTCCGGGTGATGTTCATGGGCCGGTCGTGTTCAGGTGCCCGCGGCCGGCGCTGGCAGATCGATGACCGCTTCGGACGCGGCGCGTTGCGCGCGTAGCGTCGCCGCCACGCGCTCGCAGGCCGCCATCACACGCAGCACGTTCTCACCGGCGATCTTGGCGATGTCCGAGTCCGACCAGCCGCGCCGCATCAGCTCTTCGAGCAGCGCCGGATAGCCGTCGACGGCGCCGAGACCGCGCGGACCTTCCGGGATGCCGTCGAAGTCGGAGCCGAGTCCGACATGATCGATGCCTGAGATCTCGCGCACATGGTCGATGTGGTCGGCAACCTGGGCGAGCGTCGTGACGGGCTTCGGATGGTCGCGCTCCCAGTGCTCGAGCGCGGCCTTGGCACGGTCCGGCTGGCCGATGTACAGGCCCCCGTATGGCGGGCTCGAGTAGCGCGCGAGCTCCGCCGCACGATCCGCATCCCACTGATTGCGGGCCGCTGACACATAGCCCGGATTGAAATTCACCATCACCACGCCGCCGTTCGCCGCCACGAGTTTGAGGATGTCGTCGGGAACGTCGCGGGGATGATCCACCAGGGCACGCGCCGAGGAGTGCGAGAAGATGACCGGAGCCGCCGTCACCGCGAGCGCCTTCCGCATCGTGTCTGATGACACGTGGCTCAAGTCGACCAGCATGCCGAGCCGGTTCATCTCGCGAACCACCTCCTCGCCGAAGGCGGTGAGGCCGTGATGGACCGGTGCGTCGGTGGCGGCGTCGGCCCAGCGCGTATCGAGTACGTGGGTCAGCGTCATGTAGCGCGCGCCCAAGTCGTACATCTGACGCAGCACCGCCAGCGACTCGTTGATCTGATGGCCGCCTTCGATGCCGATCATTGAGGCGATCCTGCCGGCCTTGTGGATTCTGCGCACATCCGCGGCCGTGTAGGCGATCTCGAAAACGGAAGGATATTTGGCGGCCATGCGCTTCACGAGGTCGATCTGCTCGATCGTGGTCTGCACCGCCTCGAAGCCCTTGATGTCCACCGGTACCCAGACCGACCAGAACTGACCGCCGACCATGCCCGCGCGCAGCCGCGGAATATCCGTCATCAGAGGAGAGGAGTCGGCAGGCCTCGGCAGTTGGGAGGTGTCGGACGCAAGATCGATGGCGGACAGCCGTCCCTTGAAGCGCTCGCGGATCTCCCAGGGCAGATCGTTGTGGCCGTCGATCAACGGCGTCTCTTTCAATACGTGCACGAGCCGCGCGTGGTAATCGGTGTCGGGCGCCGCGGCGAGAAGCGCCGGCGAAAGAAGCATGCCGAGAAACGCCGCGCAAACGCGGCCCTTGCGAGTGGGGCGCCCCTTCACGGCGCCTGAGGAACTAATGGTTCTCCTGAATTTCAGGCAAGCGAGCCTCCACCTTTATTTATGACGGACGGTACTCCCGCAGTCGCGTTATGTCCACTCTAGGCGCCCGCGCCGGAGCCAAAGATATTTTGACATAATTGAAAGGTATTTTATCGCCGCGCTGATCTGCATTCTTAACTTGCGGGTTACCATAAGGCTGTGGTCAAGTTTCGCAACTGACCGGTCGATTCCGATCGGTGCAACGAAAAATATCGAAGGGGTAATACCAGTACTGGCTGACCATCGTCGGCTCAGGCGCCACGCAGGGCAATGACAG
The DNA here is from genome assembly GCA_050012215.1 of Steroidobacteraceae bacterium. Classification (GTDB taxonomy): domain Bacteria; phylum Pseudomonadota; class Gammaproteobacteria; order Steroidobacterales; family Steroidobacteraceae; genus Bog-1198. The sequence continues at coordinate 24,181 of JBEKHO010000041.1, forward strand.
CCCGGCGCGCGCTAATACACAACTTTGTCATGAGGGGATAACTCGTGTTTGGTAAATCAAAGTCTCGATTGATATGGAGCGGCATCGTCGCCGCTGCAATCGCCTGTGCGGGCACAGCGGTCGCGGCGGGAACGGCGACCGTTTCAGGGAACGTCGCGGGATGGGTGAAGAACGCGACGCTGAAGAGTTCGGCCTCGGCGGCGACCACGGTCACCATCTCGGTCGATTTGGCGCTGAGCAATCTCGCCGGATTGAAGAGCTTCGTCGCGGAAGTCTCGAACCCCAGCGGCCGTGAGTATGGTCAGTACTTGAGCACCGAGCAGTTCGCGTCGCGCTATGCGCCCGCGGCGGCGGATGTCGCTGCCGTCGAGAAGCTTCTCGAACAGTCCGGCATGAAGAACGTGACCGTCGGACCGCACGGCGTGTATGTCTCGGCAACCGCGACGGTGGCGCAGATCCGCACGGCGTTCAACGTGAGTCAGAACCTGTACGCCTACAAGGGCCTGACCCTGCGTGCCAACAAGGAGGCGCCGACCGTTCCCGCCGCCCTCGCCGGCAAGATCGTGTTCATCGACGGTCTCGACGATACCGCGATGATGCGCAAGCCCTACCATCACTCGATCACGCAGGGCGAGCTGGTCGCGCCGAAGAGCGCCGCGGTGGCCTCGACGAGCGCGACCGCAGTGACGCCGCCGCCGGTCGCCGCGAGCAACGGTTCGCCCTATTGCAACCACACCTTTGGTGCGGGAGCGTTGGTCGCGACCTTGAGCACGCCGGCGGATGTGTACGGTGCCTCGCTCCCCTGGCTGGGATGCGGCTACGACCCGGTCCTGGTGCGCGCCGCCTACGGGCTCGACAAGGTGAGCTATGACGGGAAGGACGTGACGGTCGCGATCGTGGACGCCTATGCGTCGCCGACCATCGTGGTCGACATCAGCGCCTACTCCATCAACAACAAACTGCCGAAGATCAACGTGGGCGTGAATTTCAGTCAGATCATTCCCGCGGGCATCTACAGCGTCTCCCCGACGGAGTCCTGCGGACCCTACGGCTGGTGGGAAGAGGAATCGCTCGACGTGTCGGCGGTGCACAGCAGCGCCCCGGGCGCCAAGATCGTCTATGTCGGCTCGCGCGATTGCGCCACCTCGCTCGATGTCGCCTTCATGAACACCGTCTATAACCACGTCGCGGATGTCGTGACCGATAGCTGGGGCGACAACGGCGAGGCCATCAATCCGGGCCAGCAGCAGAGCGATGATCAAGCCCTGTTGGCCGGCGCGGCCCAAGGCGTCACGGTGCTGTTCAGCTCGGGCGACGATGGCGACCTGGACGCGCCCAACGGCGTAGCCTCCGGCTCGTGGCCGGCGACCAGTGCCTACGTCACGGGCGTCGGCGGCACGACGCTCTTGATCAACGACGCGACCGGCGACAAGGCCGAATACGGCTGGGGAAACTATCGCGCATTCCTCGATGGCGTGGTGGTCAACAGCGCGAAGTCGGTGACGACCACGGGCGTCGATACCACGAGCGCTTTCGGCTACACGTTCGACAACTACGCGTACTACGCGGGCTCGGGGGGCGGTATCAGCCTGCTCGAGGCGCAGCCCTCCTACCAGGCCAAGCTGGTGCCGGCCTCGCTCGCCACCTCGCTCAATCTGGCGAGCGGCTATGTCGAGACGCTGCCCAACCCGCAGCGCGTGAGTCCGGACGTCGCCATGCTCGGCGATCCGTACACCGGCTTCATCTTCGGTGAGACGTTCACCATCGCCGGCAACGCCATCGCGGACAAGGGCTGCGCGCCGAGCAGCAAGACGACCGAGTACTGCCAGACCTCGATTGGCGGCACGAGTGTCGCCTCGCCCTGGATGGCGGGCGTTCTCGCCGTGCTGAACTCCAAGCGCATCGCCACCGGCGAGCCGTTGGTGGGCTTCGCCAATCCGCTGCTCTACAGCGTCGGCAGCCAGAGCAATGGCACTTCCTATAAGGATGCGATCAATCAGATCATTGCGCCGACCACTCCCGTGGCCCTGCTGCGCGGCTATGCGGTCGATCTGAACGAGGCGCGGGTGGTCACGGTGAACTCCGTGCCGTTCCTGATCATCAGCGCGCCGTACGCGCTCGAGGTGTGCGGTCTGCCGCTCTGTCTCGGCATCAATGATGTGTGGAACTACACCTCGCTGTCGCCTGCGGCCATCCCGCCGACTCCGGCCGGTTACAACGACGTGACGGGATTGGGCGTGCCCTGGGTGCCGAAGCTCATCAACGAAGAATAAGCGTAAGAAACGCTCGATTTGAGTCGATAACCATTGGGGCGTCCCCTGCCATCCGGCGGGGGACGCCCTTTTTCATGGCCGGGTCCTTGCGCGTAGGCGGGCGCCGACGGCGCCGGCCGACAACCCATGGCGGCAAACGCTTCTGGCCGAGCTCTGGCCGCGTCGCTAGTCTCAACGGCGACATCGAGGAGACCGCCATGAACCGATTGACCGGCTTATTCGCCCTGGCTCCCATCGCGCTGTGCAGCTCGCTCGCCTGGGCGGACGATTCCATGGGCCGGGTCACGCCCACCGACAGCCAGCTGTTGAAACAGTGCATGGAGCGGCAAAAGGCCGATGCCAACGTCACCGTCTCCAAAGCCGACGCCAAGCGCTATTGCAAGGACGAATTGAAGCGTCAGAAGCAAACCGGCGCCTCGCCCGAGCGCCAGCCGGTCGATCCGCCGCCCGCCGATACCGCTCCCACGGCACCCCCGCCCGATTAGTGCAGGCCGCGTTCGGCCGTCGCCGCCCCGGGGCGGCCCGGCCCACGCGAAATTTCTCCATCTGACCGTCCGCTCGGCTAGAATGCGCCGCCCATTCAGGCGCTCTTGACCCATGCTTTCCACCTCCAATGTTGCCGTGCAGTTCGGCGCCAAGCCGCTGTTCGAGCAGGTCACGGTCAAATTCGTCGACGGCAACCGATACGGACTGATCGGCGCCAACGGCTCCGGCAAGTCCACGCTCATGAAAGTGCTCGGCCGCGATCTCGATGCGAGCGCGGGGGATGTGGTGCTGCAGACCGGCATGCGTCTCGGCAAGTTGAACCAGAACCAGTTCGGCTACGAGGATCAGCGCGTCCTCGACGTGGTGATGCAGGGCCACGCCGAGCTCTGGAAGGCGATGAGCGAGCGCGACCGCATCTACGCGAACCCGAACGCCACCGATGCGGACTTCATGCGCGCGGCCGAACTCGAGGCGGTGTTCGCGGAATACGGCGGCTACGACGCCGAGGCTCGCGCCGGCAGCATTCTCACCGATGCCGGCATCGACGAGTCGCGCCACAACGGTCCGATGCGCGAAGTGCCGCCGGGCCTGAAACTGCGCGTGCTGCTCGCGCAAGCGCTGTTCTCGCAGCCCGATGTGCTGTTGCTGGATGAGCCCACGAACAATCTGGACATCCATTCGATCCGGTGGCTCGAGGGCGCGCTCAACAACTACGACGCCACCATGGTGATCATCAGCCACGACCGCCATTTCCTCAACCAGGTGTGCACGCACATCGCGGACTTGGACTACCAGCAGCTCAAGGTCTATCCGGGCAACTACGACGACTTCATGCTCGCCTCGGTGCAGGCGCGCGCGCGAGTGGAAGCCTCGAACGCCAAGGCGCGCGACAAGATCTCGGATCTGCAGGAATTCGTGCGACGCTTCTCGGCCAATGCGTCCAAGGCCCGCCAGGCGACCTCGCGCAAGAAACAGCTGGAAAAGATCAAGCTCGAGGAGATCCGTCCCTCCTCGCGCCAGAATCCCTACATTCGCTTCGAACAGGCGAAGAAGCTGTATCGCTCGGCGGTTACGGTCGACAAGGTCTCCTTCCGGTATCCCGGCCAGGACAGCGACGTGTTCACGGACCTCTCCTTCAGCATCGAGGCCGGCGAGCGCGTCGCCATCATCGGACCGAACGGCGTCGGCAAAACCACCTTGATGCGCCTGCTCGCGGGTGAGCTCACCCCCACCGCGGGGCGCATCGTCTGGGTCGAGAACGCGCAGGTCGGCTACATGCCGCAGGATCCGCAGGCGGAGTTCGAGCCGCCGTGCGATCTGTTTACCTGGATGTCGCAGTTCACCGGCAAGGCCGATGACGACCAGATCGTGCGCGCCACGCTCGGGCGGCTCCTATTCTCGGGCGAGGAGACCAAGAAATCCGTCAGTGTCCTCTCGGGCGGCGAGAAAGGGCGGATGATCTACGGCAAGCTGATGCTGGCGAGACCCAATGTGCTGTTGATGGACGAGCCCACCAACCACATGGACATGGAGACCATCGAGTCGTTGCAGATCGGTCTCGAGCATTTCGCGGGCACCCTGGTGTTCGTCTCGCACGACCGCGAATTCGTGGGCGGCCTCGCCACCCGCATCATCGAGCTGAAGCCCGATGCGCGCATCACCGAATTCCGCGGCACCTACGACGAGTACCTGAAGTCCCAGGGCGTCGAGCCCTGATCAGTCCTGACTAACCAGTTCCGGTGGTGCCGAACGGCAGCCGGCCGAGGAGTTCGGCGGCGCCGTTCCAGAACACCTGGATGCCGATGCAGAACAGCAAGAACGCCGACAGCCGCACGATGATGGTGGTGCCGGTCGCTCCGATGAAGTCCGCGATCCGCGCCGAGTGTCGATACAGCGCGTAGACCAGGAGCGCGAGCAGCAGCACGGCGGCGAGGGTCTCCACGAAAAAGAACAGGATCAGCGTCGGGTGCAGCGTCGGCGGCCGGCCGGCCCCGATGGAGATCGCGACCGAGATGGTTCCGGGACCGGTGGTCAGCGGCATGGTGAGCGGGTAGAACGCCACCCGGCTCGGCGGCGCGTCGAAGGAGCGCGGATACGCCGGCGCTTCGCTCCTGCGTTGTTCGGTGGCATCAGGCTCGGTGAGCATGCGCCACCCGGACATCGCCACGATGATGCCGCCCGCCACCCGTAGCACCGGGATCGAGATGCCGAAGAAGCTCAGCACGTAGGCGCCGACGTAGAGCGACACCGAGACGATGCAGAACGCGTAGATCGCCACCCAGCGCGAAACCTGGGAGCGCATCTTCGGGTCCATCCCCTGAGTCGCTCCGAAGAAGATGAAGGCGCCGGAGAAGGGGTTGACGATCGAGAACAGCGCGCCGAAGGCGAGCAGGAACGTGGTCAATTGAGCTGCACCACCGATTCCGGTCGCGGGTCGCGTCCATGTCGTGGCGGGTCATGCGCCGGGGCGGATTCCATGATGCGCTCGAGAATCTCCGGTATTTCGAATACCGCACGATTGCGGACGTGCGCAATGCTAGCGCGAAATTCGTCCAGCCGATGGATTATCTCCATTGCCCCGTCGCGCACGAACTTGAACGACTCGAGCACGATACCCGCCCCCTGCTCGCGGACCCAGTCGGTGTTGTAGCGTTCCTGGGGCATCGTCCAGGAATTGCGCACCACCACCACCGGCAACCCCTGCTGCACGGCCTCGCTGATGCTGCCGGGACCGGGTTTGCCGATGAAGAAGTCCGAAAGCTGCATGAAGTAGCGGATCTGCGAGGTGAAGCCCAAGACCAGGCGCGGCGCCGAGGCGGGCATGAGGCGCAGCCGCGCGTTGAGCTCGTCGTTGTGTCCGCAGATCAAAATGAGTTGGATGTCGTCGAGCCGCCTCGCGATGCTCGCCATGGTGCGCGACCCGTGGCCGCCGAACATCACGAGGCCGGTGGGCCGGTCCGGGTCCAACCCGTGCCGGGCCATCTCGGCGCGTCGATCCAAAACCAAGGGCGCGTAGAAGTCCGGCCGGATGATCATGCCCGATACGCGGTGCACCCGGTCCTCGCCGTAGCCCATGGCATACGCCTGGGCGGCGGCTCTCGGGGTGCCGCAGATGAAATGCTGGGCTTGCCGGGGCTCGATCCAGAAGTGCGGGGGATAGTCGGCGAAGTCGGTGAGCAGCGTCACGTACGGCAGGCCCGGGCGTGCGGCGATCGCCGCCTCGTACATGGGCCGATTGAAGTTCGGAATGAGCGAGACCACCATGTCGGGCTTGGTCCTGCGCCAGTGCCGTTTCAGGCGGTTCGCTACCGAGCGGCGGCTGAGGCGGATCAAGGCCTGCAGGAGCTTCAATTCCTGGGCGAGACCCACGCTCCAACCGCGGGCGAGGCGGGTGTTGTAGATGTCCTCCCAATCCATCCCCGTGGTCTTCTTGAACACATCCTTCGGATCGAGGATGCTCATCAGGTTGACGCGGCGCACCTCCCAGGGACGCTTCTCCAGGCGGATCACCGCCTCGAGCGCCGAGGCAGCGGCTCGATGGCCGCCGCCCGCGTTGAAATAGACCAGATCGAGGGTTTTCACGGATGCCGGACAATGCGCATGGCGGGCATTGTGCGGAGCGTAAATGAACTTCTCGTGAAGGGCGCGCCGCGGCGCGCTCGCTGACGGATTCTTAAAATGCTACAGTTTTGAGTCGGGGTTGCCCGCAGCCGGCGAGGGTGATGATGAGCGCAAATCTCAAATCCGTATCCACCATCCCGGAGGCCGAGCGGCAGGCCCGCATCGATCTCGCCGCGTGCTATCGGTTGGCGGATCACTTCGGCTTGAACGAGGGCATCGACAACCACATGACCATGCTCGTGCCCGGGCATGCGGACCGGTTCCTGCTCGCACCGTTCGGCCTGCACTGGTCGGAGGTCAAGGCCAGCGATTTCATGGTGATCGACTTCAACGGCCAGATGCTCTCTGGCCGCGGACCCATCGAGGACACCGCTCTCTATATCCATCTGCCCGTGCATCGGCTCTCGGCCAAGGCGCATTGCGTGCTGCACACTCACATGCCCTATGCGACGGCGATGACCATGCTCGACAATCCGCGCCTGGAAATGGCGGTGCAAAGCGCGCTCGGGTTCTACGAGGACGTGGCCTACGATGAGAACTACAACGGCCTGGCCTTCGATCACACCGAGGGGGAGCGCCTCGCGGGCGTGCTTGGGCGCAAATCCGTGCTGATGATGGGCAACCACGGGGCGCTGGTGATCGGAGAGACGATCGCACAGGCATTCGAGCGGCTGTACTTCCTGGAGCGCGCAGCCCAAGCGCAGGTGATCGCGCTCTCGACCGGGCGGGCGTTGAAGCCGGTGCCGGAGAAAGTGGTGAAGTCCACGGTGGCGCAATTCTCCTCGGGCGGCCAGGTCGGCGGCCGCGACCGGGCGGACCTGCATTTCGAGGCGCTGAAGCGGCTGCTCGATCGCCAGCACGCGGATTACGCGAGCTGAATCCGCTCATCACGCCGGGAGCGAATCCCACGGACGCGCCCCCGCCGGAGCGGGCGGCCGACGGACGCCGTTTGACGCCGCCGTTGTTCGTGGTGGTGCTGCTCGCGGTGGTGCTGTTCATCAATTACATCGACCGCGGTGCCCTGGCAACCGCCGGTCCGCTGATCCAGCGCGATCTGCATCTGACGAACGGACAATACGGCCTGTTGTTCTCGGCGTTCTTCTGGGTGTACGCGATCATCCAGATTCCGGTCGGGGCGCTCGCGGAGCGTTACGGGGCCCATCGGGTGCTGACCGTGGGTCTCGTGGTGTGGGCGACAGCGACCGCGCTCACCGGCATCACCTCCGGCTTCTCGATGTTGATCATGCTGCGCATGATGCTGGGTCTTGGCGAAAGCGTCGGCTTTCCCACGGTCTCCAAGCTCCTCGCGGCGGTGGTGCCGGTGAAGGGACTCGGCATGGCGAACGGCATCGTGGCCTTCGGGTATTTGATCGGGCCCGGGGTCGGCGTGTTCCTCGCGGGCCTCTTGATCGACTCTGTCGGCTGGCGCGGTACGTTCCTGGTGTTCGGCGCGTGTTCGCTGCTCTGGCTCATCCCCTGGCTCATGGTCCGACTGCCGAAGCTCGCGACTCAGCGGGCGGACCCGAGCACGCCGACACTCCGCATGGTGCTCGCGCAGCGCGGGCTCTGGGGCACGAGCTTGGGACTCTTCTCCAGCAACTACATGTGGTACTTCATCCTGAGCTGGTTGCCGGGCTATCTCGTGAAGGAGCGCGGCTTTTCCATGCACCACATGGAGAACGTGGCGACCGCCGGGTATCTGGTCAACGGCTTGAGCGCCTTCATCATCGGCTGGGGCGTCGACCGCTACATCGCGCGCGGTGGCTCGGCCAACTTTGGCTACAAGCTCATCATGCTCATCGCGCACGTCGGGTCGATACCCGCGATGCTCTGCATGGGGTTGGGCACGGAATCCATGGCCGTTGCCGGCATGTTCGGCTTTCAGATCATGATGGGCGCCTCGTCCCCGGGCATGTACGCCATGTCGCAGATCCTCGCGGGACCGAAGGCCTCCGGCCGCTGGGTCGGGATTCAGAACTCCATCGGCAATTTCCCGGGCATGATCTCGCCCTGGCTCACCGGCATCATCGTCGATCGAACCGGCCACTTCGCGCTCGCCTTCGTGGCCGCCGCCGCCATGAGCGCGGTCGGCATCGTCGGCTGGATCGGCATCGTGCCGAAGCTGGCGCCGATCCAATGGGGCACTCCGCGCGGGGTGAAACCGCCCGTGGACCAAGCCGCCGACCTCATTTGAAGCTCGGCATTTAACCTATCGTCGGGACCCAGTCGACGCATTGTCGGCGCTGTCGCCCGGCTCCCACGTCGCCGGCCGACGACATTACCGCGCGCGCGCGCGGGCTCTACCATGCGGCGCATAGACAGGTATGTGCAGCCCATGTTCACCAAGTTGACAGAATCCGCCGAAACCGCTTCCAGCAAGACGCTGGATGCTTTTGCGCAAGTCATTTGCGCGCTGGCACCGGAGGTCTGCAGCGTTTCGTTTCACGACTTCGCCGCTGACACGCTGCTGCTCAGCGAGGACTTTCTGCTGCCGGAGGATCACCAGCTGGTCGAGGAGTGCCTGGTGCGCGACCCGACCGGCGGTTACCCGATTCACTACGGCCCGCGCGAGGGCATGCGCTTCTCCATCGCGATTCCGGTGCGCGATGCGCGCGGCGAGGTCAACGGTGCGGTGCGCCTGACCATCAACTCTGAGATTGAGGACCCTCGCACGCAAGAGCCGCTGGAGCAACGACTCGCCCCGCTGATGGTCTGCCTATCGGCCGAATTCGAGCGTCGCCGCGCGGCGCCGCTCCCGGCCGATTCCGACGAAGCACAGCGTGCCGCGATCGATGATGCGCTCGAGGCGGAACGCTTCGAGCTCTACTTGCAGCCCATCCGCTCGCTCCGCGCTGGGATGGGCGCCGCGCATTATGAGGTGTTGCTGCGGCTGCGCACCCGCGACGGCGCGCTGATCGAGCCGAGACTCTTTTTGAGCGCTGCCGCCCATCGCAACTCCATGCCCTCCATCGATCGCTGGGTGGTGCGCACGCTCCTGCAGTGGCTTACCAACAACCGCCGGCTCTGGGCGCAGGTGCCGGCGGTGTTTTGCATCAACGTATCGCCGCAATCGATGGCCGACGATCAATTCGTGCGCTTCGTCGAGAGCTTCGTGAAAAAGAGCGGATTGACGCCCAAGTCGCTGTGCTTTGAGATCACGGAACGTTTCGCTTCTTCCGGCAACATCGGCGTCGGCGACTCGATGCGCCGCCTCGAGGCGCTCGGCTGCGAGGTGGCGCTCGATGATTTCGGCGGCAATGCCCCCTCCTACGGCTACCTGCGCTCGGTCCCCGCTCACTACTTCAAGATCGATCGTTCGCTGGTCGTGGCGGCGCCCACCGATCGCGTCGCGCGCGCCATGATCTCCTCCATCGTGCGCATGGCCGGCGATCTCGGCGTCCAGACCGTCGCGGAGGCGGTCGAGTCGGACACGGAACTACAGGCGGTGCGCTCGCTCGGCGTGGACTACGCGCAAGGGTTTCTGATGGGCCGCCCGCAATCGCTCGCGGGCTATCACTTCTCGCAGGGTGAGACGAATTGACTACCAGTCCGGGTTCGGCAGCTCGCTGAACACTTCCTGCAGCGCGAATCCCCAGCGCTCGCGGATCATCCTGAAATACGGGTGCTCGAAATCGATGCTGATATGCGTCGCGAGACTGAACTCGTCGCGGCGCACGATGGCGAGGTCCAACGGCGGCCCCACGGTGAGATTCGAGCGGATGGTCGAGTCCATGGACACCAGCGCGCATTTCGCGGCCTGAGCGAGGCTCGAGCTGCGCGAGATCACGCGGTCGATGATGGGCTTGCCGTACTTCGATTCGCCGATCTGAAAATACGGCGTGTCGGTGGACGATTCGATGAAATTGCCGGCCGAGTAGACGTGAAAGAGCCGCGGCTCCTCGCCCTTGATCTGTCCGCCCAAGATGAACGTGCCGTTGAAATCGTGGCCGTGGTCCTTGAGATGCACGGCATCGCGCTCGTAGATCTCGCGGATTGCGTCACCCACGACGCGTGCTGCGCTGAACATGTTGGCCGCGCGGTAAATCTTGGGGGAGCGCTCGCCGTCATCGGGGGTGTCGTGCAGCAGGTTGACGACCGCCTGGGTGATGGCGAGATTTCCCGCCGACATGAGCACGAGCACCCGGTCGTTCTTCCGCTGGAAGGTCGCCATCTTGCGGAAGGTATTGATCTGATCGACACCGGCGTTGGTCCGAGAATCGGACAGCATCACGAGCCCGGTGTCGACCAGCAGCCCGACACAGTAAGTCATGGCGCAAATTCTATCACTGCTGCTGCTGTTGGGCCGACTCCGCCACCAGTACGTTGGCTTCCATCTTCTCGCCGCCGCCGCCGTGACGCACGCCGCGTACCGGCGCGGCATCGAGGTAGTCACGCCCCACGGCCAGGCGGCAATAGGTGCGGATCGCGGGCCGCAAGTGCGTTACGTCTATGCTCTGCCACCCGTGCTCGGCACCGAGCCACACATCGACCCACGCATGACTCGCGGCGTCGCTCGAGTCGCCGGTGTACAGATACCCGCTGACGTAGCGCGCCGGCATGCCGACCGAGCGCGCCGAGGCGATGTACACGTGGGCGTGATCCTGGCACACCCCTTCGCCGGTCTTGAGCACCGCCGCCGCGGTGTCCTGGACGTCGCTCACTCCCGGCTTGTAGCGCACCGCCCGCACCACCGCCTCCGCCAAGGCGTCCGCCCGCGCGCGGGGGGTCTTCGCCGCGTCAACGGCCGCGCGCGCGAAGCTCTTGATCTCCTCGTCCTGCGCGGTGAGCGCGGTGGGCGAGAGATAGGCGAGCGGCGACAGCGGCCCGTCATCCTGCCGGCCTTCGGTGTCCGCGGTCTCGACCACCCCGCGTACCACGATCTGGATCTCGCGGTGCGGCTGCTCGATGGTGAGCAGATGCGAGATGTTCCCGTAAGCGTCGATCTGCTCGAGCCTGCGCCCCGGCGCCGTGATGGTCCAGGCGAGCGCCCGCTGTCCCACGTCGCGCCGCGGGGTGAGGTGCAGGCTCTGCACGCTGTACTTCACCGGCCGTTCATAGCGGTAGTGGGTCATGTGGCGAATATGAAGCTGCATGCGTTTACGCCTCTGCCGGGGGAACCAAGAAGTCCGACGCCACGCGATCGCCGAGATCGCGCAGCCGAGCCAGGAATTGCTGCAAAAAATACGGCAGGCCCACCTCGATGATGGCCTCCATGCGCGTGAAATGCAGCATAGCGTGTAATTCGCCGGCCCGCCGCTCGGTCTCCTTCGACTCCTCGTTCGAGACCGCCCGGAGGTTCTGGTAGACCTCCTTGCAGCATCGCGTGAGCGAGCGCGGCATGTCGTCGCGCAGGATCAGGAGCTGCGCCACCTTGTACGGCGTGATCACGTCGCGGTAGACGCGGCGGTAGACCTCGAAGGCGGACAGTGCGCGCAGCAGCACGCTCCACTGATACGGATCCGGTACCACACCGGCATCCGCGCCCGGCTTCAAGTCGTCCTGATGCGCCGTGAGAATGCGCGCAGTCGAGTCCGCGCGCTCGATGAACGTGCCGATGCGGGTGAAATGAAAGGCCTCGTCGCGGAGCATGGTGCCGATGGTCACCCCGCGCGTCAGGTGCGAGCGCTCCTTGACCCATTCGACGAAATGTCCGATGTCCGTGCGCTGCGTGCTGCGCGCCATGAAGGAACGCGCGTCGAGCCAGGTGGAGTTGAGCGTCTCCCAGAGCTCCGAGGTGAGCGAGCCTCGTACCGCGCGCGCGTTCTCGCGAGCGGCGCGCAAGCAGTTGACGATGCTTCCCGCATGCTCGCGGTCGAGGCTCAGGAACTCGAACACCGCCTGCGGCACCACGGCTTCGTGCCGCTCCCGATACGCGACCTCGACGTGCAGTGCCGTCATGGCGGTGTTCAGCGATTGGGTGAGACTGTCCCCGGACTGGGGCAGGAGCGACATCCGGTAATGCGCATCGACGAGGCGCGCGAGGCTCTCCGCCCGTTCGACGTAGCGCGACATCCAGTACAGATGATCGGCGGTGCGGCTCAGCATGGGCTTTCCAGCACCCAGGTATCCTTGGTGCCTCCGCCCTGCGAGGAGTTCACGACCAGCGACCCTTCGCGCAGCGCCACCCGTGTGAGGCCGCCCGGCACGATGGTGACTTCGCGGCCCGACAACACGAAGGGACGCAGGTCGATGTGCCGGGGCTTCAACCCTTGCGCGGCGAAGGTGGGGCAGGTGGAGAGCGCCAAGGTCGGTTGTGCGATGTAGCGCTCGGGCGCGGCGATGATCTGTCGGCGAAACGCTTCGATCTCCGCCTTTGAGGAAGCCGGGCCGATGAGCATTCCGTAGCCGCCCGCGCCGTGGACTTCCTTCACCACGAGCTCCGGCAAATGCTCGAGCACGTACTTCAGATCGTCCGGCCGGCGCAGCATCCAGGTGTGAACGTTGCCGATCATGGGCCCCTGGCCCAGGTAGAAGCGGATCATGTCGGGCACATAGGGGTAGATGGACTTGTCGTCGGCGACGCCCGTGCCGATCGCGTTCGCGATGGTGATACGTCCCTCGCGGTAGGCAGCGAGCAATCCCGGCACCCCCAGCATGGAATCCGGCCGAAACACCAAAGGATCCAAGAAGTCGTCATCGATCCGTCGGTAGATCACATCGACGCGCTGGGCGCCCTGCGTCGTGCGCATGTACACGGCCTCGTCGCGCACGAAGAGGTCTTGACCTTCCACCAGCTCGATGCCCATCTGTTGCGCCAGGAACGCATGCTCGAAGTAGGCGCTGTTGTGGGCGCCGGCCGTGAGCAGGACCACCGTGGGATCGGCGACGCCGGTCGGCGCGACGCTGCGCAGGTTCTCGAGCAGCACATCCGGATAGCCGTCGATGGGGGCGATCCGGTACTCCGAGAACAGCTCCGGGAACAGCCGCATCATCATCTTGCGGTTCTCGAGCATGTAGGACACGCCCGAGGGCACCCGCAGGTTGTCCTCGAGCACGCGGAACTCACCGGCATCGTCGCGCACGATGTCGATGCCGGCGATGTGCGCGTAGATGCCGCCCGGGACATCGACGCCTTGCATTTCCGGGCGGTACTGGGAGTTGCAGAGCACCTGCTCGGGCGGAATGATGCCGGCCTTCAGGATCTGTTGATCGTGGTAGATGTCGTGGATGAAGGCGTTGAGCGCCCGGACCCGTTGCTTGAGGCCGGCCTCCAGGCGCACCCATTCCTCGGCGGGCAATACCCGGGGCACGATGTCGAAGGGGATCAGCCGCTCGGCGCCTTCATCCTGGCCATAGACCGCGAAAGTGATTCCGACCCGATGAAAGAGAGCATCCGCCTCGGCGCGCTTCTGAGCGAGCCGCTCGGCAGGCTGAGTCTGCAGCCATTCGTCGTAACGCTGATAGTGGGCGCGCGCGGCACCACTGTCTGGATACATTTCGTTGTATGGCGTATTGACCAAATAGTCCCCCGGTTGCAGTTCGAGCGAATTCCGTGCCACCTCCGCTAGGTAGTCCCCTAATCATGGACTTAGGACCTTGGACCCGCAATCGCGCACCCGACAGGCAGGTGCGGACCCCTCGCGGGCGCCCCTGAACGGTGCACCGGAGAGGTGGCCCGCCGCTTTATCGACCGAGCCGCTCCGCGAGCGTTCGAGCAGCGCCGACCCTGGGATCATCCGGGAAGCGCGTGTCGAAGTCCGACAGCAGCCTGCGGGCAACGCGCGGAACTCCACCGCCCTGCGCCGCCAGCTGCGCGAGACTCAAGGTGGCCGCCGCGGTCTTGGGACGGAACGAGGGGTCCTGCTCCAGCCGCTGCTTTACCACATCGAGCGCGCGGCCATGATCCTTCAATGCCACCAGTCTCTCGAGATAGTCCGCGCTCAGCCGATTCGAATAGCGTGGGTCGTGCCAATGCGCGACCTGTCCGCACAGCCAGTGATAGTCGGCGATGGCATGGCCGCGGGAGGTTAGCCAGTCTTGAAGGAGTGTCCACGCCTTGGTGTGCGATCCCGTCCGCATGTGGCCGTAGGCCTCGGTGACGAGCGCATGATCTTGCCGCTGCTCCTCCCGCCGCGCGAGCTCCTCGGTGCGCTCGGGGGATCGACGCGTCTCGAGGCCGAGCTCGTTGCGGCGCTCGTAGAGCGCGCCGCCCAAGACGCTGAACATGGACAGGATGCCGAACATCGCCAACGCGAGCTCGAGGGGCAGGAAGGACACCCATCGCACAGCCAAGCCGATGCCAAAGATATAGCCGCCGATCACGAACAGCGTCAACACATACACGAGTCCAAGCCCCCCGATCATCCGCGCAAGTGCCACCGGGTAGAGCGCGAGCAGGATGTTCCTCTCGAGGCCGAGCACGGCAACGGAGGCGGGGAAAGCGAGCGCCGCGAGCGCGACAAGAACCGTCGCCGGCGCCGTCCCCCAGGCCGATGCCGTGAATTTCACAGCAACGTAAATCAGGCCTAGAATCGCCACCTGGGCGAGCGGACGCTGCTCATCGGCGGGATTCATCATTTGAATGTCGAGCGCCGGGGGTTCGTCGTAACCCCACACCGTATGATCGAACAGAATGTACGCGTACTTGAAGAACCATGAGGTCAGGATGAAGATCGCCGGTATTCCCAACAGCCCAGCGTGGAGCGCGAGCGCCAGGATCAAGGAGAATACGACGATGACGGCTGCGGGGCCGGCGCGGGTTGGGCGGAGGAGGTGGGGGAGAAGCTTGGAGCTAGGGATTTGGATATCGTTATCTTCGAAACGCGCGGCCAGCTTGCAAAGCCAATATTCGACGCACTACTGCCAAAATAAATTTTTAGTGTAGGTGCGATTCATGGGACTCAATTTAGCGCCACCCACGTAGGGCTTGACCAATCGGCGAGCGCGGGTGAAATAGATGGGGATAATCGGGTAGTCGGTCATCAACACTTGTTCTGCGCTATGCAATAGCGCCATGCGCTTGCCTGGGTCCGCCTCGCTCCTCGCTTGAGCGATCAAACTATTGAACGGTAGACTCTTATAATCGGGATCATTCTGATTGCTGTCGCTGGCAAACACATCAAGAAAGCTGGATGGATCATCGTAGTCAGCGTCCCATTTGAGACGCGCGGCATCCCAACGGCTTCGATCTTTTCGGCCTGCGAGGAAGACGCGAAACTCGTCATTGATTAATTCCGAGGTTACTCCCAAGTTCTGTTGCCAACTTCCCGCTACGGCGATCATTAGTCGCTGGATGCTTTCTCCGTTGCTGAAATATAGTCGAAGGTGCAGCGGCTTATTGGCTGAATATCCTGCTTGAGAATACAGGGATCGCGCATAAGCAAGTTGGCGGTCCCTGCTCCAATTGACCCAGTCATATTTGGGGGGGGCATAACCGGTCGTGCCGTTCGCGACAAACGAGTACGCCGGTGCAACACCTGCCATCACGCTCTTTGCAATCTGCTCACGATCTACGGCAATAGACAGCGCTTCGCGTAGTGCCGGGTCGTCCTTCAGCGGCGGCCTGGATAGATTCAGAGCTAAATACGTTGTGCCAAGGGTCGGAGATAGCTGAATCTCGCCCCGCAGTTTCTGGGAAATGCGATCCAAATCTGGAAGGGGTATCGAAAATGTCAGGTCAAGATCTCCTGCGATGTACTCCCTCAACTCCGTTGCTTCGGACTCGGCGTTTACATACCGGACTTTCTTTATCGGGACTTTGGATGAATTCCAATACTCGGAGTTGCGAGCGAGATCGATATAAGAGCCGGTTACCCGATTCACGAGAATATAGGCGCCATTAAACGGCCCCGCATTTTTTTGCGGTACGGCATTTTTGTTGTCGTGCAGCGGTGCTGCGATTGGTTGAGTTAGAACTTGAAGAATAAATGGAGCGGGATGCTCTAAGAATATCTGTACTGAGGACTCGTCAACTGCAATAACGCCTAGCTCAGTTGCGCTCTTCTTTCCGGCGATGATGTCGGTCGCACCCTTAATTACAGCGAGCAACCCGGCGGATCCAGATGCAGTTTTCGGATCTACCGCTCTACGGAGACCGTGCACAAACTCGGAGGCTGTAACGCGATCGCCGTTGGACCATTTAGCCTCCGAACGCAGATGGAAGTTATAAATTGTCCCAGATGAGTCCAAGGTCCAAGAATCCGCTGTTCCCGGCACTATCTGACCGGAGCCATCCTCCGACGTAAGCCCCTCGTAAAGGTCTCGCAAAACCTGGAAGGAGAAGTCGTCGTCCGCTACCTGGGGGTCCAGGGTTTGAGGCTCTCCTGGAAGTCCTCGTCTTAGGACCCGATCCGCATCCTTTTGACCCGTGGTGACGGTGGCGTGATGGCCGCACGCAATCAGCGCAATGGCCAAAAGGGCCATTGCGCAGTGCAACATTAGCCCTCTCGCTCTCAGCGTCCATCGCAAAAGAAAAGCTGTAATTGCAATGTTTTCAGTTGCTTGCGGCGTATAATCCCGAGCTTTTAACATAAGCGACTTCGGTCCGGTATTAAGAGAAAACACCAATTTGTCGTCAAAATGTGTGAAATTGGTCACAAATGCCAGATAATGTAAAAACAGTCTTATCAGTGTCGTTGCGGCGGCTCTTACGGCCGCTGGTGAAGATTATGTTGAGAGAGGGACTCACATATTCGCACTTCGCAACGATTGCTCAGATGGCATTCGTTGAGTCAGCTGCAAAGGATTTTGCTGGAAAGGGAATGAAGTCAACTGCTACATCTGTATGTGCTTTGACCGGGATGCCAATGGAGCAGCTCAAAGGCGTGTTGCTTGACCAAGAGCAATATGAAGCCAGCGAGATGCTCGAAGCTACCAATCCATTCGCGCGAGTGCTGCACGGTTGGCACAACGACCGCGACTACGTGGGTCCTTATGGATTCCCGATGGATCTTCAGTTCGACTCGGGAAAGTTGAATTTCACAGTCTTGGCCGCTCGACATGCCCCTGGGGTGCCGCCTGAGACCATTTTGCAGGAATTGCTTCGAGTGGGTGCCGTGACCGAAGTCGGCACAAACATCTGGAAGCCATTGAAACAAGAATACATCGAACCGAGCCTGTCGCCGGTGAATCTCGGACGCATGTCGAGTCTCGTCGAATCGCTGCTGTCCACGTTGGAAAACAATACGAGCGGGTCTCGGAGTGGCACTGACTTGTTCGAAAGAACAGTCAATGTCGACACTTCGTTAACCGAAAAACAGCTGCTCGCGCTGCAGTCCTATATGAAAACCACGGGCGCGCAGTTTCTGCAGAGGGTCGACACGTTTGCGGCGGTCGATCTGCAGGAACAGGTGGCCGTGCAGCCTGGCGAAGTCGCCGATATTCGAGCGGGCCTTCAATGCTATTTGTTTGTCGAGCCTACGGTCGACACATCGCCATTGCGGAACGCCATTGAATTTGACTGAGTAGGGACCGAACTAAAGGTAGGGGAATGGGGATGAAGGAACACATGTTAGGGACGACCTCTTCGCTTGCCCGTGGGATTCTTCTTGCCCTCGGTCTGTCTTCGGTAATACCGGTGAGCGCAGGGACTTCGATATCGGAAATCAAAAGCCAGTTTGGTGCCGAGTTGCAGGTCTTGGGTCAAGTGCAGCAGATCGACTCAACGAGAGGGGTCATCATCGTTGCTGGCCAACATATTTCAATTTCTCGTCAGACGGCCTTTCTAGTCAGCGACGTACAAGTTGCCAATACAGCTAACCAATTGCAATCTATCAAGCCAGGAGACCTCTTGGCCGTGTCCGGCCCGGTGGGGGCGCCGGCGGTCTCGATCGACCGCTTGGATTCTGCATATGTGGCGGGTTCGACCTCCATCTATGTCAAGGGCAAGATTTCCGCGGTCGATAGCGAAGTTGGCGTCGCAAAAATCGGTGAGCTAGGCGTCGATTTCACGCCTGCAATGTACGACCCTGAGCTCTCTACACTCGCCGTCGGCCAGATTGTTGAAGCTGTCGGTATTCAAACTTCTTCAACCGCAAAGTTGCTTGCCGAACACTTATCGATCAGTGGGACTTCGTCCGTAAGTCCTGGCTCCATTAGTGGCACCTCGGTGGTTAAGGCCGATTCGATCAGTGGCACCTCGGTAGTCAAGCCTAGCTCGATCAGTGGGACCTCGGTCGTAAAGGCTGACTCGATCAGCGGCACGTCGGTGGTTAAGGCCGATTCGATCAGTGGCACCTCGGTAGTCAAGCCCAGCTCGATCAGCGGGACCTCGGTGGTTAAGGCCGATTCGATCAGTGGCACCTCGGTAGTCAAGCCCAGCTCGATCAGCGGGAC
>JBEKHO010000042.1:0-41963 GCA_050012215.1 Steroidobacteraceae bacterium
CACGCTCGCTCAGGAGCTCGGCGGCTGGCGGTCGCAGATCGACAAGGGCTGCGACCGGTTGAGCTCGGTCATGCCGCGGCTCAAGGCGCTCGCGCAGGGCGGTACCGCGGTCGGTACCGGCATCAATGCCGATCCGAGCTTCGGCGCCGCGTTCGCGAGACAGCTCGCCGCCGCGACGCGGGTCGATTTCGTGCCGAATAAGGACTATTTCGAAGCGCTCTCCTGTCAGGACACGGCGGTCGAGCTGTCGGGTCAGCTCAAAGTGGTCGCCGTGAGTCTGATGAAGATCTCCAACGACCTGCGCTGGATGAACAGCGGACCTCTGGCCGGTTTGGCCGAGATCGCGCTGCCTGTGCTGCAACCCGGGTCGAGCATCATGCCGGGCAAGGTCAATCCGGTGGTCCCGGAGTCGGTCACCATGATCGCCGCGCAGGTGATCGGGAACGATGCCACCATCACCGTGGCGGGCCAGTCGGGGAATTTCCAGCTCAACGTCATGCTCCCGGTGATTGCCTACAACCTCGTTCAGAGCCTCGAGCTGATCGGCATCGCGTGCCGGAACCTCGCCGAGCATGTCATCGCGGGATTCGAAGTCAACGAGGATCGACTGCGCGAAGCGCTCGATTTGAATCCCATTCTCGTGACCGCGCTCAACCCGATCATTGGTTACGAGAAGGGCGCTGCGATCGCGAAGAAGGCGTACGCTGAAGGTCGGCCGATACTGGATGTGGCTGCGGAAATGACCGGCATGAACATCGAGGAACTGCGCCGATTGCTCGATCCACTGACGCTGACCGGCGGGGGTGTGAAAGGACAGGGGTCGTCCGGATAACGATGGATCCTCTTTATTCCAAGGCGCATATCCGCGAGTCGCTCAATCCGTCCCCTTCCTCGCCGGATGAGGACATGCTGTGGCTCGCCGGCGGATCGCGCGAGATGCTTGCAGAGATTCGTTCCAGGGCGCCCGCGCAACGGGTCCCTGCTGCCGTGCTGGTACCGCTGGTCGAGCGCCAGGGCGGCTGGACCGTGCTGCTCACGCAACGCGCCGCCACTTTGAAGGATCATGCCGGACAGATCAGTTTTCCGGGCGGGCGCATCGAGCCCGACGATCCGGATCCGTGGCGCGCGGCGCTGCGCGAGGCGCACGAGGAAATTGGCCTCTCCGACAGCTTCGTGGAATTCGCGGGCTACATGCCGGATCACTGGGTGGGCACGGGATTTCGGGTGACGCCGGTGGTTGCCTTCGTCAATCCTGCATTCGAGCTCAAGATCGCGACTGCCGAGGTGCACGATGCATTTGAAGTACCGTTGGGTTTCATTCTCGACGCCGCCAATCACAAGCCCCGCCAGCTGCGCATGGCCGATCTGACGGTGGAGGTCTACGACATTCCCTACGGCGAGCGCATCATATGGGGGGCTACCGCCGGCATGTTGATGACCCTCCGACGTCTGCTGCAGGCCCGGCAGGCGGCGCTGACCGGCGGGGCACCCGATAAAGCGAGACCGTCATGACCTCGCGACTGCCCGAGCTCATCTCGATCATGAGGCGCCTGCGGGCGACGGACGGCTGTCCGTGGGATCGACAGCAGACCTTCGCCAGCATCGCGCCCTACACCATCGAGGAGGCCTACGAGGTGGCCGATGCCATCGACCGGGGCGATCTTGCGCATCTCAAGGATGAGCTGGGCGATCTTCTGTTCCAGGTCGTGTTCCACGCGCAGATGGCGAGCGAGCAGGGCGCCTTCGACTTCGAGGCGGTGGTTGGTTCGATCTGCGACAAGCTCGTGCGCCGCCATCCCCATGTGTTCGGTGAGGGCGTCACGCTCACCGCGCAGGAACAGGGGGCCGCCTGGGAGGACATCAAGGCCAGCGAGCGCGGCGCCGAAGGCGCGCTCGACGGAGTTCCGCAGGCGCTTCCGGCGCTGATGAGGGCGTACAAGTTGAGCAAGCGCGCAGCCCGTGTCGGCTTCGACTTCGAGCATCCCGCACAGACCGCCGACAAGGTCGAGGAAGAGCTCGCGGAGGTACGCGAAGCGGCCGCCAACACGCAAGCAGCGGGAAATCATGCCGCTGCCCCGTCGCGTGAGACGTTCGAGGAAATGGGTGACTTGCTGTTTGCCGCCGCCAATCTCGCCCGCAAGCTCGGAGTCGATGCGGAGAGCGCTCTGCGCGCCGCGAACGTGAAATTCGAGCGGCGCTTTCGCGCCATGGAGATGCTCGCGAAGTCGCGGGGCGAGGAATTTTCCGGATTGAATCTCGACGCTCAGGAGAGCCTCTGGCTGGACGTCAAGCGTGCGGAATGAGGCGCCCGCAGGGCCGGCCGGAGGTGCGCCCGCAGGGCCGGCCCGAGCTGCGCCCGCTCCAAACCTCCCCCCGCTGGTCTTCAAACACGATCCCGACCTGCCGATCTCAGCGAGCCGCGTCGCGATCCAAGAGGCATTGCAGCGCCAACAGGTGCTGATCGTCGCCGGGGAGACGGGTTCCGGCAAGAGCACGCAGCTGCCCCAATACTGCCTGGAACTTGGGCGCGGACGTGAAGGCCTGATTGCGCACACGCAGCCGCGGCGGCTCGCCGCACGCGCGTTGGCCGCACGCATCGCGGAGGAGCTGTCGCAACCGGTGGGGGCCACCGTGGGATTCCGTGTGCGGTTCGCCGATCAGCTGTCCGCGGCGACGCGCCTCGTGCTGATGACGGACGGACTGTTGCTGGCGGAGCTTGCATCCGATCCGGAGCTTCGACGCTACGACACCGTGATCGTCGACGAGGCTCACGAGCGCTCGCTCAACGTCGATCTGCTGCTCGGAGTCCTGAAACGCATCCTGCCGCGCCGGCCGGAGCTCAAGGTGATCATCACCTCGGCGACGCTCGCCGTGGAGCGCGTCTCGCGTTTCTTCGGCGCCGCGCCGGTATTTCAGATCAGCGGTCGCGGCCATCCGATCGAGGTGCGGTATACGGTGGCAGCTTCCGCGATCGAGGCGGAAGAGGCTGACCTGCCGAGCGCCGTGCTCGAGGCCTATCAGGATATCGCGACCACGCCGGGTGCCATCGGCAACGGCGACGTGCTGGTGTTCCTGCCCGGAGAGCGCGAGATCCGCGACGTGGCGGAACTGCTCGAGCGCGAGCTATCGGGGGTGGATGTGCTCCCGCTGTATTCGCGCTTGTCCTGGGAGCAGCAGAGCAGGATCTTCAAGCGCGGCGCGCGCCGCCGCGTCGTGCTGTCGACCAACGTGGCGGAAACCTCCATCACCGTGCCCGGCATCAGGGCGGTGATCGATTCGGGGCTTGCGCGCATCAGCCGCTACAGCCCGCGCAGCCGCCTGCAGCGGTTGCCGATCGAGCCGGTCTCACGCGCGAGCGCGGATCAGCGCAAGGGACGCTGCGGCCGCATCGGAGCGGGGTTGTGTTTGCGCCTGTACTCGCAGGAGGACTACGAGGCGCGCGAGGAGTATACCGAGCCCGAAATATTGCGCACCAACCTTGCGGCGCTGCTGTTGCGCCTGGCCGCGGACGGGCTGGGCGATGCCGAGACCTTCCCCTTCATCGATCCGCCGGACACCCGCGCGTTGAACGACGGATACCGGCTGCTGCAGGAGCTGCAGGCATTGAACGAGGAGCGCCGCATCACGGGCCGGGGACGCGCGATGGCGCGCCTGCCTTTGGATCCAAGGCTCGCGCGTGCGCTGCTCGAAAGCCGCCGCTTCAACGCTGAAACGGAGATCCTGGCCATCGTCTCGGGACTCTCCGTCCCGGATGTGCGCCTGCCCAATCCGGACCGGACCTTGGGCGAGGAAAGCGCGGATGGGGCGGTGTTCGAGGATTCGAAGTCGGAGTTCAACGGGCTGGTGAAATTGTGGCGTGCCTACCGCCAGATGCGGGAAGGGCCGCGGCGCGAGCTTAGGCGCTGGTGCAAGGAGCGGCGTCTGTCGTTGCTGCGCTTGTCCGAATGGGAGGACGTGCATTCGCAGGTGTCGGACCGGGCGCGAACGGCCGGCATCGCGGCTCAGCGCAGGCCCGCGAGCTATACCGGCGTGCATCGGGCGCTGCTCGCGGGCTTCTGCACGACCGTGGGGGTGCGCAGCGAGGAGGGAGACTATCTCGGAACCCGGGGGATCCGTTTTCACATCTATCCCGGATCGCCGCTCCGACGCCGCAAGCCGCGCTGGGTGATGGCTGCCAACATCGTCGAGACGTCGCGCGTATTCGCGCGCACGCTGGCCGAAGTCGAACCCATGTGGATCGAGGCGGCAGCGCGGCACCTCTGTAAGCGGGAGTTTCTCGAGCCGGACTGGGACGAGAAGCGCGGCGAGGTCGTCGCGCGCGAGCGCGTGACGTTCCTCGGCTTGACGCTATCCGCGAACCGCGTCGTCAACTACGGGCCGATCGCGCCGGAGGAGTCGCGGCGCATTTTTGCGCGCGAGGCATTGGTGCACGGTCGTCTCGAGGAGCGCCCGGCGTGGGTCCAGGCCAATGATGCGGCGATCCGCGAGGCCGAACGGCTGGAGGAGCGGCTCAGGGTGCGCGACCTGTTGCAGCCCGCGGAGCATTTCGTCGATTTCTACGCGCGCGCGCTGCCGCGACAGGTGTCGAGCGCGGCGAGCCTCGCGCATTTCACCCGGCACTTGACGGAGGCCGAGCGCGGCGCACTCACGCTCGGGCCGCCCGACATCTACGCGCGCCGCCCGGACGAGGTCATCCTCGCCCGATATCCGGAGGCGGTGACGCTCGGTGCGCTGGAGGCGCCCGCCGAGTACCGTTTCGATCCCGGAAACCCAGCGGACGGCGTGACCCTCACGATCCCCCTCTTGGCGCTTCCCGGGCTGACGCGCGCGGCCGTGGATGCGTCGGTCCCGGGCCTGGCCGAGCCCCGAATCGTGGCCGCGCTGCGCTCGCTTCCCAAAGAGGCGCGGCGCACCCTCATTCCGATCGGCGCTACCGCCGAGAGTTTCCTGTCCTTCGCGGGCGCAGCGTCCTCGGATCTCGCTGCGCTCGGAGCATGGCTGCACGAATCGCGGGCCATTCCCACCGAGCAGTTGCGGTTCGATGCGACGCAGATCCCCGTGCACCTCGTGCCGAGAATTTCGGTGGTCGCGCAGGGCGGCGAGATCGCCGCCGGAACGGGTCTTGCGGAACTGCGCCGACGCACCGCCTTCGAGGCGCGCCGCGAGCTGGATCATCGGGCGCATGGCGCATACCCTGAGCCGTGGCGCCGTTTCGAGCTGCCGGAGCTGCCCGTCAGTGCGCGGCTCGAACTGCAGCGGGGCGCAGTGGTGGTGTTCCCCACGCTGAAGCGAATCGGCGGCGCGACCCAAGTGCGCTTCGAATGGAGCGCCGCGGAAGCCGCGCAATCTTTCGCCGAGGGCGCGGTACAGCTCGCCCGCACGATGCTCGATCGCCAGATGCGCGATCTCGCCAAGCTCGCCGTGGCGGACATGCGGCTGCTGTTGGCGGCCTCCGCGTATTTCGGGCGCGACGCGCTGATCGATCTTCTGCTGCAGTTGAGCTGCCGATGCGCATGCTTCGCGGACCTTGATCCGCCGCGCATACGCGAGGCCTTCGAGTCTGCGGTCGATCGAGGGCGAGCCGACCTGCACGAGATGCTCGAGCGGGCGATCGCCGAGGTGGGAGGGTGGTTGGCGGAGGCCCGCAACTTGCGCCGCCTCCTCGAGGATCCACGGGCGCGGGCGCACGGTGAAGCGGCCGAAGAGACGCAGGCACACGTCACGCAAATGATGCGCCCGGACCGGCTCCAAGCGCTGTCCCCGGATTGGTTGCGGCAAGTGACTCGCTGGCTGAAGGCCGAGGAGCGTCGCTGGCAGCGCATTTTTGCGCGCGGCAGCGAATCTCCGCAGGTCCTTGCCGAGCTCCAGGCATGGTCGTCGCGGATGGCGTCTCTGGAGGAGCGCGCCGCGTCCGAGTTGCGGCGGCCTCCGGAGCTCGAGGAGCTGCGGCTGTGGATCGAGGAATATCGGGTGTCGCTGTACGCCCAGGAGCTCAAGACCCGCATCACGATTTCCGCCGCACGGCTCGCGGAGCGCGAGGCCGAGGTGCTCGCCTGGTTCTCGCGCTAGCGCCCTTCAGGACAGGTCGAATCGGATGCCCTGAGCGAGCGGCAGCTGTGAGCTCCAGTTGATGGTGGTGGTCTGGCGCCGCATGTACGCCTTCCAAGAGTCCGATCCTGCTTCGCGACCGCCGCCCGTGTCCTTCTCCCCGCCGAATGCACCCCCGATTTCGGCCCCGGAAGTGCCGAGGTTCACGTTGGCAATACCGCAGTCGCTGCCTTCCGCCGACAGAAAGCGCTCGGCGACCTTCAGCCGATCGGTGAACACCGCGGAGGAGAGGCCGTACGGCACGGCATTCTGAAGCGCCACGGCTTCCTCGAAGGTCTCGTAGGGAAGGACATAGAGAATGGGTGCGAACGTCTCGGTGGAGACGACGGGCATGTCGTTGGAGGCACGCACGATGGCGGGCTCGACGAAATGGCCCGGCCCCTCGAGTACGCGCCCTCCGCATAGCAGCGTGCCGCCCTGGGATTGCGCCAGAGCGAGGGCGGCCTGATAGCGCTGCACCGCTCCCGCGTCGATCAGCGGCCCCATCAGGGTGTCCGGATCCAAGGGATCGCCGATTCGGACCTGGCCGTACGCAGCGACCAGCCGCCGCTCGAGCTCCGCGGCGCGCGAGCGATGCACGAAGACGCGGCGCGTCGTGGTGCAGCGCTGACCCGCCGTTCCCACGGCACCGAATACGATGGCGGGGACCGCGAGATCGAGGTCGGCGCTCTCGTCCACGATGATGGCGTTGTTGCCGCCCAACTCCAGGAGGCTCTTGCCGAGCCGTTCGGCCACCCGCACGCCGACCTGGCGGCCGACATGCGTCGAGCCGGTGAACGACACCAGCGCAACTCGGCGATCGTCGACGAGGCGGGAGGCGAGTTCGGTGCCGGCATCGATGAAGATCTGAAATATGGCGGGCAGAGCCAGGCGCTCCATGACGCGATTACAGACCTGCTGAACGGCCAAAGAGCAGAGCGCCGTCTTGGGCGAGGGCTTCCAAACCGTCGCGTTTCCGGCGATGGCTGCGAGAAATGCGTTCCAAGACCACACCGCCACCGGAAAGTTGAACGCGGAGATCACCCCGACGACGCCGAGCGGATGCCAATGCTCGTACATGCGGTGCTGGGATCGCTCCGACTGCATGGTGAGGCCGTACAGCATGCGCGATTGGCCGACGGCAAAATCCGCGATGTCGATCATCTCCTGAACTTCGCCGTCGCCCTCTGCCTTGATCTTGCCGTTCTCGAGCGATACCAAGCTGCCGAGCGCATCCTTGTGAAGGCGCAATTCCTCCGCGATCACCCGGATGGCCTCGCCGCGCTTGGGCGCAGGCACGCTACGCCAGCGCCGGGCAGCCTCCACCGCCGATGCGAGCACTCGCTCGTAATCTTCCGAGGTGGCCGCGCGAACTCGTGCGAGGGTCTGGCCGTTGGCCGGATTGATCGACTCGATCAGCGCCCCGGATTGCGCGCTGCTCCAGCTTCCGGACCAGGCGCCGGCATTGGTTTCGCCGAGACCCAGCGCCTGCAACGTATCGGTGACTTTCGACATGGGGGAGTTCCGAGTTGAGAATTTGGGCCGGCATTCTGCCGTGCCCGCATCTCGGGCGCCACTTTGCGCGAACTGCGGGCCCTGTGTAGCATCCCCCGCCATGTCCAAATCATTGGCGCTCACCAATTGGCATCCCGCGAGCTGGCACGGCCGGACGGCGGCGCAGCAGCCGAAATACAAGGATCCGATCGCTCTGCAGCGGGCGGTCGCGGCGTTGAGCCGCCTTCCGCCGCTGGTAGTTTCCTGGGAAGTGGAGGCCTTGCGTGCCAAGCTCGCCAAGGCGCAGTGCGGAGAGGCGTTCCTGCTGCAGGGAGGCGACTGCGCGGAGACTTTCGAGGACTGTGAATCGGACAATATCGCCAAGCGCCTGAAGGTTCTGCTGCAGATGAGCCTCGTGCTGCTGCAGGGGATGAAGAAGCCCATCATCCGGGTGGGGCGGTTCGCCGGGCAGTACGCCAAGCCGCGCTCGACCGATACCGAGACGCGGGACGGCGTCACCTTGCCTTCGTACCGGGGCGACAATGTGAATCGCCCTGGGTTCACCGCGGCGGAGCGGGAACCGGATCCGGAGCTCCTGTTGCGTGGGTATGAGCGCGCCTCGCTCACCTTGAACTTCGTGCGCGCGCTGATCGACGGCGGTTTTGCCGATCTTCACCATCCGGAATACTGGGACTTGGGCTTCCTGCGTCATGCGCCGTTGCGCGACGCCTATCAGCGCATCGTCGACTCGATTGCCGAGTCGCTGGAGTTCTTCGAATCCATGAGCGGGCGCGAAGTGCACGCCGCCACCCGCGTGGATTTCTACACCAGTCACGAGGGCTTGCACCTGTTGTCGGAACAGGCACAGACCCGCTACATCGAGCGCCAGAAGAAATGGTACAACCTGTCGACGCACATGCCGTGGATCGGCATGCGCACGGCCGCCATCGACGGCGCGCACATCGAATACTTCCGCGGCATCGCCAATCCGATCGGGGTCAAGGTGGGAGCGTCCATGAGTGCGGAGTGGCTGCAGGAGCTGGCGCAGGCCCTCAATCCGCAGAATCAGCCCGGCCGGCTCACCTTCATCCATCGGTTCGGCATCAAGGACGTCGAGCAGCGGCTGCCTGAGATGATCGAGGCGGTGCGGGCCTCCGGTGCGCAAGTGCTGTGGGTGTGCGATCCGATGCACGGGAACACCGAGACGACCGCGGGGGGCATCAAGACACGCCGTTTCGATAATATTCTAGGAGAGGTCGAGGCGGCGTTCCGCATCCACGAAGAGCTTGGATCGACGTTGGGTGGGGTGCACGTCGAGCTCACCGGAGAGGATGTCACCGAGTGCATCGGGGGTGCACGGGACCTCAAGGAAGCCGACCTCGCGCGGGCCTATAAGTCCCAGGTCGACCCGCGCTTGAACTCGGAGCAGGCGCTTGAGCTCGCCATGGTGATTGCGCGGCGCGCGCGGGCTCGCCGGGGAGTAGGGTAAACCCCTAATATTGGCCATCCTCCCATTCCTCTCGTTTTTTTAAATTATTACAAATCATAGTATTACATAACTAATCTCGATTAATTATTCTGACTCCGCATCGCGGTTTTGGAAAAACTTTCGTTGCCTAGGGTGGCACAGGTGCTATCCTGCCGCGCAAACCTTTCCCGCCCTTTGAAGTTGAGCGCAGGCAAATCTTCGGGCCTTTTTGGGGCCTGGCTGTTGCATGGACCGCAAAAATATTTAGCCGAGCGCAAGGAATCTTTGTGACCGAGACGGTCCAAGGTAACGTCGGCGACGCAGCGGGTCGGCGGATCGGCCCAGGTCGCGAAAGGTTGGGTTGCGCTCGGGTTAGTCCAAATTCGAGGCGCGATCGACGGCGGGCTACGCGGGGATCCGCGTAGCCCGTTTTTTGTTCAGCTCCATTTTCAGACGACTACGGCCGACCGATCGGCCGAATCGATCGGTCCTCGATGAGCAGTATTTTCGATCCAAGTTGCCGGCGCTGTCCGCGCCTCGCGGCCTTTCTCGACTCGGTCAAGCACGAAAATCCCGAGTACTACTGCAAGCCGGTGCCGCCATTCGGGGATCCCGATGCGCGACTCTTGATCGTGGGCCTCGCCCCGGGAATGCACGGCGCGAATCGTACCGGCAGGCCTTTTACCGGGGATCACGCCGGGATTCTGCTGTACGGCACCTTGCACAAGCTTGGCTTCGCGAGCGCCGCGGCCTCCGTTCATGTGGGCGACGGGCTGCGCCTCGAGGATGTGCGAATCACCAACTCGGTCAAATGCTTGCCGCCCGCGAACAAGCCGCTGCCGCAGGAGATCAAGACCTGCAATGCATACCTCGCGGCCGAACTCGGGCAGAGTCCGACGGTACGGGTCGTGCTGGCGCTGGGCGCCATTGCCCACACGGCCGTGCTGCGCGCGGTGGGCCTGAAGGCGGGCGACTGCAAATTCGCGCATGCAGCCGAACATGAGATCGGTGCAGGCCGGGTTCTGTTGGACTCCTACCACTGCAGCCGCTACAACACGCAGACACGCCGCCTTACGACGGCCATGTTCGAGGACATCATGAAAAGGGCGCAGGGCCTCCTGGGCGCCCGCGCAGCAGACGGCAATGACCGAGGCATCCACTCTTAAAGATCCGGGCAGCGAATCGCCCGCGCCGTTCGACGCGAAGTCCTTCGTGGACTCGCTCCCGAGCCGGCCCGGTGCCTATCGCATGCTCGATGCCGCCGGGGAGATCCTCTATGTCGGCAAAGCGCGCAACCTCAAGAGCCGCGTCGGGTCGTACTTCCAGCCGAGCAACGTCCAGCCCAAGGTGCAGGCGCTGGTGGCGAAGACCGCCAACATGGAAGTCACCATCACCAACTCGGACACCGAGGCGTTGCTGCTCGAATTCAATCTCATCAAGAAGCACCGCCCCCGATTCAATGTGGTGCTGCGCGACGACAAGAGTTTCCCCTACCTGCACTTGGAGACCCGACACGAGTTCCCGCGGCTGAATTTCTATCGCGGCTCGCGCAAGGAGGCGGGGCGTTATTTCGGACCCTATCCGTCGGCCGGCGCGGTGCGCGAGAGCTTGCAGCAGCTGCAGAAGTTGTTCCGCTTGAGAAATTGCGACGACCTGTATTTCGCGAACCGATCGCGGCCGTGCCTGCAGTATCAGATCGAGCGCTGCACCGCGCCCTGCGTCGGACTCATCGGCAAGGAGGAATATGGGCGCGACGTGGAGTCGGCGATCCGCGTACTGGAAGGGCGCAACGATGAGGCCCAGCGCGAGCTCGCACGGCGCATGGAGTTGGCCGCCGAGCAATTGAAATTCGAAGATGCCGCGCGCGCCCGCGATCAGCTGAAAGCGCTGCGCGCCATCCAGGCGCAGCAGATCGTCACCGCGGACATCGACCACGACGCGGACGTGATCGCCGTAGCCGCGGGAAACGGTGAGTTCTGCATCGCGCTCATGTTCGTGCGAGGCGGGCGCAGCCTCGGCAGCACCACGTTCTTTCCGAAGGCGCCGCTTGCGGAGCTCAAGGAGGTGCTCGCTGCGTTCGTGACCCAATATTACCTCGAGCGCGAGTCTCCGCCCGAGATCATCGTCGAGACCGATTTCGAGGAAATGCAATTGCTCGAGGCCACGCTTGCCGAGCGCACCGGCCACAAGATGAGGATCACCTCGTCGGTCCGCGGTATCCGCGCGCGCTGGGTCGAGATGATGCACGAGAACGCGGAGCAGGCCTTGAAGATGCGCGCTCTCGCGCGCGGCAGCATCGAGGCGAGTCTCGAGGAGGTGCGCGATGCCTTCGATCTCGCCGAGATGCCGACCCGCATCGAGTGCTTCGACATCAGCCACACCGGTGGCACCGACACGGTGGCATCGTGCGTGGTTTTCGGGGCGGAAGGCCCCATGAAGAGCGAGTATCGCCGCTTCAATATTTCAGGAATTGCGCCGGGAGACGACTACGCCGCGATGAACCAGGCGCTCACGCGGCGCTACAAGCGGGTGCGCGAGGGCGAGGTGACGGCGCCGGACGTACTTCTGATCGACGGCGGCAAGGGTCAGCTCAGGGAGGCACGCACGGTGCTGGCCGAGCTCGGACTCGCGGGCATCGCACTGATCGGTGTCGCCAAGGGCGCCGACCGGCGCCCCGGGCAGGAACAATTATTCACGCCTGATCGGGACATCCCGACGATCTTGCCGGCCGATTCGGCCGCGCTTCATCTCATTCAACGCGTGCGCGACGAGGCCCACCGGTTCGCGATCACCGGACACCGTCGCAAGCGCGCGAAACGTCATAGCCAGTCTATACTCGAAACCATACCCGGGCTGGGCCCGGTCAAACGACGCGAGCTGCTGAAACAATTCGGCGGTTTGCAGGGGATTTTGCGTGCCGGCATCGATGATTTCGTACAAATTCGCGGCCTCGGACGCGAACTCGCCCAGGTGATCTATGAGCACCTCCATCCCGGCAAATAAGAGCGTCTGGTACGGGAATCTGCCGAACACCCTGACCTGGCTGCGAATCCTGATGATTCCGGCGATTTTCGTGCTGTTCAACCTGCCGTACTGGTGGAAGGACCCGGCCGCATGCGCAGCCTTCGCCCTGGCCGGAATCACCGACAGCCTTGACGGCTATTTCGCGCGCAAGTGGGGGCTCACCTCGCGGCTCGGCGAGTTTCTCGACCCCGTCGCCGATAAGTTGATCGTCGCCACCGCGCTGGTGTTGATCGTGAGCGGCGACCCGAAAAGCTGGTTCCTGGTGATTGTCGCCATCGTCATCATCGGCCGGGAGATCGCAGTTTCGGCGCTGCGGGAGTGGATGGCGGAGATCGGCGCCCGCGGGCGCATCAAGGTGTCCATATGGGGCAAGATCAAGACCATCATGCAGATCGTCGGACTCTCGTTTTTGCTGTATCGGCGCGATCTGTTCGGCATTCCCGTCTACAAGCTCGGCCTGGTATTGACCGGGATCGCCGCGGTGCTCACGCTCTGGTCGATGTTTCTATACCTGCGGGCGGCGTGGCCGGAGCTCAGGGGGAGCTCGCGGCTCTAAGCGGCTGGGATCGCGGATCGCTGGCGCGAGAAATGCGCCTCGTTTCAACCGTTTGGCGCCGAATTTGGCATGCCGTGGCTTGACTCCGGGCGGTACCGCCCTACAATTGCGCCTCTGCCCAAAGGGCGGGAATAGCTCAGTTGGTAGAGCGCAACCTTGCCAAGGTTGAGGTCGGGAGTTCGAGCCTCCTTTCCCGCTCCAAATCCTTTGTCGTGTCGCCCGGTCCGAGGAGCGCGGCAAGCGCCCGGTCGCAGTCTTGGATTTTCTTGCCGATACGCAGGGCTTCCGCAGCGGACTCGCCGTATTTCACACCCAGCACCTGGTAGGTATCGAGGGCTTGCTGGTACCAATCCTTGGCTGTCCGCCAGTCTTGCACGCGCTGCGAACGGCCTGATTGCGCATTCCCGCCCAGCGCGGCGTAGGCGCTGCCCAACTCAGCCTGTATGGAAGCCCGCACATAGCGAAAATATCCATTGGTCGCGCCCGTTTCGAGCGCGGCGGCACTTTGCGGCAGCGCCTCCTGAGCCAGTGATACTGCCTGCCTCGGCTGCCCACGATCATCGGCGATGTGCGCCAAGCTCTGCAGCATCAGCGCCACGTCGGCGTGGTACTCCGCGATTCCTGGGTCGGCGGCGGAAAGCTTCTTCAGTATGCGAAGCGCGGCGTTTCCGTGCTGCGCAGCCCCCTCCAAGTCGCCCAAGTCGATCAAGACTCCGGTGATGCCCCAATCCGCGAAAGCCAGCAAATGCGCAAGATCGACATTGTCCGGCGCCGCATCGACCAGTTTCTGCAGGATCTCCCGCGCACTTTGGTCCATCGACAACGCTTCCGAAGAGGTCTTTGGGTCCTGGGACAGGATTTCTCCGGCGCGGGTGTAGGCAAGGGAAAGTGCTCGGCCCATGGCCGGATCGCGCGCATCGGCCGTCCACAGAGCTCTATATAGGTCCAGTGACTGCCTGATGTAGTTGAGCGCAGCAGCGGCATCGCCTTTGATCTTGAAAAGTTGGTAGCCATAGCTGAGCAGGCTTCTCGCCATGACGCTCCGATATTCCTGGTTACCTGGATCGGCCGCCGAGAGTTTGCTGCTGTTGCTGACCGCCTCCCGCGAGAAGGCCAGGACATCCGCCGCATTGCCGGTCAGCAGCAACAGCTCGCTCAGCTTGATGTAGTTGGTTACCAGCTCGCGACGCACCTGCGAATTACCGGGCTGTGCGATGAGGATCGATCGGCGCAATGCCAGCGCGCGCCGATAGCTGTCGGCGGCGCCGGCATAATTGCCCTGGCTCGCCTCCAGCGCCCGGCCTTGCACGTCTCCCAGCCTTTCGTAACCGGCAGCCACCTCTCCCTGCAGCGAGGGATCGCCCGCCGCTTCTTTCGATAGGTCATTCAGATACTGCAGACCCGTCGTCACGATCAGGTGCCGGGCCTCGCTCGAGCCGGATAAATCCTGAATGGAGTCGTGGATATCGAAGATCAGCGAATGTGCCAACCGGCGTACGTCTTCGAAGCGGTGTTCCGCGCGCGCTGTCTCGTTCTCGGCAATTCGCGCCTCGCGCGTCGTGATGAACAAGCCTGCCATGAGGCCCAAGGCGAGTACGCCGCCGGCCGTCAAGCCGGCGGCGTAACGAGTCATGAATTTGACCGTGCGATAGCCCGGAGTGTCCGCGCGCGCGACAACCGGGCGTGAGGAGAGATGCCGTCGTAGATCTTCGGCGAATCGTTCAACCGAATCGTATCGGCGCGTCGGATCCGTGCGCAGCGCCATCAGCAGGATGTTGTCCAGATCGCCACGCAGACGCCGACTGAGCCTTTGCGCAGAGCCTTCACGCGTGGCGCTGCGAGTCTCGGGACCGCTCGGTTGTCCGGCACCGGTACCGGTGGATTGCGCGCCGGGACGCCGGACCGCGGAGCTCGGTCTGCGCGGTTCCCAATCTTTCACGGACGACGGCAGTGTCAGCGCCGTGCGCCCCCAGGCATCGGAGGGCTTCAGGCCGGTGAGCAGTTCGTACAGCACCAGACCCAACGAATAGACATCGCTCGCCGTCGTGATCGGCTCGCCCCTGACTTGTTCCGGGCTTGCATAGTCCGGGGTCAGCAGCCGGTGCAAACTCCTCGTGCCCTGAAATTTCTCTGCGCTCGACCCCGACTCCAGGATCTTGGCGATCCCGAAATCGAGCAGTTTGGGAGCACCGTCCTCGCCGACCAGAATGTTGTTGGGCTTCAGATCGCGATGCACGATCAGGCGCTGGTGCGCGTACTGAACCGCCCCGCACACCAGTAAGAACAAACGCAGGCGCGCCGTGATATCCAATCTTCGGCGATCGCAATAGCTGTCGATGGATGAGCCCTCGACGAGCTCCATCACGAAATAGGGCAGTCCTTCTCGGGTAGTTCCGCCGTCGAGCAGCCGGGCGATATTCGGATGATCGAAACTCGCCAGAATCTGGCGCTCATTTCTGAAGCGCTGCACGACGTGTGCGGAATCCTGGCCGGTCCTTATCAACTTGATGGCGACCTGTTTCTGGTATTCTTCGTCGGCGCGGGTGGCGCGATACACCTCGCCCATTCCTCCCGACCCGATTTCCTCCACGAGTTGATACTGGCCGATGTGTTTCCCTATCCACGGACCGGGGGCCGCGTCGTCTGCGCGCCATTGGATGGTCAGCTCATCGGGGGATCGGTCGGACAAACTAATCAACCTTCGCCGTCGCGCGTTCGCATTTCATCTTTTCCGCTATTTTGCTGCGTTCATCCGGCTGAGTCGAGGTCAACTGTGGTGCGGCCCAGGGGTCTGGAGCCGGAAGTTTGCGTTTAGTTAACTCGGGAGTACGCGGGCTTGGGCGCAGCGGGCGGGCGCCAGCGGCCCATCAGGGATGTCGACGGGTAGGGTAATTCAACTACGGCCTGACTATCATCTTCCCCATGGCAACCAAAAGATCCGGACGCCGTGGCCGGCCACCGCATGATGACGTCTTGACGCCAGCCGAGTGGCGCACTACGCATGCTGTCAAACACGGCATGTCCAATCGTGAGATCGCACGGCGGCGAGGCATCAGCGCCGACGCCGTAAAGTTTCATGTAAGTAACGCGCTTGCGAAGCTCGGCTTCACGAGCCGCCACCAGTTGCGGAAATGGTTTCGAGTTCCTCTGGGCAGTGCCCTCGAAGGGCAACGGATCGATATGCAGCAGCCATTGATACTTGGCAGCATCGGGCAGATTTCTCGCACGGTGAGCGATATTGCGCGAGCGGAGACCTGGTATGGGACCGTGCTCGGACTAAAACACCTGTATACCTTCGGCAAGCTGGCGTTCTTCGATTGCGATGGTGTGCGTCTTGTGTTGAGTGGTGAGACCAACACGCCGCTTCCCGCCGAGTCGCTGCTTTATCTTCGCGTGGAGGACATTGGGCGGGTGTACACGGAACTCCAAGCCCGCGGAGTCCGGTTCACCCACGCTCCGCATCTGGTGCACCGGCACGCCGATGGAACGGAAGAGTGGATCGCGTTTTTCGAGGATCCGGAGGGCAGGCCGCTCGCGATCATGTCGCAGGTGAAAGCCCAACTTGTGTGCCCTGTGGCGACCTGATAGAATGGAAAATTGGTTGGGAAACCAATGAGTTATGCGATACAGCCGCACCGTGCAGAGGTTGTCGTCGTAGCTTCGATCCCGGTTCCCGCTCCATTATCGATGTAAAGACCCGGCGACTCCGTCGGTCGTTGACCTAGGGCTAAGTGGCAGAGTGGTCATGCAGCGGCCTGCAAAGCCGTGTACGCCGGTTCGATTCCGACCTTAGCCTCACCCCGCTCAAATGATGCGCGAGGTGCATGGGCGCACCCCTCAGCGGCGCGCACTTTTGCGCGTACCAACGCCTTGCGCATGCCCTGCGGAGCTTAATCCCCCGGTTGTAGTTTTTTAATCACCCCTAGGTTTAACTTGAATTGTCGGAGGAAATAGCTATCCTCGCCCCTTAATTCGAACGGTGAGGCATAAGCGCAACACCGAGACGACAAACAATTGAGGGGAAATACCATGCACATCAGGCGAGGGCAGCGCGTTTTGCGCTCCACAGTCTATGAAAAGTCGCGACACGCATTCAACGTCGCCGCCGCGGTCGCGTCGATTCTTGCGGGGGCGTCAGCCGGCGCGCAACAGGCGACGAGTTCGTCCGCCAATGCGTCAACGGATCTGCAAGAGATCGTCGTCACCGGCTCGCTGATCAAGCGCACCGACACGGAGACGCCGAGCCCGGTGCAGGTGATCAGCGCCGAGGACATTAAGAACACCGGCTACACCAACGTTTCGGACGTGCTGCGGACGCTCTCCGCGAACGGCTCGGGCACTCTGAACCAGGGCTTCGGCCAAGCGTTTGCGGCGGGCGCCTCCGGCATCGCGCTGCGCGGTTTGTCGGTGGGCGACACGCTCACGCTGATCGACGGCGAGCGCATGGTGTCCTATCCCTTGAGCGATGACGGCGAGCGCAGCTTCGTCGACGTAACCGCGATTCCCATCAACGCGGTCGAGGGCATCGATGTGTTGAAGGACGGCGCCTCGGCGACGTACGGCGCGGATGCCATCGCCGGCGTGGTCAATATCAAGTTGAGGAAGAGCTACGTCGGTTCCGAGTTCACCGTGGAAGGCGGCTCGACCCAACATGGCGACGGTACCACCGAGCACGCGAACGGCATCTGGGGCATGGGCGATCTCGCGAGCGACGGGTACAACGTGTACGTCGCCGTCGACTGGCACCACACGGACAAGATTTTGGGCGCGAACCGCGACGGCGCGTTCACGACGACCAACTGGTCGTCATTGCCTGGCGGACAGAACACGCAGCCGGGCGCCTTTGGTGCGTCGGGTCTGGGGTATCCGGACAGTGTCACGGGCTACCTCGTCAATGGAGCAACCGGCGCCGTTAGCGGTTATCTGCCAGGCTGCACGGCAGCCAAGCAGGCGGCGGATCAATGCACCTTCGCGTTCCCAGGAACGCTCCAATCTCCGACCTCGCAGATCAACCTCCTGAGCAAGTTCACCAAGGCGCTCGCCAACGATTGGACCTTCACGGTCACGGGCTCCGTGTTCGATTCGAGCGCGCAGCAGATCGCGGCCACGAGCTTCGGCCATGCGTTCACCAATACCGGGCAGGAGCAGGGCTCCATCGTGAACATCACCTTCAGCCCGGGCAAGCTGGCGGGCACGGTGGTGTATCCGGTGCTGACGCTGCCGGGAACGTCCCCGCTCGTCACGGCAGCCGGGGCAACGGGGACGCAAAACCTGGTCTATAGCTTCCCGGACATCGGTCCTGAACAGGTCGACGTCGACACGATCACCTACCGCCTTTTCGGGGATTTGCACGGCGCTGCCGCCGGCTGGGACCTCGATGGTCAGGTGGGCGTGATGTACGCGAGCATGACGCAGAAGATCTTCGGCCTGATCGAGCCGGGTGTCGCTCAGACGGACCTCACCAACGGTACCTACGTGCCGGGCGTCAGCACCAACGGCCAACAGTTGTTTGCGCCGGAGGAGTCGGACCATCCGTCGAGCACCTTGGGCGTGATCGATGCGCATGGCACGCACGACCTGTTCGATATGCCGGGCGGACCCGCGACCATGGTGGTCGGCGGCCAATACATCCACAAGGCGTTGAATGCCCAGAATCCACCGTCCGTGGTCTCGGGAGCCCAGGAGGGAACGATTGCGTTCGCGGTCGGCTCGCAGGATGACGCCGCAGGATTCGTGGAGTTTGGCGGTAAGCCGATCAAGCAGCTCGAAATCAATCTGAGCGGCCGCTACGACCACTACGACACGTATGGTGGTTCGGCGACTCCGAAGATTGGCGTCAAGTTCCAGCCGATCGAGCAAGTCGTGTTTCGCGGTACGTGGGGTCAGGGCTTCCGGGCGCCGTCGATTGCGGAATCTGGCACGGCTGGCTTGGCGTTCGGCCAGGGCAATACCAATGACCCGGTGCTCTGCCCGGGTGGAGTGGCGAACGTCAAGGGCACGTTCAACGCGTTGTGCGCATATCCTGCCGTCGGTGTCGCCGCCAGCAACCCGGATCTGAAGGCGGTCAAGTCGACCAATGCCACCTTCGGCGTGATTTTCGAGCCGTTCCGGGCGTTCAGCACCTCGATCGACTGGTACCACATCGTTCTCAAGAACGACATCATCTCGGCGTCCTCGGCGGGCGGATTCTATGTAGATTCCATCGAGCTCGTGCGCGGTCCTTCGGCCACGCTTGCGGAGTGCACGAATACCACCACGGGAGGCAAACCGTGCAATACGGTCACTGTGGCGACGCCGGTGGGCTACCCTTCGTACACTCTCATCCCATATGTGAACGCCGGCTCGACCAAGACCTCCGGCTTCGACGTGGACATGAAGAGCCAGTTCGACGTCGGCGATTTCGGTCGTTTGAAGGGCGAGCTCAACTGGACCTACATCCAGCAGTACGAGCTGATCGCCAACGACACGATCTTCGATCTGGCGGGAACGCACGGACCGCAGAGCATCTCGGGCGATACCGGCAATCCGCGCCAGCGTGCGGTCGCATCGCTGACCTGGGAGCTCGGTCCGTTTTCGAGCACGATCTCGGTGAACTATCAGAGCGCGTTCTCGATCGTGGATCCTTCGTCGGGCTACAACACGTGCCTCCAGGCGTTGCAGGGCCGTTCGCCGTCCGCGTACGGCTCGGCGATCTCCTCGGGTGTCAAGACGCTGCCGAGCGCTTGGAACTCGTACTGCTCCGTGGCGCACTTCACCAGCACGAACCTGTTTGCTTCCTATCAGGCGACCGATCACCTGCAGGTGCACGGCTCGATCACCAATCTGTTCGATCAGCCGCCGCCGGTCGATCTGCAGACCTATGGTGGTGGTGCGGAGCTCGCCTACACCACGTTGGATCAGGACGGCGCCGTCGGCCGCTTCTTCCTGGTCGGCGCGACGTACAAGTTCTAAGCGCCAAGCTCGCCGGTGCGACACCGCGCCGGCGAGATTCCGCGTAGCTTTTGTGGATCGGCCCCTTCGGGGGCCGAATTTTTTTACGAGCGGGCGCGCCTGACTTCCGCCGACGCGCTGCGCAAGCGTGTCATTGTGCGATGCAGCAAATTGGCTGTCTTGCGGGCCGCTATACGGTCATCCGGGCGCTGCTGTATTGTCGCGGGATTACAGACCGGGGAATTGCCATGTCGGACGAGACTTCCAGCCTGACCAGCATGCGGGTCGCGAATACGCCCAATACTTTCGACCTGCGGCGCGTGGGCGCGCATCCCGATTACTGGTATCCGGTCGCCTGGTGCGATGAGCTCAAGACGGGCAAGACACTGGGCCGGCGCTTTGCCGCCGAGCCCATCGTCCTGTATCGGGGACAGAGCGGTCAGGTGTTCGCGCTGGAGGATCGTTGTGCCCACCGCCAGGTGCCTTTGCATCTGGGCGTCGTCATCGGCGATGAGCTCAAATGCCACTACCACGGTTGGTCTTACGGATCCAACGGCAAATGCGTGAGCATCCCGTATCTCGGCAAGGAGCGGCTGCCAAACGGCGTGAAAAGCTACCCGGTGCGCGAACTCGACGGACTCATCTTCGTCTTCCCGGGCGACCCGGCGCTCGCCGAGAGCCGTCTTCCCAAGACGCTCGGGGCCTCGCAGCGCAAGGAATACAAGACCCGCCGGCTGAACCGGGAAGTGGCGTGCCACTACACCTTCATGCACGAGAACCTGTTCGACATGAATCATCAGTTCATGCACAGAAAGCAAATGGGCTCGATCAAAGCCAATTGCCTCGGGCGCAAGCACGGCGAGGACTGGGCTCAGGTCGAGTACAGCTTCAGCCGCACCGGCGGC
This sequence comes from Steroidobacteraceae bacterium, assembly GCA_050012215.1. Taxonomy (GTDB): domain Bacteria; phylum Pseudomonadota; class Gammaproteobacteria; order Steroidobacterales; family Steroidobacteraceae; genus Bog-1198. The sequence continues at coordinate 20,465 of JBEKHO010000042.1, forward strand.
AAGAGCTCGGTGGGGGAGCAAGTGATCGTCGATCTCATGCGCAAGCGCACCGAGGCGAAAAAGGATTTCTCGGATCACATGCGGATCCGCACCGATTATCCCACTCAAAGCCTCAGGGTCTGGGTGGGGCGCGACATCCAGGACACCATGGATCCGGTGCTCGAAGTCTGGCTCGGGTATACGCCGCTCGATGCCGAGCAGCGCACCAACCGCACCTTCGGCTATCTCTCCGTGAAAAAGCCCAAATTCCCGATCGTGATCCACGCGGTATGGCCGTTCGTCGTATGGTTCACCGAAAACATCTTCCGCGAGGACAAGGACATCGTCGAGTTCGAACAGCGCGCCTACGATGCGCAAGGCGCGGATTGGAACAACGAGGTGTTCCCCGCGATTCGTGATCTTCGCGGCGTACTGGCCCGTTGTGGCAAACCGATGGAGTAGGTGCGCGCCGTCCCCTAGCCCGGATACCAATTGAAACGGCCGCCGATCGCCATGACGGCGGGCACGACGAAGGTGCGGATCACGGTGGCATCCACCAGCACCGCCACGCACAGACCGACCCCCATCATCTTGAGCACCGGCAACTCGGCGCCGACGAATGCGCCGAACACCACAGCCATGATGAGTCCGGCCCCGGTGATCACCGGGGCCACCGCCACCAGGCCGGAGACGATGGCCTTGTCGTTGTCGCGCTCCGCCTCGTAGGCGCGCTTGATCCGAAACAGCAGGAACAGCTCGTAATCCATCGACAGTCCGAAGCTCAAACAGAACACCATCATGGGCACTTCGAGCGGAATGGACACGAAGGGCCGCTCCAGTCCGACCAGCCCATTCAGCCAGCCGAGCTGAAAGACCGCCACCACGGCGCCGATGCCCGCGGCCACCGCCAGCAGATTCATGAGCACCGCCTCGATCGGCAATAGATAGGAACGGAACGCGAAGAACAACATGATGAGGGTCGCACCCACGACGAACCCGACTATCTTCGGCAGGCTCCTGAACATGTAGTCGCTGAAGTCATTGTGCTCGGCAGGGTTGCCGGCGATGGCCACGGTGAACGGCCCCTGCGGAGCGATCTTGCCGAGGTCCCGGGCGAGGGCCTCGATTTTCTTCACGCTGAACGAGTCGGCCGGTGTGATCTGAAACAATGCGCCGGTGCGATCCTTGCTCACGTATAGCTCGGCGATCTGCGGATTGCCACGCAAGGCCTCTTCGGGATTTCGATAGAGTGCGGAATACTGCGCCGCGCCGAATCCCTTTTGGAGGCTGAAGGGCGAGGCGACCGAGGCAATGCGCGGATCGCCCGCGAGCCGCGCCGCATACTCGGACAGCGGCGCGATGTGCGGCGCGGCGAGGAGCGGTGTGCCGTCGGTGGTATGCACGATGGCATAGATCGTGAGCGAGGAGTTGTCGCTGCGCAGCGTGCTCAATATCTCGGCGCCGGCGCGGGATTCGGTCGCGCGCGGCAGGAACCAGCGCTCGTTGCTCACCCCCGTGCTCGCCTTGAGCAGGGGGGATGCGAGTGCAATCACGCAAAGGCCCGACACGAGGAGTGTGGGACCCGGGTGACGGATGATCCATTCGCCGAGCCGCCGCCAGAGCTCAGTGGTATTTCCCAGCCGCAGACGCGGCGGGACCACCGACCAGCGGTCGATGTACGGACCCAGCAGCACCAGCGCGGCGGGTAGCAACGTCAGGGCCGCCAGCACCGATACGCACACCACCAGCGCGCCGCCGATGCCGGCGCATCGAGTCTCGAGAATCGGGCTGAACAGCAGACCGAAGAATCCAATCATCACGGTCACACCCGACCAGGCAATCGTTTGCCCGGCGCGCGCGACGGTGTCGGCAACGGCTTCGGCGACGGTCCCTCGGCCGCGGTTCTCCCGATAATAGGTGACCATGAGCAGCGAATAATCGATGCCGATCGCCAAACCGATCATGGTGACCACATTGCTCAGCAGATTCGACACCGGGACCAGCTCGGCGATGAGAAATGCGATGCCGAGCGAGACCGTGGTGGTCGCAAGCCCCATGAGGAACGGCAGTCCGGCCGCGACCAGCGTGCCGAACGCCATCAACAGAATGATCAGGGTCAGCGGCAATGCGTGCTTCTCGGCGTGATCGCCTCCGGTGGCGCTCCAGGCATTCACGTCGAAGTCTGCCGCAGGACCTCCGGTCACGGCGACTTGAGACGAGGCATCGAGACGCAGCAGCTCGGCGCGCAGCGGGGCGACAGCCTCGCGAACCTGCACGACCGCGCGCTGCTCGGTCTCCTTGTCGGTTGAGGACAAGCCGACGAGCAGCAGGGTCACGTGGCCGTCCGCGGAGCGCATTTGCGCGTCTTGCGTGGTCGGGTAATCGGCGACGCGGCGAACGGAGGGCAGCGCGCCGAGCACGCGGGCGGCGGTTCGAACCCAGGCGAGATAGGGCGCTTGATCCACGCTCAGCCGGGGGGCCGAGACCGCGATCACCAACGGATCGATGAACGGATTGGAGAATTCGGTACGAAGCGCATCGCTGGCCGCGATCGACGGGCTTCCGGGGATGCCGGCGGTGCCGCCTATGGCGACCGTGGGTAACTTGTGGGCGCCAACGGCGCCGAGGGCGATCGCCACGACCCAGCCGAACAGCACGATACGGGGATGTCTGGCCACCCATCGGCCAAGCCTAAAAAATCCGGATTTCACACTTGCCCTGTAGGATTGGCCTTGGCCGCGAATGGTAACGGTTTTTTAGCGGCGGGCGAAAATAGTTTGCAGCGCCGCGTGGGGGAAGTGCGCTGGCGCGGGCCGCAGGCCGCACGTATCATCTCGACCTGGGCCGTCTCGCGCGAATGACCTGTCATCGGCGGTACGCAACGCTTGCCGAGTAATCGAGGTCGAGACTCGCGCAGCTCAGTCTGTTCCGCATTTCCACCAATGGGCAACTTGACCTCACTGGACATCGACCGATTGCTGCGATGCTTTGCGCGGTTGCGTGGCTGAGCTTGCGCGCGTGAGCTATGCGGCCGTGCGCGGCTCATCGCCCGTCGTGTCGCTGTGCGTCTGGATCGTGCTGGCGCCAGGGCTCGCCGGGCCGTCGTGGTCCGACGCGGCGCTCGACCGGCTCACGACCGGGAGCGGGGATCCTTATCTGGCCCAACTCCAGCCGGGCAACGTGCCGCCTACGTCGCCCATTCCAGAGCCGGCGCCCGGGCAGGTGGGACCGAAGGAGCCCGGGGCGCCCGCGCAACCGCTCCAGCCCGGCGAGTCCAAGCCGTGGTACTCACCGATCTCTCGTTGGTTCGATCCGAAGGCCGCGCCCTTCATTCCCGTGCCGGAAATCGCCGTCGATCCCGATTCCGGCACGACGCTCGGCCTCATACCCACGATTCTGATCACGGACGAGAACGATGACATCCGCAAAATCATCGCGCCGGACCTGATCCATAACCCCTATTTTGGCTGGGGGGTGCACGGACGCATCTACAGTTTCGACTCCCAGGATGAACAGTGGTCGATCGTCACGGGCATTCAGGAGCGTGTGGAACGGCAATTTGACGGCGAATATCAGATCGGGCGCGAACGGCAGGATCGCTGGTCCTTCAACGGCAGCTTGATCTACGCGGTGGACGGAACGCCGCGGTTTTATGGGTTAGGCAACGAATCGCCCGCGATCAACGAGACCGACTACACGGCGCAATCCGAAATGCTGCAGCTCCAACCGGGCTACAACATCAATCATGCGTGGCAGCTGCAATACACGGCGCGCTTTCAAAACGTCGATGTGCTGCCCGGAACGCTGGCTAAAATCGCCTCGATCGGGACGCGCTTCAGCAAGATCCTCGGGGAAGGCACGAACCACAACTTCTTGAATCGAGTATCGATCGTCTACGACACGCGCGACGACATCATCATTCCGACCAAAGGAACCCAATTGGTGGCCTACGGCGGCATGGCGAGCCGCGACGGGGCGTTCAATGACTCGCTGTATACCGAGACCGGTTTCGACGGACGTGCATTCGTTCCGCTGCAGGCGAAGACGGTGATCGCGATGCACATGGCTTTGCGCTATCTGCCGACTGCGCACGACGTGCCGTTCTGGGCCCTCTCGAGCATCGGCGGAGCCGACACCGTCATCGGCGGCTCACAGCCGCTGCGCGGCTTCGGGAACGGACGCTACTATGATCGTGATTCGTTTTCATCCTCCGTGGAATTTCGCCGCAACGTGGCAACCTTTCATGCCGTCGCCACCTCGGTTGAATTGGAGCTCGCTCCCTTCATCGACGTGGGCCGCGTCTTCGACCGAACGAGCACGCTGCCGTTCGACCAGCTGCACCGGGTGTATGGACTGGGATTCCGAGGCATCGCGCGCCCATTCGTGGTGGGCTTCGTCGACATCGGTTACGGCAGCGAAGGCGCCGCGGTGTTTACCGGGTTGAACTATCCCTTCTGAGTGTGCGATGCGAAAAAGCGCCGCGGGTACGGATGAAATTTGATCGTCCATACCCACTTTTCTTTTGGCGTGTGCTAGCTTTGGCTGTGTCCGCCAACCGCGCTTTTGTAAAAAAAACAATTGCTCCGCTGCTCGCGTTGTCTCTCCCGGGTTGCGGCGGCGTGCTCGACCCGCGCGGTCCCGTCGGGGCCTCCGAGAAACTCATACTCATCGATTCGCTGACGATCATGCTGTCGATCGTCGTGCCGGTGATTCTCGCGACTCTCGGCTTCGCATGGTGGTTTCGTGCCTCGAACACCCGGGCGACCTATCGGCCGAATTGGGATTTTTCCGGCAGTCTCGAACTCATCGTCTGGGCCATACCGGCCTTGGTGATCACCTTTCTCGGCGGCATCGCCTGGTTCGGATCGCAGTCGCTCGATCCGTTTCGCCCGCTCGACAGCAAGCTCAAACCCATCGAGGTGGAGGCCGTCTCGCTCGACTGGAAATGGCTCTTCATCTACCCGGATGAGGGCATTGCCACGGTAAACCAACTGGTGGTGCCGGCCGGCACGCCGGTGCATTTCAAGATCACCTCCGCAAGCGTCTGGAACGCGTTTTTCGTGCCGCAACTCGGCAGCATGATCTATTCCATGGCGGGGATGACCACGCAGTTGAACCTGCAGGCCGACAAGCCGGGGACTTTCCCCGGTCTCTCGAGCCAGTTCAGCGGCGATAAGTTCTCCGACATGCACTTCGACGTGCGGGCTGTGGAGGGGGAGGCCTTTCACCAATGGGTCGCGGGCGTCAAGGAGTCCGGCACGGCGCTCGACGTGGCGGCCTACGCTCGGCTTGCGCAGACCGCGGATACAGCGCCGCTGGCCACCTATAAAACCGTCGATCCGACGTTGTTCGCGGCGATCGTGGCCGGCACCGCCCCCGAATCGATCGGTGCGCCCCAGATCACGAATGCACCGTAAGTGAAATGCTGATGCCATCTGAGGAACACGAATAATGTTGGGCAAGTTGAGCTGGTCTGCGATCCCTTTCAGCCAGCCCATCCCCATGGCCGCATCGGCCTTGATGATCCTGGGCATCATCGCACTGCTTGGCTGGCTCACGCTCAAGGGTCATTGGCGCTATCTGTGGGTTGAGTGGTTCACCTCGGTCGACCACAAGCGGATTGGGGTGATGTATTGCGTGTTGGCGCTGGTGATGCTGATCCGCGGGTTCACCGACGCGCTCATGATGCGTTCCCAGCAGGCCCTCGCCTTTCATTCGGCGGGATACCTCCCGCCGGAGCACTACGACCAGGTTTTCACCGCGCACGGCACGATCATGATCTTCTTCGTGGCGATGACCTTCGTGATCGGCCTGATGAATTTCGCGGTGCCGCTGCAGCTCGGCGTACGCGACGTGGCTTTTCCGACGCTGAATTCGGTAAGCCTCTGGCTCAACGCCGCCGCCATCCTGCTGGTCAATATGTCGCTCGTGATCGGCGAGTTCGGCAGGGCGGGATGGTTGGCCTTTCCCCCGCTATCGGAACTCAAGTATTCCCCGGGAGTGGGAATCGATTACTACCTATGGGCCTTGCAGATCTCCGGTATCGGCACGCTTCTCACGGGCGTCAACTTCGTGACCACGATTCTCAAGATCCGTGCGCCGGGCATGACGCTCATGCGCATGCCGATCTTTTGCTGGACGTCGCTCGCTTCGAGTCTTCTGATGGTCGCCGCCTTCCCGATTCTCACCGCGACCTTCGCCATGCTGCTGCTCGACCGCTACCTCGGGTTCCATTTTTTTACCGACACGGCGGGCGGCAATTCGATGATGTACATGAACCTCATCTGGGCATGGGGTCACCCGGAGGTCTACATCCTCATCCTGCCGGCGTTCGGCGTCTTCTCCGAGGTCATCTCGACCTTCTCGGGCAAGCCGCTATTCGGCTACCGCTCCATGGTCATTGCGACGATGGCGATCTGCATCCTCTCGTTTTTGGTATGGCTGCATCATTTCTTTACCATGGGCGCCGGGGCCGACGTCAACGCCTTCTTCGGCATCATGTCGATGATCATCGCCGTACCGACCGGTGTGAAGATCTTCAACTGGCTCTTCACCCTGTGGGGCGGGCGTGTGCGGTTCGAGGAGCCGCTGCTCTGGGCGCTTGCCTTCATGATTACCTTTGCCATCGGCGGCATGACGGGCGTCCTCCTTGCGGTTCCTCCGGCCGATTTCGTGCTGCACAACTCGCTGTTCCTGGTCGCGCACTTCCATAACGTCGTCATCGGCGGAGTTTTGTTCGGTGCGTTCGCCGGGTACTCGTATTGGTTTCCCAAGGCATTCGGCTTCCGGCTGGACCCGCGAATCGGGAAGGCGGCCTTTTGGTGTTGGACCATCGGCTTCTATGTCGCGTTCATGCCGCTGTACATCGTCGGACTCGAAGGCATGACCCGACGCATGCAGCATTACGATGTCGCCGAGTGGCATCCCTGGCTCATCGTCGCCGCGGTCGGCGCGGGCATCATTGCCTGCGGCATCGCGTTGCAGGTTGCCCAACTCGTCGTCTCGATCCGCAACCGCGACAAGCTGCGCGACTTGACCGGCGACCCGTGGGACGGACGAACCCTCGAGTGGATCACCTTCTCGCCGCCGCCCCATTTCAATTTCGCCGTAATGCCGAACGTCACCGGCGCCGAGGCCTATTGGGGCATCAAGCAGAAGGCGATCCAGCAGCACCGGCTCATGGACCTGCCGGATTACCAGCCCATCGAGATGCCACGCAACAGTCCCACCGGATTCATCGCCGCGTTCTTCGCGGTGGTCACCGGCTTCGCGCTGATCTGGCACATCTGGTGGATGGTGATCGTCGGCTTGATCGGCGCCTTCGGAACATTCGTCGGTTTCGCCTGGCGCAATCGCTACGAGTACGAATTGCCGGCGGCGGAGCTCGCGCATATTGACGACGAGCGGCGCCAGGCTCGAATAGCGCTCGTGGAGGGCCGCGAAAAAGGCATCCATAAGGTCGAGTATTCGGAAACCAAGGCGCACGGTTCGCGCAAGGTGGGTTGGATCGAGGAGCCCCACGGCGGGCATCTGGGACCGGCCACCAAGCGAATCATCACCGGCTATGGCTTTTGGATTTTCCTGCTGTCGGACTTCATCTTGTTTGCGGGATTTTATGCGGCGTACGCGGTGCTGGCGCACGCCACCGCGGGCGGTCCAACGGCCGTAAAGCTGTTCGATCTCAGAATCCTGGCCATCGAGACGGGTTGTCTGCTGCTCTCGAGCTTCGCCTGCGGCTTGGCGAGCATCGCTGCGAATGCACGCAACATGCTGTGGACGCAGATCGGCTATGTCATCACAGGGGCACTCGGGTTGGCATTCATCGGCCTCGAGGTCAGCGAGTTCGCCAAAATGATCGCCATGGGTGCGGGCCCCGGCCGCAGCGCGTTCCTGTCCGCGTTCTTCGCGCTGGTCGGCCTGCACGGGGTGCATGTGACGATCGGTCTTTTGTGGCTCGGAACCATGATGGCGCAATTCTGGGCCAAGGGATTTCGAGCCGACATCATGCGGCGCGGATTGTGCTTCGCGCTGTTCTGGCATGCCCTGGACATCATCTGGGTCGGCATCTTCACCAATGTCTATCTTCTGGGGACGAGCCCATGAGCGAACACGAGATCAATTCAGCCGGCCGCAGCCATGGCATCGACGCCGCGCCGGGCGATCCGGAGACGGCCGAGGAGTCCGTTGGGGAAGGTGTCCGAAACTACCTGATCGGACTGGGGCTCGCTGCGGCCCTCACGATTGCATCGTTCTGGGTGGCGAGCGGCACGAGCCTGCTCTACGTGCCCGGAGTTCCCATGGCGCTCGCGGCGCTGGCCATCGCGCAGATGGGCGTGCATTTGGTGTTTTTTCTGCACATCACCACGGGCCCGGACAACATCAACAATTCACTCGCGCTCGCCCTCGGCGTGCTGATCGTCGGCATCGTCATCGCCGGATCGCTCTGGATCATGTATCACATGAACATGAACATGGGCGTTATGCCGCCCAGCGACATGTAAGGCCCGCCGGCGGTTCTCAGGTGAGCCGTTTCCCGATGATATCGGCGACCCGAAGCGCATTGGCAATGATGGTCAGCGTCGGGTTGACCGCCCCGATCGAGGGAAAGAAACTGGCATCCGCCAGGTAGAGATTATCGAGCTCGTGCGCCTTGCAGTCGGTGTCGAGCACCGAGTGGGCAGGATGGGTCCCGAACCGTGCCGTGCCCGCCTGATGCGCAGTGCCGCCGATGGGGATCTGTTTGCCGAGGTACAGGCTGCGTTCGAGCAGCACGGGATGCGCGCCGATGCGTGCCAGGATCTGCTCCAGCTTTTTTTTGAGGCGGTGGTGCGCCTCCATATTGTTCTCCTTGATGTCGAGAATCACGCGCTCAGCGTCATAAAAAATCCGATTCTCCGGCCTTGGCAGATCCTCGCTGGATAGCCAGAAATCCATCGAGTGGCGGGCCATTTCATCGAAGGGGGCTCTTGGCAGCCACTCCAGCCATGCCGGCAGAACCTCGCCGCGAACCTGTGCGCCGTGGGAGTTTGCGCACATCTGGATGAGCCCCAACGGGTATTCCCAATCGTCGGCACCGAAATAAAAATCGCTGATCGCGAGCGTCTTTTGAAATACCGTGTCGTTCGGCTCGCGCATCCAGGCCATCAGCACCGATTGGTTGTGGCGCATGTAGTTGCGACCCACCTGGCCCGAGCCGTTCGCGAGCCCGTTCGGATGAGCGGCGTTGGCCGAGCGCAGCAGCAGCAACGCTGACGACAGTGCGCCGCAAGCGACCACGACGATGTCCGCCGAGTACTCCTCGGTGCGTCCATCGCACTCCACTTGTACGCCGCTGACGATGTGCCCGGATGGGTCCGTGTGCAGTTTCGACGCATAGGCATTGGTTTTGAGGGTGACGTTGGCGTGCGCTCGAAGCGTGGGGTCCACGCACATCACTTGAGCGTCCGCCTTGCCGTTCAATGGACAAGGAAAGCCGTCGAAAGTGTCGCAGCGGATGCAGGTGCTGGTGGGCGTCGCCTTGCTGTCCTTCTCGTCGAGCAGTATGCCGAGCGGCAGATGGAAAGGCTGCAGACCTTCGCCCCGCAGCCCCTCGTTCAGTGTCTGAATGGCGGGCTCGTGCGATACCGGCGGGAACGGGAACGGCTCGCCCGAGGGCGGTTCATTCGGGTCTTCGCCGCGCAGGCCATGTACGTGGAACAGCCGCTCGGCCTCGGTGTAATAGGGTTCGAAGACCTCGTAGCGAAGCGGCCATGCCGGCGAGATACCGTCCGCGTGGCGTATCTCTTCGAAATCGCGCTCGCGCAGGCGCAGCAACGCCGCGCCGTACACCTTGGAATTCCCGCCGACGTAGTAGTGAAGCCCGGGATGAAACTCACGGCCGTCGCCGCCATACCAGGTTTCCTTGGCCTGGTATGCGCCGTCCACGAACACCGTCTGCGAATCCCAGTTCGCCCGGGAGCGCGGCAGGTAATCGCCGCGTTCGAGGATCAGGATCCGCTTGCCGCTCGGGGCAAGCTTGTGGGCGAGCGAGGCGCCGCCGGGACCGGAGCCGATGATGATGAGATCGTAGTGGGCGTCTGACATGGCGTGCTCATCCGCCGGTCGCGAAGCCGGGGTACAGAGTCATGCCCCCGTCGACGAACAACGTGGTGCCCACCACGTAGTCCGAATGATCCGAGGCAAGCCACACCGCCGCGCGGGCGATGTCCTCGGGCTCGCCGATCCGTCCATACGGAACCAGCGTCATCAACGAGTCGTAGGCCTCCTGGGTGTTCCAGGCGCTCGTGTTGATCGGCGTGCGTATGGCGCCGGGAGCGATGCCGTTGACGCGGATGCGATGCGGGGCGAATTCCTGCGCCATGCTCTCCATCATGAGCTTGATGCCGCCTTTGGATGTCGCGTAGTTCGCATGCCCGGCCCAGGGAATCTGTTGATGCACCGAGCTCATGCAGATGATCTTGCCCGCCGCGCACGACACGGCCGGCACCACGCCGCGGCGCAGGAACTCCGCCACCGCCTGGCGCGAGCAGAGGAACTGGCCCGTGAGATTGACGCTGAGCACGGTGTTCCACTGCGCCAGGGTCATGTCCTTGAACGCCGAATCCCGCTGCAGCCCCGCATTATTGACCAGGATGTCGACGGTGCCGAAGCGCTTGATCATCCCGGCGAACATGGCCGCGACATCGCTTTCGGATGACACGTCGGCCTTGATGGCGTGCGCCTCGGAGCCGGCGGAGCGGATCTCCTTCACCACGGCCTCGGCCGCCTCGTCGTCGGACACATAGTTCACGATCACGTCGGCGCCCGCTTGTCCGAGCGCGATCGCGACGCCGCGGCCGATGCCGGAGTTGGCGCCGGTGACCAGGGCTTTCTGCCCGGCCAGAATGCGCTGGGGAGGCAGGGGAGGGGCGGTTGTCATGACGGCATCGAACTCCTTTGGAGTGGACTCAAGGGCGCGCTGCACCGCGCTGATTCGTGTATAGCGCATAGAGCGTGTGTGACCCGCAAATGAACAGGCGGGAACGGTTGCGGCCGCCGAACGCGAGGTTGGAAACCGGATGAGGGGTTTTGACCTTGCCGAGCAGGACGCCATCGGGCGAGATGCAATGCACGCCGTCGGCGGCGCCAGCCCAGAGATTGCCATCCTCGTCCGCGCGAAAGCCGTCCGTGTATCCGGGCGTCGTCCTGTGGAAGATCCGGCCGGCCCCAAGTGGGGCGCGGCCCGACGACGACCCCTGAATCGAATCTGGCGCGTCGGTTTGGACATCGAATACCCGGATGTACTGCCGGGGATCGGCATCGAATTGCTGTCCGGTCTCCGCAATGTAGAGCCGGCGCTCGTCGGGCGAGAATGCCAGCCCATTCGGACCCTGGAAGTCATCGGCGACGAGCGCGAGGTCGCCGTCTTCGTCCAGCCGATAGACCGCGGGCGGCAACTCGGACTTCTGCTTGCCGCCTTCGTAGTCGGTACTGATCCCGTAAGTCGGATCGGTGAACCACAGGCTCCCGTCCGAATGGCAGACCACATCGTTCGGCGAGTTCAGACGCCTCCCCTGAAAGCGGTCGGCGAGCACGCTCACCGTTCCGTCCCACTCTGTGCGAAAAACACAGCGGTACCGATGGGAGCAGCTCACCAGCCGCCCCATTCGGTCGCGGGTGTTGCCGTTGGTGAAGCCCGAGGGCGCGCGAAACACGGTGACACCCGAATGCTCGCTCCAGCGCATGAGCCGGTCGTTCGGTATGTCGCTCACGATGAGACAGTCGTGACGGTCCAGAGATGCCAGTACGCGAGCTGCGGACGTGGTCCTATACTGTCACCCATCGAACACCTCCACGCGGGAACGGTTGATTTCGTGACGTTCATGAACGATTACGCACCGACGGTGCTGCGGGTTTTCCTGGTCATCCTGTTCCCATTCAGTGGACTGGATAAAATCCTCAACTGGCCGTCCGCCATGAAGCAAGCCGGCGGCATCTTCTGGCCCCGGGGAATGCTGGTCGCGTCGATCGCCGTGGAATTGCTTGCTCCCGTCTGCATCGTGACGGGCTGGCACGATCGCTTCGCGGCGTTCGTTTTGGCCGGATTCTGCGTCATCACCGCAGTCCTGTTTCATCAATTCTGGCGCTATCCCGAATTCTGGCGATTCAAGGAAGGCGCGGGCCTCGAACATTTCTGGGAGTTCCTCAAGAACTTTGGGTTGGTCGGAGGACTCGGACTCGTCATGCTCGGAACTCAAACATCGAGCTTCAGTCAATTCGTCAGCCATCCGTTCGTCTCCACGCATGTCTCGGGCCCTCACGCGGGGCGGCCCAAGCAAGGACCGTGACTCACGAGCACGAAGCGATGTCCGTCCGGGTCACTCACCGCGGCGATTTTTTTCAGCAAGCTCGGCGCGGGTACGCGACCGGTCGATGTCGCCGGACCCGGGATCGCGTCACTCGCGCTTCCCGCCATAACTGCACTCAGCGTCGTCCAGTCCACTGACAGATCGGTCACGCTGCAACCCCCCAGCGGGCGTCCCGGCGGCCGATAGGCGAGCAGTTCCAGGCCCGGTCCGGCGCTGCCGGCGGCACGAAGGCTGGTGACGCGCACGCGCGCTGCGCTGAGACCATCCAGGCGGGACTGAGCCGGGCCCAAGTTCACGGACTCCTCCGCAATGTGCAGTCCGAGAGACCGATAGAAGGCGAGGCTTCGACGGGCAGATTTCACCGACAGTGCGCCATGGTCGATGCCGAGAAACGGCTCATCCGACGGAGCCATGCGGGCCCGCTCCTGCCACTTGGGGCTCGCGGGGCGCGGCGGAAACCACAGGAGTTCCAGCGGATGACCGTCCGGGTCGCGAAACTTGAACGCACGGACGCCACCGCTGGATTCGGGCAGAGTTTCCGGACCGTCCGTGCTGATCGGCTGCCAGCCCGCGCTCGACTGAATCCGCGAATAGGCCACGTCCATGTCGCTCACGACGATGGCGAGATGATGGAACCACAAGTCGTTGCTGCGGCTGTCCGCCGGATACTCCCGCCCGGCCGACTCGAATTGCACGAGCACGAGTTCCTCCTCGCCGAGACGCAATTTCAGTTCGCTGGCATCGGATTTGGAACCCAAAGCCCGCAGCACCTCTGTATCGGCCCGCCCACGCGATACGTTTTGGAATCCCAGTACAGAGCGATAGAAGGCCTCCGCGCGGTCGAGATCGGAGACCACGCGGCTGATGCTCAAGATGGATTGCGCTTGCACCCAGACGTTGCGCGACTCGCGCATGGCGCTGGCGCCTATTTCGCGGCCGCTCGACGGTGGCATCGCGCTTCTCCGAATGAACTGCTATCAATAGTGGGTTGACGCGGGTCCGCGAGCGAACGGTAAAACGCGTCAACTGCTGTAGGAATTGACCGACCGGGCCCGAAGGGCAGGGCATAGGGAGTCGTCAAGCGCGCATAATTCGTTCCTAGGAGGAGGATCCTATGCCGACACTCGACCAGTTCGCGATTACCCGTAAATGGCCCGCCGCACATCCCGACCGCATCCAACTCTATTCGCTGCCGACGCCGAATGGGGTGAAGGCCTCGATCATGCTGGAGGAGACGGGCCTGCCCTACGAACCTCACCTCGTGAGCTTCGACACGAACGATCAATCGTCGCCGGAGTTTCGCTCACTCAACCCGAACGGCAAGATTCCCGCAATCATCGATCCCCACGGCCCGGACGGCGCACCGTTCGGTTTGTCCGAGTCTGGCGCCATTCTGCTCTATCTGGCCGACAAGGCCGGCGCGTTCCTGCCGAAGAGCGGCGCCGGGCGTCACCAGACGATTCAATGGCTCATGTTCCAGATGAGCGCGGTCGGTCCGATGTTCGGGCAGGTCGGTTTCTTCCATAAGTTTGCCGGCAAGGATTACGAGGACAAGCGGCCGCGCGACCGATACGTGGCCGAGTCCAAGCGTCTTCTGGCGTTGATGGACCAGAGGCTCGCCGAGGGCACATGGTTCCTGGGTGACACGTACACGATCGCGGATATCGCGATCTTCCCGTGGATCAACAATCTCATCGGGTTCTATGGCGCCGCAGATTTGGTCGGCATCAGCGACTATGCCCACGTACAGCGCTCCCTCCAGGCGTTCCTCGCGAGGCCCGCGGTAGCTCGCGGGCTTCAGATCCCCCAGCGTGAGGGCTGATCCCGGCACCCTCGAAGGTGCATGCACGCGGAAGCGCGCCTTGGTGCATACTGGCGCCCGCGGCGCGATGCCGCAGGCAGTGTTCCATAGCGAGCTCCAGGAGACGGTGTGTCGATTGTCCGAGTGATCGAGGGCTGACGGATGGGCGCCATGCCTCCCAAAATCCGCGCCACCAATTCCCTGACCGTTGCGCGAATCTCGCGCCCCCGGATGACCAAGACCACTCGGGTCAGCGTCCTGTTCGTTGATCTCCGGGGGTATACCGGGCTCGCCGAGAGGCTGGCGCCGGCTCAAATCGTCCCATTGCTCGACGAGTTTTTCGCGGTGCTCGCAGCGGCTACTGCTTTGCACGGCGGCCAGGTGTACCACGTCGCCGGCGACGGCATGATGGCGGGCTTCGGCGTGGGTGAGCCGGCGGAGCAGGGCGCGCGGGCGGCGCTAGCGGCGGGTCATAGCATGCTCGCAGATTTTTCGGCCCTGGCCGAGCGCTGGCGCCAAGACCTCTCGATCGAGACCGGCATCGGCGTCGGGCTGCACACGGGAGAAGTGGCGCTCGCGTTGCTCGGACCGCCAGGCCAGAGACGCACCACGCTCGTGGGCGATACGGTGAACGTGGCGGCGCGGCTCTGTGGACGCGCACGGGCCGGGGAAGTGCTCTTCTCATGCACGGTGGCAGCCGCACTCGATGCAAGAACCACGCGCGGGGACGCAAATGCCCGGCCGATCGCGTTCCTCCACCTGCCGCAATTCGAACTGCGCGGCCGCGCCGCACCGCTCGATATCTGGTGCGTGCCGGCGCCGGAACGCGTCGCGGTTTCCTGAGGCTCACCTCGGGGCGAGACGCCGGAGATACCGGACGCTTTGCTACACTCCCGCCGGCAGCCCCCGTGGCGGAATTGGTAGACGCAACGGACTTAAAATCCGTCGGTTAACAGCCATCCCGGTTCGAGTCCGGGCGGGGGCACCAACAAAAACAATATCTTATCCAGCCTTCGCCGCCGACGCTGTCTTTTCATCTAACGGCTGTCTAACGTCCGGCTAGGCTCCCCCTTCGAGCACTCGAAGTTGTGGCTTCACATCAAACACTCGATCCGCCACTCGCTCGGCAACGCCTGCCATTCCGGACGCCAAGCTGTGCGCGTAGACGGCATTCACGAGAGTCGATCGCGAATGGCCCATGGCTCTCGCCACATTGAGGCGCACAGCGCATGCGGCGGAAAATTCGGCAAGCCGAGCAAGGTGGCGGCAGGCAAGACTGAGAGTTACCGCAACCGAGAGCTCGGTGCCGTGCTCAACGGCGATTCAGATCCGCGTCCGGATTACTCGGGCGGGAAGGGGCGCATAAAGCATCTATTTGAGGGGCAAGTATCGGCGAAGGTCGTGGATTCCTCCGGCTTGGCGGCTGGAACGGTTACTGCCAGTTGCACGATCACGATCCGCCCAGCGCCAAACTTTTCGATCTCGGCTTCGCCTGCTTCGCTGAGCATCGTGCAAGGGAGCGCGGGAACATCGCTGATTACCACGAACGCCCTGTATGGATTCGCAGGGAGCATCAAGCTCCAACAGTCGGGTGCGCCAACGGGCACCTCCGTTACATTCTTGCCGGCCTCAGTGTCGACGGGAAGCACGTCCCAGATGCAAGTGACGGTGGGCAGCAGCACGGCGGCAGGAACCTACCCGGTAGCTGTGACCGGCATGAGTGGTGCGCTTTCGCATATGACGACCGTTTCGTTAACCGTCACCGCATCCCCGCTGAAACCGAGCGCGACGCCGAGCAGCTTGTCGTTCGGCACCGTGCGTCGGTTTTCGCTGCACTTCAAGTCGGTGACCCTGAAGAACACCGGCACCGCCGCGGTGACGATATCAGGAGTATCGGTGACTCCGGGCGCTGGAACCGACCCCCATGACTTCACGCCGATCAGCCTATGTGGACGCACACTGGAGGCGGGGCGCAGCTGCGAGATCGTTGTTGTGCTGTTCGCCGAGCATCTGGGATCGTTGTCCGCAACGCTCAACATCCCGAACGACGCGGTCACAAGCCCGCAGAGTGTTTCCCTAAGCGCCGGGGTGATCCAATACTGGTGGGGCCAACCGATGGAGAGCCCCGCTAAACAGCCGTGACATGCGGCATCCCTCGCCGTCCTCCCCGCAAGCTGCCGGTCACTTAGGACCGCTCAGGGTCGAGAGTACGCGTTGGCGGCCCCGTTGCCGGGCGACGGTCTCGATCCGAGCCACTGTGAGACATTCGCCAATAAAAAATGCGGGGCGAATCCGGCATCCACATGATCATGGAACTTGCGCCGACCAGTCCGCAGTAGCCGACGAATAAAGTTCCGAGGATTCATAGTGAAGTACAGTTGCCGGGCGCGTAAGAAGATACTCGTCGTCCGCCGGATAGTAGCGAGCCTGGTCCACAGGGTCGCCTGCGAATGCACCAATGACGTCCAAGGAGGTCCACCAACTCAACGTGACGATTTCACTGCGATCCGCGTCGAGATCGCGCACGGCGACGGTGGCACCAAGGTTCCCCGGGGTGCCCCTATAGCCTGCTATACCGGTCGTGCGGACGTACTCTACATAGGCTGCTTTCTTTGCGCGCCGAATTTCAGCACGCCACTCGCGAAGTATCGGCATTGATGTTCCCCCTAGAAAAGACACCCGCTGCCAGCAAGCCTCACTTTACGGCCGGCGTCAAATCGTGAGCCATGAACTTGATTGAGTGATTGAGTAGCCCGATACCCGCCTTTCACGGCCGGCGGGTTTGGGTCGAACCCTGCCAGCCCTGGTAGCTGCCTGTGGAACGGCACTCCGGTCGCGTCAATGAAGTAGTTGTCCCGGCCACCAAATCTTGCGCGACCCCAGATGGATCGGGATCAGGCGCGATCTTTTCGACGACGCGCTCGTTCCGCTCAACACCGATCTGGATCAGAATAACGACCCGGAAGTAGCGCAGCGCGGCAGGCATCTCGATGCATAGCAAGCGGCTTGAACCCCACGAACTCGACAAGATCGCCACAGCGACGCTCTCGTACTATGAGCAGCGCGCTGAGGACTTTCGCGCTGGCACGCGAGATCACGATGTCAGCCAGAACATCGCCACACTATTACGGCATATCGACGGCGAGTCGCCTTTAGTGATTCTCGATTTTGGCTGTGGGCCAGGACGCGACCTCAAAACTTTTGCGGGATTAGGCCACACGGCTATCGGGCTGGAGGGAGCCGCCGGCTTTGCTGCTATGGCGCGTGCCGACACCGGTTGCGAGGTATGGGAGCAGGATTTCCACAGGCTTGACCTGCCGGGTGAGCGCTTTGACGGCATCTTCGCGAACGCTTCGCTGTTTCACCTGCCGTCCCAAGAATTGCCGCGCGTGTTGCGACAACTGCACGTCGCACTGAAGCCGGGGGGCGTGCTGTTCAGCTCCAATCCGCACGGCCAGAATGAGGAAGGTTGGAACCGCGGGCGCTACGGCGCTTACCACGATCTTGAAGCGTGGCGTCGCTACATGTTGCATGCGGCGTTCATAGAACTCGAATATTACTATCGGCCGACGGGATTACCCCGCGAACAGCAGCCGTGGCTGGCGAGTGTGTGGCGCAGGCCGCCTCCATAGAAGATCGGTACCGTCTGAGTTTCTTTTGACCGCTCCATCGCGGACTCTCACCAAGGGCAGCAAAGGGTCCGATCGCGGTCTTTATGCGCCCGCCTCCTTTTGAGGGGCGTACTACTTCGGCTCGTCGAACGCGTTGCGGATCTTTGATGTCCACGCCTTGTATCGAAGGTAACTGTAGAGGTCGGAAGTTATGGCTGAATGCCGAGATCGCAAATTCTTTTCCGTTACGCCGGCTGCGAATGAGACTGAATGAGCGACAATCTTTTCACCGGAAATAAGCGGCATGAGCGGATTCTGAAGTTTCGCTTTGTCCATGGGTTGTACGCCTTTATGTCAGTTTCACGGATACTCTGACACGCGGGCATCGTCAGAAACGGCGGATATGTCAGCCTAGGGATATGCGTCTCGGACCACCTAACAGTAAGTTAAATCAGGTGTTGAATGCTGATCGCTGTCATCCCACTGCTAACCATCGCGTTTCGTGTCGCACCGTTGCGCAAAATGTGTTGGCCGCCCTGGTCGGAGAGCTTGATCACGGTCAGCGGTTTTCGCGGCGGCAGCGGCAGGCGCGCGTCCTCGTAGGCACTGGTGACATATCACCTTAGGGACTGCGTCTTCCGTCGCGTTTGTGCAATCCGGCATTGCCGCCATTCAAGGACCGCTTGAGTATCGATCACACCCGGCGCCGCGGATAAATTGGGGAGTAAGGCTTCCAGTCGCGCTTGACTCGCCTTTCTTCTGCGCGCCGGGACCCCCTCTGCGGCGGTCTCACAAAAACACGCGGTAGGGTGCGGCACTACACAGGCCGCCTGCTCTTGGGGCGGTCCTTTTCTTTATCTGTGCAAAGTCGCCGGATATGCGACCGGGGCCACTGGCGGCGTCGTCACGGCCGAACCGCAGTCACCTCGATCTCCACCAAAAACCCAGGATTCGCCAGCGCCGCGACCTGCAGCGCCGAACGCACCGGCAGGTTGGGTTGACTGGGCGTGCCGAAGAACTGGGTGTAGCCCTGCATGAATCCTTCGAAATCCATCTTGCCGCCCTTGGCGGGATCGCCGACCAGGAAGGCTTGCATCTTGATCACGTCACCGAGTGTCAGGTGCAGGCTCTCGAGCGAGCCTTTGATGGAGGTGAGTGCACCGATGGTCTGCGTCTTGGTGTCGCCATAGGCGGCGGTGCTGTCTTTTGGCGACTTCGGATCGCTGACGGGAGGGACCATGCCGCTCAAGAACACCAGCGTCTTGCCGGCGGGCACTTCCACCGCGGCCGAAATGGGGAAGGTGCTGCCATTCGGCAATTTATGCCGGATCACGTCCTGCGAGAGTGCAAAGGCCGGCAACATCAAAAGAACGAGCGAGGTGGCTGTCTTGATCATGGCGGATCCTCTTGAAGTTAATCGAAGCCAAACGCAAAAATCAGGCGCGCTAGTGCGCCGGAAGGAGCCTGTCGGTACTCGGTCGCCGCAGTGCCTTGACCTCCGTCGCGGTGATCCGGCCCTTGAAATGGTTGCCGAAGCTCGAGCGCACATAGTTGATCACGGCGGCGATCTGGTCATCGTCGAGCGTCGGAACGGAGAAGAACAGGCCCATATCGCCCGTCCCGCCAAAGGCGGGCATGTTGCGCCGGCCTTCGAGGAGCGTCACCGCCATGAACTTCGTGGAGGCGAGCGCGCCGTCGCCTGCGAGCGCGGGATAACGGCCGGCGCCGCTGGCACCCTTGCCGTCCGGCATGTGGCAGCCCTGGCAAATATTCTGGAACACTTCAGCGCCCGAGATGGTCTTGAGTTTTCCGGTGCTGAACATGCCGACGCCTTCCTCTTGCGGCCATGCCGGCTGGGCTGTGACCCCGGCGAGCGCCAAAGCCATGCCGGCTGCGAGTGCGTGCCGGGCTCGAATGCGGATTCCAACGTTGCGGATGTTCATGCGGACGACCCTGAAAATGCGATTACTGATTCGATCACGACGGCATCGCTCCGGCCACCGCGCGGCGATGCAGTCGACCAATGGCATCCAACGCCGACATCAGCGCGCCTTCCTGCCAGGCCGGAAGATACGAGGCGTGCTCGCCCGCAAGCACGATGCGCCCGTCGATCGCGCAGAGCGCATCGTAATGCGCAGCTCGCGCCTCTTCGGTCCACATGCCGAAGCATCCCATGGTGAACGGCGAGCGGTGCCATGCGACGGCGACGCCGGTGTCGAATTCCTTCGGGTACTGCGGGTGAATCTGGCTGCCGTATTCCACGGCCTTGGCGACTCGCTGGTCGGGCGTCATCGCCGTGAACTTTGCGGCGTCGAGGCCCCAGAGATAGCCGCCGAGCAGGACGCCTTTGCCGTCGCCGAAGAAACCGGAGTTCGGATAGCCGATATTGCTGATCGGCAGGTCAGTGTAGGTGATGCCGCCGTAGATCTGCTCGTCCTGTTCCCAGAACCGGCGTTTGAATTGCAGTCCGACTTTCACGGCGGCCGCGTAAGGCACCGCGGCGATGGCGTTCGCCATGGGTGCGCCCACTTTCATCGGAATCTGTCCGAGCACCGATAAGGGAATGGTACACACGCACCAGTCCGCATGTACCGTTTGGCGCCCCGCAGAGGGCGCGGCCGTATCCTGGAAGGTGGCGGCGACTCCGTGGTCGTCCTGCTGAATGTCGATGACCTTGGCGTTGTAGCGGATCAGCGGCGCGAGTTCGCGTGCGAAAGCCTGGCCCACCATGCCCATGCCGCCAACCGGTTGGAAAATGGTC
The DNA here is from genome assembly GCA_050012215.1 of Steroidobacteraceae bacterium. GTDB lineage: Bacteria > Pseudomonadota > Gammaproteobacteria > Steroidobacterales > Steroidobacteraceae > Bog-1198. Next base: position 40,964 of record JBEKHO010000042.1, read on the forward strand.
TGCTGCATGTCGTAGACGTCGCACAAGGTCAACGCCTCCCAAAGACCGGAGCGCAGAACCTCTCGCAGTTGTAACGGCTCGGAGAAAGCGGGGCGTCCGCCGAGTCCGCCGCCGGGATCCTTCTCGAAGCCGCGCCGGTCGCTGCTCAGAGGGCCGGCCGCATAGCGGTAGCTTTCGTCGAGCGCTCCCCACTCGCGAAGCGAGGTCAACAGGCGCTCCTGGTCCTCCACAGTCACCGAGGCGTCGAGATTCTTGCTCTGCACGGTCTTCGCGAGAAGCTCCGCGACGTGACCGTGGTAGTCCGCCTTGATCGTGCGAAACCGCTGCGGCTTACCGCCGAACGCCTTGGTGCGGTGGAGAAAGGCGTTGTAATTGCACTGGACGAAAGGCTCGAGCTGCACGCCCAACAGCTTGCAGTAGCTCAACATGCCGCGATGATGGTAGGGCAGCCGCCAAGGCCCGGGGTTGATGTAAAGGCCCGGGTCGAATTGGCATTCCTGCGTGAATCCACCGAGCTCGGTGTATCGGTCGCCGCCTCTCAACGTCCAGTTTCGGCCGCCCGCACGGGAATTATATTCGAGCACCTGAACCTGGTAGCCGGCCTTGCGCAGCTCGTACGCGGCCACCAGACCGGCGATACCTGCGCCGAGCACGAGCACCGAGGCTCCCGAAGGCGCGCCGCTCAGTTGAATGGGTCCCTGGTAACCAGAATCCGCGGCGAAACCGAGGCTGGTCATCGCCTGATACATCGCAGCGCTTCCCGCCGACACGCCGATCATGGAGAGCAGCTCCCGCCGCGTCATCGATCTGGCTCGCTCGCCCATGCTTTTCACCCCGATTGTTATTGTGCGCGCGCCCAAGCGCGTCGTCTGTATGTAGATCTTACATGAGATTTTCCGCGGATTTTTTTGATCGGCAAGCGGTGCTACGATCTTCCCATGTTTCACCTACGGAGTTTGGCCGATGAATAACGCTAAAAAATTGTGTACGTCGCTGAGTT
>JBEKHO010000043.1:0-40808 GCA_050012215.1 Steroidobacteraceae bacterium
GTTACCGCCGAAATCAGCAGGGTTTTACCGAACCTCGTCCAGACTCGGTGGAGAAAAAAGTCAGACTTCTATTCCTTGTTTTTGGCATTAGCGTCGAAGGCCGCCGACCTTCCTTGGCCGATGGATTATCGCGAAACTGTATCGCAACGAATCCTCGAGTTTGGCGCTCGAGTCGATCGCCTTCTTCGAATCGAAGAGGAGTCGTGGGAGGAGGACGATGAACAGGTTAAGACCTACGCCCGTAGTGTGGCTCGAGCCGCGAGTGATCGCGCAAACCGTGTCGCGCGCGACGAAGCGCTTGGGAGCAAAGTCTTTTTTGATGCCTAACCTAACCCCCTGGCAATGAAGCGACATGTGCGGTAGGCAAAGTCGCGAACATTGTGGCTATGGGTTGGCGGCGTTCATGACCGAGAATGATGAGGCTGCGTCGGAAAAGCCAGTTGGCGGCCCATCAACATGGATGTCGGTCGGAACCTAGCGCGCTGACTCTGACGCCGACTGGCGCCCTACTCAACGCACGATAAGGCTTCGCCTATCATGAGGGGCAAGTGAGGGAACCGGGATCATGTTACCCAAGGAACTGTTTCTTTGATGACCAACTCGCGAACCAAAAGCGATTGACGGTGAGGGTCGAGAGCAGACGTAAACTCATATCAGTGTCGAGAGGACGAAGCGCTCGAACGTAATTGCCGCTTAATTTGATGTCCAGGGAGAAAGTATGGTCAAGACCTTGCTTAAGTCGTCACTAACTGCAGCTTTTGTGCCTTGGCCCGCAAGGGTTTATCGGCCGTTCTCTAGATCGCCCGCGTATTGGAGACAGTTCGCCAGGTGCGAGAGTGTTCGTTAAGGGCCTAAGTTGTGCAACGAGCCGTCCTCTTAATGGCTGTGGTCCTAACTTCGATGTCAGCCTTGGCTCATGACCAAGTTCCTCGAACGTCACAATATGCGCACACATCATGGCGGCTGCAGGACGGAGCATTTAATGGAATTCCGACGGCTATCGTGCAAACGACGGACGGCTATCTCTGGATTGGAACAACCTCGGGATTGGTGCGCTTCGATGGAGTCCGATTCGTTCCTTGGACACCCCCCGAAGGATCGGCTCCGATTAAAGGAGTCTATTCGCTAGGGGCGAGCCGAGACGGAAGTCTGTGGATTGGCGCATCCGAGCTGCTGCGCTGGACGGACGGAAAACTCTCCGCCTACCCGAGCATTGACGCCAGGATCAACGCGATCCTCGATGACCCCGCTGGAGGTGTTTGGATTACGCGCTCTCGAGTCCAAGACGGCCAAGGTCCCCTATGCCACATCTCCGACGAAGGGGTTAAATGTTTTGGCCCTCGCGATGGCATCTCAATTCCTTACGCAGGTGCCCTGACCCGTGACACGTCCGGAAACCTATGGTTGGGTGGGAGTGGAGGCTTCGCTCGAGGAAAACCGGACTCATTCGAGACGTTCGTTCCGCCTTCTTTCAAGGCACTAGAACATCTTGGCGCGGTAGGCGCCTTTGCTGATGGGCCAAATGGATCCATGCTCATCGGCATGGTGCAGTCCGGACCCACCATGGGACTGCAGCAATTCAAGGCAGGTCACTGGGGCTCATTCACTACCGACGGGCTCGATGGGGAGGCGATCCAAGTCGGTACTATGTTGACCGATCACGCCGGCTCTCTTTGGATCGGTACCGTGAGTCAGGGACTCTGCGTGATTCGAGACCGAAAAAGTGAATACTTCCGCAGTTCGGATGGACTGACTGGCAATGTCATCAATGCAATTTACGAAGATCGGGAGCGCAACATCTGGGTGCTTACATCCGGAGGTCTGGATCGCTTCAGGGTTCCCAAAGTCCTCACGTTTTCAAGCCGCGAAGGGATGAGTTCTGACTTAGCCGGTTCAGTACTGGCCGCAAGCGATGGCACTGTCTGGGTAGGCAATCACGACGCACTCGATGCGATTCACGAAGCATCCGTCTCATCGATTCGAGAAGCGCAAGGCTTGCCCGGCAGGCGCGTCACAGTGCTGCTCGAGGATCATTCTGGACGGCTGTGGGTAGGCACCGACAATACCCTCTCGGTCGGAGAAGCGGGAAAGTTCCATAAGCTCTTGCGCAGCGATGGGAGTCCGGTGGGAACACTTCAATCCCTGATCCAAGATCGAAATGACGACCTATGGGGAATGCAAGCGCCAAGTCTCTCACGGCTCATCCACATTCATGGGGTTACTGTACAGGAGGAGACCGTGGGCCCGGTCGGCTCGCACATTTCCTCGATTGCCGCCGACCCTGCCGGCGGCATCAGCGTGGGCTTTCGTAGCGGTGAGGCTGGCACCTACAGAGACAAGCTGTTGAAAATGGCTGTCAGAGCGAATGGCCCAATCTATCAACTTCTTTGGACTTCCGACAATCATCTCCTTATTCTTTCGGCCGGACAGTTGACCGGTTGGCAAAACGACAGATCACAACGATTGGGGCCGGACAATGGACTTCCATGCAACCCTCCATTCTCGTTCATTGTGGATAAACAAAAAACGCTTTGGCTGTATTCGTCATGCGGGCTTATCGCGATCGACAACAGAGAGTTACAACGTTGGTGGGCAGATCCCAACGCCAAGTTGCAGTACCGTCTTTTCGACAGCTTTGACGGCGTTCAGGCGGCCTACACATCATTCACTCCGAGAGCATCCGAAGCCGCCGACGGTAAGCTTTGGTTCGTCAATGCGTCCGTCGCTCAAGTGATCGACCCGAAGAATCTCCCGAGGAATGCACTTGCACCTCCCGTACACATCGAGAATCTCATCGTCGATGGAAAGATCTATTCGCCTCGGCAACTTCTTCGACTTCCGCCGCTTGGCCGCAATCTCGAAATAGACTACACAGGATTGAGTCTTGTGGTCCCGCAGAAGGTCCAGTTTCGTTATCGCCTGGAGGGCATCGACAGGGATTGGCAGGATCCAGGGACCCGGCGGCAGGCGTTCTACACCGATTTGAGTCCGGGAGGATACCGATTTCACGTGATCGCCTCGAATAACGATGGGGTGTGGAACACAACCGGAGCATCGCTCGAATTTGCCATCGAGCCAGCCCTTTACCAGACTTGGTGGCTAAGAGCAGCCGCGATAGTTGCCGCGCTCGCGCTCATTCTCTGGGTGATTCGACGCAGAATGCAGGTTGTTGCCGTGAATATCCAGGCGCGGCTCGTTGAGCGCTTAGACGAGCGGGAACGAATCGCGCGCGATTTGCACGACACTCTTTTGCAGGGTCTGGTGAGCGCCTCGCTACAGCTGGAAGTCGCGGACCGTCAAATCGCCGCGGATGCGACTGCGAAGCCGCTCGTACAGCGCATCTCGCAACAGTTGCGGCAGCTGATCGATGAAAGCCGTCACACGGTCCGCCACCTTCGTTCGCAGCGCTCCCAAGAAGAGGATTTGGAACGCGCACTAACGCAAATCTCGAGCGATTTGGCTGCTCCTAAGAAGGTTAAATATAGCGTAGTCGTCGAGGGCACGCCACGCTCGCTCCGACCTCTGGTGCGCGAAGAAATTTATCGCATAGGCGGGGAAGCACTGGCGAATGTGTTCCGTCATGCGGACGCTTCGGCCGTAGAGACCGTGCTTGAGTATGGAAGAGATCACTTTCGCCTCCTGGTGCGAGATGACGGCAAAGGCATCGATCATGAGGTCCTCACAGCCGGGCGGGAAGGGCATTTCGGATTGTCGGGAATGCGTGAGCGCGCGCGAAAGATTGGGGCTCAGCTCAAAATCAGAACGGCAGCGGGAGTGGGAACAGAAATTGACTTAATGGTGCCATCCAGCGCAGCCTTCGAACGACCCGATCCTCACGGACCGGTATATCGGATTGCGAGACTCTACTCGCGGGTAAAGAGATCATGAAGTCAGGCACACGAATCCGGATCCTATGCGTCGATGACCATCCCGCTTTTCGAGAGGGAATCGCAACGGTAGTTGCGAACGAAAGCGATTTGGAGCTGGTGGGAACGGCGGCCACAGGCAAAGCGGCTCTTGAACAATTCAGAGCGCTTCGACCTGACATCACGCTCATGGATTTAAGGCTCCCCGATATGAGCGGAATCAGCGCCATCGCCTCCGTTCGTGCTGATTTTCCCGAGGCACGAGCCATCGTTGTGACGACATATGAAGGGGACTACGAGATCCAACGCGCCCTCACGGCAGGGGCATGCGGCTATCTATTGAAGAGCGCACCTCTGGATGAACTGGTCGGCGTTATTCGCAAGGTGCACGCAGGGCGCAAGCATCTTCCGGCAGAGCTCGCCGAGAATCTGGCGGTGCACGTGGGAGGGGAAGCGCTTACCGATCGTGAAATCGATGTTCTTAGGCGTATCGCCGAAGGTGACCGTAATCGAGATATCGGTGAGCAGCTCAAGATCGCTGAAGAGACCGTGAAGGTGCATGTCAAACATATCATGGAAAAGCTCGGCGCCAAGGATAGAACCCAGGCCGTCGCCATTGGCATTCGTCGCGGCGTCATTAGCCTTTAAGGCTCCGAAATTCGCGCCCGCCCGTTGCTGCTAACTCATTGGAGCTACTCTCAGATACCCGATGAGAGGGTCGATTCGCAGTAACGCGTCGGCTAGCATCCGGTATATTTTTCGCGACGAGCAGCATGGCCCTACAACGTACGTTTTCGGGCTTCCCCTCTGGTTGCCCCGGCTTTGCGTTGCTACTCCTTCGCTTCGGCGTGAGTGGCGCCGGCAGTCTGCAAGGCGTGTTGCTCATCATCGCGACGCATCATGTAACGGGCGGCGCGGTGGCCGCCGCATTAGCGATCACTACGAGCCTTGCGCTGATGATCGGCCTCCTGACGCCCATCGCCGCCTCACTTCTCTGCTTAGTGGGCCTGGCCGCGACGATCAATTCAGGGCTGGCCGGATACATGCCGTTGTTTGACTCATCGGTCGCCCGGGTCGAGTTCGTTGTGATGTCAGCCGTGTTGATCTGCTTAGGTCCCGGAGCCTTCTCGTTAGACGCGCGCCTCTATGGGCGCCGCGAGATAGACGTGAACGGGAATGGCTCCTAATCGTCGTGCGGTGGCAGAGGCTAGGCAGACGGAGTATCCATCATCCGTCCTCGACTGCACGTCCCGACATTTCGCGTACCCGACAAGTCCCCAAAAAGAGTTACTCCCGCATCCCCGCTTCTCGTGACGCGCGCGACACACGGTTTCGCTACCTTTCTGCCCGCCTTAACAGTCAGCGCGGCTGTTCCGGTTGGACTATAACCAAAGGGAAGGACAATCATGAAAGCACTTGACGGAATGAATGCGTTTGCCGCGGCGTTGCTCGCGACAAGTCTGCTGTTGATCCAAAGCCAGAAAGTTGATGCGGCGCCGACGGGAATACGCAACGTCCTCTTGGTGCACGGAGCATTTGCGGACGGATCCGGTTGGGAGGCAGTCGCGAAGCTCCTCGAGAAGGATGGATACACTGTCTCGGTGTTGCAGGAGCCGGAGACTTCCTACGCCGATGATCAGAAGTACGCGAAAGCAGCCCTCGATGCCATGGACGGGCCGGTCGTTCTCGTCGGACACAGTTACGGAGGTTCCGTCATTACTGAGGCCGGCAATCACCCGAAAGTAGCTGCGCTGGTCTACATTGCCGCATTTGCGCTTGACGAAGGTGAAAGCTGCGCATCGATCGAGCAGGCGGTGCCGCAAGCGTCCAAAGCGTTCAAGCCGGATAGCAACAACAATTGGTGGATCGATCAGGAGCATTTCCAGGCCGATTTCGCGGCGGATCTGCCGCCGGCCGTGTCGCATTTTATGGCTATCTCGCAGGTGCCGATTTCGACTGACGCTTTCACCCACAAGGTTACCAATCCGGCGTGGAAGTCCAAGCCCACCTGGTACATGGTTGCTTCCCAAGACCGGTCGATCAATCCGATCCAGGAACGCATGATGGCAAAGCGGGCAAAAGCCAAGACGGTCGAAGTGCCCGCCAGCCACGTGGCCTACATGTCCCATCCGAAGGAGGCAGTCAAGCTGATCGAAGAGGCTGCCACCTCAACGCCACGCTAACTAAGCATGATTCTTTACCGCAAGGAGAACTACCATGAAGCAGCCTGTTAAGAACGTGGTTCTGGTACACGGGGCTTTCGCCGATGGCTCCGGCTGGGAGGCTGTTGCCAAGATACTCAAGCATGACGGATACAGGGTGTCGGTGGCGCAGCCGCCCGAAACTTCCTACGCCGACGATCAGAAGTACACGAAGGCGGCGATCGATGCGATGGACGGACCCGTGGTTTTGGTGGGCCACAGCTACGGTGGCTCCATCATCACTGAGGCCGGAAATCATCCGAAGGTTGCCGCGCTGGTCTATATCGCCGCCTTTGCCCTCGATGAGGGCGAGAGCTGTGCCTCGATCGAACAAGCGGTGCCGCAAGCGTCCAAAGCATTCAAACCCGATGGCAACGGAAACTGGTGGATAACCGAGGAGCAATTCGCCGCGGATTTCGCGGCCGATATTCCGCCGGAGAAAGCGTGGTTCATGGCGATCTCGCAGGTGCCAATCTCCACCGATGCATTTACCCACAAGGTTACCAAGCCGGCTTGGAAGACCAAGCCGGCTTGGAAGACCAAGCCAACTTGGTACATGGTCGCCGCGCAAGACCGGTCCATCAATCCCGAGCAGGAGCGAATGATGGCGAAACGAGCCCGCGCCAAGACGGTCGAAGTCAATGCCAGCCATGTGGCTTACATGTCGTACCCGACCGAGACCGCCAAATTGATTGAAGAAGCGGCTGCCTCCGCTCACGTCAATCAATAGCCATACTCTCGCAAGATATAGGCTTTGGGCCACTGGGGATCGGTGAAGGTTTCGAAGAATATCGTTACCTGGAGAACAGCAATGAAGGATCACATGACCGTGAAGGGACTCAACGGCACGTTCACCGCGTACATCGCTAGGCCGGAAGAACTGCCGGCTCCTGCCGTCATTGTTCTGCAGGAGCTATTCGGCGTGAACGCCGACATCCGCGAGAAATGTGACGAGTTGGCCGAGCAGGGCTTCATTGCGGTAGCCCCGGATCTATTCTGGCGGCAAGAGCCAGGCGTCGACCTCGGCGTCCGTTCAGATGCGGACTGGCAGCATGGCCTTCGCCTTTATCAAGCCTACAACCGAGACGAGGGTGTTGAGGACATCAACGACACCATTCAGACCGTGGCGAAGATGCCGGATTGCACCGGCAAGATCGCTGTGCTTGGCTACTGTCTCGGGGCGCTGATGGTTTTCTTGACCGCCGTGCGCCACCGCGTCGAGGCTGCAGTCGCCTATCACGGCGGCGACACGGAAAAGTATCTCGCCGAAATCGACGGTCTGCACGCGCCACTGCTGATGCATCTGGCCGAAGAGGATGAGTTCATGTCCAAGTCCGCGCAAGTTGCGATCAAGACAGCATTGGCCGGGAAACCTCACACAACGGTGTACAGCTATCGAGGACAATGTCACGCCTTCACGCGACTAAATGGAACTCACTACAATGCCGAAGCTGCAATGCTCGCCAACGGACGAACGAGCGAATTTCTAAATCAGCAACTTAAGTGACGCGTTTTCGTTATGGCGATCGTACTTGGTCATCCGCCGTTTCGAGAAGAGCGCGATGCAATCCTATCGCGACTGCTATGCGAAGTGGTTGAAACCCTAGACACCGATACTATTCGCGCTCGAGAATTCCTATTTCGCGCGGTGGCTTTAGTTCAGCAACCACGGGTCCCCGGTTCTCGCGGGCTCGCTCCCTGGCAGGCGCGAAGCACAATTGCCTTAATCGACAGAGATCTTGGAGGAAGAGCAGATATCACGCGGCGGGCTGCCAATGTTCGGCTTAGCCAGTCTCACTTTCATCATGCTTTCAAGCAATGCTTCGGGCGCCCCCCACGTCAATTTATCATTCGACGTCGAATCCAGCGTGCGCTTGAACTTATGCAAAACCCTGCACTTAGCTTGTCCGAAATCGCGCACACCTGTGGCTTTTCCGACCAAGCGCACTTCTCAAGAGCATTCCGTAAACTTATTGGCTATGCACCCGGGATGTGGCGACGAAGTCAGGAGAGGGTCGAGAGTCATCCGATGGGCCTGTGTGCTAGGCTAATTTATGGTCACCAATCAGTTGGCGAAAAGTAGGGCAGAATTGCGTCTTAAGCGCAAGAATTCCGCCGGCAATTCTCTTCATGCACCGAAGAGGGCGCGCGTTCGCACCTCTATCAAGGGAGCTACGATTTATCAACCTGACCTTGAGCCAAGTCCGCGCGGTCGCAGATTGCTTGAGGCTCTGGACCGCATGTACTTAGCCAAATAGAACCTGCGAAGGCCTTGAACTGCGGTTAGCAGGCAGATACAAATCCATGTTCGCTCATGATCTAAGTCGATCCATTTCAGAGAGCGCGACGCCACAACGTTTTGGGCTCTTAGAAACCAAACGATCCTCGCACGGCGTGGACTTGCCGTGGGTCAATGCCGGCACATCAAGAGAGGCCACTGCAAATATCCGATCGACTTCGGCGTTTCGCTTGAAGTTTCCGCGAGCGTATTCACGCAGTAGTTGCATGCCAAGCCCGTAAGCTCGTAGGTGTCCATGGGTGAACGCTCTGTTATCGGGGCCGACGAGCTGCCCGCCACAAAAACGGAACCCGTGCCATTCATCAGGCACCACGCGGCCTTCGAGCTTTAACTTGAAGAGCTGGAGCGCAGCCGGGCAGGGCGCTCGAGAGCCGCTCTTATACTTGCGCGCCACGGTAGCGCTGACTTGCAGCCACAGCGCGATCAGCAGCCGGGATACCGTAGCAGAGTTCTTAGAATGATTTACTTGCTCGCGATCTCATGGGCCACCTGTGGGGTTGTCCTAGGGTGGCGGGCATTATCGCCGCGGGCAAAAGGGCGAGTAATGAAGCGCTTGGCGATTTGCACGTTGCTGCGCTGCCACTTCGCATAATGCCAAGTGAGTCTCTGCAGGACTGCCTTGGCGCTAACGGCAGGTCATCATTATTTTGCCTTTCGGCCCAGCTCGCCGATGAGTCCGATCATTGCTCGCAAGCCAGCGGGGACATGTCGACGTCCGGAATAGTAGAGACTAAGGCCCGTCTCTGGCTCCATCCAATCATCCAATACTGACTCCAATAGACCGCTTGCGAGATCATCCTTCACATACCAATCGGCCAACTGCGCTAGTGCCGTGCCTTGCCGAACGGCTTGCGACATCATGATGGGCGAGTCAAGAACGAGCGGGCCCGAGACTTCAATGACTTGCTTCTTCTTGCCTCGCACGAACTCCCAGGGCGAGGCCGCGCCGCTCGGCAGGCGTGCGCGAATACACCGGTGATTCGCGAGATCGGCAGGGGAGAGCGGCCTGCCGTGCTTCTCAAAGTAGGCTCTTGAGCCCACGACCAACATTTTGACGTGTTTCGTGATGGGCACTCGGATCATGTCGCGTGGGACGAGTGAACTTAGGCGGACCCCAGCATCAAACCCTTCAGCGATGATGTCGACGAGCTTACCTTCAGTTTGAATGTCGACGGCCATGTCCGGATATCGACGCAGGTATTCGAGCACAATGGGCTGGAAGATCATGAGTGCCGCACCCAAAGAGCTGTTGATGCGCAGCGTGCCCGCCGGTGTCGCCTTAACATCGCCGATCGCCGCCATCGCATCGTGAATATTCGCAACCGCCGGGGCAATGCGTTCAACAAATTGCCGGCCGGCTTCGGTCATGGTCACACTTCGGGTGGTGCGGTGAAAGAGGCGCACGCCAAGCCGTGATTCCAGTCCCGCTACTGCATTGCTCACGGCCGAGGTGGACATGTCCAATTCGATTGCGGCGGCGCGAAAGGCCCGCCGCCGACTCACCGCCAGCACCACATCCAGTTCGGTCAGGCCGCTTTTGTGCATTGTTTCGATTTCCGGGATGACTCATCTCGTGTTAGCTATCTTATCAAAACAATCGTTCGCGCTCAGCATGATGACCAGGACATTCAATTCACTGAGGAGCGGTGCCATGTGGACGATCAATCAGGCGTATATCGACGGCAAGTTCGTTACCGTATCGGGCAAGGAGACCATCGAGATCTTCAATCCCGCCACGGAGCAATTGATTGGGACGGTGACATTGGCAAGTCGGGCCGATGCCAGGGCCGCCATCGCATCCGCCAAACGCGCGCAGTCGATGCTCGCCAAGACCTCGAAGGCCGAGCGGATCGAGATGCTGAAGCGCCTGGAGTCTGCAGTCCTTAAGAGAACCCAACAGATTCAGGATGCGACAGTCGAAGAATATGGCGCGCCGCTGTCTCGCGCGCGGTGGATCAGTCAATACGCGTCGCAGAGCTTTGCGATCGCCGCAAAGGTTCTTGAGTCCTATGATCTTACGCGCCAGATCGGCGGTGCGACGGTCATCATGGAACCTGTGGGAGTCGCGGCGCTGATCGCACCCTGGAATAGCACCGCGGGAACAATTTGCAGCAAATTGGCCTCGGCAATCGCGGCCGGGTGTGCCTCCATCATCAAACCGAGCGAGCTGAGCCCGCTTGAAACCCAGGTGGTCGCAGAAGCCCTGCATGAGGCAGCTCTGCCGCCGGGTGTATTCAATATCCTCTTGGGGCGCGGCGCGGATGTCGGCGATGAACTGAGCATCAGCCCTGATGTAGCCAAAATCTCATTCACCGGCTCCACGGCCACGGGCAAGCTCATCGCGCGCGCCGGACTCGACACCATGAAACGGGTGAGTCTCGCGTTGAGCGGCAAGTCCGCCTCGTTGGTGCTTGACGATGCGGATCTGTCACAGGCAATACCCTTGGCCTTGCAGGCCGCATTCATGAACAACGGACAAGCCTGCGTCGCGGGGACGCGCCTGTTCGTTCCGCGCTCGCGCTGGGAGGAGGCCGCAGCACTGGTAACGGCAACCGTGGCCAAACTTCGCGTTGGCGATCCTAAAGATCCGGCGACTGACATCGGACCTTTGTTCAACCGTACTCAGCATGAGCGGGTGCAAGGATTCATCCGACGTGGCATTGAGGAAGGGGCTACGGTAATAGCAGGCGGAGAGGGCCAACCGCAAGGTCTTAAGAAGGGCTACTTCGTAAAGCCCACAGTCTTTGCCAACGTCAACAGCACAATGGCCATCGCTCGCGAGGAAATTTTCGGGCCGGTTCTATCCATTCTTATCTATGACGATCTCGAAGAGGCCATTCGGCTCGCGAATGACTCGATCTATGGGCTGCAGGCTTATGTGTTCTCCTCGAATGCTGAGCGTGCGCGCCTCGTCGCAGCTCGGCTCGAGGCTGGGACCGTACTCGTGAATGGCATCCGACCTGAGTTAGTAGCGCCCTTTGGAGGACGCAAACAGTCGGGCGTCGGAAGAGAATTCGGCGTCTTCGGCATGGAGGCGTTTCTAGAGGCGAAAACGATCGCTTAATGCGGAAGCAGAAATCGATGGTGCCGCGTCACTCCAATTTACTTGTCGTGCTGCATGCCTAAGCTAAGTTCAGATGTCCACGAGATGTCCGGGAGATTTCAAGAGTCCGCCTGATTCGAGAGACAGGTTGCGCTGTGGTTCTCGGGAAATGTGACGCGCGGGCAGCGCAATTGATCACTTAACGCCTGAACGCTTGCGGACATTAAGTAGGAAAACCCACAAACGGGGTTCCGATTCTGGGCGCGCAGAAGCCGGTAAGAAAAGGTAGGCGCGAGTGAAAAATCGCCTTACTCAGCCATTCTCGCTTGCCCGCCAATCTTCGAGGATTAACCCATCAATCCGCGCGAATTCCCCACCGTTGGAGGTGACCATGACGAGGCCGCGACGAAGCGCGGTTCCGGCGATCATGGCATCGTAGGGGCCGATGGGCGTGCCGCGTTTAGCAAGCGCGGCACGAACGGCGGCCGTGGCGGTCGCGTCTTCCCGCTCATAAGAAAATACGTGTAGGTCCTGTAGCAAGGAACGAATCACCGGCTCGATCTTGTGCGCCCGAGCGGGATTGAGCATCAACCCGTACTCAATTTCCATCGCTGTGACTGTACAGATCGCCGCATCGTCTTTGTTTGTGGCCTTCAGGCGAGTGAGAACGGCTGGAACACCGCGGACAAAATCACTCAGCACAGTGGTATCGAGCAAATACCTCACCCGAACGGGTCCTGTGTGGGCTCAGTGAGCCCCGCGCGATGCGACTCGAAGGGCGCAAATTTTGGATCGCCCTGCCACTGCAACACCGCTTCGGACCATCTTTGAGAGTGGGTTTCCTTCTCAAGCAGTTCCTCCACCGCCTTGCGGATGAGGGCGTTACGGGTTAATTTTCGGCGCTTCGCCAAGCGCTTGAGCGCTGCCCCGATCTTGGTATCGAGATAGATGTTGAAATTCACCTGGCGATCTCTCATCCACTATATAACTGCTCATAGGTTATATCAATCGGGGACTCAGCGCAACAGGGGCTTAGAGGCGCCGGAATTTGCGTTGCCCACGATAATTGGCGGTTATTATCATGGCCGGATCGTTTTTGATTTCCTTCGAATGTCAGATCCAAAAGTGGCTGTGCGGCGCCTAAAGTTGATGTCCCGCTGATCAGTGAGCAACCCGAAACGCCAAACGCCAACCGTGTAAGTAAACGCTCATCCTGCCGGGAGTGCGAACGTTAGTTCCCTTCCGTTTGCCCCCGCAGCACGGGCGCGTCGTAGTCCAATATACTAGACTTATACGGTAATGATCCAATATACTGGACCAATGAATCTACAAACCATTGGCCATCTCATCGCTGAGCGGCGGCGTGCCAAAGGCCTGACGCTTACTCAACTAGCAGCTCAAGCTGCGGTCGGCCGCTCAACCTTGGCGGCCCTCGAGGCCGGCAAACTACCCGAACTCGGGCTTGAACGAGTAGCTCGGCTCTGTGCCGCCGTGGATCTCGTGCTCGAGGCCCGGCCACTGGAACTCAAGCGACCCTTGATGGCGCATCGGCATCTCTCAGAGGTAGCCGGCCGCGAGCTCACCAAGGCAGCTATCGATGACATCATCACCCGGGGGACTATTGGTACCTGGCGCAAACTCCTTCAAGCGATGAACGCCGATAAGACCGGTCGCATCGCCCGCCGAGTGACTGACGTGGCTCAAGCGCTCGGTAAGCGTGACCCGAAAGCGCGAGCCTTTGCCGCACTATTGCGCAAGCTCCCAGGCAAACCGCACCACGCTGCTGCCGAGTGACCAAGAAAACGGAAATCCCCGACTGGGAAACCCTCCTCGCGCATGCCGCGCTGCTGCAGGCGAAAATACCCGCGGCCATCCTGGTGGGGAGTCCGCAGCGGGCATTTCGTGAACCTGCATCTGGACAATTGTCCAGAATTCCTGCTTGCCTGGTTCGCGTGTGCACGCATTGGCGCGATTGCAGTCACCACCAACACTGGCAGCTCACAGGAGGAACTCGAGTTTTTCCTTTCCGATAGCAATGCGAGGGTGATCCTGACGCAGCCGAAGTACCTTCCGATAGTGCTTGGCGCCTCGCGAAGCCTGAGCTGGATAGGGTGTTGCTCGACCGATAGCGGGGCTCCCTCCGCGGTGCCATTCCCCCCGGGTGTCATTCCGTTCCAAGAGCTCTGTGCGAAGGCCATGCCGCTTCCGCATCTGGACCGCGACCCACGGCGGCCGAATCATGTCCAGTACACCTCGGGCACCACATCCCGCCCGAAAGGAGTTGTGTGGACGCATGGCAATGCGTTATGGGCAGCAAAGGTGACCAGCAACCACGCGCAACTGCTCGAGATCGACAGCGTGCCCGTGTTCTTCCCGTTGTTTCACGCGAATGCATTGGCGTACACCGTGCTGCCGACCCTATGGTCAGGTGGGACTGCCGTCCTCATGCCGAAATTCTCCTCCAGTCGCTTCTGGGAAATCACGGCCCGACATCGTTGTACCTGGGCCAACATGGTGCTTTTCACCATCCGTGCTCTGCAGAGCCTGCCCGATCCACCGCATCACCATTTTCGGTTGTGGGCTCTCCTTAGCCAGAATCCGGGCGTGCAGGAGCGTTGGCGCATCCCCTCCATCAGTTGGTATGGGATGACCGAGACGATTACGCAGAACATCCACTCGTTCATCGGCTTCGACACTCCGGCCGGAGCGATCGGCCATCCGGCGCATGAGTACGAGGTCGCCGTGAGACACGAGAGTGGCGCGGATGTGGCACCCGGCGAGGTGGGTCGACTTTGGATCCGCGGTATTCCGGGACTATCGTTGTTCCTGGAATACCTCAACAACGCGCAAGCGACTGATGCTGCCTTCGATGCGAACGGATGGTTCAACACTGGGGATGAGGTCAAGCTCGGCTCTGATGGGAATATCCATTTCGTAAGCCGCGCCAAGGACATGTTGCGAGTGGGCGAAGAGAACGTCGCCGCCTTGGAGGTTGAGTCCGTCATCAACCGCGTTCCCGGCGTGGTCGAGTGCGCTGTCGTAGGCAAACCGGACGATATGTTGGAGGAAATACCCGTCGCCTTCGTCGTCGCGAAAGAACCTTCGCCCGAGCTCGAAAGTCGGATTCTGGCCCTTTGCGCAGAGGCGCTTGCCAAATTCAAACAACCGCGGGAGATTCGCTTTGTCCCCCAGCTTCCGAAGGGGCTCCTGGACAAGACACTCAAAAGGGAGCTGAGGTCCCTGCTGGCGCGCGATAAGAGAGATCGCGGCGCTGGATCCGCCTGAGATGTCCCATACTAAGATGCTGTGAGCCGAGGTAATCGTAATCCAAGCATGTTGTGCCCTAATTTGTGACTGACTCCGATTTAGTGTGCCAGGATTGTGCCGTGATCAGCCTGGAAAGTGACGCGGCAAGCGCTGCAAGTAATTCATTAGTAAGGCCCGCTAACCCTCTCCGAACGCCTGAAAATCCGCGTGTCGGATATCTGAGAATCCCATGTGCGGTAACGGAGTGGATGCAGGCGTTTATGGATTATGCCGTCGAGCTCGAAGGCGATGAAATAAGCGGAGGCGACAGTTGACCCAGTGACCTCGGCCGCGTCACCTTAATTCGGGAGCTTGGTCGCTATTCGGGAATTGAACCCCGACAACGTTGATAGCGTGGGGATTCTTTTGGGGTATCTAGAATCAACAAAATGCGCTTAATTGTGCCGAAATTGTCCAATTGTCACTCAGTTAAAGGGCCTCCCTGCCATTGTTTCACGAAACTTCGTTTCCCCAGGTACCAAACTATCGCCCAGGTCTTAGGCACAAGGCATCGCCGAGACCATCAGATTGAGTTGAGGCGGTCCTCTTGCCCTATCAGCTGTATGGGATTGCTTGCGCCTTTAGTTGATACGGCGAAGGGGTCACTCAGCAAGGGCAGGCGTCGAATCTCGGCGGTTGGACGACGACCGGGACGGCGAGTGGCCCGCAACATCCGCGTCAATGCCGTGAACCCGGGACTGGTCAAGACCGAAGGAATGGCTGGCTTCGCCAACGGCCACTTCGAAAAGGGAGCCGTCGCCGCAACGCCGCTCTTCATATAACTTTACCTGCCCTACAACCGCCGCACATCGACGCCGGGCATGCTTCACCGGGTATCCCTTCACCTGACAAGGAGTAACCCATGAACAATCCCACACCCGCCGGCCCGACTGCGCCGCCGCGCCGCCGTCTCTTCAGCCGCTACACCGCCGCCGCCTTCCTTGCGGGCGCCGCCCTGGTGGCGGGCGTCGGCGGTTTGGCGCGGAGCGCAGCCATGGGCGGCTGGCATCACGGCGTGATGGACGGTACGCACAGCGCTGCCGAGGTCTCGGCGCACGTCGATCACATGCTCAAGCACTTCTACGTGGAGGTCGATGCGACCGACGCGCAGAAGGCTCAGATCGGACCTCTGGTAAAGCAGGCAGTAAGCGACCTGATGCCGCTGCAAGCGCAATTGCAGTCTGCGCACAGCAACGCGCTACAGGCCCTCGAACAAACCACCATCGATCGCGCCTCGCTGGAGGCGGCACGCGCCGAACATCTTGATCTTGCCGACCAGGCCTCCAAGCGCCTCGTGCAGCTCTTCGGCGATGTCGGCGATGTTCTCACACCGTCGCAGCGCAAGGCACTTATCGAGCATCTACAGCACCACGGCATGCCGTAGTCCTGAGCCGCGCTGGTGAATTCGACCGCCAGGCCGTAGAGTCCTTCGCAGAATGGCCGAGCGTATTCTTTTGGTCGAAGATGATCCCCGCCTGGCCGAGATGCTGTCGGAGTATCTAGGTCAGGCGGGATTTCGGATCAGCGTTGCCTCGTTAGGGGCCGCGGCGCTGAAGCAGCTCGCCGCGGCCGAGTACGACGCCGTCGTGCTCGACCTGATGCTCCCCGACATGGACGGACTCGATCTGTGCCGGCAGCTGCGTACGACCTCCGACACGCCGGTACTCATGCTAACCGGGCGCGGCGATGCCATCGACCGTATCGTCGGACTCGAACTCGGCGCGGACGACTACCTGCCGAAGCCCTTCGAGCCGCGCGAGCTTCTCGCGCGCTTGCGCGCGATCCTGAGACGCGGTGTCCGCGGCAGGGCCTCCACCGATGAGACGCTCCGCTTCGGGCGCCTGGAGATCGACCCCGCCGCGCGTACGGTGCGGCTCGACGGTGACTCGTGCGATCTGACCGGCTACCAGTTCGACCTCTTGCTGGCGCTCGCGCGCAAGGCCGGGCGCGTGTTGTCCCGTGAGCTCCTCATGGACCTCGTGAAGGGCGAGCAGCCCGAGGCCTTCGACCGTTCCATCGACGTGCACATGTCACGCATTCGCGCGGCCATCGAAGACGATCCGAAGAAGCCCCGCCGCGTGATCACCGTGCGCGGGGCCGGCTACGTGTTCGCCAAAGTGCAGGACTGATGCTTCGTCTCTACCTAAGGTTCTATCTCGCTCTGGTGGCGAGTCTCCTCCTGTTCGGGCTCGCGACCGCAGCCCTGTGGCATTTCACCAGCGGCTCCAATGAGCAGGCAGCCGCCACCCTGGGAAAGCTCGTGCAGAACGTGCTTCCTCCCGCCGCCGCGCCGGACGCCGAGCAGCAAGAAGCATTGCGCCGGCTCGCCGCGGGCCTGAACGCGGACGTGACCTTGTTCGACCCGGACGGCCACCGCACCGCCGCCATCGGGCGCCCGCTGCCCCCGCCCGGTGCGAAGCACCACCACATGATGGGAGTATTCCCGTCGGATTACGGTCCCGCGTCCTACGTACACCTCGCCGACGGCCGATGGCTGGTGGCAGGCGTACCGATCGGCTACGGCCACACGAGGTTCCTCTTCCATCTCGTGCTGCTGCTGCTGGCGGTCGCCATCGGCATTGGCGCCTTTCCGATCGTTCGCCAGATCAGCCGCCGTCTCGAGCGCCTGCAGCGCGGGGTTGAATCCCTGGGCGCCGGCGACCTCACCGCGCGCGTCCCCATCGAAGGTCAGGACGAGGTGGCACGGCTCGCAGCAAGCTTCAACCGCGCCGCCAATCAGATCGAGCAGCTGGTGCAGAGTCAAAAGACGCTCCTCGCCAACGCCTCGCATGAGCTGCGCACCCCGTTGGCCCGGATTCGCCTCGCCATCGAATTGATGAAGGACTCCGCCGATGCCGAGCGCCGCAAAGGATTGCAACAGGACATCGCTGAGCTCGATTGGCTGGTCGATGAAATCTTGCTCGCGAGCCGGCTCGACGCTGTGACCGAGCCCCTGGCCGCCGAAGAACTGGACCTCCTCGCGCTCGCCGCGGAGGAATGCGCGCGTTACGATGACGTTCAGCTCGAGGGTGCCGTCGTCAGCGTCCGCGGCGATGCGCGGTTGTTGCGGCGGCTGTTGAGCAATTTGCTGGAGAACGCCCGCCGTCATGGAGAGCCGCCCACCCATGTGAGAATTGCGCGCCGCACCGACACCGCGATCGTCACCGTCTGGGACGAGGGCCCCGGCGTGTCCGCGGCGGAATTCGAAAACGTCTTTCGGCCATTCTATCGCCCGACGGTCGCCGGCAAGTCCGCCGGAACCGGCTTGGGCTTGTCGCTGGTCCGGCAAATCGCGCGCCGTCATGGCGGCGATGCGCGCTGCGAAGTCGTGGCGGGCGGACGCAGCTGCTTTGTCGTGACCTTACCGGCGTGACGGCTGTCACTTCTATTCTGCGTTTCCCATGCGGTATCACCGCGCCGGCCACTTCCACGCTGGACGATCCAACTTACCCTGGCGGACAATCCGTGTCTCTCCGAGCTGCTTCTCTAGCTGAATAGATGAGCATTCCTCGGAGGATGCCCGCGGGATAACCGGCGAGATCGTACAGCGCTTCCCTCAACGAGGGTGGCGCAGCTCATCCGGCTGGCGGCGTTTCAAAACCCGGAGTTCTATCGGGCCCAGGCGATGCGGGGGTCCACGTACGACTCCGGGCGGTGGTGGCAAGCCACCGCCCGAAGATCACATTACGTGGCGAACAGGATAAGACGACAGCGGCCGCTGATGAGACTTCTATTTCGCGCCGCCCTCCTCATCATGATCGTGGGTTGGATCGAAGACGATTGACGCAAAGGTGCCGGCCAATTCGTCGGCGCCGATGCCCTGACCCACGGTGACGAAAAGTTCGTTGGTTGCTCCGTTGACCGAGTTTCCTCCGCCAAAGGCAATTCCCCAGAGGTTGTTCAGGACGATCGCCTTTCCCCTCTCGCCCTCGATCGTACCCACGGATTTTCCTGTGATGGGGTCAAACGCGTTGATGGTGCCATTGACCGAGTTGTTTGAAACCAGCAGCGTATTGCTCAGCGGTCCAAAGTTGCCGGGAGCCGCGGCGATCCCCCAGGCTTGGTTGAGTGGCGGTCCTTGAATCAGTGTCTTAACGAAGGTACCGTCCTCCGTGAACAGGTCGATGAAACCGCCGGCGCCGACGTTCGGGATAGCATAGGCCACATAGACCAGGCCATTGATGTCCTGGATGCCGAACACTGAGAAGCTCGATGGGATGTTCGGATCACCGAACGACTTCACCAGGTTGAAGTTGCCGTCGTACATATCGATGACATTGTTCGTGTTGTCCGCCGCGTAGAGGAAATTCCCCGAGGGCTTGCTGGTGATCGCCAAGCCCGTGTACATCGCTTTCTTGGCGGAGTTATCCACCGCGAGGGTCGCCTGGTTGGCGTTCAATCCTGGCGCCCATGCGCTGATCGTGCCATCCAGCGTCGCGAAGATGAAAGCCGATGGCGAGCCTTGAACCTGGAAGTCCGTCGACGACCCGTTGAAAACGATTCCTGTCGGTGTGCCAGGGCCGTTGAGGCCTTTCGGCGAGGTCGGTCCGTTCCCGGCGGTGGGAATCGAAACCCTGAGTGACACCTGTTTTCCGGCTGCCGTGTAGAGGGTGGACCAACCGGTGTCGTTATCGCTGATCCACCAAGGCGCTGTAGCGCCGCGCGCTAATCCCCAGGCATTGGCGAGCAGTGGATCGATGGTCGGGGCTTGGTGGACTTGATTCGAAACTAAGGGTTTGAGGCGATATTGTGCTTGGGCCGAGGTCGATACGATGAGAACAGCCATACCGACGCAAGCGGCAACTGCGGTTTTGCAAATCTTCATATTGATCAATTGGCACATGACTACACCCCCTGTATTTGAATATTCCGGCAGGTGTAGGTACCGCATCCAGGAAGGTTGGTTGCAAGTTAACCACCTGCTTGAGCAAAATTCATGCGCCTGTAACAAGGTGACTGCGGTCGAAACAGTCCCCTTCAAGGCCGCCGGCAGCCAGCTAATCCCGTCCGATACGCTGGCGGAGGAAGATCTCGTGGAGGCTTCCGCGTCGCCCTTAAATCGGAAGGAGCGAGAGGCGCTGATCCAGTCGAGTTTGCCGGTGACCTCGCCGAAGAAATATCGGCCGCGGACGGCTTCAAAGCGCTAGTTCTCGCCTTCGCGGCTGCTTTTGATTCGTTGCGCCAGCCACTCTTGGACTTCGCGTTCAAGCCAGCCCACCGCTGGCTCATGGTGCACGTACCGCCGGAAATGACTCGAGCGTGCGGAGAATTCATGAAACAAATGCCTCGAGCGATGGCGATTCACACCCGACGCGCGCCCAATATTTGGGCCGGTGAGGTAATCAATTCCCCCTCTGACGACCCGGGAGGTCCTTGGGTCTTCGATGACCAGATTTCGCGGATCAATCTCATGCCGTTGGTCACGTGCCCGAATGCGGCGAAGCCCTGGCCGTCGGGGTTGCGCTTGCCTCCGAAGTCCAGCGCCGGTTGATCGCCTATGCATACAAAGAAGGCGCCGGCAGTTCCGGTGCCTACCGCGTCGCGCGCAATGGAAATCGTGCCGTTGCGGTGCCGAAGACCAGTGAGGCTCGTCGGTTCGTGAGTGATGGGGTCCAGATACTTGCTGTCGTCGGTCAATCCTCCCTGCACGACCTCGATCTTGATCGGGTTCGTGTCGTGATCTGGTCGAACGGTCCTATAGAAGGCTCGGTCGCGGCGATGGCTTGGAAAGTGTCAGTCGGGGTTCTTTGCCGATATGATCGATTACATGGGAAACATGTGGCAGCAAGCGCTGACGCCGACTGGAACGGTCACGATAGGAGATCCGGTCACCAATTGGGATGACGTGATCGAATACGACGACTTTGATGTCTGCGAAATGGATGACTGGTACTGAAATGACCAGTCAGCGAAAGGAAACGATCGCGATCGCACTGTGGCGTTGATCGGGCGGGTGTTGGGTGCTGTGTACAGTAAAGGCCACGGCTTCGAGCATTCGATTGTGTTCTATGTCGCAGGTCTTTGGGCAGTGTTGGCGATTTGGGTGAACCCCTCCCCCCTGTTGCATCACTCGATGGGCGAAATCTTCCAAGTCGCTCGTCGTGGAGAGTTACCGCAGCAGACCCCCGTCTCGCGGACCCTGCGCATCGGTGTGTTTGCACTGATGGTGCTGGGGGTCCTGATCTGGATCAAGACCGGTCACTGATGCCCGCGTTCAGGAGCGGCTGTTCCACCCACGGTGGAGTCGCGTATATCGACACTCACGATGCGCGCGACCCGCTCCGGGCGCGCCGCCGTGATTCATAAACCAAGACGCAGCCCCAGTCGTGAAGCAGCAGATGTACCGGTCGCGCCGGGCTTGCTGCATTGCGTGGCCCCGTGTCGGTGGGGATCGAAAATTACCGGCGCATCACAATATCCGTGCTGGTGAAACGTCTTCCTTGGTATGGACGCAGCCCATGCATTGCCCATGAATGACCGAGACAGCGAGATCACCGCAGCGGTGTTGCGCGAACGCGCGAAGCTCTGGTCGTTCATCCGGCGGCGGGTGCCGGACCCGGGCGAGGCGGAAGACATACTGCAGGACGTCTTTTTCGACTTCGTGCGTGCGTACCGCCTTCCGGAACCCATCGAACAGGCTGCTGCATGGCTGTTCCGCGTCGCCCGCAACCGCCTCATCGATCGCTTCCGCAAGAACCGCTCTTTGCCAGCGACCGAGATGCTAAGCCATTCGGATATCGATGAAAGTGACTATTGGCTGGATCTTGCACTTCCCCCGATCGATACGGGACCGGAGGCGATGTATGCGAGATCGGCCGTGTTAATGACCATGCAGCAGGCTCTCGACGAATTGCCGGCCGAGCAGCGCGAGGTCTTTGTCGCTCACGAACTGGACGGACAAAGCTTCAAGGACATCGCGGCGCGCACCGGCGTTGCCGTCAACACCTTGCTGGCGCGCAAGCGCTATGCGGTCTTGAGCCTGCGCGCTCGTTTGCACACGGTTCACGCGGAGTGGGACCTTTGAATGGATCGGCAATTCGCCTCTTGGACGTTGGAAGGAGCAGACAGTGAAGTACCGAGCTAGGTTCGTGGGCAAGGCCCTCTTGTTGGTCGCCGCGATCGCGGTTCTTGGGGGGATTGTCATGGCGCTCTGGAACGCGGTCGTTCCGTTCGTGTTCTCGGGTGCCCGTTTGGTGGATTATCCGCATGCGCTAGGCCTGCTGATTCTGAGCCGAATCCTGTTTGGCGGGTTCCGTGGGCGGGGCGGTTGGCATGAAGGCCGCCGTTGGCGTCGATGGGAGGCTATGACGCCCGAGGAGCGCGAGCAATTCAAGCAAAGAGCGCAATCGCGTTGCGGTCGGGCGCCGGAGAAAGAAGCTTGAGCCAGGTGCTCGCAGCCAGTTGCAAACAGCCACCGGCGACCGTCATGCCGGTGGTCGATCTCAGCCGCTGTGAGGGCAAGGGCGACTGCGTGCGCGTCTGCCCGGAAGATGTCTTTCGCGTTCGACGCATCGACGATGCGGACTACGCACGCCTCAGTCTCATGCACAAACTCAAGCAGCGTGTGCATGGCATGCAGGTGGCCCACACGCCGAATGCGGATGCGTGTCGCGGATGCGGGTTATGCGTGGCCGCCTGTCCGGAGAAGGCCATCACGCTGTCGCGAGTGGCGCACGCTTAGAATTTCATCCGGCAGTTCGAGTCAGGGTGCGGCGCAACACCGCGTGTTAAACTTTGGGCATGCGCCGCTCCTCGATCGCTCTGCTCTCATCCCTGATGTTCGCATGCTCCCTCACCGCTCGCGGCGGTGACAGCCCTCCGGTTCGTCTCGAACTCGACGCAACCGCAGCGCCGACGGGAGTGCTTCATTCCCACATGACCTTCCCGGCGACTCCCGGGGTGCTCACCCTCGCGTACCCCAAATGGATTCCCGGCGAACACAGTCCGAGCGGTCCGTTGAGCCAGATCGTCCGGCTGACGTTCACGGCCGGTGGCGTGCCGCTCACCTGGCATCGCGATGACCTCGATATCTTCCTCTTCCATGTGGATGTCCCCGAGGGCGTGAGCGAGGTGCGGGCGGATCTCGACTTCGCCTGCGTGTTGGGCCAGGAGGGGTTTCAATCGGACATTTGTTCCTCCTACGATCAGCTCGTGGTCAATTGGTGGCTGGTCGTGCTCTACCCTCCGAGCCTGCCGAACGATCGCGATCCGTTTCTCGCGAGCATCCGTCTGCCGGCGGGATGGAAATACAATACGTCGCTCCCGTTGGCGCATGAATCCTCGCCCAACACGGTGGAATTCGGCGAAGTGCCGCTCAAGACCCTGGTGGACTCGCCGCTGATCGCGGCGAAAAACCTTCGCACCTTTCCCCTGGGAGGCCGGTCGTCCGCGTTGATGGCGATTTCCGCCGAATCCGCCGCGAGCCTCGAGGTTCCGCCCGACGTGGTTGAGCACTTCGAGCGCATGGTGGCGGAAACCGAGGCGGAGTTCGGCGGGCCGCGCTACACCCGATACAATCTGCAGATCTCCCTCGGAGATGCCATCGATCACTACACGCTCGAGCATTTCGAATCGAGCGAGAATCGGCTGCCCTCGACGGGCTTGTCGGACCCGCGCGTGCTCCTGACCACGGCGACGATGATTCCGCACGAATACATCCATTCCTGGAATGGAAAATATCGCACGCCCGTGGGCCTCGATATCACCACCTATCAGGATCCGATCAAAGCCAAGCTTATCTGGGTCTACGAAGGTCTGACCGACTACATCTCGGGCATCATGGCGGTTCGCAGCGGCTTCTGGAGCGAAGATCAGCTTCGCCAATCGCTCGCCATCGACGCCGCCGAAATGACCTATCACACCGGGCGCACCTGGCGTTCGATGCAGGACACGACCGTGGGCGCCCAGATGCTGCTGGTGTCGCCCAATGCCTGGGTCTCCGCGCGCCGCAACACGGATTTTTATCCCGAATCCGGGCTCATGTGGCTCGCGGCCGATGCCATCATCCGCCAATCGAGCGGGGGCCGGCGTTCTCTCGATGATTTTTGCAGGCTGTTCTTCGCTCCTCACATCTCCGCGCCTTATACGTTCGAGGATGTGGCGAACGCGTTGAACCAGGTCAGTCCCCACGATTGGTCGTCGTTTCTGCGCCGTCATTTGGATTCCCTCTCTGCCGATCCTCCGCTCGCAGGGCTCGAGCAAAGCGGCTGGAAGCTGGTTTACACGGACCGCAAATCGGAGCTCATCGAGGACATGGAGAAGGTTCACAAGGTGGATCTTCTTTGGCCCGAATGGCAGAGCTGGGGCTTCGCCGATCTGCGGTACTCGATCGGACTCTTGATCCAGGACGACGGCACCGTGCTCGATTCGGCTCCGGGCATGAGCGGCTATGCTGCGGGCATCGTGCCGGGTATGCGGCTGACCCAGGTCAACGGCGCCGCCTTTTCTCTGCCCGTTTTAGAGGCGGCGGTGCGCGGAACCGCCAATCACGGAAAGCTGCAATTGCAGGCGGCCAATGGCAGCGCTTCGGAGTCGCACTCGCTCGATTATCACGACGGGCTCAAGTATCCGCATCTGCAGCGCGATCCCTCCAAGCCGGATCTTCTGCAACGGATCGTCGAACCGCAAACGGCGAAGACGACCGTGGCGCGTTGATGCCGCTGGGAAGGGTCACGCCAATGAGCACATTCCGAGCCGGCGTGTAGAGTCGGCCATCGGAGATCTGCGACGGCTGGTTCGGCACGCGCGTCGAAGACGCCTTGGCTACCTGCGAAGCGCCGCCGATTGTAAAACAACGCAATCCCCAGACGCTATACTAAATCACCGCCTGGGTATGGCGGCATCAAGGGAGCCTTATGAATAACTATCGTATGGCGCGCGCGGTCGCGCTCTGTTTGTCGCTTTCGGGCGGAATGTTTGCGCAGATCGCCGCTGCCCAGCAAGCGCGTTCGGACTCGGGACAGCTCGAGGAAATCATCGTAACGGCGGAGAAGCGCGAGAGCACCGTGCAGACGACGCCGATCAGCCTCACCGCGGTCTCGGGCCAGGATATTCAGGATCGCGGCCTTACCGATCTGGGAAATCTGGTGCAATCGGTTCCGGGCGTATCGATCCGCAGCAGCGGTCCCGGCATGACCGAGTTCGAGATGCGCGGCGTCGCCTCCACGGGCGGTAATTCGCCCACGGTCGGCTTCTACTACGACGATACCTCCCTCACGGCGCCATCGGCGGCGAATGAGGGCAAGATCGTCATTTCTCCGTCGCTTTATGATTTGAACCGCGTCGAGGTGCTGCGCGGGCCCCAGGGGACCTTGTACGGATCGGGCTCCATGGGCGGAACCATCAAGGTCGTGCCGAACGCGCCGAACCCCGACGCCTTCGACGCCTCCGCGGAGCTCGTCTTCGGCGACACGGATCATGGCGGCTTCGATCATGCCGAGAATGCCATGGTCAATCTGCCGTTCGGGGCGGGCCTCGCGGCGCTGCGCCTCGTGGGATCCTATTCCCGCGATGCGGGCTGGATCGATCGCGTGGTCATCGCGCCGGGCGAGTTCCCCCTGCCGAACGGCACCACGCGCGGTGATGTGCTCGCCGCTCCCGTTGTCGCCGACTATCACGATGTGAACGATGTGGAGAAGACCTCGATTCGCGTGAGCGCGGTCGTCAACCCGGTGGAAGGATTGAGCATCACGCCGTCCTTTTTTTACCAGAAGCTGAGCTCGGGCGGTTTGCCTTACATCGACAGCAATCCGGGCACCGACGCCCACTACCAGCCGTACGATATTTCCGAAGCCTACTCGGATACGTTCAAGCTCTCCTCGATCAACATCACGTATAAGACGCCCATTCTGGCGTTGACCTCGATCACCTCCTATTGGTCGAGGAATGAGCCGGTGACTCAGGACGCCACGGAGTCCTGGACCACGGGACTCGGGCCATACGTCAACGGCTACTATCCGCCCACAGGACTGGGTGCTTCCTCGGCGATCGAGTACAACCCGACCCATCAGACCACGGAGGAGTTTCGCATCTCCTCGGTCGGGGACTCGAGTCTCAAGTGGCTGGTTGGCTATTACTACGAGGATTTCCACTCGGCCTGGGACATCGTGTTTCCGTCGCAGAACGGTGCGGCGCTGTTCGGCTCGAACAATCTGTTCAGCTACTTCAGTCCGATGCCCATTTATCAGCAGTCGGTGTTCGGCGAGGTCACGTACAACGTTACGGAGCCCTGGGCGATCACTTTGGGCGCGCGCCGTTATCGCTACGATGCGCCGGTGAGCCTCGACCAGTTCGGCTCGCTCACCGCCACGGTGGTGACCGAGACCTCCGAGAGGGACCAGGGCGTCACGCCCAAGGTCTCGACGTCGTACGAGTTCACCAAGGATCTGATGGTCTACCTCACCGCCGCGAAGGGCTTCCGGCCCGGCGGCGGCACCGGGCCCGTGCCCACCTCGGGCCCGAGCACGGTGAACTGCGAGCCGCAGCTGCAGGTTGAATATGGCAGCAACGGGGCGTTCGTGTCGGGACCGGATTCGTTCAAGTCGGACAACATCTGGAGCTACGAAGCGGGCGAGAAATGGACCCTCTTCGACAAGCGCGTGACAGTGAACGGCGCTCTCTATTTCGAGAAATGGAGCGGCGTGCAGCAAACCAACGCACTTAGTAAATGCGGCTATGTCTACACGGCCAACGCAGGCGACGCTCACGTGCGAGGCGGCGAACTCGAGATCCAGGCCATCGTCGTGCCCGAAGTCACCGTGTCCGGGAACGTCGGTTACAGCCATGCGGCTCTGGTGAGCTCCACTCTCATCGACGCGGGATTCAACCCGGGAACCGCCATCCAGGACGTGCCGCAGTGGACCTCGACCGTTTCGGCCGCCTGGCGCCACAGCTTGACGGATCAGCTCGCGCTCTCGGCGCGCTTAGACAACACCTACACCGGGAGCCGCACGGATGAGACCTACTCCATCAACCAGCTGCCCTCCTATGACCTCACCAACATTCGCGCCGGGGTGGATGCGGGTCACTGGAACGCCGTGCTGTTCGTGAACAACGTGGCCGACAAGCGGGCGCTCATCAGCAACATCACGCAGGCCGCCGAGAACATTCCCACCTTCAACCGGGTGGCGGTGAGTCAGCCGCGCACGGTAGGCATTGACTTGAACTATCGCTTCGGCGGCCATTGATCCAGGCGGGCCGCGGCGGTCATGCGCCGCGGCCCGCGATTGCGGTTTGGGCACCCAAAGAGAATCTGCCGGCATGACCCATGAATCCCTGGCTTTGGCGCCGCCACTCTCTGGAGTGCGTACGCGCCAGGCCTTCCTGTTCGGGGGGGGCATGCTGATCCTGATGAATTTCGCCAGTCCGGCGGGCGGCGTCATCGACATCCCGCTCACTTTTTTCTTGAAGAACCGGATGCATTTGAATGCCAACGAACTGGCCGTGTTCAAACTCTGGATTGGCATTCCGCTGATCGTGGGTTTTGTATTTGGCTTCATCCGGGACCGCTGGAGTCCTTTTGGAAGAGGCGACCGGGCGCATCTCATCGTGTTCGGAGTGACGACTGCGCTGATCTATGGCTCCGTGTCCTTCATCAACCCGACTTACAGCGTGTTTCTGGTCGGCCTCTTCGTCGCCACCATGGCATTCCAGATGGTCGGCAGCGCGGCCTACGGGATCACGAATACCATTGCACAGAAGCACGCGGTGTCTGGCCAGATGAGCAGCGTCATCAGCATTTGCCGCGGTCTGCCGGAACTTCTCTCATTCATCGGCGGTGGGATACTGAGTCAGACCCTGGAAGGCGAGGGCGCGGCTGCCGCCGCTCGCATCCTGTTTTTATGCGCTGCGGGGCTGATGCTCGCGATCGCCGTGATGGGTCTCCTGGGACCGAAGTGGGTGTTCGAGGAAGCGCGTCGCGAGGGTGCGCAGATCCATATCCTCGCGGATCTCAAAAGGATCGTTCGGCATTCGCCGATCTATCCGGCCATGTTGATGCAGTTGCTGTGGCAGTTTTCGCCTGCGACCGGTACCGTGCTGCAGTATCACATCGTCGATCACCTGCACGCCACGGACAGCCAGTGGGGACTTTGGCAGGGCGTCTTCTTCGGTTCGTTCATTCCGATGTACGCGGCTTACGGATTTCTCAGCCGCCGGTTCGCTCTGCGCCCGCTACTCTGGTTCGGGTTTACGCTCGCGGTTTTCCAGATGTGCCCGCTGCTGCTCGTAAACGACGCCACTGGTGCGATCGTCGCGGCGGCGATGATGGGAATTCTCGGCGGGATGGCGCAGGCTTCGCTCGTGGATCTCGTGATCCGGTCGGCCCCACTGGGCAGCCAGGGCACCGTGATGATGCTGTTCTATGCCAGCTACTATTTCTCCGTTCGCTTCGGCGACTTGCTTGGCACTTGGATCTATGACAAGCATGGCGGGTTCATTCCTGCCGTCATTGTCACGGTCATCGTCTACGTCCTGATTCTGCCGGTAATTTTGCTCGTACCGAAGCGACTGACCACTACGAAAGACGGCGAGGCGATCATTGCCTAAAGCCTCTGCGATGGAAAAGATCATGATTGGGGAAGCTGCATCACATTGAAAAATCCGAGGTTCGAGATATGAGACGACTTTTTGCACCGTTCCTCGCGCTCGCAAGTTTCTTCGGCGCGGGGGTGGTCTCGGCCGACACGCTGGCGATCACGCATATCGTGGTCATCGATGCGACTGGGGCGCCACCCCAGCCAGACATGACCGTCATCGTACGGGATGGGCGCATCGCCGAACTCGCTACGAGCGCTACGGTACATGCGCCTGCCGATGCGAAGGTCGTGGACGGCTCGGGCAAATACCTGATCCCGGGACTATGGGATATGCACGTGCATACCGTGTTCGGCGACTGGCTGCCGCGCGACGAAAAGGTGATCCTTCCACTCTTTGTCGCGAACGGCATTACGGGCGTGCGCGACATGGGCGGTGATCTCGACGTGCTCAAGGAGTGGCGCGCGGAGATCGCGGCCCGACGGCTGCTCGGGCCGCGCATGTATATCGCGGGGCCGATGTTGGATGGTCCGGTGCCGCGCTTTCCGAGTTCTGCCCCGGTGGCTAATGCGGCGGACGGCCGCCGGGTAGTCCATGATCTGAAGGCGCGCGGCGTCGATTTCATCAAGATCCAATCGCTCATTCCGCGCGACGGGTATTTCGCGGCGGCGGACGAAGCGAAAAAGCTCGGCATCGTGTTCGTGGGGCACGTGCCGGACGCGGTGCGGGCCTCCGAGGCGTCCAACGCGGGACAGAAGAGTATCGAGCACTTTACCGGCATCTTCGAGGGATGCACGGCCATCGAGGATGATCTCATCAAGGGTCCGAAAGGCCTCGGTCTCAACGTCAAGAACTACGACCCCACCCGCGCCAAGACTCTGATCGCACTCATGGCGAAAAACCAAACCTGGCAAGTGCCGACGCTCGTGTGGGAGCGCGGGCAATGGCTGGTCGATGACATCGACTTGAGCCACGATCCGCTCACCAAGTATGCGCCGTCGTCGTGGAAGGACCACACCTGGCCCATGTTCGTGAGCGACATCAAGAAGGACATGGATACCGACCCTCTACCGGTGCGCAAGAAATTCGTGCAGATGGAGCTCGACATGACGCTCGCCATGTTCCGCGCCGGGGTGCCGTTCATGGCCGGCACGGACACCGCGGCGGGCGTGCATATCTTCCCGGGCTTCAGCCTGCATCAAGAACTCGTGCTATTCCAACGCGCGGGGCTTACGCCGATGCAGGCCCTGCAGACGGCGACGCTGAACCCAGCGAAGTTTATGGGCCGAACCGCGGATATGGGTACGGTCGAGAAAGGCAAGCTCGCCGATCTCGTGCTGCTCGATGCCAATCCGCTCGAGGATATCGCCAACACACAAAAGATCCGCGGGGTCGTCCTCGCGGGACGTTATTTCGACCGTCCGGCACTCGATCGGATGCTGCGTGGCGTGGCAACGGCCGCGGCGGCCGAGCCGGTTCCTGCGAAGCAAGGGGGTACGCCGTGAGGCTGCAGCGGTTTCTCGGGTCGGCGGCCGGGCTCGCGTACGCGACGATGCTTAGCCTCGGAGCCGCGCCCGTTCTCGACGCAAAGCCCGTCACCGTCGCGGACCTGCTCGCGGGATCGCCGGCCGCAGACTGGCGCGTGCCGGACCCCGACGACACGCTGTATCTCGAGCTTCCGCGGGGGCGCGTCGTGATCGAGCTCGCGACACGGGCCGTGCCTCAGCATGCCTCGAACATCAAGTCGCTGGCGCGCGCGCATTACTTCGACGGTCTCGCGATCATCCGCGCCCAGGACAACTACGTGGTGCAGTGGGACGATGAGACTCACGGCCGCTCCATGCCAGCTGACGTGCGTCCATCCATCGAGTTCACCGTCGATGCGCGCGCCGCGGCGCGCTTCGAGCCGCTGCCGGACCACGATCTGTATGCGCCGCAGGTCGGCTTCCTGGACGGGTTCCCGGCAGGGCGCGATCCGCGTACGCACACCGTGTGGCTGGCACACTGCTACGGCATGGTCGGCGCGGGTCGCGACGACCCGGCGGAAAGTACCGGCGCTGAGATGTATGCGGTGATCGGCCACGCGCCCCGCCAGCTCGATCGCAATGTCGCGCTGTTCGGGCGCGTCCTGCAAGGGATGGAACTCCTCTCGACGCTGCCGCGCGGGAGCGGCGAGATGGGCTTCTATGTCGCCTCGGAACCTCCAACACCCATCACTTCGGTCCGGATAGCTTCGGACGTGCCGCAGTCCGAGCGCACGCCAATCGAGGTG
This sequence comes from Steroidobacteraceae bacterium, assembly GCA_050012215.1. GTDB lineage: Bacteria > Pseudomonadota > Gammaproteobacteria > Steroidobacterales > Steroidobacteraceae > Bog-1198. The sequence goes on from JBEKHO010000043.1 coordinate 30,521, forward strand.
CTGCGCACCGGGAGCGCGACGTTCCGCTTAGTTGCCGCGCAGCGGCGCGACCGGCATGAGCCGTGGTTCAAGCGTAACCCGGGCGCCATCGAGCTCTGCAACGTGCCTTTGCCCGCGCGCACGCCTATCGGTCACTAGATAGAAAAGGCCGCGGCCAAAGACGCCGCGGCCTTTAGGACACTACGGCAGATCGGAGCACTGCTTTGCAGGGACCGTCCGAGGACATCCACCAACAGCCGATCCTTTTGGGGGTTCAGCGTAATGAGCAGCCGACCGATACGGCCATTGCCGTCGAGGTAAGGGTGGATGGTCTCAAACTGAACATGCGCCAACCCGATGCGCACGAGCGGCGGTAACCCACCTTCCGCGTGAAGATACTTCTCGAGGTCCGCCAGGAGCGCGGGGACCTCCTCGGATGGGGCTGGAACGAATACGGCGTTGCCCGGGCGTGTCCCGCCAATCCAGTTCTGACTGCGGCGGATCTCGCCTGGCTGCTTATTGGCGCCACGGACTCCGCGCATCAGACGACGATGAGCCTCATTCAGTAAACGAATCGAGATCGGCAGCCCGCGAGAGCCCTTGATCTGCGCTCTTGCATATTTAATCGCGTCGAGGTAGTTGCAGACCTCATGAACGTCCTCGACGGCAACTCTGGTTGCTTGCTCCGCTTCGTACTCGAGGAGGTCTATAAGTGTGGCCTGCGTACCTTCAATCTGCGAGGAGATGACGGCCTCTTTGCGCACAAAGGCGTAGATAAGCCAGTCGAGCGAAGGCACCATCTCGCCGGCTGGGAAAGGCTAGTAAAGACCCTGTCGGACTTGGGAACCCCGCGACTCCGTAAGCGGCGCGCAGATACGGGACACCGATTTGCGTTTGGGAAATCGGCATGGTCGTTGCCAAGGACCCGAACGATGATGGGAAATAGAATGCTATAAATAGAGCTGAAAAATTACCCGAGTGTCGGGTTCAGCGGCCGTTTTCCGCTAAACTAACTGTGGGTAACACGCCATGCCGTGCTCGCCTGCGCTGATATTAGACACGGTTGCCGGAGTGACGTGGCAGTTGGTGCATACCGCTAGTCTGGGATTGTACGACTACGGGAGTGCGCTTAAGGTGGTAGGCAGCGGCGTGCGGCCGAGGAATTGTCGGTGCCAGTGTCGCATCGCCTGGACTCCCTTCTCGCGGGTCGACTCCACAATTCTTGTCGCTGTAACGTTGCGACGTCTCCGTTCACTATCTGGTTTAGCCCTAGGCCAACAACGGGGAGTTCCCATGTCCTTTACGGTCACCTACAACAGCAACGGAAACAATGTCGGCACGCTGCCGGCAGCCGCCACTTATGCCAACAACGCGATCGTTACGGTGCAAGGGATTTCCGGGCTGCCCAATCCGGTCACTCTCTCCTCATCGAACGGCCCCTTCGTCGCCTGGAACACTGCGGCGAACGGCAGCGGAACCTCCTATCAACCTGGTGCCACGTTCCCGATCACCGCAAATGTGACGCTCTACGCGCAATGGCTTTTTGATTCCGGCCTGACCAATGCAGGCGTGACCACGAATTTCCAAGTGGAATACCCAAACTTCACCAACCTACCTGCGGCGCAACTGGCACCGTGGCAGGCCAACGTGCAGGCCAACGCCAATTATCTGTTGAGCGGCACGCCGGCAATCATCGAGACGGCCTTCACCACCACAACCGGCTGGTTCGGCACCGACACGACCAAGTTCGGCCCGTCGAACAGGCAACAAATACTGCTCGATCTCTCCGACAACGGCGGCGCCTACAACAACGGCTACGGTAATCCGATCCATGTCGATGGCCAGTACCTCAACAACACCAGCTCCGCTGGGCCGATCGTGGCGATGGTCTGGATGAATGAATGGGTCGAAGTCCTGATGTCTCTTACCAGCGGCCAGTGGAATGCGGGGGACAGCAGCGGCGAGGGCCTGTCGCAATACAGTGGATCGCGGCTATTCAGCGTCGGGTACAACGCTTATTACGGCGAGAGCTTTGTCAATGATTGGCTGAATGGCACAGGCAGCGCGATTGTCACGAATCAGGGAACGGTCTCACCGAACGCCGCGCGCTCCGACTGGGTGAATACCACGTTCACCGGAATCAATGTCAACGGCACGTTCGTTCATGGCGACGGTGATCCGGTCAGCATCGGCTGCTCCGTCGGCTTTATATATTATCTAACCGTACAGCTGCAATTCCCAATAAACCAGGTGATCACCAGCTACAACGGTAACCTCGCAAGCTGCTACCACACGCTGACCGGCGACAGCTCCGATCCGTTTCCGCTGTACGCCGGGTTGCTGGCGAGTGTCTATCCCGTCGGAACGACAGCGAGCATTACGGGCTCGCCACCCAACAATCCATTTCCGATCGCCGAAGTGCAGTTCTACATGGGGCAGAATACGTTCGGCAAGGACGAGATGCAGGACATCATCGACAATCAGGGCGGCCTGATCAATCAGGCATTCTGGGTTGTCGTCACCGGCTTCAGCCAATTTTCCTTCAAGCAGCTTGGGATCACGGTCGGGGCGTTTACCGGCGCGTTTGCAGATTTGCAAACCAACCACGAGGGCGTGACCATCACCGCGAATCCGGCCGGCCCGCAATTCGAAAACGGCGTCAACAGCACCACGCCGCAAACCATCCGCATTCCCTACGACATTACCTTTAGCAATCCGGTGCTGGCAAAGTTTCCGGGCAGTGGGGTCTCCGCGCCGCTCGATCTGGCGGTCACGCTGACGGCTAACGGCTCGACCGCCAGCGGCTCGGCGGCCAGCACCCAGTTCGAGTTCATCGCCGCCGGCGACCCCTATTTCAACAACGTCGACTCAACCGGCAATCAACCCTATCTGAGCCAGGATCTGCGCGTGTTTCCGGCAGTTCCCGCCATCAACAACGTGCCGTTTCCCAATGGCCCGACATTCGCGAACGACAGCGTGCAGGGCGCTTACGACTACATCCAGAAGCTGCTGCATTATCTCAATACGACCAGCAGTTTCACCAATCCGGCCGGCACCGATCCACTCACGCTATTGCCATTTCAGGGAGGCGAGGGGCAGACAGACAGCTCGGTGGCGCCCTATGCGTTCGATTTCTCCGGCGGCCTGCTTCCGGGCACCGCCAACAGCTACAGCTTCGCGATCGCACGCGTGCGATTGAGGGGCATTGGAACGGCGAGTTCACCCGCGACCGCGCAGAATGTGCGAGTGTTCTTCCGCCTGTTCGGTACGCAGACCAACGATACTACTTACGATCCAACCGGCACCTATGCCTCGCAGCCCGACGCGGCGGGACATCCAGGTACGCCGCTGGTCGGAACGGGCAACAGCACAATCCCGTTTTTTGCCACCGGCAATCCCGGTGCCGAGACCGATTACCAGACTAAAGGTGTCAACAACCAGACGCTGGTGATCCCCAACGGGCAGAATACGCTGTACGCGTATTACGGTTGCTTCCTGAACTTGTATGATCCCCACTATAAAATCGGCGGTCAGCAAATCCAGGCGTACTTGCACGGTACCCATCATTGTCTGGTGGCGCAGATCGGCTACGATGACGCGCCGATTCCAACCGGCGTGTCGCCGCTGGGGTGGGATCAGCTGGCTCAGCGTAATCTGCAATTCACGACGGTAGACAACCCCGGCCCAGCGGCCGCGCATCGCGCGCCGCAAACGTTCGACACCAAGCCAAGCGGCCCGATTGGCCAGCCCGGTGGCCCCGGCCTGCCGCCGGACGAATTGATGATCGACTGGGGCAATATCCCGAAGGGCGCGGTCGCCTCCCTGTACTGGCCCGCGGTCTCGGCGGCGGAAGTGATCATGCTGATCCGGCAATGGGGCGGGACAGCGAAGATCTCCGCGAGCGACGCGCACACGCTCAATATCCCGATCGAGGGCGGCATCAGCTACATCCCGATCCCGTCGGGCAATGGTCAGAATTTCGCCGGGCTCCTGACGCTCGAGTTGCCTCTCGGCATCCGGACGGGCCAGCAATTCGAAGTACTGATCCGCCGCGTTTCTACTCAAGTCGGTGAGGTTGTGCCCCCGCCGCCAACGCTGCAGTCGGGCGCGCCCGTGTCCGCGCCCGCCCAGCGCGGTAGAGCAGTAGCGCGGACCAGTACCCCGGCGAAGCGATCGCAGTCCTTGTCGCTCGTGGCACCAAGAATAGATGATGTCAACATAGGCGCGCAGCGGGCGCCGCTTTGGCGCAAAGTCGTCGGCAGCTTCGCCATACGGATCCCAGTCAGCACATCTACGGCCATGCTGGCGCCGGAAGGGACGGTGCTCGCGTTCATGAAGTGGCGGCTGGAGCAGATGTCGCCTTCAGACCGTTGGGTGCCGGTACTGGAGCGCTACATCGCCTATTGCTCCGCGCGCTACAACGCGGTCGGCGGGAATGCCTCCCAAGTGCCGCCCTCGCTCACCTGGGTGCCGCCGGGGGTGAAAGGCGGCAAGGATGGAGGTCCCGGCCCCAAACCAGCGGAATGCGTCCGATGCGGCCGCGTCGCGGAAGTGCTGTTCGACTGCCACGGCTCGTTCAGTGGATTCGTGCTCGATGAATGCTGCGCACAGCAGATATTTACAACGCGGGAACGTGATATCGGCGAACTGGTTCTTCTTGCGTGCCGAGAAAGACTGCGCCTTTGCGTCACAGTCGATGAAGCCTGTGGCCGTATCGTGCGGCTCGCGGTGACCGGATAGGGGTAAAGTTCGTGGGAGTGGGCGAGTTCCTGTCGGATACCGCCGCAAGCGGCCCCTCGGCGGAGTTCGTGAACCCGTGGAGCGATTGCCCTAACCCCGATGCAGCAAATGGTCCAGCATCAGTATCTGGAATAAACGCGATTATTGGGGTTGGCGGCACGTTCCTGCGAAAATGAATCTCGGATCGCTGCAAGGACCGGGAAGAGGAGCCTGGTGACCCAGGGAGTTCCGGCGAGCTTGTCCGCGACGTAGAACCTGGTGGAGGGTGCGTACTGGATGAGCGTCTCGGCGCCAAGATTGTTGGTGACCTTCACCAGCAGATGCGGCTTGAGACCGCCCATCAGATCGATGTAGCGCATCCGGCAGAAAGGGGTCGGACATCGCATGTCGGCGAGTCCGAGCTCGTGCGAATCAGTCAATCACTCTACTTCGCCAGGACAAGGTGCGTGGCTCGGTCCGTCGGAACATGCTCGACTATCCGATATCCCAGTGCGCAGAGATCCAAGCCGCTAAAGAGCGATTCCCCTTGGCCAAGGGCAATTGGAGCAAAAGCGAGGTGAATTTCATCCACGTAGCCAGCCTGAACGTATTGCCTCACAGTCTCGACACCGCCGCCAATCTTAACGTCCTTTGCGCCTGCCGCTTGGCGCGCTTTTCGCAGCGCATCCTCAATGCCGTCAGAGACAAAATGAAATGTCGTTCCGCCTAGCATCTCGATTGGCGGTCGTGGATAACGTGTCAGTACGAAAGTTGGCGCATGATAAGGTGGATTGTCACCCCACCAGCCTCTCCATTGATCGTCTGGCCATTCCCCACGGACCGGTCCGAACATGTTGCGACCGAGGATGAAGGCGCCGAAACCTTCCATTGCGTGTCGGGCGAACTTGTCATCCAGGCCAGTTTCACCGCCCTCTTTTCCGACCATCTGACGAAACGCCCGCGTTGGGAAAAACCACCGAAAGAGCTCCTCGCCTCGCAAACCGAGCGGATGATCCAAGCTCTGAGCGGTTCCCGCAGCGAAGCCATCGAGCGAGACACTGAAGCCGGCAACTTTTACTTTAGTCATCGATGTCTCCATCCGTGAGCAAAGCCGTGTGCCGGTGTTTAGGCCGATTCGCTGCGCGCCGCCGCGGCTCGACGGCGTTTGCTGTCGGCTATGAGCGCGGACAAATCGGCGCTTGGCCGGATTTCGAACGTGCCGCCCATCTTGAGGCTCGGATGTCGCGACATCAGCTGAATTGCCTCGTTCAGGTCGAGAGCCTCGAGAATCATGATGCCGCCGAGAAATTCCTTGGTTTCGGCGAACGGTCCGTCGGTGACCTGCGGATTGCCATTGCGGAACCGTACCGTGGTAGCCGCGCTCACCGGCTGTAGCGCCTCGCCCCCGATCCAGTGGCCCCTTTTTTGAAGCTCCTCGTCGTAGACGAAGCAGGCATCCATGAAATCGCGCTGCTCTTTCTCGGTCAGCTGTCCGAAGTATTTGTCCTCGATGTAACCCAGGCAAATGTATTTCATAACCTTGATCCCCTATTGGGCGAGTTTGAAGTCTTCGGGTCCGAACACCTGACGGACCTCGATGGTGTCGCCGTCTTCAGCCGGGCATTTTGCAGCCCATTTCACCACCTCCGCTTTCGAATCGGCCTCCACCAGCCAAAATCCGCCTAGCACCTCCTTCGCCTCGATGAACGGACCATCGGTGATGGTCGGTTTGCCGTTGTGAAAAGCCACCCGCGCTCCGGTGGACCGCGGGTGCAAGCCGTTGAGGTCCAAGAGCTTCAAGCTCTTGGCCATCTCTTCGTTGAATCGGCCCATGCGCTCGACCTTTTTCGGGTCGGGCACGAAACCGGGCTCCGGCTGCTTTGCGCCCTGATAAACGGCGGGGATCATCAACATCATGAATTTCATGAGAAGTCTCCTCTCTCAACTGGGTTGGCTACCCCTAGTCGGACGGGCATCCTGGTTTTCGACAGCGCCAACGATTATTTTTCACGAAGCTGACTTCGCCGCTTCTGCATGTAGCGCCGCTCCGGCTCCAATTGCGTGAGATCGAGAGCCCTTTGGTACGCGGCATCCGCCGCCTCGGTATCACCCATCCGCCGGCACAGGTCCGCCTTGGCGGCAAAAAACCAATAATACCCGGTCAAATCGGCTTCTCTGCCGAGATCATCGATCAGTGCCAACCCGGCCGCGGGGCCCTCGCGCATCGCCACGGCCACGGCCCGATTTAAGCGGATGACCGGCGATGGTTCCAGATCCAGGAGACGATCGTACAGGGCGACGATCTGCGGCCAGTCGGTTTGTTCCGCGGATTTGGCTTCTGCGTGCACGGCCGCAATGGCCGCCTGCAGGGTGTACGGCCCAAACTGGCCCGAACGCAGCGCCGCTTCGACTTGGCTAACCCCTTCTTTGATCAGATCCTGATTCCAGCGGCTACGATCCTGATCTTCCAGCAAGATCAAATCGCCTTGGGGATCTGTGCGAGCCAGGCGCCGGGATTCGTGGAGCAACATGAGCGCCAGGAGTCCCAGCACTTCCGCGCTCGGAAGCAAATCCACCAACAGGCGTCCCAATCGTATGGCCTCGTCCGACAGGTCCACACGCGTTACCGAAGCACCCGACGATGCCGAGTAGCCCTCATTGAACACCAGGTAAATGACCTGCAGCACGGCGTGCAAGCGCGCCGGTAGCTCCCCGAGTTCCGGCACCTCGTACGGGATCTTCGCTTCCCGAATCTTCGATTTCGCCCGAACAATCCGCTGGGCGAGCGATGCCGGTGTCATGAGGTAGGCGCGGGCAATTGCCTCTGTGGTCAGGCCACAAACTTCGCGCAGCGTCATCGCCGTGCGCGCCTCGGGCGAGAGTGCCGGATGACAGCAGGTGAAGAGCAGCCGCAACTGGTCGTCCTGGATGGACTTTTCGTGCTGCTGAGCGGGATCGTCATCCCATGACCCCGGCTCCTCGATCACGTCCAACGGTGTGTCGACTTTGGCCTGGCGGCGGAGTCGGTCGACCGCCTTGAATCGACCAGCCGACACCAGCCAGGCCCGCGGATTGGCTGGGATCCCCTTTGTCGGCCACTCCTCTACGGCGGCCCGGAATGCATCGTGCAAAGCATCTTCGGCCAGATTGAAATCGCCGAGCAGGCGAATTAACGTGGCCAGCACGCGCCGGGATTCGGAGCGGTAAAGCCGGCTGATGATCTCGCCAAGAGGTTCCAACGGAGTCACGGCAAAGCCCTCCGGGCCGGTCACTCTTTGGTTATCTAAACCTTTGCATTTATAGCGCCTCAATCAGGCTGAGAAATCCGTGTGTCGGGGGCTCACGGTTCTCAACTCCCCTGGCGCGGCGGCCGCGTCACCTCGTCCAGCTTGTCGCCCAGCAGGCGTCGCACGACGACGTAGAAGATGGGGATCATCAGCAAGCCCAGGAACGTTGCGAACAGCATGCCGCCTATCACGCCCGTGCCAATCTCGTGGCGCGAGGCGGCGCCGGCGCCGCTCGAGAGGACCAGCGGTAATACGCCCAAGATGAACGCCAACGAGGTCATGAGGATGGGGCGCAGCCGCAGCTTCCCGGCCTCCATCACCGCGTCGAATAGCGTCTTGCCCTCGGCCTGCAAGTCAACCGCAAACTCCACGATCAGGATGGCGTTCTTTGCCGCGAGGCCAATCACCGTGACGAGTCCGATCTTGAAATAGATGTCGTTGGGTATGCCGGCGAGCTTGCACAGTGTCACCATGCCCAACACGCCCAACGGCACTACCAGGAGCACGGCCGCGGGAATCGACCAGCTCTCGTAAAGAGCGGCCAGGCAAAGAAATACGACGACGATCGACAGCACCAACAGCAGGGTGGCCGAGTTGCCGGCGAGGATTTCCTGATAGGACTGTCCGGTCCAATCGGAGGCAAAGCCCCGGGGCAGGGACTTGTTGATGATGTTCTGCAAGGCCTGCATGGCCTGGCCGGTGGAATACCCGGCCGCGGAATTACCAACGATCTCCACGGCGGCGTAGCCGTTGTAGCGGGGCAATGCCTGCGGTCCCACACCCCAACTGGCCTTGACCACGCTGGATAGCGGCACCAGGTTGTAGGGACTGATCGAGGTATTGCTGGCCGTGGGATTGGCGGGTGTCACGTAGCCATTGGTGTTGGAGCCTTGGCCGGCAGCGCCGCTCGCGGCGGTCGCGGCGGCCGCAACACTTGAGAGTCCGTTGGGGGTGTACATGTGCTGGAAGGCGTCGGTGCCTCGCCGAAATGGCGCATCCGCCTGGACGTAGACACGCTTGACCCGTCCTCCATACGTGAACTGATCGATGTAGTTGGGTGCCAGCTGCAGTTGAATGGCCTGGTAGACGTCGCTCAGCGATAACCCCATTGTTTGCGCCTGCACTCGATCCACCGCGAGCTGTAGCTGCGGCGCTTCCGGCAGCGAGTTGGCGCGGGTACCGGTGAGCAGGGGACTCTTGCCGGCCTCATCGAGCAGCGTCTTTTGCGCCGCGGCGAGTTGCGCCCGCGATTGGCCGGCGCGGGCCTGTAAGTACATGTCGACGCCGCCGAATTGGCTCAAGCCGCGAATGGTCGGCAGATTTACCACGAAGATCTGAGCGCCGGTGACGGCGTGCAGAATCTTGTTCGCCTGCGGAATCAGCTGCATGGCCGTCTGGGAACGCTTGCTCCAATCCTTGAGCTTGATGAAGGCCATGCCGACGTTTTCACTCTGCCCTACGAAACTGAAACCCTCCGGGGAGAATACGCCGTCGATGTCTTTGCCGATGGCGCTCTTTTTCAGCGTGGTGCGCACGTCGTCCATGACTTGGGCGGTGCGCTGCAGGGTTGCGCCCGAGGGCAGGGTGATGATGCCGAGCATGAAGCCCTGATCCTCATCGGGGACGAAGCTCGTGGGCAGGCGCGTGTAGAGAAATCCTGCCACGACCGTGATCAGTGCGAAGGCCACCATCCAGCGCGGCGCGCGACGAATGGCCGCACCGACCCGGCCGATGTAGGCCTCGCGGGTCCACTCGAACCCTGTGTCGAACCAGCGGAACACCACGTTCTTTTTCTGCTCGCCTTCGTGGCGCGGTTTAAGGATGGCCGCGCAAAGCGAGGGGGTGAACGACAGCGCCAGAAAGGCCGAGAAGCCCATGGACAGGGCGATGGTGAGCGCAAATTGCGAGTAGATGATGCCGGTCGCGCCGGGCTGTAGGGCCGAGGGGACGAACACCGCGGCGAGCACCACCGTGATGGCGATGATGGCGCCGGTGATCTGGCCCATGGCCTTGCGTGTGGCGGACCTCGGATCCAGGCGCTCCTCATCCATGATGCGTTCGACGTTTTCAATCACCACGATGGCATCATCCACGACGATGCCTATCGCCAGAACCATGCCGAACAGCGTCAACTGATTGATCGAGAAGTGCAGTGCGGACAGCCCCAGGAAGGTTCCCAGGAGGGCGACGGGAATCACCAGCGTCGGAATGATGGTGGCTCGTATGTTCTGCAGGAAGATCAACATGACCACGAACACCAGAGCGATCGCCTCGGCCAGCGTCTTCGCCACATCGGTCATGGA
>JBEKHO010000044.1:0-38696 GCA_050012215.1 Steroidobacteraceae bacterium
GGCTGACCAGCGAACTGGTGTTTTGCTTCGACGGTGATTCCGCCGGCCTCAAAGCCGCCTGGCGGGCGCTCGAGAACGCGCTGCCCCTGGCGCGCGATGGGCGCGAGCTCAAGTTCATGTTTCTTCCCCAAGGCCATGATCCCGATACGCTGGTGGCAGCCGAGGGGGCGGGAGCCTTCGAGGAGCGCTCGAAGCAGGCCCTGCCGCTGTCAGAGTACTTGGTACGGCAGCTGGTATCGCAGGTGGAGACCGCCGACGTGGGCGGACGAGCGAAACTTGCCGCGCTGGCGGCGCCGCTGTTCGCCCGCATGCCGGAGGGCGTGTACCGCGACCTGACGCTGGAGCGGCTCGCCGCGGAAGTGCGCATGCCGGCCGCCAAGCTTCGCGAGCATCTGCAAAGCGCCGGCAGTCGCGCGGGCACCGGCAGATCGGCGATAGGCTCGGAGGCAGCGCGTGAGGAACCAGCCCGCCCGAGGCGCGGTCGGATTAGCGCAGGCCGCGGCAACCTGTTGAGCCAGGCGATCAGCCTGGTATTGCACCACCCGGGAGCGGCCCGCGCGGTCGGCGCACGCCAGGCGCTCGCAGGCGTCGATCTTCCCGGTATGGGCGTGCTCAACGAGCTGCTCGATCAGGCGGCCGAAATGGCACAACCCACGACCGCGATGCTGCTCGAACGGTGGCGGGAACGGCCCGAATACCACCGGCTGACCGAGCTCGCGCTGGCGCCCGCCATGGTGGAGGAGGCCTCTGGGGCGGTGAAAGAGCTCCAAATGGCGATTCACAAGCTGGTCGAGCACCACGGTCCCGGCCGCCGGATGAATGAATTGTTACGAAAAGCGGAGGATATGGGCTTGAATTCCGACGAAAAGACGGAATTAAGCCTGCTTCTGAAGTCAAAAGCCCGGCCCGGGGACCCGCCGTCGTCGACGGGCGCATAGCGCGATCACCGGGCGGTATGTGTGGCCACGGAGCGGCCAAAATCGTATAATTATCGGCTTGGCATTAAAACCTCTCGATCTCTCATGAGGCCTCCACTTTGATCAAAAAAGCGCCGGCAGGCACCGCCACGACGATCGCAGACGAGCGTCAATCGCAACTGAAGCTGTTGATTGCCCGGGGCAAGGAACAGGGCTTCCTCACCTACGTGGAAGTCAACGACCATTTGCCCAGCGAGATCGTCGATCCGGAACAGATCGAAGACATCGTCAACATGATCAACGATATGGGCATTCCGGTGTACGAAAAGGCGCCGGACGCCGAGTCGTTGCTGTTGACCGATGCCACGGCCGCGCCCGACGAAGAGGCGGTCGAAGAAGCGACCGCCGCGCTCGCCAATCTCGACGCGGAATTCGGCCGCACCACGGATCCCGTGCGCATGTACATGCGCGAGATGGGCACGGTGGAGCTGCTGACCCGCGAGGGTGAGATCCGCATCGCCAAGCGCATCGAAGAAGGATTGGAAGCGGTCAAAATCGCGCTCGGCAGCTACCCGGGCACCTACGATCTGCTGCTCAGGCACTACGAGACCGTGAAGGCGGGGCAGATGCGCCTGGTCGACGTCATCGTCGGCTTCGTGGATCCGAACGCGCCGGACGAGATCGCGCAGCCTCAGAACCCGAAGATGATGGCGCTCGAACGCGAAGAGGCCGCAAACGACGATGACGACGGCGACGGCGAAGAGGACGAGGAAGCGATCGACACCGGCCCGGATCCGGAGGAGGCCGCGAAGCGTTTCACTTCCATCGGCAAGGCGCACCACCAATTCTTGAACGCGCTGGACAAGCTCGGATCGAAGGATCCGAAAACGCAGAAGATCCGCAAGAAAATCTGCGGCGAGCTGATGGAGTTGAAGCTCGCCCCGAAGATGTTCGATCAACTGATCGACAACTTGCGCCAGCATGTCACCGAAGTACGCCTGCTCGAGAAGGAAATCATGTTCCTTTGCATCAAGCAGGCCGGCATGCCGCGCAAGGATTTCATCTCGACGTTCCCGAAGAACGAGACCAGCACCCGTTGGCTCGACAAGCACATCAAGGCCAAGAAGCGCTACTCGGCACCGCTCGCGAAGTTCAAGGACGAGGTCGAGCGCCGCCAGAACAAGCTCAAGGATCTCGAAGGGCTGTTCCACGTCCTGATCAACGAGATCAAGGAGATCAACCGCGAGGTGTCGATCGGCGAGGCCAAGGCACGCCGCGCCAAGAAGGAGATGGTCGAGGCGAACCTGCGCCTGGTGATCTCGATCGCCAAGAAATACACCAACCGCGGACTGCAATTCCTCGACCTCATCCAGGAGGGCAACATCGGCCTGATGAAAGCGGTCGACAAATTCGAGTACCGCCGCGGCTATAAATTCTCGACTTACGCCACCTGGTGGATCCGCCAGGCCATCACGCGCTCGATCGCCGACCAGGCGCGCACCATCCGCATTCCGGTGCACATGATCGAGACCATCAACAAGCTGAACCGCATCTCGCGGCAGATGCTCCAGGAGATGGGCCGCGAGCCGACACCCGAGGAGCTGGCGGTGCGCATGGAGATGCCGGAGGACAAGGTCCGCAAGGTCCTGAAGATCGCCAAGGAGCCGATCTCCATGGAGACTCCGATCGGCGACGACGAGGACTCCCACTTGGGCGACTTCATCGAGGATACCTCCGTGTCATCGCCCATCGATTCGGCCACGACCGAATCGCTGCGCGAGACCACGCACTCGGTGTTGGCGCAGCTCACGCCGCGCGAGGCCAAGGTGCTGCGCATGCGGTTCGGCATCGACATGAATACCGACCACACTCTTGAGGAAGTCGGCAAGCAGTTCGACGTGACACGCGAGCGCATCCGCCAGATCGAGGCGAAGGCGCTGCGCAAGCTTCGTCATCCGAGCCGCAGCGAACAGCTGCGCAGCTTCTTGATGGACGACTAGACGGCAGCTGCTAGACGGTACTTTGCCCGCGGTCCGCGGCGCGAGTCGCGCCGTGCCCGGCGCGGCCTTACTGTCCGACCACTTCCACCGTCAGATGCCGCTCGCTCGCGAGCGAGTTCGCCACCAGGCAGGTTGCCTCCGCTTTCTCGAGCAGCTTCTTGGCCCGCTCGACGTCGGCTCCCGTGTGCACATGGAGCTTCGCGTGAGTGTCGAATCGTGTGAACCGCATCTTGCCATCGGCCCGGTCCAGCGTGCCGCGGGTGGCCGCCTCCAGGCTCACCCACGCGAATTTGGACGCGGTCGCGATGGCGCGAAAGCTGAGCACGAAGCAGTCGGTGACGGCTGCCGTCAATAGCTGCTCGGGAGACCACTGATTGCCCGGACCGTCGAATTCCTTCGGCGGCGCCGATTCGATCACCCGGACTCCTTCCGACGCCAGCGGCACGTCGCCGTCGGGACGCACCGTGGTGTGCACTGAGTAATGATGGGGAAAGGGATGCATGGCGTTACTCCGCAATGATGATTTCAATTCATGCCGCCGAGTCCGTGGCGCCGTCGCCCGGCCCGAACAGTTTCAAATCGTGGGGGTCGGCGGCGAACCTCACCATGCGCTCGAACTTGAGCCCGATCCTCTCGAGCACCGCGATCGAGCCGTGATTATCGGGCGCGGTGATCGCCACGATGCGCTTCAGTCCCAGCCGCCGCTTGCCATGGTCGAGCATCGCGCCGGCGGATTCCACCGCGTAACCGTTCGACCAGTAGCGCGACAGAAATGCGAAGCCCACATCGACGTCCGGGAGGCTGTCGCGCTTCAACAGACCGCAGATCCCGATGGGCTCTTCGCGCCCGGCCAGGCTCACCTGATACAGGCCGAAACCGAACCGGCGATAGCTCGCGATCGGTCCTTTCACGATGTAGTCGCGCGCATCTGAAAGGGACCTCACCCCCTTGTCGCCGATATGGCGCAGAAATCCCGGCTCGTTCAAGAGCTCCAGGATGAACGCATCGTCGGCGGAAGAAAGCTCGCGCAACTCGAGACGCTCGGTCTTGAGGATAGCCATGCCGCCATCATAACGCCGGCCGCCGGCGTTTCAGCGACTTCGGCGCGGGGTCCTAGCGGACTCAGGATTTCGTGTATTCTCCTGCCCTTTACTGGGCAAAGAGAGTGCGGCGGCCATCGTGACATCTTGGACCAAGCTATCCATGTTGTTGCTCGTCGCAGCCGCCTTGTGCGGGACTTGCGGCGGAGCGGCGCGCGCGGAGGGGCTCAGCGCTTATCTGCCGTTGAATCTCGAGCCGGAAATGGAGCGCCAGATCGAGCGCGTCTTGATCCTCGCGGACGAGCCGATCCTCAAACGGCCGATACCCGTCGAATTGGTCAAGCTGGCGCTTCCGCAGGCCTGCGCTGTGGACAAGTATCTGTGCAAGAAGGTGACGCGCTATCTCGAGCGCTACTCCCGCGACTACGCCCTCACCCATGCGAGTGCGACGGCGGCCCTCACCCACGGGGCGAACACCGTGTTGCCGAACGCCTACGGCATGGAATCGGACAGTCATTATGAGTTTTCCGCGCAAGGGTTCGTGCAACCGAGCGACTATCTTCTCGCTACCGGCGGCGTGATCTCCTATAAGGGCCGCACGGAACCCACTGGCACGGCGTTGAGCCTGGGCTTCGACTGGGCGCAGCTCGATGTGGGCTTCCGCGATCACTGGATGTCGCCGATGACGGACTCGAGCATGATCATGAGCACGGAGGCGCCGACCACGCCCTCGGTGACGTTCTCGAATTACGCCCCATTGACGCGCCTCGGATTCCAGTACGAGTTCTTTCTCACCCGCCTCGATCAGACCGGCACCGGGACAGGCACCGGCAGCAGCGGCACCGGCACCGGCAGTCCGCCGGTCGACAATATTCTTTACAACGGGGTGTTGAGCCGCGGAAATCCCCGCCTGTTCGGCGCCCAGTTCTCGATCGAGCCCTACCCCGGGTGGTCGCTCGGCATCAATCGATTGCTCGAATACGGCGGCGGAAGCCGTCTGCCGGACTCGGCTCGCTTCCTGCTGCGCGATTTCTTCGAGCCGAGCGGGCTCTCGCAGACGCAAGGCAACCAAGAGGCGTCCTACGTCAGCCGATTCGTGTTTCCGGGCAAGACACCGTTCGCGGTTTACGCCCAATATGGCGGTGAGGACAACTCGGACGGCGGCAGCTACCTGCTGGGTAACGCCGCATTGGCGGTGGGCATCGACTTCCCCCGCATCGGGCGCCATTTCGATGCCACGTACGAGATCACCGAATGGCAGAACATCTGGTACGTCCATAACATCTTCTTGGACGGCATGACCAGCAATGGGCTCGTGCTCGGCAACTGGGGCGCCGATCAACGCAATTTCAACGACGGTGTCGGCGCGCGCACACAGATGCTGCGCATCGGTTGGACGCCTCCGTTCGGCGGGTATCTGCAGGAGCAGGTGCGCACGCTCGTGAACCAGACCTATTACGGCGGTGACAGCCGGCAGTACTCGCGCGCGAATCCTCCGGCATACCCCTACCACCATTACCTGGACGCCTCGGTGACCTATTCGCGCCCCTGGAGGGATGTGACGGTCGGCGGCGGGGTCGAAGGCGGACGCGATGTATACGGTGAGTCGTTCTGGCGGCTGTCCGCATTCTTGCGGTACGGCGGCGACGCCCGCACCCGCGATGACGGCGACATCGACGACGACGATTCCTATCACGGCGGCGCGAACCCCAAGGGGTCGGAACTCTTCGTCGACGCCGGAGTGAACGTCAACAAGGTGCGGGTCAATCTGGACCCGCAAATCACGCAGTTCTCGACGGCGCTCCAGGTCGATCCGCATTTCGGTTTGGGTGCCCGGCGCGCAGTTTCCGCGAACAACGATCTCGGCGTCCAAGTCGAGCTCGACGAGGTTGCCTCGCACGCCCTGTACGGGTTTCGCTTCCTCGATTACCGGCACCGCTACGGTGATTCCTTCGCGCTCGATTTGGGTCTCGGCGTCGACCGCTACCAGCTCGCCACTCCGGCCTATTCGATGTACGCCGTCGTGGGCGGGCAATGGCGCAACTTCTGGCCCGCGCTGCTGCCGAAATTCGATCTGGGGCTGGACCTGCGTTACGCGCAGAACGTTGCGCGTGATCACGTCCTTGCCGCCGACCCCAATGGATCGCGAGCGGACAGCTTTTACAAGATCGAGAGCGCCGTGTTCTATCTCTCGAGGCGCTTTTGAGTCGGTCCTGACGGCGCGCCGCAGCCCTCGTGCGGTCGTGGGAGTTTTCGCATGCGTTCACGAGGCTTCGTCCGACAAACACGGGGCCGGGGCCTGTGAGATTGTTTCCAAATGGAGCACCGATGGGGACAGCGATTCTCGGTTGATATCCTGGTACGGGTGCACTCGAGGCCGTACGCAGTGCGCACCGGCCGTTTGACCGACCTGAGCATGAGCGGTGGATACATCGTCACCAACGTGGATCTGCGTGAGTTGCGAAGGCTTCAGATCTCCATGGTCCTGCCGCAAAAATTCCCCCCCGCGACCCCATTGATCAGCGCCTATGTGGCACGCAAGTATCGCGATGGGATCGGCGTCGAGTGGTGCGATTTCGCGCCTCGGGGTGTGGTCGAGCTGCTCCGGACATGAGCTTGCCCGCAGCCCGGGCCAGGGTCCGCAGCCCGTAGCGATAATCCTCGGCGGCAAGCCGCAACCCCCGCAACAATCCGCCACCCGGCGGTAATATCGCGCATCGATTACCGGTCTACGTTATATCTATCTCGGCCAACGAGCGAAGCCTTATGCTGCTGGTGCTGATCGTGTTCCTGGGGGGTGTGCTCACCATACTGAGCCCGTGCATCCTGCCGGTCCTGCCGTTCGTCTTCACGCGCTCCGATCGCTCGTTCGTCACCAACGGACTGCCCATGCTCGCCGGGATGACTCTGACCTTCGCCGGTGTCGCCAGCCTGGCCGCCGTGGGCGGCGCCTGGGCGGTCAGACTGAACGAGTATGGGAGGCTCGCTTCCCTTATATTGCTGGCGGCGCTCGCCGCGACGCTTCTCTCGCGACGGCTCGCCGACGTGCTCGCGCGACCCTTCGTCGCTCTTGGCAACCGGTTGACACAGGCGCCCGCCGGTGCGGCGGCGCAAACCGGCATCGCTTCGTCGATGTTGCTTGGGATCGCGACGGGACTGCTCTGGGCGCCGTGCGCGGGTCCGATTCTCGGGCTGGTGCTCACCGGCGCCGCGCTCGCGGGACCCACGGCTCATACCACGCTGCTCCTGTTCGCCTATGCCGCCGGGGCGGCGACCTCGCTCGCCGTCGCGATTCTCGCGGGGGGCAAGGTATTCGCGTCGCTCAAGAAGGCGCTCGGAGCCGGCGAGTGGATCCGGCGCGGACTCGGCGTCGCGGTCCTGCTGGCGGTCCTCGGCATCGCCCTCGGGTGGGATAGTTCGATCCTCACGCGGCTCTCCGAGAGCGGCACCAACCGATGGGAACATTCTCTGCTCGATCGCGCGGGCGTTCTGGATCATGAACGACCGCAGGCTCCTTCCACGCCGACGGCGCTGCCGGTGGAAGGCAATCTACCCTCGCTCGCCGGGGCCACGGGCTGGCTCAATTCCACTCCGCTGACCGCGGAATCCCTGCGGGGCAAGGTGGTGCTGATCGATTTTTGGACCTATTCGTGCATCAACTGCCTGCGCTCGCTCCCGTACATCAAGCGCTGGTACGACACCTATCATGAGCACGGCCTGGTGGTGATCGGGGTGCATGCGCCGGAATTCGCTTTCGAGCGGGATCCGGACAATGTTCGCCGCGCGGTCACCGACCTTACCATTCACTACCCGGTTGCCATTGACGACAATTACGCCATATGGCGCGGTTTCAACAACCAATACTGGCCGGCGCACTACTTCGTCGATGGTTCGGGCAGGATCCGCGGACATCATTTCGGCGAGGGCAGCTACGCGGAGTCGGAGCGGCTCATCCGCGAACTTCTGACTCAGGCGGGCAATGAAAACCTTCCCCCGCCGGTCGTCGCCTCGGATGCCGCGCCGCTCCCCGCCGGCGGCGTCGAGGCCGCGGCGGATCTCGATCAAGATCTGTCCGGCGAAACCTATATCGGCTACCGGCGCGCGGCGGGCTTTTCCTCGCCGGGCGGCTTCGCACGAGACCGGACGGGCTCCTACCGGCTGCCGCCCTCGCTTCGTTTGAATGAATGGGCGCTGGGCGGAACCTGGAACGTGGATCCCGAAAAGGCGGTGCTGGTGACGGCACCCGGTAGGGTCGAATTTCGCTTCTCCGCGCGCGACCTGCATCTGGTGCTCGGACCGGACACTGCCGGCAAGCCGGTGAGATTCCGCGTCACCCTCGACGGTGCCGCGCCCGGATCCGCTCACGGCGCCGACATCGATGCCGAGGGCTACGGCGTGGTTCGAGCGCAGCGCCTCTATCAGTTGATCCGCCAGTCCGGGACGGTCGGCGAGCACACGTTCTCGATCGAGTTCTTGGATCCGGGCGCGCAGGCCTATTCGTTCACCTTCGGTTGAGGGCCATCATGAAACACGGCAGACGAGATTTTCTTCGGGCAGCCGCGAGCCTCGCGCTGATCCAGGCCGCCTGGGGCCGCCCGGCGAGGGCCGCCGCCCTGGCAGCTACGGACGTCACCATCGAGAATTTTTCCCCGGACGGCCGCAGCCAAGGCACGGCGAGCGTCGCCAAGATCGTGAAGAGCGATGCCGAGTGGCGCGCCCAGCTCTCTTCCCTGTCCTACGAGGTCACGCGCCGTGCGGGCACCGAGACCCCGTTCACGGGCGCCTATGCACAGAGCCATGCGGATGGCCTCTATCGCTGCGTCTGCTGCGATACGCCGCTGTTCGATTCCAAAACCAAATTCGAGTCCGGTACCGGGTGGCCCAGCTTCTACCGGGCGATTTCCCATTACAACGTGGACGAGGGCAGGGACTCGAGTCTCGGCATGCTGCGCCAGGCCGTCGCCTGCAGGCGGTGCGATGCACACTTGGGCCATGTATTCGATGACGGACCGCGCCCCACCGGCCTCAGATACTGCATGAATTCCGTTTCGCTGCACTTCGTCGCCCGCGGAACCTAGAAGGAGCTCACCATGATTTCGACGCTAACCCGGTCCCTCACGGCAGCGATGATGCTCGCCAGTCTGATCACCTTGAGCGCCTGTGCGCCGCTCTACGGTGCATCGCAAGCGGCGCCTGTCGCCCCTCCGCTGGTCGACAACCCCAAAGCCCCGGGCCCGATGCAGACGGCGGTGATCGCGGCGGGCTGCTTCTGGGGGGTGCAAGGCGTGTTCGAACACGTCCGCGGGGTGCAGCGAGCGGTATCCGGCTATTCCGGCGGCTTGCAGCGCACCGCCGAATACGAGACGGTCAGCGGTGGAATGACCGGGCACGCCGAGTCCGTGATGATCACCTTCGACCCTGCGCAGATCTCCTATGGACAGATTCTGCAGATCGCGTTTTCGGTGGTCCACGATCCGACCGAGCTCAATCGTCAGGGACCGGATGTCGGCACCCAGTATCGTTCGGCCGTCTTCTACGCCGATCCCGAGCAGCAGCGCATCGCCGAGAGCTACATTGCACAGCTCAACCAGGCGCATGCCTTCTCGCGGCCGATCGTCACCCAAGTGGCGCCGCTTAAGGGCTTTTACCCGGCGGAGGGCTACCATCAGGATTACCTGGTGAACCATCCATCCGCGCCGTACATCGCCTTCAACGATCTGCCGAAGGTGGATGATTTCAAGCGCGAATTCCCGTCGCTCTACACCGCCCAACCGGTGCTGGCGAGGTCGCGCTGACCAGCGCGGTTCACTGACGCGGGGCTCAACCAGCCAGGCGGCCGAAGTCCGATCCATCGATCAGCAGCCCGACGAGAGTCTGCAGCCCGTCCGCGTCCTCGCGGTCGAACCGGCCGGGCTCGGGACTATCGAGATCGAGGACGCCGAGGAGGCGCCCGGACTGTATCAGGGGCACCACGATTTCCGAGCGCGAGGCGGCATCGCATGCAATGTGTCCCGGAAATTCATGCACATCGGGGACGACGACGGTCTCGCGGCGCTCGGCGGCCGTACCGCACACGCCTTTTCCCAGCGGGATGCGCACGCAGGCGACTTTTCCCTGGAAGGGTCCGAGGATCAGCTCCCCGCCTCGCAGGAAATAAAATCCCGCCCAGTTGAGCGCCGGCATGGCCTCATGGATCAGCGCGGTCAGGTTGGCAGCGTTTGCCAGGCCATCGCGCTCCCCGGCGATCAGGCCGGCCAGTTGTTGCCTGAGCTCTGCGAAAATGCCAGCCTTGGGCAAACCGGCGACTGAGCGCACCGTATGCATGGCCAAACCTCCTTCGAAAGCAAGGGCGTCGTTCGAGGCGAGAATACCATGCTGAGCTGGAGCGCCTGACGGTCCCCAAGTGACTCTCCTTGCCCAGCTCGTCAGCGTCTCGGAGCGCGTCGCTGCAACCCCCGCCCGTCTCTCCAAGATCCGGGCGCTTGCGGATTTTCTGAGCTCGCTCCCCCGCGAAGACATCGACGCCGCCGTTCTCTACTTATCCGGTGAAACTCCGCAAGGACGCGTCGGCATCGGATTCGCCGCGCTGAAAGCGGCGGCGGCGGCGACGGCAACGAGCGACGAAACCTTGACCATCGCAGATGTCGACGGCGTGCTTGCCTCCCTTGCGGCGCTTCGAGGCGCAGGGTCCGCGGCGCGCAAAGGTGAGTCGCTCAGCTCGTTGTTCTCCCGGGCCTCGCCGCGCGAACAGCGCTTCTTGATCCAGCTTCTGGCCGGGGAGCTGCGCCAAGGCGCACTCGCGGGCGTCATGCAGGACGCCATCGGCGTGGCGAGCCGATTGCCCGCCTCCGAGATCAGGCGCGCCGCCATGTATGCCGGGAGTTTGGGCCGCGTTGCCACCGCAGCACTCACCGGTGGTGGGTCAGCGCTCGGCGGCTTCAAGCTCGAAGTGTTCGCGCCCGTCGCGCCGATGCTCGCGCAGACCGCCGCCGGCGTGGCTGAAGCGCTGCGAGAACTCGGCGCCGAGGCGGCATTCGAATGGAAGATGGACGGCGCTCGAATCCAGGTACACAAGGCCGGCGGCGACGTGCGTATCTACACCCGCGGACTCAACGATGTGAGCGCGGCGGTTCCCGAGATCGTCGAGGCCGCGCGGGCGCTCCCGGCCGAAAACGTCGTGCTCGATGGCGAGGCGATCGTGTTCGATACGAGCGGGCGCCCGCGTCCCTTCCAAGTCACCATGCGCCGCTTCGGCCGCCGGCTCGACGTGCAAAAGCTGCAGGGCGAGCTTCCCATCGGCGCATTCTTCTTCGATTGCTTGGCGCTCGATGGGTCGAGCATCGCGGATCGTCCGCTGCACGAGCGCTACCGGGCGCTGACAGAGGCCGTTCCGCCTGCGTCGCGCATGCCCCGCCTGGTGACCACTTCCGCGGCCGAGGCACAAGGCTTCTATGACGCGGCGCTCGCGGCAGGTCACGAGGGCGTCATGGCAAAGTCTCTGCGGGCGCCTTACGAAGCCGGGAATCGCGGCGCGAGCTGGCTCAAGATCAAACGCGCCCACACGCTCGACCTCGTGGTACTGGCGGCCGAGTGGGGACATGGGCGGCGAACCGGCAATCTATCGAACCTGCATCTCGGAGCCTTGGAGCCCTCCACCGGGACCTACGTCATGCTGGGAAAGACCTTCAAGGGGCTGACCGATGTCATGCTCGACTGGCAGACACGCGAGCTTCTGGCCCGCGAGAGTCACCGCGATTCGGGGACCGTCTACGTCAGGCCCGAGCTGGTGGCGGAGATCGCTTTCAGCGATTTGCAGGCGAGTGTCCGCTACCCGGGGGGCTTCGCGCTACGGCTTGCCCGCGTCAAGCGCTTCCGGGACGACAAGCGCGCCGCCGAGGCCGATACCATGGACTCGGTTCGCGCGATCTACAGCGCCCAAACAATTTGAGCCCGCCGCACGCAGGAGCGCGCCTTGCGCGTTTGTAATAAATCTGTCGCTATCGCTTGCTACGCTGCGCGAGCGTTGGTTTTCGTGCTTTTATTGCCACTGAGGCTGGGCAACGCACCGCGGCAAGCCTGCGGAGTGGGGCTAAGGACGATCCCCCGGATGACGCGCTAGGGCAACAAAATCGATGCCAGCGCTTGTCTGCGTGCCCGAATCATGTTAACCACCTACGGGCTTGTAATAAACGCTCGCAGGCGCAGGGGCGATTCGCTCGGCGTTGATGCAAAGCAATACAGAATTTCTTAAGGGAAGGGATCGATACATGAATTCAAACCCGAAACTATCCTATGCGATTGCCGCCATTTTGAGTGGCGCGCCCGTGGGGCTTTCGTATGCCGTGGACGCGACCGCGACCGACGCGGATACCAGCAATTCGGAGGGCATCCAGGAGATCGTGGTCACCGCCCAGCGGCGCAGTGAGTCGCTGGAGAACGTGCCGATCACCATTCAGGCGATCACCGGCGAGCAGCTGAAACAGCTCAACGTCCAGACCTTCGATGACTTTCTCAAGTACACCCCGAACGTGACCTATAGCGGCAACGGCCCGGGGATGGGCAACATCTTCATGCGCGGCTTGAGTTCCGGCGGCTCCGGCAACCAATCGCAGTCGACCACCGCGCCGTTTCCGAACGTCGCCCTGTATCTCGACGACCAGTCGATGACCTTCCCCGCCCGGAACGTCGACGTGTACATGGTCGACATGGAGCGCGTCGAGGTCCTCGAGGGCCCGCAGGGCACCCTGTTCGGCGGCGGCGCCCAGGCCGGCGCCCTTCGCTACATCACCAACAAGCCGAAGCTCGACACCACGGAAGGCGACGTGAACGTCGGCTACGGAATCACCGCGCGGGGCGGCGACCCCAACGCCAACGGCAACGCCACCATCAATATTCCGCTGATCAATGATGTGCTGGCCGTGCGCGGCACTATTTTTGAGGATCACCGAGGCGGCTATATCTCGAACGTGCCCGGGACGATCGCCGTTGCGGGCGGCCCCCTCACCAACAATAACAACCTGGTGGGATCGAACGAGAATCCGGTGACCTACACCGGCCTGCGGGCGTCGGCTTTGCTGAAGATCAACGACGACTGGAACGTCCTCATTCAGCAGAACTACCAGAACATGCAGGCGGACGGCTATTTCCAGGATTATCCCCACGCGGCGGATGGAACGGCTCTCGCTCCGGACCAGATCACGGCGTTCGCCCCGGCCTACGATAAGGATCGTTACGAGAGCACGGCGTGGACGCTCAACGGCCGGTTTCCCAATCTGTTCGGCGCTTTCGGCGACTTGAAGGTCGTCTACACGGGCAGCTACCTGGACCGCCACATCGAGCAGCAACAGGACTATTCGAACTACCTCACCAGCGGCGGTGGCCTGTACTACGCCTGCGCCGGCGCGGGGGGGCTGGGTTACACGAAAACGGCGGCGAACCCGACGGTTTGTTATCCGGCGGTGGGCAATTGGAACGACACCGTCGAAAATACGCACCAGAGCCACGAATTGCGCTTCAGCACCTCGGACGACAACCGGTTCCGCATGCTGCTCGGCGGGTACTGGGAAGACTTCATCATCAAAGATCAGATGAACTTCAACTATTTGGGCATACCGCAGTGCGATCCGGCGAATCTTGCCACGGCGCTCGCCGGCGGCCCGGGCTGTACGTCCGCGGTCGGCCCCCTTCCCGGGACTTATGCGACCGATCCCAGCCTGCGCACGGGCTCCGATACGGCCTTCGGCGAGGACGTGAGGCGCGGCTATCGACAGACCGCGGCGTTCACCTCGGTCGATTTCGACATCATCCCGAAGGTCCTGACCCTCACCGGCGGGACGCGCTATTACCACTACGATGAATTCGAGCAGGGCTCGGAGTTCTACACCTCGACGGCCGCCAACAACATTCCGAACGGCGCGTGCATCGCGGCGGGCGGATGCGGCTTCGGCATCAACTTGAACAAACAGGAACATGGCTTCCGCAGCCGCGGAAATCTGACCTGGCACATCACGCCCGACACCATGACGTACTTCACCTACTCGCAGGGTTTCCGGCCGGGCGGGTTCAATCGTACGTCGAGCATCAATGGCATCCCGACGCTTGCCGGCGAAGCACCGTATACCGCAGGTGACAAGAAAACCGATCAGTTCAACAAGCCGGCCGGCTACGATTCGGACACCCTCACCAATCTTGAGGTCGGCCTGAAGTCCGAATTCCTCGAGCATCGGGTACAGGTGAACGCGTCCGCCTACGTGATGCATTGGAACAACGTGCAGCTGCCGCTGTTCGATCCGAGTCAGCTCGGCAACACGACCTTCGACATCAACGGCCCGAGCTACACCGTCAAGGGCGCCGAGCTGCAGTTGGTCACCCGCCCCTTCGACGGGCTCACGGTCCAAGGCTCGGGCTCGTACAACCATTCCGAACAGACCAACACGCCCTGCCTGCCGAGCAACCGCGAGACGACGACCAATCCGACCCCGATCGGAAACTGCATCACCCAGGTCAACAGCCTGCCGTTCACCAACCCGTACGGCGTGCTGGGCACCACGCCCGCGTTTTCGCCGCTCTTTCAGTTCAACTTGCGCGCGCGGTACGACTGGACGGTCAATGAGTACCATCCGTTCGTGATGGTCGGCGCGAATCATGTGGGCTCCATGCGGAACGAGCCGGCCAGCTTCCCGCCCGGCAATCTGCCAACCACCGAGGGCGGCTGTGAAAAGAACGGGATCCCGAACACGACTCTGTGTCTCTACACGATGCCCGGCTACACGACTTATGACGCCGCGATCGGTGTCTCGAAGGAGAACTGGACGGTGCAGGTCACCGGCAACAACCTGAGCGACTCGAATGCCAGCACGTACACATCCTCGAACCAGTTCATCGAGTCGCAGGTGCCGTTGCGTCCCCGGGTGCTGACGCTGATGTTTAGCATGAAGTTCGGCGGCGAGACTCCGCCGGCGCCTGCTCCGGCCCCGGCGGCTGCTCCGCCGCCCCCGCCGCCTCCTCCTCCCCCGCCGCCGCCCCCGCCGCCGCCGCCTCCCCCGCCGCCTCCGCCGGCCAAGGAAGAGGTGCTCAAGGGCGTCAACTTCCAGACCGGATCGGCGAAGCTGCGGCCGGAGTCGACGGAGACTTTGGATGCGTTGGCGCCGAGAATCGAGAAGTGCCATTGCTCGGAGGTCGACATCCGGGGGTATACGGATTCGACCGGTCCCTCGGAGTTCAACCACAAGTTGTCCGAACAGCGTGCGATCGCCGTGAAGGATTACCTCGAATCTCATGGAGCCCCGGCGGGCATCCTGACCGCCAAGGGCTTCGGCGAGGAGAGTCCAATCGCGAGCAACAAGACCCCGTCGGGTCGGGCCGAGAATCGCCGCGTGACGGTACAGTTCGTGGCGCCGGTGACCGATCGCTGACGGCGAGGGCGCCCCGGGCGGAGTGAAGCGCCGACCGGCGCTTGCTCCGACCGGCCTCTCCAGCGGTACGGTAGAATGCAGGGGTGGACGGGTGTCCACCCCTTTTTTTTGATCACGGTCATGGACCCCCCGCCCCCTCAAGCCGACGAGCCCCCGCATTCGGTCGACGTATCCCAGCTGCGCGCGCTGCTCCGGGAGCGCCGGTTTGCCGAGGCGCTCGCGGTCGGCGATGGCCTCCTCGCCAAGAATCCCGACTCACGAGAAGTCCGGCTGCTGGTGGCCGTCGCCCTGCGCTGGCTGGGCCGCATCCCCGACGCTTTGAGCACGCTCGCGACTCTCGAGCACCGGCATCCGCGCTTCAGCCGGCTCCATGAAGAGCGAGGTCATTGCTTCGTCTTCCTGAAGCGGGCGCCGGAGGCGATCGCGGCGTTTCTCGAGGCAGTCAACATCAATCACGCGCTGCCCTCGAGCTGGAGCATGCTTGAGGGCCTCTACCGCTTGACGGGACAGACCGAGAACGCCGCCATGGCGGCGAGCCACATGGCGACGCTGAAGCATCTGCCGCCGGAAGTGGTGACCGCCACCGGCTTGTTCGCCGACGGCGATCTCGAGGCGGCGGAGTCGTTGATACGGGGCTTTCTGCTGAAGCACGGGGATCACGTGGAAGCCATGCGGCTCCTTGCCCGCATCGGCATCTTGCACAAGGTATTCGACGATGCGGAGCTTCTGCTCGCGGCCGTGCTCGAGCGCGCGCCGAACTACCGGGCCGCGCGGCGCGAATATGCCGACGTGCTCGTCGAGCTCCATAAGTACCCCGAAGCGCGCCGGCAGCTCGACCGGCTTCTCGCGGAGGAGCCCGAGAATCGTCTTTTCAAACAGCTGTACGCGACGGTCGCGGCGGGACTCGGCGAACAGCCGTGTGCCATTGAACTGTACGGCGAGCTGCTCACGGGCACTGCGGCGGACGCCGACCTGCACTTATGGATCGCTCATGCGCAGAAGACGCTTGGCCGGCGTCAGGACGCCATCGATTCCTACCACCGCGCTTCGGCCTGCCGGGCGGATTTCGGCGATGCCTACTGGAGCCTCGCGAACCTCAAGACCTATCGCTTCACCGAGGCGGAGCGGGTGCAGATGCGCGCGGCGGAATCGGCGCCCGGAACCGGTTCCGTCGATCGATACCACCTCTGCTTCGCGCTCGGCAAGGCTCTGGAGGATGAGGGCGACTTCGCCAGGTCCTTCCGTTACTACCAGACGGGCAATGCGCTCAAGCGTGCCGAGAGCAGGTACCGCGCCGACATCATCGAGACCAACACGCGCCAGCAGATCGAGGTCTGCACGAACGAGTTCTTCGCGGGGCGGCGCGGCTGGGGGACGGCGGAGCCCGATCCCATCTTCATCGTCGGCCTGCCGCGATCGGGCTCGACGTTGATCGAGCAGATTCTGGCCTCTCACTCGCGCATCGAGGGCACGCAGGAACTCGCCAACGTCCAGCAAATCGTCGCCGCTCTGCGCGGCCGCGATCCGGATTTGAACCACTCACGCTATCCGCGCGTCCTCGCGCAGTTGGAGCGCGGGGATTTCGCGGCGCTCGGACGGCAGTACCTCGACGGGGCGCGGGTCTATCGCGGCGGCAAGGGCGGCCCCGTTCCCTTCTTCATCGACAAGATGCCCAACAATTTCCGACACCTCGGGCTCATCCACCTGATGCTGCCGAACGCCCGGATCATCGATGCCCGGCGCGAGCCGGTGGCGTGCTGTTTCAGCAATTACAAGCAGCTGTTCGCGCAGGGCCAGGAGTTCACCTACAGCTTCGAGGATATCGCGCGCTACTATCGAACCTATCTGGAGCTCATGCGCCATTGGGGTGATGTTCTTCCCGGAAAGATCCTTCGCGTTCATCATGAGGATGTCGTCGAGGATATCGAGCGCGCGGTCGGCCGTATCCTCGACTTCTGCGGGCTCGGGTTCGAGCCGCAATGCGTCGAGTTCCACAAGACGGAACGTAGCATCCGCACCGCGAGCTCGGAACAGGTTCGCCAGCCGCTCTATCGGGACGGACTTGATCAGTGGAGAAATTTCGCGCCGTATCTTGAGCCGCTGGAACGCGCACTCGGCGACGCGATCGACCGCTACCGTGACTGACGTTTAAGGCATGAAGCCCGGTCGAAACGAGAATTGCCCCTGCGGCAGCGGCCAGAAGTACAAACGCTGCTGCGGACGTGAACCGGCCGCGCCGCCCTCACCAGCCATACTTCGGCCGCAGGAGATTGGCGCGCTCGTCACCCTGGTCGGGCAAGAACGGCTGAGCGAAGCGGAACGGGAAGCGCGGGCCCTTTTGAGGGTGCACCCCGATGCCGGCATGCTGTGGAAGATCCTCGGCATCGCACTCATGAGGCAGGGAAGGGACCCGCTGGCGGCGATGCGCCGCACGGTAGAGCTCCTGCCGCGGGACGCGGAGGCGCACGGCAATCTTGGGCTCGCTCTGCACGATCACGGGCAGTGGTCGGAAGCGCTCGAGAGCCTCGAGCGCGCGCTGCAGCTGCGTTCGGACGATGAGCAGGTGCTGTTGGCGGCCGCCAATGCCCTGAATAATCTCGGCAACCTACGGCGCGACGCGGGCGAGCTGCGCGAAGCCGTGTCTCTGTACCGCCGAGCCATCGAGCTCGATCCGGCGCGCGCCGAGAGCCATTGCAACCTCGGAAACGCGCTCCTCGAGGCTCGACGCATCGATGAGGCTGCCGCCAGTTACATCCGGGCCGTCGCGGTCGATCCGCGCTCCGCCCTGGCTCATCTCAGCCTGGCGACGGTATTGCGCGTTCAGGGGCGCGGCCCGGAGGCGGAGTCGAGCTGCCGGGCAGCATTGGCCCTGGAACCGGCTTACGCCGAGGCGCTGTGTCTGCTCGGCGAGCTGCTCGCCGACCAGGGCCGGTTTCCCGAGGCGGAGATATCGTTCCAGGGGGCGATCGAGGCCGATCCCGATTTTCCGTTTGCCTATTGCGGTATCGCGGCGCATCGCAAAATGACCGCCGCGGACACCGCGTGGCTCGAGGGCGTGCGGTCGGTGCTGGCTAAGCGGCCGCCGCTCAGGCACACCATCAATCTGCACTTCGCCCTCGGCAAATATTTCGATGATGTGGGGCGCTACGACGAGGCGTTCGGTCACTACAGGCAAGCCCACGAGCACGCCAAACGATATGGCTCGAAGTATGACGCGGGCAAGCTCGCGCGGCGCGTCGATCGGCTCATCTCCATCTTCGATGCGCCGTCCCTGAGCGCACGCGCAGTGGTGCGCGGGTCGCCGTCCGAGCGCACGGTCTTCATCATCGGGATGCCCCGCTCGGGCACCTCGCTCGCCGAACAAATTCTCGCTTCACACCCTGCGGTGTTCGGTGCCGGCGAGATCGTCTTCTGGGATGCGGCTTTCGGCGCTCATGAGACAGCCGGTTTCGCGGGCGAGGCCGGTGCGCTGCGCCTGTCCGGCATCGCGGGCGAGTACCTCGAGCGCGTCGGCAGGCTATCGGGCGGAGCCGCGCGCGTCATCGATAAGATGCCCGCCAACTTTCTGTACGCCGGGCTCATTCAAGCGGCCCTGCCGGAAGCCCGATTCATCCACATGTGCCGCCATCCCATCGACACCTGCCTGTCGATCTATTTTCAGAATTTCTTCAACAGGGCCGCCTACGCCGACGATCTTGACGACTTGGCCGACTACTACTCGCAGTACGCCCGGATCACCGCATACTGGCGCGACGTGCTGCCGCCCACCCGGCTGCTCGAGGTTCCTTACGAAGGTCTCGTCGCGGATCAGGAGGGATGGACGCGGCGGATGCTCGACTTCATCGGGCTTGCATGGGATCCGCGGTGCCTGGATTTCCACGCGACCGAGCGCGCCGTGATCACCGCCAGCAAGTGGCAGGTTCGGCAAAAGATCTACAGTCAATCGGCCGGTCGCTGGCGGAACTACGAAAAGCATCTCGGACCCCTGCGTCGGCTCTTGGAGATTGCCCAACCCGACCGGCCCCAGAGCTGCTAACTGCAACTGTTAATTGTCAACAGTTGACAGTTGTGTTATGTTGAAGGGGTGGATAGGCCCCTTCCAATCATCTCCTCCCGATGAACGCGCTCACGGCTCCCACTGCCCTGCAATTGGTTCAAACGAGCTCCCTGCCCGCCCTGGTGCAGATCGAAATCGAGCAGCTCATCCTGCGCGGAGAACTCGGCATCGGCCAGCGCATCAACGAAAGTGAGCTGGCGGTGCGCTTCGGCACCAGCCGCGGTCCGATTCGCGAGGCTTTGCGCGCCCTGGAGGAGGCCCGTCTGGTGCGCTCGGAAAAGAACCGCGGGGTGTTCGTCCGGGAGATATCGGTGGCCGAAGCGGACGAGATCTACGACATGCGCGAGGCGCTCGATGAGTTGATTGGGCAGCGGGTGGCCGAGCGGGCCACGCTCGAGCAACTTCGCGAGCTCGCGGCAGTCGTTGAAGACATGGATGGCGTGACCGGACTCGAGAACGTCAACACGTATCACGCGCTGAATCTGAAGTTTCACGATCTCTTGGTC
The DNA here is from genome assembly GCA_050012215.1 of Steroidobacteraceae bacterium. Lineage (GTDB taxonomy): Bacteria > Pseudomonadota > Gammaproteobacteria > Steroidobacterales > Steroidobacteraceae > Bog-1198. Next base: position 19,935 of record JBEKHO010000044.1, read on the forward strand.
GACTTCGCGGGAAATGCCCGCCTGACGGAGAGCTACCGGCTGCTCACCAAGGGACTTTTGTTGTTCCGCCTGCGCGGGCTCCAGGACGGCGGCGGTTTCGCCGTCTCCAACACGGAACACCGCGCGGTGGTCGCCGCCATCGTCGCGCGTGATGGCGCCCGGGCAGGACGGCTGCTGCGCCAACATGCGGCGAAGAGCCGGGCTCGCATGCACAAGGCGGCGGCCGCCGGCTCATCGACATGAACACTGACACCGGAGCACGCTTGAACCTCCACCTCCCCCTTACGGTCAACGACCGCACGTATCGCTGGATGGATCGGCCCTTGGTCGTCGTCTGCGTCGATGGCTGCCAGCTCGAGTACATCACGGCCGCCGTTGCCGCCGGGGTCGCGCCCTTTCTCAGCCGATTGCTCGCGGGCAGCGGCACCGCCTTCCTCGCCGACTGCGTCATGCCGAGCTTCACCAACCCCAACAATCTCTCGATCGTGACCGGGGCGCCGCCCTCGGTGCACGGCATCTGCGGCAATTATTTCTTCGATTCGGAGCGCGGCGAGGAAGTGATGATGAATGATCCGCGCCATCTGCGCGCGGGCACCATACTCGCGGCGTTTTCCGATGCCGGCGCGAAAGTCGCCGTGATCACGGCGAAGGACAAGCTGCGCAAGCTCCTCGGACATCGGATGAAGGGAATTTGCTTCTCCTCGGAAAAAGCGGACCAGGTCAGCCTTGCCGAGAACGGCATCGAGAACGTGGTGGGGCGCGTCGGCATGCCGGTCCCCTCCGTGTACAGCGCGGCGCTCTCGGAGTTCGTGTTCGTGGCGGGCGTGAAGCTCATGGAGCACGAACGGCCGGACCTCATGTACCTGTCGACCACCGACTACATCCAGCACAAGGCCGCGCCCGGCACGCCGGCCGCGAATGATTTCTACGCGATGATGGACTCGAATCTCGCGCGGCTCGACGCGCTCGGCGCGACGGTGGTCATCACGGCCGACCACGGCATGAACGCCAAGCACGATGCCGCCGGCCGTCCCAACGTGATCTATCTGCAAGACACCCTCGATGCCTGGATCGGGAGGGGCAAGGCTCGGGTGATATTGCCGATTACCGATCCGTACGTCGTGCATCATGGCGCGCTGGGATCCTTCGCGCTGGTTTATCTGGACGAGGCGGATCGCAGCGCAATCGCGGCGCGGATCGGCGCGCTTCCCGGCATAGAGTTGGTCGCGACCCGGTCCGAGGCCGCGGCGCGCTTCGAGCTCCCGGCGGATCGCATCGGCGATCTGGTGGTCGTGTCGAAGCTCGACACGGTCATCGGCACCGCGCGCGACCGGCACGACCTGTCCGGGCTCGACGTGCCCTTGCGCTCGCACGGAGGCATCTCCGAACAAAAGGTGCCGCTGCTGGTCAATCGCTTGGTCGCAGATCAGCCGCCCGGCCGGCGATGGCGTAATTTCGATGCGTTCGATCTGGGATTGAACCTGGCCCTACAACCCTCTTGAGGATCCTGCGATGTCCGCCGAATTGAACTCGTACGCGCGCGCTCCAATCCGCGAGTCGCTGCGCATCGCCGGCGAGAAAGTGTCCCGGGACCGGGTCATCGAGGTCCGGCATCCGTACTCGGGAGAAACGATCGGAACCGTCCCGAAGGCCACGCTCGCGGACGTGAAGCGCGCGCTCAAGATTGCGCGCGATTTTCATTCGAAGCTGACTCGTCACGAGCGCTACGGCATTCTCATGAGAGCGGGAGCGCTGGTCGCCGCAAAGCGCGAGGAGCTCGCCCGCCTGATCACGCTCGAATCGGGCCTCTGCCTCAAGGACTCGACCTACGAGGTCGGCCGGGCATCGGATGTGCTGCTGTTCGCCGCCAATCAGGCGCTGATCGATTCCGGCGAGGTGTTCTCATGCGACCTCACCGCCCACGGCAAGAGCCGCAAGGTCTACACCCTGCGCGAGCCGCTGCTCGGAGCGATCACCGCGATCACACCGTTCAACCATCCCTTGAACCAGGTGATTCACAAGGTGGCCCCGAGCATCGCGACCAACAACCGCGTGGTGCTCAAGCCGAGCGAAAAAACGCCGCTCACCGCCTACGCTCTCGCGGACATCCTGTATGAGGCCGGATTGCCGCCGCAGATGCTGTCGGTGCTGACGGGAGATCCGGCCGAAATTGCCGACGAGTTGCTGACCAGCGACCACGTGGACCTCGTCACCTTCACCGGCGGCGTGTCGATCGGCAAGTACATCGCCGCCAAGGCAGTCTACAAGCGCCAGGTGCTGGAGCTCGGCGGCAACGATCCCCTCATCGTGCTCGAGGATGCGGATCTCGAGGAGGCGGCCGGCCTCGCGTCGCGAGGCTCGTATGCGAACTCCGGGCAACGCTGTACGGCCGTCAAGCGCATGCTGGTTCAGGAAAGCGTCGCCGAACGCTTCGTCGAGCTCCTGGTCGAAAAGACCAGGGAGGTGAAATATGGAGATCCTTTCGACGCTGCGATGGACATGGGAACGGTGATCGACGAGCCTTCGGCGCGCCGCTTCGAGGCCGTGGTTAACGAAGCGGTCGCGGCCGGTGCGAGGCTCCTGGTGGGCAACGTCCGGCGTGGCGCGCTGTATTCGCCGACGGTCCTCGATCGTGTGACACCGGACATGAACGTCGTGCGGCACGAAACCTTCGGGCCCGTCTCCCCCGTCATTCGGTTCAAGACCGTGGACGAGGCCATCCGCATCGCCAACGGCACCGCCTACGGGCTCTCCTCCTCGCTCTGCACCAACCGTCTGGACTTGATCACCCGCTTCATTCAGGAATTGAACGTGGGCAGCGTCAACGTGCGTGAGGTGCCCGGCTATCGGCTGGAGATTACGCCCTTCGGCGGCATCAAGGACTCGGGGCTCGGCTACAAGGAAGGCGTCCTGGAGGCCATGAAAAGTTTCTGCAACACCAAGACCTACTCATTGCCATGGACGGAGCTGAGCTGACGTCATGGGCAGTACGGTCATCCTCGATCTGATCGGCGGAGTGGCGCTGCTTTTGTGGGGATTGCACATGGTCCACAGCGGCGTGGTGCGCGCATTCGGCTCGCAGCTTCGGCGCTTATTGGGTATTGCGCTTCATAACCGGTTCCGCGCCTTCTTCGCGGGTGCCTTCGTGACCGCGATTTTGCAGAGCAGCACCGCCGCCGGCTTGATGGTGTGCTCGTTCGTCACCGGTGGAACCCTGGACCTCGTTCCCGCGCTCGCCGTGATGCTCGGCGCCAATGTCGGCACGACGTTGGTCGTTCAGCTGCTATCGTTCAATATCGCGGTGGTCACTCCCATCCTGCTGATGGGAGGCGTGATCGCCTTCCGCCGCGGCGCGAGAACCCGGACGCGGGATCTGGGACGCGTCTTCATCGGCGTCGGCCTGATGCTGCTCGCCCTCCATATATTCCTCGGCGCGCTGGTGACGACCGAAAGCGCGGTGATTTCACAGGCGCTGTTGGGCGCGATCGCCAATCAGCCGTTCCTGTGCCTCGCGATCGCGGCCGCCGTGACCTGGGCCGCGCATTCGAGCGTCGCGGTGGTACTCGTCGTGATGTCACTCGGCGCGGCGCATCTGGTCTCGCCGACCGCCGAGATTGCCCTGGTGCTCGGAGCGAATGTCGGCAGCGCGCTCAATCCGTTGCTCGAGACCGGCCAGTCGGGCAATCCGGCAAGCCGCCGCGTCCCGGTCGGCAATCTTCTGACCCGTATCGCCGGCTGCGCGCTGGTATTGCCGTTCCTGCATCCGATCGCGGAGGCCCTCGAAAGCTTCGAGCCCAACCCGGCGCGCCTGGCGGCGGACTTCCATACCACCTTCAACGTTCTGCTCGCGCTCCTGTTCATCGGGCCGCTCGACCTCGTGGCCGCCCAGCTCACCCGCTGGCTGCCCGATCAGCCCAGGGCGGCCGATCCCGGCACACCTGTGTACCTGGACGCGAGCGCCGCGGGCGCTCCCGCGGTCGCATTGGTCGCGGCGGCACGCGAGGTGCTGCGCATGGGTGACCTGATCGAGACCATGCTGCGGCAGTCGATGACCGCGTTCTTGACCAACGATCGCAAGCTCGTTTCCGAGATCAGCCGCACGGACGACTCGGTCGACAGTCTCAACGAAGCGGTGAAGATGTACGTGACGCGCATGACGCGCGACAGCTTGGATGACCGCGACGCCTATCGCGCCATGGAGATCGTCTCGTTCTCGATCAATCTCGAGCACGTCGGCGACATCATCGACAAGAATCTCATGGATCTCGCCTCGAAGAAGATCCGGCGCGGCATCGCCTTTTCGAAGGAGGGCGAAGCGGACCTCGTGGACTTTCACCAGCAGGTGATGGACAGCTTGAGACTGTCGGTCGGCATCTTCATGTCGGGCGATGTGAACGTCGCGCGTCAGCTGGTCGCCGCAAAGACGCTGCTGCGCGAGAAGGAATTCGCCGCTGCCGAAAGATATCTCACGCGCCTGCGCGAAGGCACGCCGGAAATCATCGAATCCTATTCGCTCGACCTCGACATCCTGCGCGATCTGAAGCGCATCCATTCGCATCTGTGCTCGACCGCTTATCCGGTTCTCGAACGGGCGGGCGCGCTGCAGCGCAACCGCCTCCGGGATCCGGAGTTCGGCCGACGAAAGGGGCCTGCAAACCGTCTTCCGGCCGGCCCCCGTACGCCTTGAAGGAGTGCTCATGAAAGACCCGATTCTGCTGACGCCCGGCCCGCTGACAACCTCGGCGCAGACCAAATCCGCCATGCTCTCGGACTTCGGCTCGTGGGACGGCGCGTTCAATGCCCTGTCGGCCTCGGTGTGCCGGGACCTCCTCGCCATCGTCGAGGGTCAGGCGGATCACGTGTGTGTGCCGCTTCAGGGCAGCGGCACGTTTGCCGTCGAGGCGGCGCTCGGAACGCTCGTTCCGCGGGGCGGCAAGGTGCTGGTCCCCGACAACGGCGCCTACTGCAAGCGCATCGTGCGAATCCTGGGGTACCTCGGCCGCGAGGCCGTGGTGCTGCCGCACACGGAGCAGGAGCCCGCCGATGTGGCGCGCATCGATGCCGCTTTGGCCGCCGACCCCGGCATCACTCACGTCGCGCAGGTGCATTGTGAAACCGGCACCGGGATTCTGAATCCCTTGGCGGAGATCGCCGCTGTCGTGGCCCGGCACGAGCGGCGCTTGATCATCGATGCCATGAGCTCCTACGGCGCCATTCCCATCGACGCGCGCTCCATCCGCTTCGACGCGCTGGTGGCGGCATCCGGAAAATGCCTCGAGGGCGTGCCCGGCATGGGTTTCGTCATTGCACGCCGCACCGTGCTCGAGGCCTCCGCCGGCAACTCCGCTTCGCTCGCCATGGATCTGCTCGACCAGTGGCAGTACATGCAAAAGACCGGGCAATGGCGATTCACGCCGCCGACGCACGTGGTGGCGGCGCTGCGCGCTGCGATCGATCAGTATCAGGCGCAGGGCGGGCAGGCAGCCCGCCTCGCGCGTTATCGGGACAATTGCGCCGCGCTGGTCTCGGGCATGCGCGAACTCGGTTTCGAGACCTTCCTGCCCGCGACGCTGCAGGCGCCGATCATCGTCACTTTCCACGCACCGCCCGACCCGAACTACGATTTCAAGGAGTTCTACGGCCGGGTCCGCGACCGCGGCTTCATTCTCTATCCGGGGAAGTTGACCGCGGTCGAGACATTCCGGGTCGGATGCATCGGCGCGATCGGGGCCGATGCTATGCGGCAGGCCGTGGCCGCCATCGTGGAGGTTCTCCGCGAGATGCGGGTCCGCTGCATCTCGCCCAAAGCCGCCTCGCCGCCGACCGCCGAGCGGCTCGCCGTTTAGCGCCTCGAGGCGGCCGGCGCTGGGCGGCGCTCAATCCGTCGCCAAAGCCTGGCGGAATCCCGGATTATTCATGAGATTGTAAGCCGCCTTGACCAGCATGTCGGAAATCACTTCGTAGTAGTTCTGGGCCTTGTACGAGCGCCCGAAGCGCCGCGCATCGCCCGCCACGATCCCGGTCCAGATCTCCTTGCCCTGTGCGTTCTTCGCGTGCACAAGCAGCGACACGGAGCCGCGGTAGGTGCTGTCCTCGGTGACGAAGAAATCGCGGACCTCTCCGTTCAAGGTGACATCGACCGGCCCGTCGGCGATCGACAGTCCCGCCTTCTGCATCACCTGCGCCAGTTGCTGCGTGACGAACGCACCGACGTTATCGATCGTGGTGACCGGCAGAATCCTGCTCTCCGTTTCGTGGTTTTCGGCGATCAGCGCCGGCGTCTGCCGCGTATCCTGGAACGGATCGAGGTGGATTTTTTTCGAGAGCAACGGTCCGCTGATGTCGAGCGGGCCCATCTCGGCGAGGGTCGATGTCGGCGACCAGGTCAGCGGGATGTTCTCGAGCAATTTGGGCGCGGCGCATGCACCGCCACCGAGAAAAAGGCAGACGCACGAGGCGGCGGCAAGAATCCGATGGCTCATCGGCAACTCCCTGTTGGCGGACCCGGCGCGGTGCCGTCTCGACGCGTTCCGCAAGTCTAGCAAGCCCGTCAGGCGGTGACGAAGCCCGTCTTGAGCGCGCGCACCCAGTCCGGCCGGTCGCGCTGTTCGGCGAGCCGCGCGGCCGCGTCCCAATCGTAGGCAACGGCGCAAAAATCCACCGCCCAGCCGTTCTCGCGGCGCTCGGCCACTGCGTACCGCGCGTGCGGCGCCCCCATCTCCACCCGATGCGGGCCCGGATCGTGGCCCTCGTAAGCTTGGATTCCCACGCTTCCCGGGTTGACGATCACTTGCCCGGTGGACAGATGCACGAGCTTCGGGATGTGCGAGTGGCCGCATAGGATCAGCGACGCTTTACAACCGTCCATGCGCTCTTCTATCCGCCGGAGCGGCGCTGGCCGCAATTCGCGCTCGATGAGATCCTCGAGAAAGCAATCGACATCGTTGTGGGGCGTTGCGTGGCAGAGAAAGACATCGCCCTCGAGTGACCACACGGGCGGCAGCGCAGCCATCCATCGGCGCTCCGCTTCTCCGAGCGTATCGAAGGCGTAGCGATCGGAGGCCCCCATGCGATCGGGGTCCAAAGCACCTGGCGCTCGTGATTGCCGCGGATGGTCGGCAGATCGAGCGCCATCAACCGCTGGGCGGTTTCGCGCGGCAGCAGCGGGCCCGAGACGATGCCTGCAATAATGCTTGACGGTCGACTGCTGGAAATATTTCCCAGCAGTCCGCGCGACATCTGAACGGATCCAGACCGGAACCACAAGCGCGATCCACGTCTTTGAGCCAAGCCTCAAACTCTTTTTACCCGCTTGCGATAGGGAGAATCGCACGGAACGACGCGCATCCTTCGTCTCCTGCGCCAACAACAATCCGGCGGCATGCAGGCGACCTATCGACATCAAGCCGACGGCGGGATTCCTCGCTGGACGTCGCGGCGCGCAGCCTGGAAGCGTACGAATTGCGCCTGCGATTCGACTCGGATACAAGTCTGGGGAAGCGCCGACCGACATCAGACCAACAAGTCGACCAGGTCCGCGAGCGCTCCCTGCGCCGACCTTCAGATCGTCATGAGCCATATTGCGGGGTGTTGAAGCGATGAACTACTGGGCACTGCTGATGGATGGAACAGGAGGAGCGCGCTGTGCGCCGGTGTATGTGCGCACCCTGCGTGAAATGAAGGGGATGAGCGGGATGTCGGTGCACTTCCGGCCGGTGAGGAAGGACTCTTTGTACGAATCGGCGAAGACGAGTGGGGCCTGGGGGGAGCGGGTGCTGCGCGGGGAGGGGAAGATCCGGGGGCAGCTGTGGGTGGAGTATGAGGTGGGCCGGGTCGACTGGTCGGTGATTGGCAGGAGCGCGGATTTGTTGTTTGCGCTTGCGCTGGTGACGGTGAAGTGGGGTAAAGGATGGGAGTGGAAGGGATCGGTGGCGGCGACCGGGCGGCTGGGAGAAGAGGGCGAGGTATACGGGGTCGAGGGGACGGTGCAGAAGGTGAGCGCGGCGCTCGGGGAGCTGAGGGAGAGCGGTGAGCGTGGAGTGGTGTTTTATCCGCGCGCGGACCAGGAAGAGGTGGGGAGGTGGTTGGAGGGAGTGGGGGAGGAGGCGCTTGGTGGGGTCGAGGTTCGGCCCGTGGGGCACGTCGAAGAGGCGCTCGGGTATCTGGGGTATCGGCTGGAACGCGTGTATGTGCGCAATCCATTTCGAGGGTTGGAACACTTTGATGTTGGTGATCATGGGATTTTCTTTGGTCGGGAAGGAGAGCTTGCGGAGGTGCTCGAGCAGCTGTTGAGGCGGGAGCGGGCTGGGCGAGCTGGGCTTTTGGTGGAAGGTGCGAGCGGGAGCGGCAAGAGTTCCTTTTTACGAGCAGGGGTGCTGTATGAGCTCAAAGCCGGAGGCAACTGCAGCGAATCGATGAGGCAGGCGCTTCTCGAGCGGCCGGTGAGCGAGGGATTGGAGAAAGCGATCTGGAGGCCGGGATTGGTGAGGTATGAGGGCGATGAGAGCGAGGTTGTGGGGTCGATCGTAGCGGTGTGGGCGAAATGTGAGGAGTGGGCAACGGGTTGGAGCGAGGGTGCCGGGAATTTTGCGGGGCTGCTGCGGGCATTCGAGCGGGGCTGGCCGGGCGGCAAGAGGTTTGTGTGGTTGATCGATCAGTGCGAGGAATTGTTCGGCCGGGGGTTTGACGAGGAGCTGATCGAGGGGTTTGGGGGTTTTCTGCGGGCTCTGCAGGGTTTGGGGGTGTGGACGCTGGCCTCGATCAGGGCGGATGCGACGCCGCTGCTCAAGAGCTACCGGAGTCTGCGGGCGGTGTATGGAGCGGACGAGGGGCAGTACTACCTGGAGTCGATGAGCGGTCGTGCGCTCGATGAGGTGATCGAGGGACCGGCGCGGGTGGCACAGCTTGACTTCGAGCGTGACGAGTCGGGGGTGGGGCTCAACGAGCGGCTGCGCGAGGATGCTTACCGCGAGAAAGAGAGTTTGCCGATGCTCGAATTCACCTTGAACGAGCTGTACGCGCGCAGGCGCGGCCGGCAGCTCACGTACGAGGCGTACCGGGAGGTGGGAGGTCTCGCAGGGAGCATTGCGACCACCGCGCAGCGGGTGCTCGCGGGAGTGCAGGAAGCCGAGCGCGAAGCGGCGCAGCGTGGGGTGTTCCGCAGCTTGGTGCGCGTGGATGAGAGCGGCGGAGCGGAGCGGCGGTATGCGCGGCTGCAGGAGATCAAGGGATCCTCGCGGGTTCTGGTGGAGCGTCTGATCGAGGCGCGGCTGTGCGTGACGGATCAGCGTCAGGGTGAGGCGGTGGTGGCGTTTGCGCACGATACGCTGCTTGGGAACTTGCCGGCGCTGAGCCAGTGGCTGAAGAACGAGGCCGGGCTGATGCAGACGCGCGAGCTTGCGCAGAAGGATGCGCGGGCGTGGAGCGAGCATCGAGAATCGGTGGATTGGCTGGCGGCGGCCGACAAGTTGGCGCTCTACCGGGGGCTCGAGGCGGCGCAGGTGGAGCTGGGCGAGGGCGTGCGGAGGTATCTGAGCTGTTCGGTGCTCCGGCAGAGGCGGGTGAGGAGACTGCGGGTTGCGGGAGTGACGGCCGTCGTGTTGATGGCGGTGGGGGTGATGGCGGCGGCGGCGGCCTACGGGCTGCAGGCGCGAAGGGCCAAGCAGGCGGCGGACATGGCGGCGCGGCGCGGGGAGTTCTTGACGCAGCTGCTGAAGTCGGCGGATCCGCATGGGGGCAAGCGCGACATCACGGTGGCGCAGGTGCTGGATGCCTCGGCGCAGGGGCTGGATAGGAGCCTCGGTAAAGAGCCTCTGGTGGAGGCTTCGATGCTGGGGGTGATCGCCTCGACCAACGGTTCGCTCGGGCGCTACGACCAGGGGTTCGCGGCGAGCGACCGGGAGCTGGCGCTGCTGCGTGAACACGGAGGCTCGGACCTGGAGATGGCGCGCGCGCTCATCGTCCGCGGCGAGCTGTACCGCGCACACGGGCTCTACGCTGAGGCACAGGCGCCGCTTCGCCATGCCCTGTCATTGTTGAGCGGACTGTCCGACGTCGAGGCCGATCGCGGCAAGGCACTCGACGAACTCGGCATGGCGCTCGTCAATACCCGCAACGAGCGGGAGGCCGAGGGGGTCCTGCGGCAGGCGATCGCATTGGAGGAGCGTATCCATTCCGATACGGCGGAGCCCGCCGAGCCGATGCAGAACCTCAGCGTGCTTCTGTCGAACGAAGCACGCTACGAGGAGGCCGCGCAGCTGATGAACCGCGCGGTCGAGATCCTGCGACAGCATGCCTCGCCCGACGACCCCAACATGCTCATGGCGCTCGGCAACTATGCATCGGAGCTGATGTTGCTGCATCAGCCCGTCAAAGCGGAGCCTGTGATGCGCGAGGCGCTCGCGCGCAGTGCGAAGGTTCTCGGCCCGAAGCACACCGATACCTTGATCGTGCAGCTGCAGCTCGGCGACACGCTCACCATGCTGCATCGATACGCAGAGGCGGAGGGTCTTCTGCGCGCGGCCGCCGAGGAACTCGAGCGCAACGAGGGGCCGAGCAACAAATACACGATGGGGGCCTGGACTTCTCTCGCAGTCAGCCAGTGCGAGGGTGGCGATCTCAACGCCGGCCTCGAGCTCGCGCGTCGCGTTGCGGAAATCCGCAAGCAGCAGTCAACGCTCGAAGGCGACTGGCATGCGTCGGCGATTCAGACCGTGGTGGGCCTGTGCTTGGTGCAACTCAAGCGCTATGCCGAAGCGGAGCCGATCCTCACCGAGGCCCGTTCGCGCCTCGAGGCCGCGCGGGGTCCCGGCCACTACACCACCCAATTGAACTACCAGGCCTCACAAGCGCTCTATGCCGCGACCGGCCGCACCGATCAAGCCGACCAGATGAGCAGGAAAATCCTGCATTAGATCTGCAACTGATCAGCGTCGGCAGCCTCGATGACCCGCCATGCGGGGTGCCGTCCGGGTTTACTGGTGCTCCTTCCTGCTCTTCGGCGGCGGGCCCTGTTGCGCGGCTTCGGTCGACGCCGCGCTGGCGCCTTCGCTGACCACTTTCACGTGTGCGGGAGCATTGCGGATCTCGAAGCCAACGCGGCAGTTCTGCGTCCGGCCCTCGGCGGTGTCGTTGCCGGCAATCGGTTTGGCCTTGCCATAGCCCCTGGCGGTGAGCACCGACGGGCTCACGCGTCGGCATTGAGATACCAATGATCCCGGAGCTTGTACGTCCGTGGATGAATGATTGGTGGGCCCGCTACTGTCAGCGCAGCTCAATGGCCGTTTTCATTGAGAGGCGGCGCCTCGCCCACGCGCTTCCAGACCCGAATGTAGTCGATCACGTAATCCCATTGACGTTCATCGGCCTTCATGCCCGCGAGATTCGCAAAAGTCATGCCGATCTGATTCGTGACCAGTAGATTCGCCGGCGGCGCGCGCCATTCGTAGTGGGTCTGCTTGAGCGGGACACCGTCCAGCAACCAGACCGGATCGTCGCCGCGCCAATCGAAACCAAACACGTGGAAGTCTTGCGAAAAATCGAAGCCGGGCACGTATTCCCGCTTCTTGTCGAATTTACTCCATAGATCGTGCGGGTGGCCGAATTTCTCCGGCTTGCCGTTCGTTTGGACATTGCCTGTCATCACGCGCGTCTCAGTACGTCCCTGCCAATTGAAGAATTCAAAAATATCGATCTCCGGCGGCCACACGATCTGGGAGAAAGTGCCGTTGTCGTACTGCACGCCCTCGCCCAGCCAGAAGGCGGGCCAGGCGCCCAATCCGGTCGTGAGTTTGGCCCGCATTTCGACATACATACCGGGCGTGATCGGCACTTTGGCGCGCAACATGCCGGTTTCGATTCCCCGCGGCCGCAACCCGCCGCCCGGAGGAATCCGTCCCTTCAGGGTCAGGGTGTTGTCGCCGAAGACATGCAGCGAACGAGGATCGCCTTCCGGATAATCCCGGTGATAGGACCAATACGTGGGCAGCCCGTCGAGCTTACCGCCCGCCGGCAGGTAGCGATAATAAAAGCTCTGGTCGAGTTCCTGGCGATTGCGCACCGTGGCATCGGCACGATGCGCGCCGAAGGTCCAGTTCTTGACCAGCGTGAACTGGCCCGTTTGTCCGTAGGGGGCTGTCGGCGCTTCCGCACCCTGCCGTGCCGTCGAAGCGCTGTGCGCGTCGCGGCCCAACTCCGGCTTCGGCTCGGCGACTTCCGGCGCGGGGACCGCGCCTTGAGACCGTGGCACTGCGCAGGCTGCGGCGAGACAAAACAGCGCGCTGAGCGCGAGGCTCCTGCTAGCGAGCTTCATGAGATGCGCCTGGGGCGTATGAAAACCAATTCGCCGGTGCCATTACGCTTGGGCCTCCTTAAGCGGCTATGAGGTTCTGAGCAACCGTCATCAGGGTAACGAATTGCTCGCGGGGGGTACGACTGTCGGTGATTGGCGAACGTCTCACACACTCATGATCTCCCTCATCGCCATCGTGTATTACAAATCGCATTACAACGCAGTGGTGGCCGGCGTGTTCCTGTCGCTGGCACTGCTAGGCGCCGGGCTGACCGCGTAGCCACGAGGTCGGGATGTGACGGCCTCAGAAGACGACATGCTGCATCGTTCCGGCTGATCAGGTCCTGCGCAGAGCTGAGAACGGCCAGGCGAGAATCACTGCGATCGCGCCGGGCCGCTCAGGCCGGCAGGGGCCCGCACTTTTGACGTCAGCCCTTTGAGCCAGCTCGCCACCTGGCGGTGGTGGCGCTCGAAGAAATACCAAAAAATGACGGCCATCGAATTCGACGCCAGGATCGCAACCCAGAACGCCGTCCGGTCGCCGTCCTGCGGCCACAGCGACTTGAGGAAAATCAAAATCGTGTAGTGCAGAAGATAAAGGGAATAACTGTAATTAGCGATGAAGCCGACCACCCGGTCGAGGAGCTTGGGGATGTGGAGCGCGCTGCCGCACGCGAAGAACAGCGCAAATAGCGCCCCGGCCACCAGCACGCCGGTCTGAAAGTCGGCAACGCCGGAGCCGCCCTGATGCAGGGTTACCGCGTAATGATGCACGACGATGGCGGCCAGACAGGCAGCACAGATGAAGTAGCAGGCGCGTCGCCAGCGCGAGTCCGTCATGGACCAGAAGGCGGCGGTAAAGCGCAAAGGCTGGGTAAAGAACGCATAACTGACCAACATGCCGAGCACCCATAACATCGTCAAGCAAAGATCGGGGCCGGCGACGAAGTGATAGGCCGGTTCGATGGATGCGAGGACGACGAGCACGAACTGCCACGGCTTCCACGACTTGCCGCTGCGCAAACGAATCAGCACGATGGCGCCGAAGACCATGTATATCCACCACTCGATGGAGATGGTCCAGAAAGGTCCTGCCGAGCCGAAGGTATGTATGAACCAGCTCGATTCCGGAGCGCCCATGCGCCGCGCGATCTGAAACAGGGGGAACTCCTGCAACATCAGGAGATTTCCGACGCCGGTTACGAGGTTGCGCTGCTCCGGCCAAAGATATGCGGCCGATGCGTAGCTCCAGTGATCGAGAATAGCCACAAAAATCAGCGCCGGCACGAAGGCGCAGTAAATGCGGCAAAACCGCTCGATGAAGTACTCGGTGAAGCGGTATTCAGTCCGGTCGTATTTCTGGAAGACGCTGAAGCTGATCAGAAATCCCGACAGGATGAAAAAAATCAGCACACCGAACATTTCGCTGTGGGAATTGGCCAGCCGCCCGCCGGGCAGAAAAATTTTGCCCGCATGGCCTACCAATACGGCGAGCGCCGCCGCGGCGCGCAGGAAATCGAGGTAGACGCGTTGCGCATCGTTCAGGCGGGCGAGGGCGTGAGGCGCCGGCTGATGAGCCCTCGCGAGGCTAGCCTGCACGTGAGCCTGCCATGGAGATGGGGCGTTCGATCATGGGAGGCGTTTCGGACCGGGCGCGTCGGTGGCCAACTGAACCAGGATGAGGAAGAGCCTCAGCATCGCTCGATCATGCCACAGAATCGAGCACATTATGTCCAGTGTGGACACGCGCGTCGTATTGCGTGACGCAGTTAACGCCGCCTCCGGGCGTCGGAGCATAACGTCGTGGCTCCGATATTCGGTTGACAGGCAAGCCAAGCACCCCGTTGATACGGGGCTGGATCTCATCGTTCCGGCGGCCCTAAAAGCGCAGCTGCGCAGGCTCACGAGCACACATCTATTTGGCAAGAATGCGAACGAGACTGCCGTGCAGATCTTGGCTGCGGAAGTGCGACGACTGATCGTGTCGGGCGAGATGCAAATCTTCCTGGATGGAGCACCGCTGGAACTCAGCAGGAACTCATAAGTGGAGTTCTCCGACTCGTCGACCAGACAATACGTATAGCCACGGCCATCTTTCTCAAACACAAAATCCAAGTCATGGCCGCTACTCGCCCACTCGACCCCTCGATAGCCGCTTGCTTCTTCGGCAATCAAAAGAAATTGTCGCCGTGCAAATGCGGCCAATACTAAATACCACGCCAACTTCATTTCCGAACCAATATCAAGCTTCCGTGTTTCCATCAGGACATGCTTTTCATCGATCAAAGACCGAAGGGCACGATTTGTCAGCCAATGAAAAAATGCATTTTCGAATGGAATTTCCAGCTGGCGACTGTAAAACATCCGCTCACCATCGAATTAATGAGGAAAACACCTATTTTTGTAGGCTCGTGGCCAATTCGAAATTCGCAGTTACCCCAAAGCGCCGGCGATGACGAACTCGTTGCCCTCGACGATGCGTTGGAGCGCTTGACGCAGATCGATGAACGGCGGGGCAAGATCGTCCAGGTGAAGTTCTTCGGCGGTTTGACGGCGCCCGAGATTGCGCAGGTGCTCGGCATCTCGCTGGCGACGGTCGAACTGGACTGGGCCACCGCGCGAATCTGGCTGCGCCGCGACATGAGCCGAGCCGATTCGCCGTGACGGCGCCGAGCTGGGGGCAGGTCAAGGAGCTACTGCACCAAGCGCTCGCGTTGAGCCCACAGGCGCGTACCCAATTCCTCGATGAGGCCTGCGGCTCGAATGCAGTCCTGCGCGCGGAGCTGCAGTCGCTGCTGCGGGTCGGCGATGGACTCAGCGCCGAATTTCTGGAGGTGGCGCCGCCGCCCCCGACGATGGGAGACGGCGCCTCGTTTGGCGCTGCGGTCTTGGCCGAGGGACTGCTGTTCGCAGAGCGCTTTCAACTGATCCGCAAGCTCGGCGAGGGCGGCATGGGGCAGGTGTGGCTCGCCGAGCAAACCGCGCCGGTACGGCGGCTCGTCGCCGTGAAGCTGATCAAGGCGGGCATGTACGACGAGACCGTGATGCAGCGCATTCAAGCGGAGCGCCAATCATTGGCGATCATGGATCATCCGGCCATCGCCAAGGTGTTCGATGCCGGCGCAACCCCGCTGGGACAACCGTATTTCGTCATGGAATACGTTCCCGGGCTGCCGATCACCGAGTATTGCGATCAGAAGAAGCTGAAAATCCGCGAGCGATTGGAGCTGTTCATTCACGCCTGTGAAGGTGTGCAGCACGCGCACCAGAAAGCCATCATTCACCGGGACCTCAAGCCGGCCAATATTTTGATTGTCGAGGTGGACGGTGAGCCGGTGCCGCGGATCATCGATTTTGGGCTCGCCAAGGCGGCGACTCCCGCGGCCGTGGAGCAAACACTGTTCACCCGCTTCGGGCAGTTTATGGGTACTCCGGGCTACATGAGCCCGGAACAGGTGGATCCCAATGTCCGGGACATCGATACGCGCACCGACGTGTATTCGCTCGGGGTCATCCTCTATGTGCTGCTGACGGGGCAGCAGCCGTTTGAAACCGCGCGTCGCCCGAGGCTCGCTCTCGATCAGTGGTTGCGCGCGCTGCGCGAACAAGAGCCGCCCACCCCGAGCGAAACGCTCAGCTCCGAGCAGGATACTTCGGTCGAGACGGCTGCATCCAGAAATACCGAGCTGCGGCAGCTCGTGAGCCAGGTACGCGGAGATCTCGATTGGATCACGATGAAGGCGTTGGAGCGCGATCGCGAACGCCGCTACGGTTCGCCCGCGGATCTCGCCGCCGACCTGCGACGCTACCTCCACGATGAGCCGGTGGTGGCGCGTCCGGCAAGTGCGGTGTATCAGATTCGCAAATTCGTGCGCCGTCATCGTCTCGCCGCGGCGGTCATCGCGATGGCCGGGGTTCTAGCAGTCACGGTAGCAGGCGCCGGATTGATCGCCCTGCGACAGAAACAAGAGGCGCGATATCAACAGCACCAGGCGGAGTATCAGGCGACACAGGCGCTGCAAGCCCAGTCGCGGCTGTTGACGCAGGTCGCCGCGCAGCGCCTCAAGGACTCGGATGTGGCGGGCGCGCAGGACATCATCCTCGAAGTGCTCGCGAATCCCGCATTCGCACGAGTCCATTTGCCCGGTGCGCTCAGTGTGTTTCAGGAAATCCGCGCAGCCGACCTACAGATCGCGGTGCTTTCGGGTCATGGCGCGGGAGTCCTGACCGCCGCCTACTCCCCCGATGGCACGCGCATCGTCACTGCATCCGGGGACAAAACCGCACGGATTTGGGATGCGCGCGCGGGCGTCGAACTCATCGCGCTGTCCGGACATGGCGATAGTGTGACATCCGCCGCGTATTCGCCCGACGGCACCCGCGTCGTCACCGCGTCGGGCGATAAGACGGCGCGCATCTGGGATGCGCGCGCCGGCACACAGATCACGGTCCTCGCGGGACACGGCGGGCGCATCTACTCTGCCGGCTATTCCCCCGACGGTACCCGCATCGTCACCGCCTCTTATGACCGGACCGCGCGCATCTGGGATGCGCGCACGGGCGCGCAGCTTGCCGAACTCTCGATTCCCAGCGGATTCGTGAGGTCCGCCGCGTATTCGCCCGACGGCAAACAAATCATCACCGCGTCGGGAGACAATGCCGCGCGCATCTGGGATGCGCGCTCCGGGAAGCCGCTTGCGGTGCTCCTCGGACACGGCGGCATCGTGACTTCCGCGCGATTTTCGCCCGACGGTACGCGGATCGTCACGGCGTCGGCGGACAAGAGCGCACGGATCTGGGATGCCCGGACAGGCACCCAGCTGACAGTACTCTCTGGCCACGGCAACTTTGTGATGTCGGCCGCCTATTCACCGGACGGAACGCGCATCGTGACCGCGTCGGAAGACGCGACCGCAAGAATTTGGGAGGTCGGCCCGCGTGCCCAGAGCCCGGGTATCTCGCCGTTGACGCCGGGCTTGCGCAGCTGCGCGACGCGGTTGTGGACATATCCGCAAATCATCACGATGCGTCGGGCGATGCCGGCGGCGCCGCACAGCAACACGGCGGCGCAAAACGTGGTCGCCGCCAACGCACAGAACGCTGCCGTCGAAGCACCGCGGTCGAAAATCGTCAAGCGGGCGCCGCCGAGCGCGTCGAGCAATCCCGGCAAGGCCAAGATCAGGATCAGCGCCGCGGCCAGCAGCGCCGGTAGCGATGAGAGCGGGCGGTAGAACGGGTCATCAGCGAGAGCGCCGGCCGGTTGCTCCGGCGTCAGCAAGCGCGCGTGGCGATTCGCAATCGAGCTGCCGGTCGCGATGCCGGCCGAAGTCGCCAACAGCACGAGCGTGGCGGTAATCACGACGAGGAAGAACGCGAGTCCCGAAGCCGCATCGAAGCCGAGCGCAATCAGTGCCGTGCGGTCGACGACCGCGGGCAGCAGGGCAGGACGCAGCGACCAGATCAATGGCGTGCCGGCGAGCGGCGCCGCCGCGAGTGCGAGCCATGCTGCGAGCCAGCGACCGCGCTCGGCGAGCCGGTGATTCGGCGCCGCGAGCGCCGATTGCGCGCGAGCGGCGCGGCGCAGGTGGCGCTCGCATCGCCAAAGTCCCCAGACGCCGAGTACCTCGAGCGCCGCGATCGCGTAGGCCAGCGAGCGGCTCACGCCGAGCGCACTGGTTCCTGCGACGATCACGGAGACGACGAGCATCGGCGCGCACAGCAGCCAGGGTAAGCTCAAGAAGCCGGCGAGACCGCGATCGCGCCCGAACCGCGGGCGCCTCCACAGCCGCTGCGGATGCAGCCAAATCCACGGCAGCAGCAAACAGCAAAAGGGCGCATAAATCTCCGCCGTTAGAAACCAGCGGGGCGCCGCGTGATGCCACCAGGCGCCCGGCGCCAAGGTGTCGGCCGCGGGGAACGGCGCACTGACTGAACGAAAACCGTCGAGGGTCACAACCTGCATCGCCGCCTGGCGTGCGGCGCCGTGCGCGGCTTAGGGGCCGCGTGGCTTGCTTGGGCTATTCGGGCCGCCGGTGCGCCTCCGCGCAGGGCCCCCGGCCATTGACTGACCGCCGACCTTAAGCGTGCCGCGCCGCCCGCAAGCCACCCACTCTGCCGTTCTCTGGAGCTTAGGACAAGCGGACCCCGTCCGCCGCCCTCTCCCGTCTCTGGAGCTTAGGACAAGCGGACCCCGTCCGCCGCCCTCTCCCGCTCACGGAATCGCTACTCATCCTCCAGTTCACAGCAGGCTGGACTGCAGCGGCGGCCCGCGCTTCCTAAGCGGCAGCTCGCTCTGATGCTGCTCCGGCGCAGCACGCTCCAGGTGCGACAGGATCTTCGCAATGAGCTGCGGCTCCTCGATGCTGGCGATGATCTTCAGCTCCCCGCCGCAGCGCGTGCAGCACTCGATCTCAACACCGAACACACGCTTGAGCCGTCGTGCCCAGCTCATCGCCACATGCCGCGGCGTCGAT
>JBEKHO010000045.1:0-42031 GCA_050012215.1 Steroidobacteraceae bacterium
GGCAGCCGCTGCGCCTCGGTCTCGTCGAGCTGTATCACTACGACATCGAGGAGTTCTGGTTCCGCGACGGTCACTTGATGCTCCGGGGTAACAACGGGACCGGCAAATCCAAGGTGTTATCGCTCACGCTGCCGTTTCTCTTGGATGCCAACCTGAGCGCTTCCCGCGTCGAACCGGACGGCGACCGCGGCAAGCGCATGGAATGGAACTTGTTGATGAACAAGCGGTACGAGCGCCGCATCGGCTATACGTGGATGGAGTTCGGCCGCCTCAACAGCGCCGGGAAAGTCCTGACGCTGACCTTGGGCTGCGGTTTACGCGCCATCGCCGGCCGCCCGACGACGGACTCATGGTTCTTCATCACCGACCAACGTATCGGCGCGGATCTGTGGCTGACCACGGCGGAGAAGACCGCGTTATCCCGGGAGCGCTTGATCGAGGCTATTGGTGCCCATGGCCAGGTATTCCCCACCGCGCAGGCTTATCGTCGCGCCGTGGATGAGAAGCTGTTTCATCTGGGGACCGAACGCTATGACGCGCTGGTCGACACGTTGATTCAGTTGCGCCAGCCGCAGCTGTCCAAAAACCCCGACGAGGGGCGACTCTCGGAAGCGCTGACCCACGCCCTGCGGCCGCTCGATCGTGCCGCACTCGAGGATGTCGCCGAGGCCATGAGCGAACTCACGGACATCCGGCGTGACCTGGAAGAGATCGAGGCCATGCGCAAAGCGATCGGAGCGTTCGGCACCCGCTATCGACGCTACGCCCAGGTGGCCACCCGGCGCCGTGCAAGAACCCTTCGGCAGGCGCAGACCGATTTCGACAATGCGAGCCGTGACGTCAACGCCGCACAGACGGAACTCGACGAGGCGCGCGCCCGGGTCATCCGTTACCAGTCGCAACAGCAAAGCTTGGACGAACAGCTGGCGGCCGACGAAGCCCGACTGCTCGTGTTGCGATCGGACCCTATCATGCGAGATGCGAACAGGCTGTCCAGTGCCCGTGATCGAGCCGCCGAATGCCGCGTGCTAATGGGTGAGGCCGCGAAACGGGAAACACTCGCAGGCACCCAACTCACTCGCGAAGCGGAGGCAGCCAATCGTCGGCGCGGGCAGGCCGATACCAGTCGCTCCACGCTGGTGGACTCTGCATCCAGTGCTGCCCATCTCGCGCGCGATACGGGACTCGCCGACGGGCATGCACGCGCGCTGCAGGGCGTGTCTCTACCTGACGGCGTGACGCATCTCCCCGAGGCGGGCATCACCGCCTTGCTTCGCGAGCGGCGAGAATCCGAAGCGCGCCGCCGCGAGCAGATTGCCGTGATCCGCAAACGTCTGCGCGAGGTGGAGGCGGCTGCGCAGGCCCGCACCCGGGCACAGGACGCTCGAGCGTTGCATGCCGAGGCCTTCGACATCGCATCCGAGGCCGCCCGGCACGCCGCGGAGAATTTGCTGGAGGGAAGCGCCAAACTCCTGGCCGCGTGGCGGCAGTATGGACAGGCCGCGCAGGCGCTGCGCATTCCCGAGGTCGATGCTGTCCTGGACGAGCTGGAGCTTTGGCATACCACCCAGAGCGGCATGAATCCCATGCGCGCGGCGTTGAATCGCGTGCTCCAGCTTGTGGAACAGGACTTCGCGGCGCGCGCCGCCGGGCTGACAGAGGAACGCAGGCTCTTGGCCCTGGAGCAGAGCGAGTTGTACGCGGAACGCGCGCGTCTCGAGGCGGGCGAAGACCAGGCGCCTCCTGTGCCCTACACCCGAGATGCGTCCATCCGCGCCGAAGCGGCCGGCGCGCCGCTGTGGCAGCTCGTCGATTTTGCCTCCCACGTGCCGAGTAGCGCCCGCGCGGGTGTGGAGGCGGCCTTGGAGGCCGGCGGCCTCCTCGACGCCTGGGTGCTCCCGGAAGGCACGGTAGTCCATGCTCGCACTCACGATGTCATCTTTACCGTGCGGCCGCCGCATGAGAATTCCTTGGCAGACTGGCTGATACCCACCATCCCGGCCGTGGGCGGCGGCGCCCGTATCGATGCCGGCACTTTGTCCGCCCTATTGCGCTCGGTGGCCTGTGCCGGGGATGAGCCGGTCGATGCCGAAACCTGGGTGTCGCCGAGCGGGCAATTTCGCGTGGGCACCGTGCGGGGCGCCTGGACGAAACCCGACGCGCGCTATATCGGTCACGCCGCGCGCGAGGCCGCGCGCCGGGCGCGCCTCGATGACATCGCCACCCGCTTGGGCGAACTCGCCGCGACACTGGCGGCCCAACAGTCGGCCACCGAGCAGCTCGCCGCCTTCCGTGAAGACGCGCGCAACGAGTATGCACGTGCGCCAACCGACGATGGCCTCCTGCGTTGGCATGCCGAGAACAATGCCGCCGAGCAACGGCGGCGTGAGGCGCAGGCGCGTCTCGGCGAGGCAGAGTCCAAGCTCGCGCAGGCCGACCACGCCCTCGCACGCGCGCGGGACGAGCTGAGTCTGGACGCACGCGATCTGAATCTACCGGCCGCCGCCCCCGGCCTCGATGTCATGGAACGATCGCTCGGCGAGTATCGCGGGGCGGTCATGGAACTTGCCAATGCGCTGCGACAGCACAAAGCTGCCCTGACCGAACTTGCCGAGCAAACGGTACGCGAAACCGACGCGCGCGAATCCTTGGGAGCGGCCGTCGAGGATCATCGGGAGAAACAGACGCTGCTCCGCGCCGCTACCGAGACGGTGGACACGCTGCAAGCCACGATCGGCAAACAGGTGAGCGAACTACTGAGCGATATCGAGGCCACCCAGCAGGCACACAACAAACACGATCGCGCGCTGAAGGACTTGCGGGCACAGTTGGTGGTTGTCGCCACTCAACGCGGAACCGCCGAGCAGAAGCACTCGGAGCTCAACGAGAAACTCGCGGAGCGCGTGCGCGTGCGTCAGACTGCCGTCGAGACGCTACAGGCGTACACGCAACAGACCGGCTTCGTGGCCATCGCCGTTCCGGATCTGCCGGTGGCGGACGACACGGCTGCATGGAGCATCGAGGCCGGGCTGACCATCGCGAGGCGCGCCGAGCAGGCGCTGGCCGATATCCCGGCGGAGGAGGCGGACTGGGATCGCGTACAACGGGAGATCGGGCGCGACCTCACGGAGCTGCAGAGCACCATGTCCACCCAGGGCCACGCCGCAACGGCGGAACCCAGCGACCACGGACTCATCGTGCGCATCGTCTATCAGCAGCGGCCGGAGCGCCCCGACGCGCTCGAACAGCGACTCGATGCGGAACTGGCGGAACAGCGCCTGATCCTGTCCGCCCAGGAGCGCGCGTTGCTTGAGGAGCATCTCGAGAAGGAGATCGCCGCCAACCTGCAGCGCATGATTCGCGACACGCAGGAGCGAGTCGCGGCGATCAACGTCGAACTGCATAAACGGCCTACCTCCACCGGAATGCGCTATCGCCTGGTCTGGGAGCCCTTGCCAGAGAACGATGAGAATGCGGTGCCCGGACTGGAACTCGCGCGCAAGCGCTTACTCAACACCAGTGCGGATGCCTGGTCCGCCGAGGACCGGCGGCTGGTCGGAGAATTTCTGCAGGCGCGTATCGATGCCGAACGGCAGCGTGACGAGCGCGGCACGTTATACGACAGCCTGGCCCGGGCGCTCGACTATCGGCGCTGGCATCGATTCACCGTCGAACGCAATCAGGACCGGCAATGGAAACCGCTCTCCGGCCCCGCATCCAGCGGCGAGCGCGCGCTTGGGTTAACGGTGCCGCTTTTTGCAGCCGCCAGCAGCCACTACGAGAGTTCGGACCCCCACGCTCCACGGTTGGTGCTGCTCGACGAAGCCTTCGCCGGCATCGACGATGAGGCGCGCGCGAGCTGTATGGGCTTGATCCGTGAGTTCGATCTCGACTTCGTGATGACCAGCGAGCGCGAATGGGGCTGCTATGCGGAGATCCCCGGCCTCAACATTTGTCAGATCGTGCGCCGCGAAGATATGGACGCCATCTTCGTGTCGCGCTGGTCGTGGGACGGCCGCGAGCGGCGCGAGGAAGCGGATCCCGTGCGCCGCTTCCCGGAAGCGGCCGTTGCGAGCGAATGAGCGGGGACTCCATTGACGGAGAGCGCCTGCGGAAGCTGCTGGGCGGAGTCGAACTCGCCAATCTACGCCTGCGGCTGCGCGCCCGGTATGAGCGAGGCGCATCGCGCGACGAATTCACCCTGACGGATCTATTGGGCCACGAACGTCGCGCGCTCGCCGGCCTGTTGGGCCGGCGCACCGTCGCCGCGGGATCCATGCGCATCCGGCGCTCCGAACTCGACGCAGCGCTGGACCACGCGGGAATCGCAGTCACACTGCGCGAGGCGCTAGAGTTCCTCGACGGACCGCTGTCCGACCGCCGGGCCGATCGAGTGGCGCGCGAGCAAGCGTGGAGTGCCGCGCTCTCTCTCACGGCGGAGCCGCGACTCGCCGCTCTGTTGACCGATGCGACCGGCACCGCACTGGTGAAACGCCTCTCGGGTAGCGATCCTGCGCAAGCCGAACTGCTGCTGGCGCAGGCCGCTTGCGTACTCGGCCGGCTGCCAGGGCACGGCATCTCAAGGGCACAACTCGCCGCCGAAGTTCTGGGCGACTCGCACAGCCTCGACAACGGACGTCCCGTCGCAACTATCGTGTTGCGGGCGTGGGCCGCCGAGACGTCTATCGACGTCATCGAAGCGGCTGGACTACAGGACGCCGAAGAATCTGTCCGCGACCGTTGGGCTCGTCTGGGTATCACGGTCAATGAGCTGGCACTCCCAGCGCTATGTCTCAACCTCCAGCGTCTGGACATCGACGGCGCGCATCTGTCCCCGGGCGAGCCAGTGCACCTATCGCTGCGCACCCTGTTACGCCGCCCCCCCACCTGGCATGTGGCCCAACGCGACGTGTTCGTCTGCGAGAACCCCAACATCGTCGCCATCGCCGCCGACCGCTTGGGCGCAGCTTGCGCGCCCTTGGCCTGTACGGACGGGATGCCGTCAGCCGCCCAGCAAACCCTGCTCGCCCAACTTGCCGCCGCCGGCGCCCGACTGCGCTATCACGGGGATTTCGATTGGGCTGGTTTGATCATTGGCAATTTCGTGATGCGTGAATTCGGGGCGGAGCCCTGGCGCTTCGGGGTCGCCGACTACCTGTCGGCGACCGCAGACCACAGAATAGCGCTGCGGGGCGACAAACCTGTCGTGGCGCGATGGGACGATCGCCTCAGCAGCGCGATGTCGGAGCGGCGAGTCGTCGTGCATGAAGAGGGTGTGGCTGAAACTCTGATGATGGACCTTGCGGCGAGCATCATGACTCGGCATGTGTCTACCTCCGAGCGGATGAACGACGAACGTAGACCTTTCCGAAGACTCGCGGAGGATGTCGGTACATTGGAAAGAGT
The DNA here is from genome assembly GCA_050012215.1 of Steroidobacteraceae bacterium. Classification (GTDB taxonomy): domain Bacteria; phylum Pseudomonadota; class Gammaproteobacteria; order Steroidobacterales; family Steroidobacteraceae; genus Bog-1198. Next base: position 5,407 of record JBEKHO010000045.1, read on the forward strand.
GGAGAGCGGCTACATTCCTCATGATGGGCACGCTCGTGTATCTTGCTTTGGGCACCGACTCTGTTCAGACCGTTTTAAAAACGGAGAGGCCCTCGTCGCCCGAAAACTTACAGCCCGTGGCCGAAAGGACTTCGAACCCTCGCAACGTCCGTAAGTCATAAAAAAAACCGGGAAACGCTGCCGGATATAGCGATACGAAACTTGTGAAATTCCGGCCGTAGAAACGGCCGGAATTTTCGAACCCCTGAAATTTCTTGCGTTTACAGCGCCTTACGATGCGCATCTGACCAAGCAGGAAGTGGCGTCCCCACGGGGATTCGAACCCCGGTCGCATCCGTGAAAGGGATGTGTCCTAGGCCTCTAGACGATGGGGACGCAGGCCAGAAATCGAATCGACGAAAATCTCAAGAATCTGGTGGAGCCAGGCGGGATCGAACCGCCGACCTCTTGCATGCCATGCAAGCGCTCTCCCAGCTGAGCTATGGCCCCTTACTTCGTAAGATACTGTATTTTAAGGCGAAACTGAACCCGGTCTCGCCCAATGTCACCGAAAATTAATCCCGTCCAACCGAGAGGCCGAGAGAATATCAGGAACTTCAGGGTTCGTTTCGACAAAATATCGCAACTTCGCGATAAGCGCACCGACTCATAAAAAGCCGCCCACGCCCTGCGCTGCCCTGCTCGAACCGCGCGGGGCGGCGGATTCCTCACAGCAGGTCGACCAACTCGAGCCGCGCGCGCGCGGCATGCATCACCAGATGGCCGTAGTGGCGCTCGATCATCGCGAGGGAGGTGCCGGAAATTCGCGCGACCTCCAGGGTGCTCATCCCGTCCATCAGGGATTGTGTAATAAAGCCGTGGCGCAGCGTGTACAGGCAGACCCCGGCCGGGAGCCCCGCGCGCTGCGCGGCGGCGCGGACCAACTCATCCCAATCGGAGTGCGCCCAGCGCCTCCCATCATCGCGGGTAAAGAGCAAGTCGCTCGGCAGCTTGCCCTGCGCCAGGCGGTCGAAGAGCGCCACCGCGGCGCTCGACAACGGCACCGTGCGAGAGGCGTTCTTCGCGGCGAACGTGACCGAGCGGGTCCGCGAATCGTATTGCGCGCATCGGGCGCTCACCAGATCCCCGGGACGCGCTCCGGTGAGTGCCATGCCGGCCATCAAATCGCACACCGCGCCACTCGCCTGTCGAATCAGCGCACGCCGCTCGTTCACGTCCAAAAAAAGCATGCGGCGCTGATTGACGCCCAGGTGCTGCCTAACCGAGGCCCATTCGATGCGCCGATCGGTGGCGATCCGCCGGTTCTGCACCGCGAGGTTCAGCGCGGCGCGTAGCGCCGTCATGGTGCGGTTCTGGGAGCTCTTGGAGAGCCCCGTCTGGCGCCGCCAGGATTTGATATCGAGACTCACGAGGCGGGTGAGCGGCGTCGCGCCGAAGGCGGTGCCGTACACGGTGCGCTCGAAGCGCTTATCCGCATCATGCGCACAGGCCTCGTTCTTTTCGCCGCGCCGATCCTCGACATAGTCTCGGCAGGCCGCTTCGACCGAATAGCGCGGATCCTCACGCGGCGCTTCGCGAGCGCCGCTCATGGGGTCTCGAGCACAGCGCCCGCGAGCCAAGCAGAGCCTTCAGCTCTTGCCTTCAGCCGCCGCGCAGCAAGGCACGGTGGACGCTCGACGCTCATACAGGGGCCTTTATTTGACGTGCTGCCCCATCGTGGGCCCCACCGCAGGCCTCGCTCCAGCTGCGTTTGCACCGTCATCGCAGAGAAAGGCGACCCCCTTGGAGCGCGCGCCCGAGCCCCAAGCGCGGATGGGTCGCGTGCGCGACTCCTAGACGGCGCCCCAAAGCCCCTGCGCCTGGCGCAGGCGCGATAGCGACTCCTCGCGCCCCAAGATCTCCAAGGTCGCATCGATCGGTGGCGAGATCGTGCCGCCGCACACCGCGAGCCGGATGGGTTGGGCGAGTTTGCCGAGCGCGACGCCTCGGCCGAGGGCCACCCCGTTGATGAGCTCGTGGATCGCGGGCGCCGACCAGTCCGCGAGCGCCTCGAGCTTCAGGCACGCCTCGGCGAGCAGCGCCAAGGCCTCGGGCGTCACGTGCTTGCGCACCGCCTTCTCATCGTAGGCGGACGGCGGGCGGAAGAAAAAAGCGCTGTTGTCCGCCATCTCGCGCATCGTCTTCGATCGCTCGCGCTGCGCGAGCACGATGCGCTCGAGGCGGGCATCGTCCTCGGTACTGAGCCCGGCACGGCTCAAATTCCAGCGCAGCACCGGCACTAGGCTCGCCGCCGGCGAGCGCATCATGTGCTGCTGATTGAGCCAGGTGAGCTTGTTCACATCGAACACCGAGGCCGACTTGTTCACATCGGCGATGTCGAACAGGCGCACCATGTCCTCGATGCTGAAGTACTCCTCATCGCCATGCGACCAGCCGAGGCGCACCAGATAGTTGAGCACCGCTTCGGCCAGGAAGCCCTCGTCCTGGTATTGCAGCACGCTCACCGCACCGTGGCGCTTCGAGAGCTTGGTGCCGTCCGGCCCGAGAATCATCGGCAGGTGGGCATACACCGGCGGCGGATACCCCAAGGCGATGAGCATGTTCATCTGCCGCGGGGTGTTGTTCAGATGATCATCGCCGCGGATCACATGGGTGATACGCATGTCCATGTCGTCCACCACCACACAGAAATTGTAGGTCGGCGTGCCGTCGGAGCGCGCGATGATCAGATCGTCGAGCTCGCTGTTTTGGAACACCACCGAGCCATGCACCACGTCGTGCACCACCACCTGCCCGTGCAGCGGGTTCTTGAAGCGGATGACCGGCGGCACATCCGGCGCAGCGTCAGTGCGATCGCGCCAGCGGCCGTCGTAGCGCGGCTTCTCGCCGCGGGCCATCTGATCGGCGCGCAGTTGGGCAAGTTCTTCCTTGGTGCTGTAGCAGCGATACGCATGCCCGCTCGCCAACAGCTGCCCGATGACCTCCTTGTAGCGATCGAAGCGCTGGGTCTGATAGAACGGACCCTCGTCGTGATCGAGCCCCGCCCACTGCATGCCGTCCAAGATCTGCTGGATGGCAGCCTCGGTCGAGCGCTCCAGATCGGTGTCCTCGATGCGCAGCACGAACTGCCCGCCGTGCCGGCGCGCGTACAGCCAACAAAACAGCGCCGTGCGCAGCCCCCCGATGTGCAGGAAGCCGGTGGGACTCGGGGCGAAACGGGTGCGTACGCTCATCGGGCTCGAAGTTTTTGGATATCTCGACAAATCGGAGTGTAGCAGAGCGAGCGCCGGCATTTGCTGGCTGCGCCGTCAATGTGGCACGGGCGCTCGTTGTGTGCGCGCCTGCTTTGCGCCGCAGTCACGCAACGATCGGTGGAGCAGTGCTTCGACCGCGATTTGAATCCGGCCGATCTCAGCGCTTGAATGAAAAGTCTGTGCTCCGAAGAGCACCCCGTGGGCTCGCCGCACGAGCAGGCGAACGCAGAGTTCGTCCGCGACGAGGTCAAAGGTAAAATCGGCCATCACCCGCTACGGCGCTCGGGCTGGGATTTCACGCCGTCATTCAAGACCGCGTCGCGGGACAAGCCTTGGGAACCTTTCCTCAGCCGTGACCGCAACGTGCGCGCCCATTCGGGCGCGCAGTCATCCATCCCGATGCGCAGTCAGGCCGCTTTCTTGGTCACTTCGGCGACTGCGGCCGTCGCTTCCTCGACCACGTGGCTCAAGCTGGTCTGCAGGTCGGTTGCCAAGCTGACGAATTCCTGTCCGCGTAGCCGCAGCCTTTCGGAAAGCACCGTGGCGAGTTCCATCTGCCGGGACAGAAATTCAGCCGGCGTCTTCGGGGTCACCGCCGCCTTGGCCTGCGCGAGCGTCCAATGTAGGCACTCGCCGGCGACGGCGTATTGATAACGGCCCATGCGCTCGATGATGTGGAGGCTTTCTTCCTGCACCTTGGTGGCAGGGACCAGCGCCTGGCGGTAGGCCTCGAAGAGGCTGGTCGGGTCCAAAGATGGGTTGCTCAGAGGGTTGCTCATAGGGTGCTCCTGTCGAGTGCGGGGGGGGGTCGATGATGAAGGCGTGATATCGCACTTCGTATGCAGTGCAGGATAACACGGGGGCGGTACTATGTAACTATAATATTAGTAACATACTAATATTATTGACAATTATTTAGAACAAGACGGATTTGTCATTTATTTAATGTGCGTCGCAAGATATTGATAGGCCCTGAGCGCCGTCACGAGATCCGGGATGGTGGCCCCCCACGTATTGCGCCATGAGGGCCGGCGCATTGGCTATTTTGGCGTGATCACCACCGCGCCGAACGTCGCAACAGTTCGATCGATGCTAAGCAGCCGAAAACCCGCATGGCGCGCTTGGGCGTACAGCAGCCGATCGAATGGATCGCCGTGGCTCTGCCGCAATTCGCAAGCGACCCGCAATGGCTCATCTGAATCGGCAACGGCCGCAGACCGTTTGCGAACGCCTGATCGGCTAGGCGCCGAGGCGGGACTGCGATTTTTCCCTGACGCCATGGGAGGCCGAGTTCCCAAATGGAGGCCTCGGAAAACCACACACTCTCGGAATTTGCAATAACCGAGCGAGCAGACGCATCGAGCTGTGGCGCATCGGTAAGCACGGAGCCGCTCATCCTCTCGTTGCTCCAAGGCATACCGATGGCTGCGTGATGAACCCGTGCCGGTGCGTGTATAGGCCCACCCCGGGCGGGAGCCTCGTCTTCTCGGCGGCGGCCCCGAAACCCACTCATCCCAATCCGAGTGCGCCCACGGCTTTCCCTCATCGCGGGTGAAGAGCCGATCGCCCGGCCGCTCGCCTTGCGCCAGACGATCGAACAGCGCCAAGGCGCCAGTCTGCAAGGCAGTGCAAAGCGCATTCTTGGCGGCGGGTCAGCGCTGGGTGCGCCATACGGATTGTGATGATCACAGATAGAATGCGGTGCGCGATCCCGTGGGGCGTTTGTCTTACTGCGCCCGGGCTGTCATAATTTCTAGCTTGATTTGGGCGGTTAGCTCAGCGGTAGAGCACTGCTTTCACACGGCAGGGGTCACAGGTTCAATCCCTGTACCGCCCACCACTACACCGAGCTTGACCGCGCTAGATCGCCCGTCCAAGCGCATATCCGGCGACGTCGCACAGATAAAGAAAAGGACCGCCCCAAGAGCAGGCGGCCTGTGTAGTGCCGCACCCTACCGCGTGTTTTTGTGAGACCGCCGCAGAGGGGGTCCCGGCGCGCAGAAGAAAGGCAAGTAAAGCGGGACTGGAAGCCTTACTTTGCAATTTACCCGCGTCGCCGGGTGTGAACGATACTCAAGCGGTCCTTGAATGGTGGCAATGCCGGATTGCACAAACGCGACGGAAGACGCGTTCCCTAAGGTGATATGTCACCAGCGCCGGCGAGGCCGCGCGCCTGCGGCAGATATTCATGCAGTGATCGCACGACGCCAACCCTGTACGAGTTATCCCTGGATGTCCACAAGCACTTGCGCGTAATGTGAGCGCGTCATGATGCCGCCCGGAAAACCGCTGACTGTGGCCAAGCTGTCTGACCAGGGCGGCCAGTGCGTTTTGACGCTTACTTGTGAATGCGGCCACACGAGTCATCAGGCGGCTGCGGTGCTCGAGTCGCGGCGCGTAATTGCCGCGCAACTGTGCAAAATGAACAAAACGCGATAAATAGGAGACCATTCAATATTTGATTTGACTTAGTGTCAGGTGGTCCGCGACGCGTATCGCTACGCTCGCATGTTCGCAGTTTCTAACGACGCCGCCCTGTCAGAGTGTCTTTGTCCACTGACACAAAGGCAGGACGATCCATGCACGACGCGAAACCTCAGACGCCCCGCGTACCCCCTGGTTCCGGTGAAAAGATTGTCGCTCATCCAGTCTCACTTTCAGCCGACGTGGCAAAAAAGAATTTGCGATCTCGGCATTCGGCCATAACTTCTGACCTCTACAGTTACCACCAATACAAGATGTGGACAGCAAAGATTCGCAGCACATTCGAAGACCCGAAGTAGCACGCGAGCGCGCAATAGCTCACTTAGATGAAGGGAAGATATAAGGCCGCCCGCTCATGGGGCGGCTTTTTTTATTTGCTTGCCTGCTCACCATTCTGTTTAACATAACGTGATTTTCCCCGTGACGAGCAGCGTTTCATCCGTCGGGTCCGTCTCTTATGCTGCCAACCTCAGACGGCGCTACAAACTGATGAGGGACTGTCAGATGCATATGGTCAAACTATTGGCAGCGCTCGGAGCGCTTTCGTTTAGCACGCTGGCCAACGCGCAGGCGCACCTGGAGTGCGGCAGCATTGCGTGCGGGAGTCATTCAAACGCTGCATACGGTGGAGCTACCGGGATCAATGACCTCAATGTCGGTGGCGATCTCTTTGACGTGAACTTCACAGCGACGGCACCAGCCACTTCGCCCTTCGTGCTGTCGGACTCCACCGCGGCACCGGGACAGCCCTTGACCGGAATCGATGCTGGTAACGCAATCGCAGCTTTCTATGGGTCACTACTTCCCCCGTACGGCGGCTACCCGATCGCGGGTGATCCAGGTCCAGCCTTTATCACGGCCTTCGGGCCGGCAGGATCGTTGAGCTCGGGATACCTCCCGCCCGGGTTTCCACCGCTCACGGAGATCTACGATATCGTCTCAACCACTCCTGGGGTTGTTTACTCTGGCCATGTCGGAGCGGCGAGCTCATTCGCTACTACTTACTTTTTTTTATCTCCCATAGGTCCCACACCTATTCCTGGGTCGCCCGTTGACTACACCACTTGGACTCCCATCGCTGCCCTCGCCGCTCCCGAGATCGATCCAGTTTCGGCGGTGAGCGCGATGACGCTGGTACTTGGCGCTCTCGCCGTGCTGCGCTCTCGCCGTGCTGCGCTCTCGAAAACGGCCGGGTTGAGCTGCCACTCTTGAGGCCGTGGTACGCGACCGTGAAATACGAAACGCGATGGTTAGCGGCCGGATGACCGCGATCGACCCCCGTGCTGAACGATGATGGAGTCGATCACGTTCGGCACATCAGCAAAAAACCTCGCCGTGAGCCGCGAGCACCGCCTCGATCGCGGTGAGAAGGTCCCGCGCATTTTCTATTGTCATTACCGGGGGCTGCTCACGCCCGACGGTAGGCAGTTGGCCGCCCCGCCATTCGAAGGGCATCTTCGCGGAATCACAGCCGCTGACCGCCCACGCGCCGTCAATGCATAGCCAGCTCGCCCGGTGCGGCTGGAATTGGAAACTGCGCGCATTCTCGCGAGCGAGCGCAAAGGTCGGGGGTGCTCAAGCGAAGCAACGGACATCCACGAAACGGTTGAATGCCGATATTTTCACGTAGCCATGTAAATGACCGAAGGGGCCCGAATGGAAATCCACTGTCACCGGCGCCCGCATGGTTACTGGATCGTTCTGGACTCAATCGATGACATATCTCCTTGCGTCGCCGCCGTCGTGTGGGCCGCAAGGGCGAAATAATAGGTTCCCGCGCTCAGATTGCTGACCACGTAAGTGGTCGCGCTGGGATTGGCCAATTGGATGGTCTGCGTCAGCTCGCTGGAGCTGGTGCCGTAGTAAATCGTGTAGCCCGCAAGATCCGTGAGCGGCGTGCCGTCCGTGTTCTGCGTCGGCGCGTCCCAAGACAGGGTGGCGGAGCCCGTGGCGGCGGAGCCGGTGTTCACAGTGATCGAGAAGGTGGCGAGGGACGCCGAGCCACTGCCGTTGCTGACGCTGATGACGATGTTCGAATAATCGCCGACCTGCCCGCTGCTCGGCGTACCCGTCAGTGCCCCGGTGAGCGAGTTGAAGCTCGCCCACGCGGGTGTGTTCGTGATCGAGAATTGCAGCGTTCCGCCGCCGGGATTGGTGGTGGTCGGCACGAAGCTATAGGCCTGTCCGGCAGCGTCCGAGGTGGATGGGCTGCCGGCAATGGTCGGCGCCGGGGCGCTGCGGGGATCGCTGCTCGATGTCCATGCCCTGCCATTCCACGACCACCAGCCACCGGCGGAGTTTTCCTGATAGATGACGCCGTTGTCGTAGAGCAGCAGCGTCACATTGGCGGAGTAGCCCGCCAACGCGCCATTTGCGTAGACGACGCCGCCGGAGACGGTCCAGACATTCCCGCTGCTATCGGTGATCTGGGTCGCCGATGGAATGGTCGTGCCGGTGGCTGAGGACGACACAATGCGCGGATCGCTGCCCGCTACCCATGTACCACCCTTCCACAGCCACCAGCCGCCTGCAGAGTCTTCCTGGTAGATCACGCCGTTGTCGTAGAGCAATAGCGTCACGTTGGTCGAGTAGCCCGCCAACGCGCCATTCTCATAGATGACCCCGCCAGAGACGGCCCAGACGTTGCCGCTGCCGTCGGTGATCTGCGTCGCCGCTGGAATGGTCGCGCCGGTGGCCGAGAACAGCTTGCGCGGATCGGTGGTCGACACCCAGGCGCTCCCATTCCACGACCACCAACCGCCGGCCGAATTTTCCTGATAGATCGCCTCGTTGTCGTAGAGCAGGAGCGTCACGTTAGCCGAGTAGGCCGCCAGGCCGCCATTCTCAGAGATGACTCCGGCGGACACCGTCCACACGTTGCCGGTGTTGTCGGTGATCAGCGTAGCCGATGGAATAGTCGTGCCATTGACCGAAGCCGTGGAGTCCGAGGCACCCACCCTTCGCGCTGCCGCGACGTTGCTATTCGGTGACGATAGGGGGTCGGCGGAGCCACTGGCTCCGCACGCGGCCATCGCGAGGCACGAGACGGCGAGCGCTGCCCTGAAGGCGTTGATCATTAGACGCATTAAAAAGTCCCCTGGATGTCGCGATTGCTGCGCGAGGTTTGTAGGGCTTATGTCCAACGCACGCAAATGTCGGTGTAATGGAACAGTGTCGTCGCAAGGCGACCGTGAGCCCGCAAAACGCACGGCGGCATGCTGCACCATCGATCCCTGATCGACCGACAATCGGGCCAACTTTTTTATTTATTATCTGTCTGTGATTTGAGACATTGGCGCGCAATGTGCCAGAATTATAGGCAAATCCGCGCGCCGATTCACGTACCGGAGCGCGTCGTGCAGGCAACTACGAGACCGTCGTCGGGGCATTTGCCTTGGCAATTGCCCGGAATTCAAGGGGCGCTCGCCGCCCTGCAACCTAATTACAAACTCGTCGCGGAGCGTTAACGAGAATAGTGAGATAGTCACGGCTCATTGCAGTTGGACTGATCAGTGAGCGACAAGTCGAACGACTCTTGGGCGCCAGTTTTGTTGTCGACACCGTTGGCGAGCGTCCCGACGATCTGTCCGGCGTCATTGATGGCGCTCGCCGTGGACCACGGCCACCCGCTCTCTCCCCCGGAGCACAACCCAGAGACGCTCGCGCCCCAGATGTCGGCGAAATTTTTCGGAAACACTGACAAATTGTCGAAACCAACCACTTCTCCGAGGTTGTTCATGCCCCTCACAAAGGCGCTGTCTTGGTTGCCGTGGTAGTCGTTGCCTCCAAGGACCGTCGGCGTCGTTCCGTTCCACAGGACGGCGAAGCTCACGCCGTTTGCATCGATCGATTCACCCGCGACCTGGCCGCTGTTGTTGATCGCGACACCCTGCACCGAGACGTTATCTGGCAGGTTCGGAAGAGTCGTGACCGAGAATTTTTGGGCCTGCGCACTCAGCGCACCGAGCGCGGCCATGAGTGCGAGCGCGGCGGTCATGAGACGGCAAGCTGTGGGCTTCGCTGATTGCACTCGCTTCTGAGCCTGGGAAAATACGGGCGGATTGAGAGCATGCATGGCGTTACCCCCTTTTATTTATGCGTAGGCATCCGGGACGTCGCAACGTGGCAGGCACACTGGCGCGGGTTTCTTGAAAACTCGCCGCTTTATTTTCAAAGCACGTGCAACGAGTTGTATCGCGCTTCAAATGGCCCGAGTGTGACGCGAGTCCCAATTTGTGAACTAGAGTGCCACGGGAAGTGAAGGGTGTTGGACATATTTCGTCAAGTGAGCGGCCTGGTGATCACGTGCACCAGGCGAGAAAATCGCCAACCATGCCACTTGGCGCGGCGCACGCTGGTAACGATGCGGTCCCGATGGATGGTGTGGAATCGGCGTTGACTTTGGACAGAATAGGACCGATCTGCTAGTTTGAAAGGGAATTTACGTTGCGGGACGATCTGAATTTATGATTGCCGCTGACCATTTCTGTCGGCGTTAAGGCCGATTTTTACGGCCAAAACGTAGAAATCAGGGAGGGCGGGATGCTGAAAACACTGCAAGCGGGCCGAGCGGTTGCATGCGTTGCAGTGGCGGCTTATCACCTCTCCATGGTCATGGGCCAACCCCGCTTCGGGAACGTTGAAGTGCTGCGCGAATATACCCGGCACGGCTGCCATGGCGTCGAATTTTTCTTCGTCCTTTCCGGTTTCATCATCTACTACGCGCACAAACGCGATATCGGTGACCCCGCGGCATGGCCAGACTACCTCTATAGACGCTGGGTAAGGCTCTTCCCCATTTATTGGTTGTATACGCTCGTGTTCAGCATTCTTGTGCTGGTTGCCGGGGGCGTCTATGCGACCACGCCGACCCGCCCACTCGATTGGCTCACATCGTTGTCGCTTGTGCGATTCTCCGCTGCTGACACGCCGATACCAGCCGCTTGGACGCTATTTTATGAATTGGCTTTTTACTCGCTGTTTTCGCTCCTCATCTTGAGTCGACGAATTGGACTGTGCGTATTCGTATTTATGCTGCTGTTACCTCTCTTAGTGCGGCCAGTGGTGTCGAGTCCCCCTCAAACGGCCATCACCGTATACACCTCATCCATGAATTGGCTGTTTGCTGCAGGAGTCGGCGCGTGCTGGTTGCACGATAAGAAAGGGAACGGAACCTTTCTGCTATTAGCGGCGTTGGCTGTCCTTGCAGCCGCATATAACCAAGCGCCGTTTCCCGAAACTTGGTCCCCGGTACTCCGGGGGATTGGATTCGGCTTACTGGTGGCGGGCATCGCGAAGTTGGAACGCGGCAGCCACATCACCGTGCCGGCCTGGATTGTATTGATCGGAGATGCGTCTTATTCGATTTACCTCCTTCACGCGAATCTCGAGACGACGCTTCTCAAGGTAGCCATGGGCACGCACGCGTCTCATTTGATCGGGAGCCGTGCGACTTTTTTCTTGGTGTTGATCGGCAGTGTTGCGCTGGGTTGCCTGGCATTTCATGTGGTCGAGCGCCCATTACTATCGCTGCTCCGGCGCCCGAGGCGGGTCGCGGTTTTAGCTTCATTGTCATCGGAAAAACTAGCCTGAGAAAGCGAGCGGCTCGATATCCTACCCGCAAATGCGGTTGCAACTGGCGAGCACCTGACAATGATTGTTCGTGCGGAGGCGACGCACCCGCTTTAGTCGGGCGGACTGCCGCAGTTCACAAAGGGACCAAATCAATGGCGAGCACCACCACGTCCCGATTCTTTGGCAGCGTGATGCTCTTGACAGTCCTCGTGCTGTCGATAGAAAAAGTGTATCCATAGAGATTGAACGGTCCCTCACCGAGGGCGCCGCTCGACAGGATCCGGTACGCCATCTGTACGACCTGCGCCTCCCCCGCATACCCTTGGGGCGTGAACCAGTCGCTCATGCTTTGCGTGAGGGTGGTAGTGGTACCGTCGGTGTAGGTCACGACGAAGCTTTGATTCACCTGATCGCCGTTGACCGCCGTGCCGAGAATGCTCAAGCCGGAGTAATTGCCGGCGGGCAGCGGGACGACCGTTACGCTCACGGCATCCGTGGTGCCCTCTGCCCCCAGTTCAAACGTTGCGCCCCCCCAACTGACCGATGTGCCCAGGAGCGCCGCATCGTACGCATTTCCCTTGGCATCGATTCCGCCATTCTTGACTGCCGAGCCGGCATTCACGATGGCATCGACGTTCTCTGCACTCGTCAGCGCGACGCTGATGGGTGTCCCCGCCTGCGTGATGGTGTAAGTGCCACTGGCCACCGCGCTGTTGCCATAGCCGCTTGCGACCGCGAGGGCCTTGATGGTGGTCGTGGTGCTCACCGGGATCGGTGTGCTCGGGCTGAACTGCGCGGAGCTCGCCGTCGGCGTGGTGCCGTTGGTGGTGTAGTAGATCACCGCCCCCGTCGTGGTGTCTAAGAGCGTGACCGACTGGGCGGAGGTATACGTGCCGGGCGCCGGGCTGAAGGTCGGCGTCGCCGCGGGTGTTGCGGCCGTGATGGTATACGTGCCGCTGGCCACGGCGCTGTTGGTATAGCCGCTCGCGACCGCGAGGGCCTCGATGGTGGTCGTGGTGCTCACCGGGATCGGTGTGCTCGGGCTGAACCGCGCGGAGCTCGCCGTCGGCGTGGTGCCGTTGGTGGTGTAGTAGATCACCGCCCCCGTCGTGGTGTCTAAGAGCGTGACCGACTGGGCGGAAGTATAAGATCCGGGCGCGGGACTGAAAGTCGGCGTCGCCGCGGGCGTTGCGGCCGTGATGGTGTAGGTGCCGCTGGCCAGGGCGCTGTTGCTGTAGCCGCTTGCGACTGCGATGGCCTCGATGGTCGTGGTGGCGCTCACCGCAATCGGTGTACCCGGAATGTAATGCGCAGAGTTCGTGCTCGGTGTCGTGCCATTGGTGGTGTAGTAGATCACCGCCCCCGACGTGGAGTCGGCGAGCGTCACCGATTGGGCGCCACTGTACGTGCCCGGCGCAGGCGAGAAAGTCGGCGCGGCTGCGGGCGTGGGAGCGGCCCCGGTTGGGACGAGGTCCATGGCGAGGACCACCACGTCGCGATTATTGGGCAGCGTGATGCTCTTGACGGTCTTCGCACTGTTGAGCGCGAAGGAATAGCCGTAAAGATTAAACAGTTCGTTGTCGATCGTGCCGGTGGAGCTGATCCGGTAGGGCATCTGCAGCACGAGCGTCTCCCCGGCATAGCTCTGCGGGGTGTGCCAGTCGCTTAAGCTCTGCTTGAAGCTCGAGGTCGTGCCGTCGGTGTAGGTGACGGTGAAGGTTTGTGCGGCTTGGTTACCGTTGACCGCCGTGCCGAGCAGATTCAGCGTCGCATAATTGCCCGCAGGCAGGCTGATGGTCGCACTGGTCACGGCATCCAGCGTGCCCGTGGCACCGAGGGTGAACGACGAGCCCGCCCAGCTCACCGAGGTGCCGAGCAAGGCAGCGGCGTAATCATTGCCCCTGCCATCGATGCCGCCGCCTTTCGGCGCTATGCCGGTACTGGCGATACCGTACAGATTGTCGGCGCTCGACAGAGCCACGCTCAGCGGCGTGCCGCCTTGCGCGTTGATGATGTAAGTCGCCGTTGCGACCGTGCTCGAGCTGTAGCCGATCGCCATCGCGAAAGCCTCAATGGTGGTGGTCGAGCCCACCGTGATCGATGTGCCGGGGCTGTAACGCGTGGAGCTGGTCGTTGGTATCGTGCCGTTCGTCGTGTAGTAGATCAGGGCCCCCGGGGTACTGTCTGTTAGCACGACCGATTGGGCATTCGCGTAGGCGCCCGCCGGGGGTGTGAAGCTCGGAGACGCGGCTTGCTGATTCGCGAACAACCCGTAGACCGCCACCTGCTCGGACCAGGTCGCCACGTAAACCCTGCCGTTCACAACCAGCGGCGGCACGAATTTCGCGAAAAGGCCGTAGCCGTCGCGCGACCGGTCGAACGTCGAGCACCACAATTCCTGGGAAAGGTCCGCGGCATCGTAGGCGCACAGCTCCCCCGGAACCGGGGGATAGTTCTCGTCGTCACCGTTGGTGGCGACCGTCGCCCATAGCACGCCGCTGCCGCTTTGATCGCCGTTGGCGGACAGCGTGAGAATCCCACCGGGCGAGATCGCCGAGCCACTGGCCTCGGTAGCCGTGTTGGCCCCGAACGTGGTGCCGTTGAATGCGTACGCTTTGAGATTGTCCTGCACACCCCAGTCGTAGAGCAAAGGGCCGCCGTTCGCGGCGGAGCGCTGCCAGTAGACCGGGCCGCCGTGCATTTCCCCGCCATTGGTGATCTTCTCTTCCTGGATGATCTGGCTATCGACGTTGGCGTGGAACTTGCCGAGATTGGCGGTATCGAGCACGTAAAGGTAGCCCGTCTTGCCGCCGCCGGCGAGCTCGTTGGTGCCCGGGATCAGCATCGGGCCGGAGCTGGAGAGATCGAGGTCGTTGTCGTCCAGATAGCTCCAGCCGTAGGGTGTGAACCAATCGACCAACGCCAGGCCGTGGGCGGGATCGAGCTTGAGTGCGCTTTCGCTGAAATTATTGACGCCGTCATAGCCGTTGCCGTATCCATTGCCCGAGAACAGGTAGACGTAGCCTGAGCTATCGACCGCCGGGGGGCGCCCGGACTGCCATACACCGCCGCCCTGATTGCCGGTGGTCACCGTCGCGAAGGCGCCGCTCTGTTGCAAGGTGGTCTTGTCGTATGCCAATACCCAGCCGCTGTAGTCGCCGGGACCCTCCAGTTCGACGGCGCTGAACCCGAATACGACCTGTTGGCCCGAGAGCACCAGCGACACCCGCTGGACTTGGTATCGCGCATCGAACGTCGCCGCGCCGTGGCTGCCTGAGATCACCATGCCAGGGCCATATGGCTCGGCGCCGGTGGTGATGTCGACGGCGTGCAGCCGGTACACCATGGTGCTGTTCTCGAGCGTGCACGCGACCAGATACAGAATATGGGTCGATGGATCGATCACCGGCGTGCTCAAAATGCCGAGATTGCCGACGATGTTTTTGTTGCTGCTGAACGCGAAGCGGGCCATCGGCACCGGAGTTGCCCCGACGAGACTCGCGAAATTGACCGACCATAGCGGCGCGCCGCCGGCATCGGCATCGAAGGCATAGAGCGTATCGCTCATCGTCGCGACGTACAGGACGTTATGGGTTCCCTGGCCCGGAATGGCAACATTCGGCACGTATAGCGGCTGGGCGAAGATGGCGTCATCCACCGGCAACGTGAACACGAGACCGAACGTGTTCAACCCGAGGTTGGAGGTGTTGAGCGTGGTCTCTGCCAAGTTTGCACCGGTGACGCCTGCGTCGTAGCCGCGTTGGAGAACCGCCTGCTGAGCCTGGGCGGTCGGGCCAAAGCCAAGAATCAGCAACCCGAGCGCGGTCAGCCACTTTGTGATCGTATTCAATTTTGATCTCGGATTTGGAAGTTGATGTTCTTGCATGGCGGAGAGCGGATCGACAGCGCCGGTGCGCGCCATTGGGATGCCGCCAATTGCTCGATAAGACTCTCGCCGTTGTCCCAACGGCTCCGCACTGCGCGGGTGGCCTGCGATGTGCACGGGTGTGCCGAGCGCTGGCTCAGGCGACTTATCAGCTCGGGAGCTACGGTGGGCTCGATCTCGTCGGGGGCAAAGCATCGTGGCCTTCTCGACTCTGCAGCCGAGCAGCCTTACGAATCGTCGCGCGATAATCGACATCCCGATGCAGCGATGCTTTTTCCTTGGGAGAAGTGCCAAGCTCTGTCATCGCGTGCGGCTGCACCATAGCCGAGTCGGCCTGCCCACCGCAATTCGGATTTAACATACTGGGCGGCTTGCTAGCACCCGACGAAGAGGAGGTAGGAATCCACGTTGCTGTTCGCCGCCGGGAGTGTCACGTTACCGGCCGGAAAATAGGTGCTGTAGACATCGAATGTGGTATCCCCGACCAGACTCGCTCCCGTGTTCGTCCAGCTCGAGAGCCAGGCGGGCACCGCGTTGGCCGGATCCCAGGCGACGCACACGTTTTGGCCGACGGCAGTCCTGAATGACACATAGCTCGCATCGCTCACTGCAGCGTCGTTCTTGGCGAGTCGGATGACTTCATTACCGATGTATTGCGCGGGTATCGAGGTGAGGCGAGCCGGGCGGTCGATGAACTCCAGATTCCCGGGATCCGATAGCGACAGAACGTCGAGCACCGCGGGAGTACCGGTGCTGACCGTGATGCCGGTGATCGTCGCGCCGGGCGCCAAGCTGATCGTGCCTTGGATGAAATTCAAGGAATCGTAGACGCCCGTCGAGTTGTATTCGACCCAGATGCTCAACCCATCGCTGCTGAACCACTGCTGCATCATGGCCCAGCCGACGGCCACTTGGTTACCTAAGCAGTTGCTGTTGCAATTGACATTGTCGAACTCTTCCTCGTAATCCAAAGTCGTCCATGGACCCCAGGGGCTCGGCGCGTCGAAGAGCGAAACTTCCCGCTCGCATGGTGCACCGCCACAGGCGTTGCCGTGATCGTTGTACGCGATGTAGCGGCCGATCGCGGGGTCGAAAGATATCGACAGAGATTGAGCGTCGTTGGGGTCGGACCACACGGGAACGGCACCGGTGCTCGTCAACGTCCATATCGGATTACCCGAGGCGTCGCGACCCCCGTAATACGACCAGTTGCCGGGAGTTTCGATCGAATTACTCGGCGATGCGGCCACACGCGCCAAGTACTGGTTGCCCGGACTGCTTTTCACGCTCCCATAGATGTAAATATAGGGGGTCAGCGTCGCATCCGGCATGAGGGCGCCGGCGAGCGCCGGGCCATACTGAAGTATCGTCACGGGAGAGAAGCCGTTGCCATCCGGCCATTGCAGGTTGCCGATGTAGTCGGTCCAGGTACGTCCGTTGTCCGTCGATCGCGCCAGCCACGCGTCGTCTATGCACAGATCTTGGGTCGAGTGAAACAGGTACATGACGGCGTTTGGTAATCCGATGACACCGCGCGGCTTACCGCCGACGGTTGGCTTCTGAGCGCACGGCAGTTGCGGAGGGGACGGCGAGCCGAAGTAGACATCGTTCCCCGTGATCGGTGGATTCGTTGGGGATCCCGCGATGCTGCTGACGCCGATCTGCGCCTTGGCCGTACCCGCGAAACCCCATCCGTCACCCCATACGCCATAGACGAGCCCGTCGCTGGCCCAGGTCGAATCCCAGATATCGCTGCCCGTGGCATAGCGCTGCTTGCTGAGCTCATTCCAGCTAATGCCGCCTAATAGTAGGCTGTTCGGGTAAGGGCTTGTCGGCGGCGGCGGCGGTGGCGCCGCAATGCCGATCAGATCAATGGCGAGCACCACCACGTCGCGATTACTCGGCAGCGTGATGCTCTGGACGGTCTTCGCACTGTTGAGCGCGAAGGAATAGCCGTAGAGATAGATCAGTACATTCTGGATCGCCCCGCTGGAGGTGATGCGGTAGGGCATCTGCAGCACGAGCGTCTCGCCGGCATAGCTTTGCGGGGTGTGCCAGTCGCTTAAGCTTTGCGTGAAGCTCGAGGTCGTGCCGTCGGTATAAGTGACGGTGAAGGTCTGTGCCGCCTGGTTGCCGTTCACCCCCGTGCCGAGCAGATTCAGCGTCGCATAATTGCCCGCAGGCAAGCTGATGGTGGCGCTGCTCACGGCGTCCAGCGTGCCCGTGGCACCGAGGGTGAACGTCGAGCCCGCCCAGCTTACCGAGGTGCCGAGCAAGGCTGACGCATAATCATTGCCGCCGCCGTCGAGGCCGCCCGCTATCGGGGCTGACCCGGAACTGGCGATGCCGTACAGATTGTCGGCGCTCGAGAGAGACACGCTCAGCGGAGTGCCGCCTTGCGCGTTGATGGTGTAAGTGCCGCTGCTCACCGCGCTGTTGGTATAGCCGCTTGCGATCGCGAGGGCCTTGATGGTGGTCGTGGTGCTCACCGGGATCGGTGTGCTCGGGCTGAACTGCGCGGAGCTCGCCGTCGGCGTGGTGCCGTTGGTGGTGTAGAAGATCGCCGCCCCCGGCGTGGTGTCGGTGAGCGTGACCGACTGGGCGGCAGTATAGGATCCGGGCGCCGGACTGAAGGCCGGCGTTGCCGCGGGCGTTGCGGCCGCGATGGTGTAAGTGCCGCTGCTCACCGCGCTGTTGGTATAGCCGCTCGCGACCGCGAGGGCCTCGATGGTGGTCGTGGTGCTCACCGGGATCGGAGTGTTCGGGCTGAACTGCGCGGAGCTCGTCGTCGGCGTGGTGCCGTTGGTGGTGTAGTAGATCACCGCCCCCGGCGTGGTGTCGGTGAGCGTGACCGACTGGGTAGAGGTATAGGATCCCGGTGCCGGGGTGAAGGTCGGGGTCGCCGCGGGCGTTGGTGTGCCTGAGACCGGCACGAGGTCGATGGCGAGCACCACCACGTCGCGATTATTGGGCAGCGTGATGCTCTTGACGGTCTTCGCGCTGTTGAGCGCGAAGGAATAGCCATAGAGATTGAACAGCGCATTGTCGACCGCTCCGGTTGAACTGATCCGGTAAGACATCTGCAGCACGAGCGTCTCCCCGGCATTGCTCTGCGGGGTATGCCAGTCGCTTAAGCTCTGCTTGAAGCTCGAGGCCGTGCCGTCGGTATAGGTGACGATGAAGCTCTGAGCCGCCTGGTTGCCGTTGACCGCCGTGCCGAGCAGATTCAGCGCCGCATAATCGCCCGCGGGCAGGTTGATGGTCGCACTGCTCACGGCGTCCAGCGTGCCCGTGGCACCGAGCGTGAACGCTGAGCCCGCCCAGCTCACCGAGCTGCCGAGCAAGGCAGCGGCGTAATCATTGCTCCTGCCGTCGATGCCGCCCGCTTTCGGGGCTGAGCCGGTACTGGCGATGCTGTACACATTGTCGGCGCCCGACAGAGCCACGCTCACTGGCGTGCCGCCTTGCGCGTTGATGGTATAGGTGCCGCTGGCCATTACGCTGTTGGTGTAGCCGCTCGCAACCGCGATGGCCTCGATGGTCGTGGTGGAGCTCACCGCGATCGGTGTGCCCGGCACGTATTGCGCGGAGCTCGTCGTCGGCGTGGTGCCGTTGGTGGTGTAGTAGATCAGCGCCCCCGACGTGGTGTCGGAGAGCGCGACCGCCTGGGCAGAGGTATAGGATCCGGGCACGGGGCTGAAGATCGGCGTCGCCGTGGGCGTTGGCGCGCCTGACGGCGGGACGAGGTCGATGGCGAGGACCACCACGTCGCGATTATTGGGCAGCGTGATGCTCTTGACGGTCTTCGCGCTGTTGAGCGCGAAGGAATAGCCGTAGAGATCGAACGGTGCATTGTCGGCCGCTCCGGTGGAGCTGATCCGGTACGGCATCTGCAGGACGAGCGTCTCCCCGGCATAGCTTTGCGGGGTGTGCCAGTCGCTTAAGCTCTGCTTGAAGCTCGAGGTCGTGCCGTCGGTGTAGGTGACGGTGAAGGTCTGTGCGGCCTGGTTGCCGTTGACCGCCGTGCCGAGCAGATTCAGCGTCGCATAATTGCCCGCGGGCAAGCTGATGGTCGCACTGGTCACAGCATCCAGCGTGCCCGTGGCACCGAGCGTGAACGCTGAGCCCGCCCAGCTCACCGAGGTGCCGAGCAAGGCAGCGGCGTAATCATTGCCCCTCCCATCGAGCCCGCCGCCTATCGGCGCTATGCCGGTACTGGCGATCCCATAGACATTGTCGGCGCTCGAGAGCGCCACGCTCAGCGGCGTGCCCTGCGCGTGGGCGCTTAAAAGTAGCGTACCGGCCGCGAGCAGAGCGCTAGTTAGAGACTTGCGGTTGAGCGCTTCATCGCGAGGCGTGGGTCTGGCCTGTATCCACAACATGAGACTGCCCGCTTGAGGTTGTTTGACGCAGTTTACTTATTCTGCCAAATCAGCAAAGGACGCGTTGGGAGGTACAAAGACCACGAATTCTCTACACCGGTTTGCCCGCGTTGCCAATGAATTTTCTATGACGGACGCGCGCCGGCGCAGGTCACGGACCGATCGCCGAACGATCACGCAGTCGTTCGTTCCCGTTGCGAAGCCGGCTTTCTGGCCTGGACGAACACCTCGGAACAGGTAAGGTCGTCTTCCGAAATATTGCGCCACCGCTGCGAAAGGCGCGACCGCGCAATGCCGTCGTGCCGGTACTGCTGCATGGCGCTGACAATTTCAAAACCACAATCCGTGATGACGCGCCGGTGAACTGACCAGGGTTCACGGTTGATCAAATACGCGCGTTTACCCACCATGATGTTCCACAGCCAATCAGGAATCGCGCGATGACCATTCCATTCGCTCGTGAGATTATGTGACCGAAAGTCGATTTGATGGCTCATCACACCACCTGGCTTGAGCCACATATACATCGCTCGATACGTCTCCTCAAGATCGACGACGTGCTCGAGAACCGCCTGTGAAACTATGAGATCGATGTTGTCTCGCTCCATCACTCGCGCATCGCTCCAGGGTACCCGATACGCGAGGGTGATCGATTCGGCCCGCTCCTGTTGTGCCGTTAGAATACGTCGGATACTTTCAATTCTTCGGGGCGTGAGCGATGCCGACAGGCGGTGATCGGTGAGGATATGGCTCGGGAAAAGCTTACTGTCGAGCAAATGATCGAAATCGGGCCAGCCTTTGCCGGGTCGCGGCGCGCGGCTCTTTAGCAGCTCCACGATTCCATCCAGAACTTGCAGGTTAGTCGCCGGATTCGTGTGCGCGACCACATCCAATCCGTAGAAGCGCTCGGCACCGCATAACAACGCCGCGATCCCGAGACCCAAAGAGTCGCCGGGGCCAAGCTCAGCAATGGATTCGGGCACTCCGCCCATCCCGTTTTCGAACAGGTACGACAAGTGCTTGAGCCACACGCCGTAATAATAGGTGGTGCCTGGATTGTTTCCGGCAATAGGCTTCGGAAGGAATTGCCCGGCTCCGGGAACAAAAGTCAGCGCACCCTTCACGACCGACCGAATTTTCATGGCAATCCCATGCGTTCTGACGCAAACAGTGGCTACCACTATAGCGCTATCGATGCTCGAGAAACATCCTAAAGGTGCAGGCGTGGCGCAGCTGCCGCTCGCGACGGCGATCGCTTGCAGCGTTGTGGATCACCGAACGCGTGCTCCCTCACCGCGCAGATACCGCACCGCAACGGAATAACATATTGCACTCCGTTATGCATAGCAGCGCATCCGGGCGACGAGCGGCGCTCCACTATGTTCCATTCCCCGACCTTTTTGCGGCGAGTTTGTGTATGTTAATAGGATATAGCTCCGATAATTGAGAGCAATGGGGAAAAGAATAATGCAAGGCGAGATTCGACGATATTTTCTATTGATATCGTTCGGTCTTTGCGGCGCTCTCCATGCGCAAGTCAATGTGACCATGTATCACAACGACACGGCCCGCACCGGACAAAACACTCAAGAAACGATCCTCACACCTTCCAACGTCAACAGCACGCAATTCGGGAAACTATTCTCCGCGCCGGTCGATGGCGCGGTGTATGCGCAGCCGCTCTATCTCTCGGCGATCAACTTCGCGGGCGGGACGCACAACGTTTTATTCGTCGTGACCGAACACGACAGTGTGTATGCGATCGACGCGGATTCCGGAACGATCTACCTGCACGTGAGCCTCATTCCGGCAGGCGGCACCACCGTGAGCAGCTCTGCGGATCTCAAGTGCGAAGACTTGGTGCCGGAGGTGGGGATCACGGGCACTCCCGTCATCGATCGCGTTGGGGGAACGCTGTATGTGGTGGCGAAATCGAAACTCAACGGCAGCATCGTTCAGTACCTCCACGCGCTCGATGTCACGACGCTCGCCGAGAAATTCAACGGCCCCGTACAAATTCAAGCGCAAGTACCCGGAACCGGCGTCGATGCCGCGGGCGGACTCGTGGCCTTCAACGCCAAATACGAGAACCAGCGTGCCGCCCTATTGCTGGAAAACGGACACGTGGTGATCAGCTGGAGCGCGCATTGCGACACCACCCCCTGGCACGGCTGGGTCATTTCCTACAATGCGAGCACGCTCGCTCAGGAGGCGGTATTCAACACCTCGCCGAACGACAACGCCAATGGCATATGGATGAGCGGCGGCGGGCCCGCAAGCGACGCGAGCGGCAACATCTATTTTGCGACCGGCAACGGTAGCTGGAACGGCACGAGCGATTACGGCGACAGCATCGTGAAACTGGGACCACCGACCAATAACACTTTTGCGGTGCTCGACTACTTCACTCCCTACAATCAAGGCAGCTTGGATTATGACGACGTGGATGTCGCCTCAGGGGGTCTCGTCTTACTACCCGCCCTGCCCTCCGGCCGGCAGTTGCTGGCGCAACAGGGCAAGCAAGGAACGATCTATCTGCTCGACACCAATAATCTCGGCAAGTATTGCCTCAAATTGACGCCGGCCTGCAGCAATAGCGATCCGCAAATCGTGCAGGAGATCATGGGAGCGAGCAGCGGGATCTGGGGATCGCCCGCCTACTGGAACGGTAATCTCTATTGGACGGGAACCAATGATTATATCCAGGCATTCTCGTTCAATGCCAATAACAGCGGCCTGATCTCCACGACCCCGACTTCCCGAAGCGCGCAGATTTTCGCCTTCTCCGCGCCGACACCTGCCGTATCTGCGAATGGCAATACGAACGGCATTCTCTGGGCACTCGATGGGAGTGCGGACGATTCGACCTGCGACGGGGATAGCGACAATTGCCTCGGATTATTTGCCTACGATGCGACCAATTTGACCCACCTGCTCTACAGCAGCAGCCAAGCGGCGAACAATCGCGACTCGCCGGGCACCGCCGTCAAATTCGAAACGCCCATCATCGCCAACGGCAAAGTCTACGTCGGAACGCAAAGTGCGGTAACCGCGTACGGATTATTGGCAACGATACCAACTGCTGCAAGCCCGGTCATGAGCCCTCCGCCCGGATCGTACACCTCGGCCCAATCGGTCACTCTCACGGACAGCACGCCAGGCGCCGTCATTTATTACACGACGGACGGCACCACACCGACGACGAGTTCCGCCAAGTACAGCGTGGGCACGGCCGTGCAGATCAGCTCGACGCAGACCCTGCAGGCGATTGCAGCAGCGAGCGGCTACAGCAATAGCGGCGTGACCAGCGGTGTTTACACGATCAGCTCGCAGGGCGGAACGTCGGTGAGCGTGAATCTTTCGGCGGTCGACAACGTGGCCGGCATCGTCAATACAGGCTCGCCCGTCACTGCCGGCGGACTGGACACTCGCGGATACGCCTATGCCGCGGCGTTGCTCGGCAACTCCGTTACTTGGGCAGGCTCGACGTTCACAATCGGGGCGGCGGGAGGGGATGATGCCGCCAGCAGTACCACGATTACACTGCCGGCGGGAAATGATTCCGCCGTGAATCTGCTCGCCACCGGCGTTAATGGAAATCAAACGAATCAAACGTTCGTCGTGACCTATACGGATGGCACGAGCACGAGCTTTACGCAAAGTTTGAGCGACTGGCACACGCCCCAGGGCTACTCAGGCGAATCCGTGGCGTTGACCATGCCCTACCGGATCACCTCCTCCGGAGCGACCGACAACCGAACGTTCTATTTGTACGGCTACTCCTTTGCCATCAACAGCACGAAGACCGTCAAGAGCATCCGCTTGCCGAGCAATCGCAACGTGGTCGTGCTCGCCGTCGATGTCACGCCGGCGACCGCAGGCCCCGCTCCTGCAGCGAGCCCAAGCTTCAGCCCGCCTCCCGGAGCGTACGCCTCGGCACAATCGGTGACTCTGTCGGACGGCACCCCGGGGGCCGTCATGTACTACACGACGAACGGCACGACACCGACGACGAGCTCGGCGAAATATAACGTCGGTACGCCCGTGCAGATCGGCTCGACCACGACCCTGCAGGCGATTGCCGTAGCGAGCGGCTATTCGAATAGCGCGGTGACCGGCGGCACTTACGCGATCTCGGTACAAAGTGGGACCGCGGTCAGCGTCAATCTGTCGTCCGCCGACAACGTGGTCGGCATTGCCAAAACCGGCTCGCCGATTCCGGCGGGCGGGCTGGATACGCGCAGCTATGCCTACTCCGCCACATTGCTGGGAACTTCTGTTGTCTGGAGCGGCTCGACCTTCAACTTAGGTACAGCGGATGCCTACGATGCGGTGAGCAGTACGCTTGTTGCGCTGCCTGCCGGAAATTACTCCACGGTGAGCCTGCTGGCCACCGGCGTGGACGGTGATCAAACCAATCAAGCGTTCGTCGTGACCTATACGGATGGCTCCAGCACAAGTTTCACGCAAAGCTTGAGCGATTGGTACGAGCCGGCGAGCTATGCGGGCGAATCCCAAGCCATGACCATGGCCTATCGGGTCACCGCCTCTGGAGCCACCGAAAATGGCCCTTTCTACTTGTACGGTTACTCCTTCGCCATCAACAACTCCAAGACGCTCAAGAGCATCCGCCTGCCGAGCAATCGCGATGTGGTGGTGCTGGCGATCGATGTGACTCCTTAAGCCACGATAAGCTTTCCAGGATTAGGACGGTGATGAACCCTTAGTCGAGTGTCTTCGGCAGAATGAGAGCACTACTCAGCGCGGCAGTTACCCTGATCCTTTGCGGATGCGCCAAGGCGCCACCGGCTCTCGACAGCGCCTCGACGGAAGCCGATGCAAGTGGTCATGGAGTTGCCACCCTGTCATGGACCGCCCCAACGCGCAATTCCGACGCATCGAAGATCACCGATCTGGCGGGCTACTACATCTATTACGGTACCAGTCCGCACCACTTGACCCAGAGCATCCGGGTGAGCAATCCCGCGACGACGACCTACAGCGTCGGTAATTTGAGATCCGGGACCACCTATTACTTCAGCGTCGTCGCAGTTACCGCTACGGGGATCAAAGGCGGTGAGTCATTCACGGTGTCCAAGGCGATCCCCTAATCAATCCCGAGGGGCTGCCCGGTAATGCTTTCCCACGGGCGGCGCATCGTGCGTGTGGTCATTGAATCGTCGCGCTGGCTACGCTCGAGAACGGGCTTTCCACACTCGCCGTGTTTATCGAGGCAATTTCGAAATACCAGGTGCCCGGCGTCAGATTTTGAATCTCTGCGCTGGTCGAATTGGGGGAGCCCACGGATATCTGCGAGGTCAACGACCCGGCGTTGCTCCCGTAGCGGATGACATAGCCGGCCAAATTCGTCAGCGGCGAGCCATTGGTATTCACGCTCGGTTTCACCCAACTGAGGGTCGCACTCGCAGGCGGCGTGGCGACCGGCGCTTCGACGGCGATATTGAATGCTGGCAGGGCCGCGTTCTGCGAGCCATTCGACACGCTGACAACGATATTGGCATCGGTAACGGCGCTCCCCGTCGGCGTGCCCGACAAGGTTCCCGTCGCCGCGCTGAACTGCGCCCAGGAAGGCCGATTCGCTACGGCGTAGGTCAAGGAGGCGCCGCCGGATGCCACGACGGTGGGGGTGAAACTGTAAAATTTCCCGATCAACGCGGTGTCCGCAGGCGTCCCTGAAATGGCGAGGGTGGGAGAAGTCGGTGGTGGCGGAGTCGCTCCCGAAGGTCCGACGCTGAACGTGGAACCATCCCAGGTGACTGAGCCCCCGAGCAGCGTCGCAGAGTACGCGTACCCTTCCCCATCCAGGCCCCCGTTGGTCACCGAGGAGTTGTTGCTCGCCACGCCGACGACGTTATCTGCGGCAGCCAGATTGACATGGACAGCCGCCGCATTGGCCGCCGATGTCGGCGCGGCGCTCGCGGCGGTGGTACTGACCGCCAGCACCACCACATTGCGATTATTCGGCAACGTGATGCTCTTGATGGTTTTCGCGCCGCTGACCGCGAAGGAATACCCGTACAGATAAAAAGGCCCGATGTCGGTCACGCCGGAAGGGGCAATCCGGTAGGCCATATCCGATGCTTTGGATTCTCCGGCAAAATTTTGCGGCGTGTACCAGTCGCTCAAGCTTTGCGTAAAGCTTTTCGTGGTGCCGTCCGAATACGTCACGACGAAAGTCTGATCGGGCTGATTGCCGTTGACGGCGGTTGCCAACAGATTCACCGCCGAAACGTAGCCCGAGGGCAATGCAATGGTGGTCCTGCTCGCGGCATCAGACGACCCCGAAGCGCCGAACGTGAATGTTGAACCGGCCCAGGTGACCGAGCTGCCGATTAAGTTGGCGCAGTAGGCAAATCCACGTTCATCCAAACCGCCGTTGATGACGGCCTTACCGTAGTTGGCAATGCCCGCCACATTTTGCGCCGTTGAAAGCTTTACATTCACCGATGCCCCGCGACTGCCAGACTTCGCACCGAGGTCGACGCTCAGCACCACGACATTGCGATTCTGCGGCAAGGTCAGGCTCTTCACCGTCTTCGCATTATTGATCGCAAAGGAATAGCCGTAGAGGTAGAAAGGCCCGCTCTGCGTTGCGCCCGTTGCGGTAAGGCGGTAGGGCATCTGTGACGCCTGCGATTCTCCGGCATAGTTCTGCGGGGTATGCCAATCGCTCAGACTTTGCGTAAAACTCGTGGCAGTCCCATCCGTATAACTCACGACAAACTTCTGATTGGGTTGATTCCCGTCAACACCAGTCGCCAACAGACTCACCGTAGAGAAATTGCCGGCCGGCAGCGCAATGGTCTTGCTGGTCACGGCGTCGGTGGTCCCCGCAACAGCGGAGACACAAGAGATCATCGCCAACACGGCGGCTATCAGCGAAGCGATCATGGTGTTGATTCGTGTCATTTAGCCCCTCCAAACATGCTGTCTTCGCAGCGAGCCGTGACATCGGCGTCTGCTGAACGAAAATAATCGAGCGGCGATTTAAACGGCCTTCACCGCACGATGCAATTGTCGCGACAGGCCGACAGAGGGCTATTGGGCGAGCAATGACATTGAAGCGCGATGTGGTTTTATCGCGTTTTCATGCAGAAAAAAGCGTTTTTGAGCGATCGCGGAAGATTGGCGCGCGTGTCCATTTGCCGCGAATGATCTGCAAATACAGACTTGGCGCGAATGCGCTGCTGAGCTTCGGCAAATTCCCGACACACGAAGTGATCGCGCTCGCTCGCTCCCCAAAAATATTTGCGATCAAATATTCACAAAACAATATGAATCCAAAATGGCAGCGATGCCGAGTGAGCGACCCTTTCACGCGTGCTTCACCCCGCAGCGTTATCGCTCGAAGCGAAACCTGTTGAGCCGCTCAATGGCGTCGACGAGGACCGACGCCGCCAACGACAGGGACCCGAGGGTGTCGCACATTTCAGACGAATTACCTCCGAGTGAAGGTTTGGATTGATCCGCCGGGCCGAATAGGGACAAAGGCCCGAGCAGGACTCTGCGTGTACCTCCGAACACTCGGGTGACATCACTTAATTCTTATAAATCATGGCTTAGATGTGCTTATCGAAAATGAGGATCAAGAACGGACACGCTCGCCCTGTCCAAGTCACGGCGGATCACATCACGAGGCGCTCCCGCATCAAAAAAAAACCTTGCATAAATGCATCAAAACTGAAAACGTGCGCAGTAGTGTCGCGATCTGAAGACTCTAGAAAAATAGACATTTTGGTTGACATAATGTGACTTGGGGGGCGTTGGCAGGGGCGCACGGAGACGAACTGATTCTCTCTGTCGTGCCTCAAATGCAACAACAGTCAACGCTTGGGAGGGGAACGATGGCCGAGGTTCCAGGAAGTTCCGGCAGCCTCACGCCCGATGACTTAGGGGTGTCGCTGGACGCGGGCGCCGCTGTCCGCGCTCGCGCAACCCCTCTGCCCTCTGCAAATGCAGCGCACCACAAGTCGGTTCGGTTCGGTACGCACGAGCCGGCGCTGCTGACGCTGACGCGACGCTGCATCCTGCCATTCGTGGTCGTGTTGATCTTCGCCAGTTGCGTGCTGATCGCGGGTGAGCCTTTGTCGGTGCAGTTTTGGGCAGTGGCGCTCATCGCCTTTCTGGTGTCCGCGCTCATTCTGAGTCCCCCGCTCGGCTACGAGCCGGACAGCGCAGCCGCCTACATCAGCCGCCCCGCATCACGGATGCTGCTCGAGTGGTTTTGCGTCGCCATGGTGATGCTGTTCATATCCATGGCATTCGCGCTCGCGCATCCGTACCCGCGGGTGATCCTCACTTGGCTCCTGGTAACCCCGCTCGCCCTATTGCTGGCCGATTCACTCAGTGCCCAGCTTGCGCAGCGTCTCGCGGGCGGCCGCTCGGCCGCACAGCGCTACGTCATCATCGGCGCCAACGAGGTGGGAATCGAGCTCGCGCGCCGAATCAAGCAAAGTCAAAGCGGCGGGAAGTTCTTTGGATTCCTGGATTTTCGCAGCGCCAGCCGGTTACCCGACGGCGCCCACAAGCCGGTCGCGGCCAACTGCTCGACCCGTGACTTGGCGGACTTCGTCCGCCAACATTCCATCACCCGGGTGTACCTCGCTTTGCCGATCTCCACCACGCCCCGGATTGATGAGCTCATCAAGGAGTTGCGCGATACCACCGCCTCGGTCTACTTCGCGCCGAACATCTTCGCCTTCGATCTCATGCAGGCGCGGTGTGTGGACATCAGCGGGATGCCGGTGCTCTCGATCTGTGATTCGCCATTTCACGGCACGAGCGCCATCTGGAAACGGACATTCGATGTTGTCCTGGCACTGATTGTGCTGCTACTCGGCTGGCCCGCCTTCGTGATTCTTGGATTGGCCATCAAGCTCACGTCCCCCGGACCCGTCCTGTTCAAGCAGCGCCGATATGGCTTGAACGGCGAGGAGATCCTGATTTATAAGTTTCGAACCATGACGGTGTGCGAGGACGGCGCGATCGTGACTCAGGCCGTTGAACGCGATCACCGCGTGACTTGGTTGGGCGGCTTCCTGCGCCGAAGCTCCTTCGACGAGCTGCCGCAGATCTTGAATGTGCTCGAGGGCAAGATGAGCTTCGTCGGCCCGCGCCCGCATGCCGTCGCTCACAACGAGGAATATCGCAAGCTGATCAGCGGCTACATGGTTCGGCACAAAGTCCGGCCCGGCATCACCGGCTGGGCGCAGGTGAACGGATTTCGCGGCGAAACGCGCACCGTCGAGAAGATGCAGCGGCGCGTGCAATACGACCTCGAGTACCTGAAGAATTGGTCGCTCGGTCTCGACCTAAAGATCGTGCTAAAAACAGCGCTGATCGTGCTGAAGGATAAAAACGCGTACTGATCTAGTGGATTCCCCCTGCAGCGGCGACTTAAAAAATAAATAGCCGCGATCGCGTACCAGGCGATCGCGCACGAGGATTGAACTCGCTCAAACAACAGGTTGCGCTACCTATCTGCTGTGCCCTGTCTTGAATTGTCGCGTGTGATGTTAGCGATCAGCGACAGCTTGGCAGCAGTTGCAAATCGAATAACTATTGATCTCACCTCGTTATGACGGCCGCGACGTCGTTATGACAAGTAGCGATTGAAGCGACCTCGCGACGCGAGTCAGCCAAGGGAGATGATGCGGATGAGTTCAGAAGGCTGCGGCCACCGGTTTGCGCGCATGACCGCTTTGCGGATGTTCGCGTATGCAAGTTGCACCGGCGCGGCGGCTCGACGGATCGCCCGACGTGCTGTGGGGTGGCTCCTGGTCGGCGCGGTCTTCGCCACGTTGGCGGCTTGCGAGGGCGACAGCCTGACGCCTCAGGGAAGCGGTACGCCGACCTCCGCCGGCACCACGGACGTCAAGCCGTCCGTCTCGTTGCAGCCCAGCGCTACCAGCATCAAGTCCGGCCAGGCGATCACCCTGACCTGGAATGCGAGCGACGCTCAGACCTGTACCGCCTCGGGCGGATGGAGCGGCACGCAGCCGACCAGCGGCTCACTTTCCACCCCGCCGCTGTCATCGACCACGAGCTACACCCTCACCTGCACCGGCAGCGGCGGCTCCACCACGCAGTCGCGCCAAGTGACCGTGACCCCGTATGCAGCCCCCTCGATCACCTTGAGCGCCTCGCCGACGACCGTCAGCAGTTCGGGTACTTCGACTCTGCAATGGAGCGCCCTCAATGCCACGCAATGCGTGGCGACCGGCGGCTGGCACGGCGACATTGCGGTCAGCGGCACGTGGGCGACCGGGCAACTGTCGAACGACACGGAATTTGAAATCACTTGCACCGGTCCGGGCGGTTCTTCGTCGCAGTCGACCACCGTGACCGTCACCTCGGTTGCGCCCGAAGTGACCCTGCAGTCGAATCCGAGCACCGTTCAAGCCGGGGGCACCTCCACGCTATCGTGGACCAGCCAAAACGCCGCTTCGTGCACCGCCTCCGGCAATTGGGCGGGAAGTAGGAGCGTCAGCGGCTCGCAGAGCACGGGCGCTGTAAAGGCCAACTCGACCTATACCCTGACCTGCATCGGCATCGGCGGGCAAGCATCGCAGTCGACCACGGTGACCGTGGCTTCTGCCGCGCCCAGCATCGCCCTGAGCGCCGCGCCCAGCACGGTCAGCAAAGGCGGTCTGGCGACGCTGAGCTGGAGCGCGACTCACGCCACCGCCTGCACCGCATCGGGCGCCTGGTCGGGCAGCAGACCGACCAGCGGTTCGCAATCGACGGGGACTCTCGATGCCAACGCGACGTACACCCTGACCTGCAGCGGTGCCGGCGGCAGCGCCTCGCAATCTGCGACGGTGTCGGTCAAGTCCCCAACCCCGACCGTCACCTTAAGCGTTGGGCCGAGCGCCGTGGCGAACGGCGCCAGCGCCACCTTGACGTGGACCTCGGCGAATGCCACCGCCTGCAGCGCATCGGGTGGGTGGTCCGGCGCCAAAGCCACCTCAGGTTCGCAATCGACCGGTCCGCTGTCGGCCACGGCGAGCTACACCTTGACGTGCACGGGGCCCGGGGGCAGCGCCGCACAATCTGCGAGCGTCTCGGTCAAAACGACGCCACCCACCGTTCAGCTGAGTGCATCGCCCAGCAGTGTCGCGAGTGGCTCTGGATCGATGCTATCGTGGACCTCGGCGAATGCAACGTTCTGTACCGCCTCGGGCGCTTGGTCCGGCAGCAAACCCTTGGCAGGAACCCAGCCGACGGGAACCTTGTCGGCCAGCGCGAACTACACGCTGACCTGCACGGGCGCTGGCGGCAGCGCTGTCCAGTCCACCACGGTCACGGTGAGCCCCAAGCCTTCGGCGACCGTGACGCTGAGCGCGAGCCCCAGCACGGTGCTGAGCGGCTCCGCGGCGACGCTGACCTGGTCCTCGACCAACGCCACCGCTTGTACCGCCTCCGGTGCCTGGTCGGGCGGTAAGGCCTTGAGCGGAACCCAATCCACCGGGACGCTCACCGCGAACGCCTCGTATACCCTGACCTGTAGCGCGCCGGGCGGAAACGCCAGCCAGTCGACGACGGTCTCGGTCACCCAGCCGACGCCGACCGTTTCCTTGTCGGCTAGCCCGAGTACCGTCAATAGCGGCAGCGGATCGACCCTCACCTGGTCCTCAACGCATGCAACCGCCTGCACGGCATTCGGATCATGGTCCGGCAGCAAGGCCACCAGCGGCGCGCAGGCCACCGGGGCGCTCGCCGCCAATGCCACCTATGGACTGACCTGCACCGGCGCCGGCGGCAGCGCCACCCAAGCCGCCACGGTCTCCGTCACCGCATCGACCCCCGCTCCCACCATCAGCCTGGTTGCGGCGCCGAGCACGATTGCGAGCGGTGCCAGCGCGACCGTGACCTGGTCGAGCACCCATGCCACGGCGTGTACGGCCTCCGGCGCTTGGTCCGGCAGCCAGGCGACCAGCGGCTCCATCTCCACGGGCGCGCTCAAAGCGAACGCCACCTACACGTTGAGCTGCTCCGGTGCGGGCGGCAGCGCCGTGCAGTCCGCGACCGTCACCGTGACGTCGCCGACGCCGACCCTGACTCTCAGCGCGAGCCCGAGCACGCTCACCAGCGGCAGTGCGGCGACGCTCACCTGGTTCTCGACCAATGCCAGCTCGTGCGCGGCCTCCGGGGCCTGGTCAGGCAGCGAACCGGTCAGCGGCTCCGTGTCGACCGGCGCGCTCAAGGCGAACGCCACCTACGGGCTGACCTGTACCGGCAGCGGCGGCAACGCATCGCAATCGGCCACGATCACGGTAAATTCGCCAGCGCCGACCGTCACGTTATCGGCCAATCCGACCACCGTGGCGAATGGCGCGGCCTCGACCCTTAATTGGTCATCCACCAACGCAACGTCCTGCTCCGCCACCGGCGGTTGGGGCGGCTCCGAAGCGACCAGCGGTACCCAAAGCACGGGTAATCTGACCTCGGCGACCAAATTCACGTTGACCTGCACCGGAGCCGGCGGCTCCGCCTCTCAATCCACCACAGTCTCGGTATCGGCCCTGCCGCCCCGCATCAGCTTCAATGCGAACCCGACGAGCGTCGCGAGCGGTGCCAAGTCGACACTGACCTGGTCCTCGACCAATGCCACCGCCTGCTCGGCGTCGGGCGGCTGGTCGGGAACGCTCGCCACCAGCGGCTCCTCCTCGACCGCGGCGCTGACAGCCGCGACGACCTACACCCTCACCTGCACCGGCACGGGCGGCTCGGCCAGCGAGAACGTCACAGTGGCCGTCACTCCGCCCACCAACGGCAGTGCCAGCCTCAGCTGGGCCCCGCCCACGCAGGACACGAATGGATCACCCCTGACGACGCTTACGGGCTATACGGTTTACTACGGCACCTCCCAGGGCTCATTGGCCCAATCGGTGACGGTGAGCGGAGCCTCGACGACCAGCTATACGCTCACCGGCCTGACCACGGGGACGTGGTATTTCGCGGTCGCGGCGGATGCCTCCGACGGCACGCAAAGCGCCATGAGCAATATTGGGTCGAAAACGTTCTGAGGGCGTGATCTAGCCATACCTAGATTCTCTATCTTTTCTCGAGCGCTCGGTCCCCAACGCAGGGTTCTCGCGTTTTGAATGGTGGCGCGGCGCAACTGTTGCTTGGACTCACTATCCCTCGCTTGCATGGGCGAGCCCGCCCGCTATCTGGGGTGAACGCGCAGATATGGTGGATCGTCACCTAGACGCGGCGTGCTAGAGTCCCCGGGGATCTCGGACGCAGACAACGCCATGGAATGATGCCCGGTGAGCCGATGCGGGCCTCTCCTGCGTCGTGATTGGCGGTAAGCACCCCGTTCAGGTAAAGCGTGAAATCCGAGGGGCTGCGACTATTAAGGTCGGTGGGGTCCATGCATAACTGGGGCGATCGACCATGAGTGGCTGAAAGAACACTGCGATTATGACCGGGTCAACCGTAGATCCCAGGGCCTGATCGGCGTCCAGGTTCATGTCGGACCGCCGATGAAGATCGAGTATCGCCAGATACTGCCGAAGGCGCTCGGTTAACACTTCGTGCTGGTGATCTCAACCGGTTGGGAGTCAAGATTTGACGGCAATTCTCCGAACTACGCACGATCTCGCTAGAGTCGTCTGGATCAGGGCGTTTGAATTGATTTCGGTTGGCCTGCTCATCTGGCCGCTCTCGAACGGGACTCCTGCCGCCACCTCCTCCAACGCACGATCCGCGATGGGAATCAATCTCGCGGCTGTCAACTATTTCGCGAGCGAACAGCCATTCATTAATGGCTTCTTGGAGTCGCAGCAGTGGATAACTCACTCAGATGCGACCTGGGATACCAAGGAAGAACAATACATTCACCTCGACGCGAACGGATGGCCCATCACGCTTACGAGCCTTCACGAGCCCTCCCCGCAAAGATTCAACTCGGTGGGGGTGATTTTTCTTCAAGGTATGCCTAGCACACCCAACGGTATCTATCCGGGTGGCCAGTACGTTGTGCTGTACGACGGGCAAGGAACTTTGGCCTATGGATTTGACGCCACTCTGGTAAGCCGCTCACCCGGCCGAGACGTGATCAACGTGGTTCCCAGCAACAATGGTATCGATCTGCGCATTGTCGAAACGGATCCCCACCATCACGGGAACTACTTGCGT
Organism: Steroidobacteraceae bacterium; assembly: GCA_050012215.1. Lineage (GTDB taxonomy): Bacteria > Pseudomonadota > Gammaproteobacteria > Steroidobacterales > Steroidobacteraceae > Bog-1198. Next base: position 39,153 of record JBEKHO010000045.1, read on the forward strand.
AACATTCGGTTCGTAACGGCAGCCAATGAGTCTGCAGCGAAGGCGGGGCAACTGTTCAACCCGGCTTTTCTGAAGCTCCTTCAAAATTTTCGCGCGCTGCGATTCATGGATTGGTTTCGAACCAACGAAACCACACTCTCCTCCTGGTCCGAACGCCCAATCCCTACGTACGCTTTTTTCGGCACGCCCAAGGGAGTTCCAATCGAGATTGCAGTGCAGCTCGCCAACGCGGTTTCCGCCGACGCGTGGATGAATGTCCCGGTGACGGCTAATGACGAATACATCACCCAGATGGCCATGCTCGTGCACAATCAGCTAGGCAAGAGCCAAAAGGTTTATGTGGAGCTGAGCAATGAAGTGTGGAATTCCTCCTTCCCCCAATATAAGTACGCAGTGACCCAGGGCCAAGCTTTGTGGCCGAACCAGCCGTCGGGCGATACCGGATTCGAATATAACCGCGAATGGTTCGGAATGCGCACGGCGCAAATGTGCGATATATGGAGATCGGTTTGGGGGCTCGATCTTAGGCTCGTCTGTGTGCTCGGCGCGCAGGCAGCCTGGAGCTTCTCGGCAACCGAAGCATTGAGATGCCCGTATTGGACTCAAGGCGCACCATGTTCCGGGCACGCAATCAACGCAGTCGCTATCGCTCCTTACATGGGCGGCGAAGTGCCTTCGGCTTGGACTTCCCAAGCGGACGGAGGCCTCGCAAATTTATTTCAATCTTTATACTTGCAAAACGACCCGGCAGGTTACGACGGATCCTATCTTTCGCGCCTATGGAGAAAGTGGTCTCGGACTCCAACGACAATTCCCCCGGGAGGGTTCATTGCTGAGGACGCCTCATGGGAACGGGACTTCGTCGGGGTTCTCGCCCCCTACAAGCTCCCGCTATTGGCATACGAGGGTGGACAGAACTTCGCGAATGGATCGACCGACGCGCTCAATGCTCTCTACATCGCGGCCAACCGAGATCCGAGAATGGGCGAGGCGTATGCACGCTATCTTCAGCAATGGAAAGCTGCAGGGGGACAACTCTTCATGTACTTCGAGGATATCGGAGTGGAGAGCAAGTACGGCTCCTGGGGCGCCCTCGAATCGATCATGCAAACGACCACTCCGCTCCACAGCGCTCCGCCGAAGTGGCAAGCCATCCAGAATTTTCTCTCGGAAAACCCCTGTTGGTGGCCGAGTTGTTCGAGCGCGATCATCCAGTGAATCCGCGGCTGTCCTTGGCTCGAATGCGCTGTAAGCTATGTTCTCGAAGGGAGACCAACTTGAAGCCTCCGGAGCTCACAATGGCGTTCAACTGGTCAGCGCGCTCGCGTTCATAGGGTCTGGTCATGTCGTCCCTGGCCTGCGATTTGAAAAAGGTAGGAGGCGACAACTATCGGTTCGAACTTCGGGGCGCTGGCCACAGCGAGCGGCTGGTGGAGATGAGGAGAATGAAACCGTGAAACAATCTCTGCTGGGTAGCCCGTTTGGCCGGATGGCTCTATCGGTGCGCGATAAAATTCAATTGGTACGTGAGGCATGGAGTCACCCTGAAAGGGTTGGCACCAGTGCGAACGATCATCTTGCTACCTATCTTATCACCAGGTTGTGCAGGCCTAACGCTTACTTTATTGATGTCGGGGCCCACATCGGCTCGATCATTTCCGAGGTTGCACACCGCGATCGGTCGATAAAAATCGTCGCTGTCGAAGCCATACCCGAAAAGGCTGAACGGCTACGCCGGAAATTTCCCGATGTGGAGACGCATGCCTGCGCCGTAGGTGAAAGCGCCGGCAATGCCACATTTTTCATCGATATGGAACAATCTGGCTACAGTTCTCTGGGAACGCCAAAGCGAGTCGATCAAAGATCGATACGCGAGATCAACGTGCGGCTGGAAAAGCTTGACGCGCTCGTGCCCGCGCACCATGTTGATGCAATCAAAATTGACGTCGAGGGCGCCGAGCTTGGTGTACTCAGAGGAGCGACAGCACTTCTCGCGCGATGCCGCCCGCTTATTATGTTCGAGAGCGGTGCGCCGGTGCAGGACGGGCTTGGATACAGCAAGGAAGCCATGTACGAGTTCCTGTCCACTCATGACTTCTCGATAGTTGTGCCCAATCGTGTAGCGCACAACGATGACGGGCTTGACTTGCAGGGTTTCGTCGAGAGCCATTTGTACCCGCGCAGGACGACCAATTACTTCGCTATCCCCAAGGAACGGCGGCTCGAGTGCCGGGATTTGGCGCGTCGCATACTAGGCGTTCGGCCTGAAATTTGAAAAGGTTGCAAGCGGCACCTATCCTTGCACAGGGTAGCGAAACGAACTGTGGCCTCAGGGTCTGGAAGGACACTCAATTTCGGAGCGCTCGATGGCCTCGATGCGAATGGGGACTACGGCAAGGTGGATGCTGTTAGCGTTTACGGTCGCAGCACTTCTTGCCATAGAGATCCGGCTTACCCATGGCCCACGGGAAAGGATGGACACGGCGCTGCGCGCGACCGCGCGCTGGTCGTTCGTGCTGTTCTGGCTTGCCACCTGCGGCGGCGCGCTTCGGACGTTGTTCGGGGCTCGATTCAAGCCGCTCGCTGTGCACGCGCGAGATCTAGGACTGTCTTTCGCGTCGGCGCATCTGGTCCATCTCGCACTCGTCATGTGGATGTATGGGGTCGCGGACCCTCATCTGTCCGCGCGAACGGTGATCGTCTTCGGGATCGGTGCTCTTTGGACCTATTTGCTCGCGCTGCTGTCGTTCAACGAGACTTCGTCCTGGTTCGGGGTGCGGACCGCGAGAATCTTGCGCCTCATGGGTGTCGAATACATCACTGTGGTGTTCTTCATCGACTTCAACAAGGACGCCTTCGGCGGTGGCTTGAGTCGCAGC
>JBEKHO010000046.1:0-35054 GCA_050012215.1 Steroidobacteraceae bacterium
CGTGCTTCATTGTCCCAACGGCCTTCACGGAGGACTCGAACCGCTTGTACAGGCGTTTATTCGAGACGGTGTCACGTTCGTTGCCGTAGCGGGAGGTGATACAAGCCTCATCGAGGACATCATTGACGAGGTCTGCGTGGGCGACGGCACTCGACCCTATGAGATGCTTACTTCGAGTCACCCGGACGAATCACTGGCGGCGGTGGTGGAATTTGCGAAGTCGCTCAGTCTCGAATTTGACGGTCCAGTGCAGATTGTGGAGTTCTAATGTCTGACCCCGAAGAGCTGCCGCTCGCCACGGGCGGCCGTTGACGACCGGCAGAAACGGGTCGCGATTTGCCGGATGGCGACAGTCGCCGAATTATCTCGCTGGATGGCAGGTCTAGAGAAGCTAATTGGTCGCTGGTCGGCCAACTGCAGTCAATGGCGGTGCCGAAACGATCGCCTAGAACCGGACGTTCGGCGATTCCGGTGCGGCGCACATCGTGGGGGCGCCGGTCTCTCAGTCGACTCCGATCATCACGTTGGAGGCTTTGACAATCGCATACGCTTTGGCACCGGGCTTAAGTCCCAGTTATTCCGCGGACTTTTTGGTGATGATCGACACCACCTCGATGCCGGGCGCCAACTCGACCACGACTTCCGTATCGACCGCTCTTGTCGTTAGCGGTGCGAACGCGGGCTGAGGCGGAATCGATGACGGCGGCCGCAGGGGAGGCACCCACGTTTTTGCGATCAACCCGGAGTTGGGGTGGCCGGAACGCCAGTGTGTCTTGACTGCGAACCGGGTTGGTACTTAACGCCCCTAAAGCATTATTGGCATCAATGCCACGAATCACTCGACCGGTCTCGTTTGTTTTCTTGTTTGCGAGTACGGCGAAGCGCTTGCATCTTGTGCCGGCGCGGTTAGGGAACCACCTCGTATTCACTCTTCACGAGTCCGCTTGGATAGGTCTGCGTAAGGATATGGCGAAGCTGAACATCATGCGGAAGCAACCCGAATAAGGAGATTCCCTCTCCAATGAGTACTGGGACGCGCGTAACAATGATCCGCTGAATAAGACGCGCGCGTAAGAATCCTTGCACCGTGATTCCGCCATCGATGTACGCATGCTTAGCCCCACTCGTTGCCAGTCGGGCCGCGATTTCACCAGGAGGGCCAGACATATGTTCGACGACAGCGCCACGGACAGACGAGAAATCGATGGTGTGGCTACTCAGTACAACGACACGCTTGTCAGCATACGGCCATTTTTCGAACGTCAAAACTTTCTCAAACGTGTTTCGACCAATTACCAACACGTCTACGCTCGCCATGAACTCATCGTAGCCGTGAGGCTCGCCCCCGCCCTCGGGAAGAAAGTCGAAATCGCCGTTGTGGCGAGCGATAAATCCATCGACGCTCGTGCCTACAAACACGGATGCTTTCATATACAACTCCATCCGCTCCATCAGTTGCGCTGATATTGGACTGTCTTCAGTCCGCCAAGCAAATCAGTTCGGCGGCAGACCACTGTTGGGCAGCCAGCCGCGGGATTATGCGAGGACCTTTGCGAGCGGCTCCCAATAGTGAGCTTTCCATCCCGAAGCCAGGTCCTCCGCCTCGCCCTTTGTGAAGTCGAGTAGCCTGAGCTATTCATAAACGATGAGTACTCTCGTGCACGCCTAGTTCAGCAGCCCGGCGGTAAACAGGGTGTCGGTCGCGACGAAACAGAGCTTGTTGCCGAACGGGTCTGTGCAATAAAAGCTTCTCTCGCCCCAGGGCTGAGTTTCGATAGGGCGCAAAATGACGGCACCCGCGTCGCGCGCGCTTCTGAGGGTACCTTCCAAATCGGTCACGGAGAAATACACGTGGTCAGGATTTGGTGAGGCGTCCCAGGGATCGCCATCCGCGCGAGGATCAAAGCACGCGAGAATGACGCCGCCGCACCCGAAGTAGTGACGTCCGGGCGAAACTCTCGATCCGCTCGCATCGAGCAGCGCCCCATAGAATTGCGCGGCTCGCTCGATATCGTTCACTGGAAGAATGACTCTGTACAATCGAATCACGGCACATGCCCTCCATTTTGACTATTGTGGCGCTTGACTAGCCGTCCAAACAAGCAGGTACTTTGAAGTACCCGGAGCTCGCTGGAGGAAAAAAATGCTGCGAGGACAAAATGCGTATGCAGAGCGCGCGGCTTGCCCGCTCTACACGGCGATAGCCGTGATTGAAGGACGCTGGAAGCCGATGGTATTCCAGCGGCTTCTCGAAAAGCCGAGGGGCTTTGGGGAGCTTCGTCGGGCGATACCGCGTGTCACGACGAAGGTGCTCCGTGAACAGCTTCGGCAAATGATGGCCGATGACCTGATAACACGCGACGAACTGACTCCGCGCCACTTAGGCGTGCGGTACGCAGTCAGTACTTATGGTGCAACGCTTGGGCCGCTGTTCGACACCTTGTGGGGGTGGGGAGTGATCCACCTAGCACGGCACGGAAGTGCCCGAGGAACGATTGTCGTCGCACCTTTGGGTGGCCCAAACCTGGATAAACGTGCCGAGCCGCAAGCGAACCTGGAGAGCGAAGTGTAGAGACCCGAACGGCCGGTGCCGAAGACTATGGCGTTAAGTTTCCCTTGAGCATCAGATATTGCGTTTGTTTTGCATCGGCGGGCAGTGCACTCTAAAAGATTCCTTTTGATTCCAGTCTCAAAGGGGGCGACTTCTCGTGAACCCATTGCCGGGAAGCGGACTGTCGTGACAGTCAACTAGGGGTCGGGACTTGACGTTCGCGACCGAGCAGACAAAGTTCAGGGCGCCACGATTCTTGCAACAATGCGCTGCCACGATGGCCCTTGGAGATCGGCCGGTAGCCCACGTCCCGCGAAGTCCCATGCGCCGGGCAGGCAAAGTCTTTCCCGGGTAATCAGCTTCCGGAATTTTCCATCCCGGAGAGGTGTGCGGCCCACTTGTCGAGCGCCAGGCGCATTTCATCAAGGTAGTCGTGTTTGTTGTAGACGCCGGCGATGCCTGGCGCAGCATGGTTGAGGACGCGCTCGGCAACTGCGTCGGCCACACCGAGCTTCGCGAGGCCCGTTCGGCAAGTCCGGCGCAGGTCGTGCGGCGTGAACGCGCGGACACCGAGCTCCGCGAGGGATTTCAGGTTGCGCGCAACCACGCGAGTGATGAGCTTCGGATCGCTCGACTCATCGCCGTCCTCGGTCGGCATGACATGGCTACTGCCGTCGGCAATGCGTTTGAGGCGTTCAAATTCCTGTGCCGCGGCTGGCGAGAGTGGCAGTAGGTGTGCGATGCCGGTCTTCGAATGCGCAGCAGGGATGGTCCAGGTTCTGGCCTCGAAGTCGATATCGCGCCAGCGGGCGAGGGCGAGTTCGCCGCGGCGCTGCCCGGTGAGAAGCAGGATTCGGAGTCCGGACGCCATGCGCGGCGAGCGCAGGCTCTCATCCAGATTGGCCAGCAACGCCTTGATCTCGGTATCGGTGAGGGTCCGATCTTTCGGCCGCTCCCTGCCGCCCGGGCGATAGAGTAGCTGTACGGGAGAGGCCTCGACTAGATCGCGGTGCACGCCGAAGCGAAACATCTGCGAGAGCAGCCCGGCGACACGGTTTGCCATCACCCGGGAGCCGCGCTGCACGATACCGTCGAGCAGCTCAACGACCTCGCGGGGTTTGATGGTGCGAGCGTCCCGGCCTTTCCACATGGGGAGCACATCAACATCGAGCACTCGCTTGACGTACTCGGGGCGCTTGCGCTTCTGGGCGCCGCGGATGTGCAGGCGCATGAACTCGTCGGCCAGGTTCTCGATGCTATGCCTGTTCGCCGGCGCTGCGCTTCCGTCCGTGGGCATTGAAGTGAGCCGGCGTTTCGCCGACGGGCGCTCGGCGCGCCTGGGGTCGATGCCGTCCTCGAGGAGCTTGCGGGCGTGGCTGGCTGCTTCGTGGGCGCCCCGTTGTGAAACCTCGGGGTAGGTACCAAGGGACAGACGAACCCGCCTGCCGCGCCAGTAGTAACGTAGGATCCACGACTTGGCGCCTGTGGGCTCGACGCGAAGCTGCAGACCAGGAACGGCGGGATCGGTTAGCTCGTACCGGGCCGCCTCGGGTTCGAGGCCCTCAATACGGCTGACGGTCAGGCGACGCACGGCAATTCCGTGGCAAAACCCGAGCGCTGAATGACAAGGGGTCGCAACCGTGGTCCCATTGTGGTCCCAATTTCCTGCAACACGTTGAGACGAGACGCAACAATACCACGTCGCAATATGTTGCTGAGATACTGTAAAAATGGCGGTTTTAGCTAGATTCGCGGTTGCAATCCGTTGCAGGGCGTTTCACCTTCTTTTTACATGGGGTGCAAGGGGTCGCAAGTTCGAATCTTGTCGCCCCGACCAATTACTTACGCGTGTCGAGATTTCGGGTTAGGTACACCCTTGGGTACACCTTTGCCTTGAGACTCTTCTAGGCAAGGTCCGTCGGTCTATCATCTGTCTCCAGTCGACCCGGTCCTGACGCTCAGGGACGGCGGCTCTAGGGCAGGCTAATTCCGCATCCCATTGAAAATGCATCATCTCGGTGAGCCGCCGTGAAAACTCACAGCGAATGATGTTAGGCCCGCAGTGTCGATCCGCTCTCCTTAAGACAGTCCAATGAAGCCAAGTCCACCCCCATGTGCTCAGCAGAAGTCAGGCGGCAGCGGGGAAGGACAGGTGCGATTGCAAGCATCCATTGAACGGAATGGCTCTACCGCTCGCGCATGGCACTTCTCATCCTCGAATAGCGATCTAGTGAGTGGATAAACCAATTCTTGGCTCATGTTCACCTACTTTCAGCACGCAAGGAGTCATCATGAACAAACGTACGATTACCGTCGCCGCCGCCCTGGTGGCTGGGCTTCTAGTTTACGCAGAGGGGTTTTCGCAGACCCCGGCAAGCGATCGGCTGAACACAGCCGTATCGCCGTCGTTGACTCATTTCCCAATTAATCCGACGCCCTACTTCGTGCCGTATCCGGGACAAGTCGCGCTGGTCACATATATCAACCTGCTAGGGGCAAACTATTTTTTGACCGCAACTGACGGAGGTGGCCAGGCCTTCAACGCGTTGACCACCTCGGGGACAGGGACTGGTACCTATGAACGCTTCACGGTTGTGCCGTCCGGATCGGGCTACCAGAGCTTTGTGACCGAGAATGGATACTACGTCTCGGTGAACCCAGGAGTGACTAGCGGGCCGTACGTCACCCAGACTACAGGCACCGCAGCTAGCGATGCGACTCTTCTCAAGCCCCAGGATGCCCATGCTTACGGTGGCTATACCCTCGAGACCTATTATGACTACTTTCTGTATTTTTCTGCCGGGCCAGGTCAGTCCACAAACGCCATCGGCACTAACTATGGATCCCTTCCGCAAGACTATTACGTCGTAGTTTATCCCCAGCAGTGCGGAGACCTGGGTTCTGGCTATAAATATCGAATCAGTTTCGCCGATGGTGAATACGACGGGGTGCCGAATTATTTCGAGGGTATGTTGCAGGCTATTAATGGGGGCGGACTTGCATCGAGCCCCATTTATGAAGATTACGAGGACGACGCATCGACAGAGTTCACATTCATTCAGCAGCCTAACGGCACCTACGCCTTGCAGACTTCCGACGGAACGAACTACGTCACTGCCGTTGACGGTGGGGGTCTGTTAGGTGGCAACGCTCTCGCGACCAACCGGACGGTAGCACAGGCGTGGGAGCAATTCGTAATCAAGGACATTGGCAGCTGCGAGTACACTATACAGACGGTCAGCGGGTATTACCTCGCATCGCGCATTGGGGCTGGAAATCTTCTCTCCACGGACATCAGCGATCCGAATAAGGCACCTGCAATCGGCTACAGTCCCTACTTCGTGCTCAGACCCGTGTGGAATTGATCCGCTTGCGTTACAGAGCAGTTGACGCAGCGGTCGGCGAGGCCAGTCCCACCTCGCCGGCCGCTACTTTTTTCCTGCACTAAAAGGCGAGTGAAGCTCAGGGTCCCCACGAACAATCATGTCCATGCGCCGAAATCAGAATGCACAATCAGACGACAATCGATGCAGTACGGAATGACGGCTCGCGGGCACGCCTTCTGACAGGTCGAATCTCTCAAACTGGCCGGGTGGCGACGGATGCGGCGCACGGACGTCACGCTCCGCCGACTAGCGTTCGGACAGCTCCAGACAGATTTGTTCGGGCTTTGCGCTCAAGGCGCTCGAACACCGGCTCCCAATGATAGATCCGTGGCCGATCAAGAAACGATTGCAGTATTGCTGCCCGCTTTGGACGGTAAACGATGCCTGGCACCCACCGGTATTCCGTTCTCACGTCGCGCTCGAATTCCTCATACCGACTCGGGGTAGCGCCAAGAATCGCCAGATCGATGTCCACTACCAGTCTGGAGTCGTCATCAACAGGTAATGCGACGTGCTGCGTCGCCATGATGTGTGCGCGAATTCGAGCTATCGCATCGGATGCCACACCAGCGTGAACGCCGAATCTTGCCGCCCAGTCCGCACTCCGCTCCTCGTTTGATTTCGACATTGGCTCATAGATCGCGTCGTGAAACCACAGTGCGCACTCCACCTCGGCAGAGCGTTGGGCGAGGTGTTTGATTTCGTCGAGTAGCGAGAGGCACTCATCGATGTGTCGCGACGTATGGTACGCGCGATGCTTCTGCGCATAAGCAGCTTGCAATCGAGAAAATGTGTCGGTCTCCGGCGCGACGCCGAGTTCACCAAGTAGCGCCTCCCAGCGTTCGATGTTCATCGGGAGAAGCGAGGAGCGTCGTCGCGTCGAAGGCCCACGGCTTACAGCGCGTTCTTTCCGGCGAGTACCAGATACAGCCATGCCTTCTTCCAGCGCCCCGTTAAGAGGACTATATGAAGGTGCCAACCTTGCTCACGCCTCGCACTGTAGCCGCTGTAGAGCACGCTGTAGGCGCCCGGGTCACCCACGCGTTTTTGGGCTAGCGACTGTGCACGTGTCATACCTAGCACGAGCATCTCCGAGAGATCGGTCGGCGAGGGTTCGCCCGCGTCTCTGGGAAAACTAAGCAGGTAGTAGTCCGGGATCATGTCTCGGCGAATACGGTACAAAGTGCATAATCGCAAGCAGCCAACGGCCGCTCTGGGGCGACCAGGTCGGACCCGCGACTGTCAAGTTCTGGCCGGCTGCCGCCGGATGGTGAGTTCAATTTGTGCCAACCTGACTCCGGAGCGCCGCGAGTTCCAGGTCCGACAACGTGCGAATGGCCGCCCAAGATTTGAAAGAGCCGAATAGCGATCGGTAGGCCATGGTGCCTGGGCCGGTAAGGCGCAGGTACTGTCCGCCGCCAGACCGAGCAATGATGCTCATGCGTGTTGCGCTACCGTCTTGGTGTTTGACGGTTACTTCAAGTTCTACAGGTTCGGGCGATGCTGGGGTGACCATTCCCTGCCAGCCCGATGTATGTTGATCAAGCCAACGAGAGATCCCATTCAGCTGAACTGGCGAGAGATCCCGATGACCGATGGTGTGTCCGTCCTCGTAGATGGATACATCGCCGGTTGTCAGGGGCGCCCCAACAGTGATGCTGCCCGAGGACGCCGACGCGCTAAATGCAATGGCTGCTACGAATTCGAGTATCGGTAGCATTCTCACGCAAATACCTCCATGTACATTTCTGCGGGCAGTTTACCTGGTGAACCGAATCGCCGGTTAGCGGCGATCATGCTCATCGGGTCAACGGCCACACTTGGGCCGATTGCCGCCTGACATGGCTTCCCTCATCGTGCCGGTGCAAACTCCCCGCGTCGACCCCCACTCCTCATCTTGCCAATCCGAGAAAAACGGTGAGGGCACGGTTCAGTTGCACAATGTCTTCGTCGTTGAGCCGGCCGATTCGCTTCCCCAGCCGCGCCTTCGGGACGGTCGTGATTTTGTCGATCATCAAGCGAGAAGCTGTCGCCAAGCCATTGCGCGTGGTGGGTTCAATCGGCATCCTCAGGAGCGGCGCCTCCGTTGGGTCGGTCGTAAATACACAGAGGGTTATGGAATTCGTGTTTGCGAAGCCGTCCTCCTGCACAATCACTGCGGGTCGCGGCTTGCCTGCATATGGCGCTCCGCCGGAGACAGTCCACACCTCACCCCGCTTCATGCACCAAAGTCTTCCGACACGGCGTCCATGAACTTCTGGTCCGCGGTCGCCCGCTTGCTGGCAGCAATAGCCGCCGACTGCTTGCGCGCGGCAGCCATGAAAGAACGCGCCCTCACGTCGGGAACCCAAATCTGCACGGGCCGAAAGCCTTGAGCCCGCAGGCGCTCGCGATGCAGTCTGACCTTGTCGCGTGACGACCTTACTTTGTCGAGCATGATCTTACTCCAGAGAGTTACATGTAACCTATCATGCTGTACGGGGATCCGCAACTGTCTCGCCTTCACTGCAGCGATACGATTTCAATGACGGCTTTGTGCCGTGCGGATCCATGGTGTGTATGTCCGAAACTGGCCGCTTGCCGCCGGACGGGCGACACCGGTGAACACGTCGCCGCCATCCTAGCGAAAAGGTAACCAGGCTGTTTTCAAAGTCCCGCACAAGTAATAGGATCCACTTTGACGACCGCGACACCGGACTTGTCTGCGCCGCCTCCAGATGAACTCGTTCGATGCAACTCTACGGAAGCAAAGCGCTGGCGCAGCCGATCGCAAGTTACTACATTGGTGCCAGAACACTTCATTTGCATTTGTTGAAGTTTGAGCACCGCCGCATCCAGTGGCATTCCAGCGTGTACGTGCTCATAGATGGACGACTTAAACGCTGCCTGGTTAGGCGAATAGCCATCCCGCTAGAAACGCCAACCCTGGAATCAGCAAAGAGCTACGCATATTCTAGGTCGTCCTTGGCCACTTTTTTGGCGGCGGTAGCCCCACATAGCCTACCACCGGTTTTGGCCGCTTATTTGCCGGATGGTCTAGTACACCCTTGCTTGATAGGCAACCGCTCGAGCCGGGGGCTACGCACCCACTGTCACAGCCCGCCCCGGGCCAACTTGGCTGGCCGCCAGAAGAATCGCCGGAATGAGTGGCGTGAGGTCAATAATACGATTGGAGCGGGACCGCACTACCACGATCCCGTACGGCAGTATTTTTATGTTTTGCTGAAACTCTAGATTGCGATCGAGCGTTACAAACACTTCGCATACGCCATGAGCACGGCGTAACAACTCTCCGTTTTTTATTCCTGCCCAGCCGTGACCATGCACGTTTGACGCCTCATGCCCGACCAGCAGTGCGGCGAAGTCTGCGGGAAAATTCTCGTCAAGCAATATTCGCATCGGCCGCAACAGTTTCGTAAGCCGCGTCAAGCACTGCAATGGCAAATTCGCGCTTTACTGATGGAAACTGGTGCAGAAATTCATCAAGGCTCTCGCCGCCTTCCAAGTAATCGAAAAGTGAGCGGACTGGAACACGGGTACCGACAAATACCAAGCTGCCGCTTAGGATATCGGGGTCTCGGTGCGTAATTTTGGCAAGTGTGGACACGACAGTTCTCCTCCGAGATAAGTATAAGTCCGGTTGGCCACAGCACCTAACCGTGAGCACTCAGCAGTCAAATCCCACGTCTTGCAGGATAGGCCAGCGGCAGCCGTTGTTATACGGTCGCCGAGACAGGGCTGCGATGGCGCCCCTGGATTCAACGTCACAGATTGGGATCTTGAAGCCGCTGCCCCCGCGGCGGTGAGCTGGACTGGTACCCGACATAGCCCGTCTCGCACGAGACCTGCTAACTGCCATTGCGGAGCAATTGCAGGTGATCGGCCCATCGAGTTAGCGCATCGCGCTTCTCTTCGAGATGGTGGTGGGTGTCGTACGTCTCGATGATGCCTGGCTGCGCATGATTCAGGCATCGCTCCGCGATGTCCGGCCGGATGCCGAGCCTGGCAAGCCCGGTGCGTACCGTTCGCCGAAGGTCATGCAGCGTGAAGGCACCCACTTTGTGCTCGGCAAAGGTTTCGAGGAGCCGTGCGATGCTGCGGGTCAAGAGCCTCGCATCGACGGCCCCGTCACCGGTTTCCGCGGGGAATACCCATGGGCTTCGGCCGGCCAGTCTCTTCAGGCGCCTTAACTGGTCCACCGCCGGTGGATTCAACGGGACTGCGAAAGCAACGCCGGTCTTGGTTCGCTCGGCCGGGATGTCCCAAACCGGCGCCTTGGCCTCCAGATCCACCTCTGACCAGCGGGCTCCGGTGAGTTCCGATCGCCTGACAGCAGTTAGCAGGATCAGCCGGATTGCGATACCAGAGCGCTTCGCTCGCTTGGTGACCTCGTCGACGTTGGCGAGGAGAGAGGCGAGCTCTTGGTCATCGAGGGCGCGCTGGCGCGGCCGTTCGGTGCCCCCCGGGCGAAAGAGCAGCTGAACCGGGGAGGTCTCGACAATCTGCCGATGGATTCCAAACCGGAACATCTGAGAGCAATCCCGCCACCCGATTGGCCATGACCGGGGCGGGGCGCTCGACAATCGCGTCCAATAGCTCGATCACCTCCCGGGGCTTGATCGTACGCGCATCGCGGTGCGACCAGCCGGCAAGCTCCTTCTGAAGGATTCGCTCCGCATACTCCGGGCGCCTGCGGCGCTTGCGCAGGTGCCGCTCGGTGAAATCCTTGATCAACGCCGCCACGTTATGGGAATTGCCCTCGGCAAGTACGTCGACCGCGGCGGCCCGGGAGCTGGGCCGGTTCATGGCGCTGCGCGGGTTGATCCCTTCTTGAAGCAGATCGCGAAACCGCTGCGCCCTGGCGCGGGCATCGGCGAGCGACAGCCCCGGGAAGTGGCCAAGCGTGATGACCCCGGTCCGGCCCTTGAATTTGTACCTGAATCGAAACTCGCGGACGGTGCCGCGGGTGCTCGTTTTCCGGACCCGCAGCATCAGGCCGGCGACTGCCGGGTCCGTAAGGGTACCTACGCCGCGCTTTTCGACCGCCGCGCTGGTGAGTCGGCTGACAAGGGGTCGGGACATTGGTGGGAAAAGATAGCGTTTAGGTACACCTTGGGTACACTCTTCGGAGGATACGCGCTGCGATACCGGGAAACAACACGCAACGTGATTAGCGTACTAAATCCTAAGAAACACGGTATTTTTGAACAATGACCCGATTCATTGCGTGACATAGCGTCGCATCTCGTTTCGTCAAGGAATCCATGGGGTGCAAGGGGTCGCAAGTTCGAATCTTGTCGCCCCGACCAATTCTTACACGCGGTTCGGTTATCTCTTGTGTCCGCCTTTGTGTCCGCTTTAAATTTGAGCTTAGGCTGCCCTGGCTGCACCCGCGAGTACGCTCTTTCCCGAGTGATTGCGACTGAGATGGCTGCCTAGCCGAGGAGCTGCTCAAACAGGCGTTTCGGATCTGCTCCGAGAATGCGGGCAATCTCGATGAATTCGATGACGTCGATACGACGCTCGCCCGCCTCTATTCGACCGACAAAGGAATGCGGCCGATTTAGCTCGGCAGCTAACTGACGCTGGGTCATTCCGGCGGCCTCGCGCGCCCACTCCCACTCCTCAGGGCTCAAGTCAGCAGTAGAAGTCTACGACGGATGGGTTAGCGCTCGTAGCCGGCGGCTCACCGCTTACATGGTAGTGATTCGTCCTAGATCCAATGTTTGTGCAGCAGCCACATTTTAATCACCTGTGTCAGCGCCATGTAGCCGAGCAGAGTGAGCAAGAGAATCGGCCAATACAGCGGCGGCAGTGCTGTGAAACCGAGCGCGGCGGCCATGGGTGAAGACGGCAGCCACGCGCCGAAGGCCATGATCGAGATGGTGGTGAAGATCAGCGGCCCGCTCGCGCGGCTTCCCACAAAAGGAATTTTGTTGGTGCGGATGACGTGGATGATGAGCGTCTGCGTCATCAGCGATTCGACGAACCAGCCGGTTTGAAATAGCGATGCGTGAGCGGGATCCGCCGCCTTGAACACCCACAGCATGACGAAAAAAGTGGTGTAGTCGAAAATCGAGCTGATCGGACCGATCACGAGAATGAAACGCTGGATTTCTGCGATGTTCCACGGCCGTGGACTCGCCACTTGTTCCTCATCCACGGCGTCTGCCGGGATCGGCACCTGCGAGAAATCGTATAGGAGATTATTCGTCAAAACCTGAATCGGAGCCATAGGCAGAAACGGCAGAAAGGCGCTCGCTCCCAGTACGCTGAACATGTTGCCGAAATTGGAACTCGCTCCCATGCGGATGTATTTCAAGATGTTGGCAAACACCTTGCGGCCCTCGATCACGCCCTGTTCGAGCACCATCAGATCCCTTTCGAGCAAGATCAGATCCGCCGACTCCTTGGCGATATCAGTCGCGGTATCCACCGAGATACCCACGTCCGCGGCGCGCAAGGCCGGGGCGTCGTTGATGCCGTCGCCCATGAATCCGACGACGTGCCCCGCATCGCGCAGGGCGCGGATCACCCGCTCCTTGTGGGCGGGCGAGAGGCGGGCGAACAAGGTCGCCTTCTGCGCGGACGCGGCGAGCTCGGCATCGCTCATCTTCTCGACGTCCGCGCCGAGCAGCATTGGGTCGGCGGTGAGACCAACGTCCTTGCACACCTTGCGGCTGATGAGATGGTTGTCGCCGGTGAGGATCTTGACGGCAATGCCATGCCGATGCAGAGCTTCGAGCGCACTGGCCGCGGTATCCTTGGGAGGGTCGAGGAAAGCCACGTAGCCTCGAAGAACGAGGTTCCGCTCGTCATCCCTCACGCAGAGCTGCTTGCCCGTCAACTCCTTACTGGCCACCGCCAGCACACGGAAGCCGTCGTTGCTCAATCCGTCGTATTCCTGCTTCAAGCCGACGACGCGTTCGGGGTCCATGGCCGACACGTTGCCGTCGAGCTCAAAATGCGAACAACGTAGGAACACCTCTTCCGGCGCGCCCTTGGTGAGAAGAATCGCGTTGCCGTCCGGGTCCTGCAGCAGCACCGACATCATGCGGCGCGTGAAGTCGAACGGCAGTTCGTCGAGCTTCCTGTATTTCTCGACGGTCGCTTTGTCGCAGAAATCCCGGCTGTCCAGAATGGCCCGATCGAGCAGATTCTTGAGCCCCGTCTGAAAGTAACTGATGAGATATCCGTACAGAAGAACCTTTTCCGTCTCGCGCCCGGCGACATCGCAATGCCGCATCAGGACCACACGATCCTCGGTGAGCGTTCCCGTCTTGTCGGTGCAGAGCACGTCCATGGCGCCGAAGTTCTGGATGGAGTCGAGCCGTTTGACGATGACCTTCTTGCGGCTCATGGCGATCGCACCTTTGGACAGACACACTGAGACGATCATCGGCAACATCTCGGGGGTGAGACCCACTGCCACGGCCATGGAAAAGAAGAAGGCACCCTTCCAATCGTGCTTGGTGAGGCCGTTGATGAAGAATACCAACGGCACCATGACGGCCATGAACCGCATCATCAACCAAGTGAACCGCGTCACCCCCTGCTCGAAACTGGTCGGCGCGCGCTCCCCGGTGATGGACCGAGCCATGCTGCCCAGGTAGGTGTGCACTCCAGTCGTGACCACGACTGCCATCGCCGTGCCGCTTTGCACGCTCGTCCCCATGAAGCAAACGTTCTTTAGCTCGGTGGGTGAACTTTGCTCGACCGTTTGCGATTCTTGGGATTTCTCGACCGGGAGCGACTCTCCTGTAAGGCTGCCCTGGCTGACGAAGAGATCCTTCAGCGACAGCAGCCGCACGTCCCCGGGAATAAGGTCTCCCGCAGCCAGCTGGATGATGTCCCCTGATACCAGGTCGCGGAGCGCTATCTCGCGCGGTCCACCGTCGCGAACCACCGTCGCGGTCACGTGGATCATGGCCTTGAGCTTCTCAGCGGCCGTATCCGCCCGAGCCTCCTGCCAGAACCGCAACCCCACGCTCATCGCCACCATGAGGGCCATCACCGAGCCGGCACGCGCATCACCGGTGAAAAAGGATATGGCCGACAATGTTGAAAGCAAGATCACCAACGGATTGCGCGCGATCTTGAGAACGCGCAGGAACCAGCCTGGCTTGCGCTCTTGCGCGACCTCGTTGGGGCCGTCCGCGCGCAGGCGCGCATCGGCCTCCTCTTGCGAAAGCCCGGCGTGCGAGGTCTTGAGGTCCCGAAGCAGCGCCTCGCCGTCCTTGCGCGCGGCGTCGAGCACGGCCGGCGCGACGCGAATGTTCGCATGCTTTGCCCTGCCTGCCGTGAGTTCAGCGCCGGACCCGGTCATCGCTTCTTGCCCGCATCCCCAATGGCTTCAATCCTTGAGCTTTGCGAGCCGGTCCAGCAGATCGACCGGCGGCCGACGCACGATCGGCAGCGTACCCGCATAGACCCGACCCGTCGCGGCGTCGAGAGTCAGCATATCGCCCTCGACCAGACGCCGCGAGCCGAAGCGCATGGCCCGCTGCCCAGCGTCGATCTCAAGCCCGGCGCAGCCGACGATGCAGGCCTTTCCAAGTTGCCGGGCGACGACGGCTGCATGCGCCGTGCGAGCGCCGCGGACGGCAAGCAGTCCGGCGGATACTTCGAGCGCCGCAATATCGCCGGTAGCGATATCGTCGCGGACCAGAATCACAGTCTCGCCGGCACGGGCTCGTTCGATCGCGCGGGCCGGATCGCACACCGCGACGCCGCTGGCGACGCCGATGCCCGCGGAAATCCCGGTGGCGAGGGCTTCCTCGCACGCGGCGCCCGCGAGTTCTACGCTCTCGAGCGCCGCCGGCTCGAGTTTCGCCACCCGCTCGCGAGCCTGCGCCGCCGTGGACAACCCGGACTCGGCGAAGTCGACTGCGATCTTGAGAGCCGCCAGCGCCGTGCGTTTCGCATCCCGCGTTTGGAGTACGAAGAGAATGCCGTTCTCGACCGTGAATTCGAATTCCTGCGCATCGTGGAACTCGTGCTCGAGCAGTGCAGCGAGTTGCGCGAGCTCTTGGCGAATACCGGCGGGCAACGATTCGGCCGCCGTGCCGCCAGCAAGCTCGACCCTTCCTGAGACCACATCTTCTCCCTGCGCATTCGGCGCGTAATCGAGATAGAGTTCGGCGCTCCCGGTCGCCGGGTTGCGCGTGAACCCCACACCGGCACCTGACGTGCCACCGGCATTGCCAAACACCATGCGCTGTACGGTCACCGCAGTGCCGAGCGCGGGGCCGATTCCATGCGCCTGACGGTAGAACGCCGCCTTCGCACCATTCCAAGAGCGGAACACCGCCGCAATCGCGGCTTCCAATTGTTCGATGGGGGATTGCGGGAATTGCTGGTCGGTGGCGGCTTCGTAGAGTTCCTGTTCGCGTTGCGCAAGTGCGCGCAGCGCCCGGAAATCGAGCTCCGCCACGCGGGCCACGCCCGCGCTCGCAAGCGCTTCCTGCCTTGCTGCCGCGAAAGGAGCCCCATCGAGCCCTGCGACCGTGTCCGCCCAGCCCTCGATGAGACGACGGTACGAGTCCCAAACCAAGTGCGGATTGCCCGAGACGCGGAGAAAGCCCGAGATGGTCGTGTTGCACAGCCCCACGTCGAGTACCGTATCGAGCATGCCCGGCATCGATACTGAGGCACCGGACCGTACCGACAGGAGGAGAGGGCGGCGCGGGTTGCCGAAGGCGAGTCCACTTTGCGCCTCAAGGTGCCCCATGCCCACCATCAAGGCCTCCCGCGTATCCGGAGGTAACCGACTGCCTAGCGACTTATATTCATGAAACCAGTCTGTGCCCAACACGAAGGCGGGCGGAATTGGAACGCCAAGACGCGCAATTCGCGTGAGGTTGAAGGCCTTAAAGCCGAGCTGCTCGACAGTGCCCCGCGCCGAGCTCGGCGGCCCGCAACCGATCAGATGGAGGTTGAGCACCGTGGCCTTCACATCAATGCACTGACATCTGTGCGAGCACACGGTCACGAAGGATCAATGCTACGTGCTGCAGATGATCGCCGGCCCGCTCGAGCTTGGCTGCGCTTTGTGCGGCCAAATGAATCTCCGTCGCGCTGGTCGCTCTGCCCGCGAGCTCAGCCGAGATACGGCGCCTCAGTTGATCCGTTTCGTGCTCCGCGCATTCGATGCGGTAGACGGCTTCGAGAAAATCCTTCAAGTCTTCGCGCGTCGCCCGCGGCCTCATGGAGCGCACGGTTTCCAGCGCCTTGATGAGTTCCTGACAGCCCGCAACGAGTTGGCCGGCGAGCGTCGACAGTTCCGCGACGAGCGCGGCGCCGACTCCGCCTCGACGCAACAGCGTCACCACGAACGAGGTCTCCTCCAGATCGTCCGCGACGTCGTCGGCGGCATGCACGAGGTCGAGAAGGTAGGCCATTTCCGGGTCGGCGCGTACGGCATTTCGCACCTCGTTGACGAGGCGGTCGGCGGCCGTTTCCCAAGCCTTGCTGCGCGCGGCGAGCGTTTCAGCCCGTTCCTGACCGCCTCCGCTCCCCAGTCCCAACAGGGCGTCGCGGACTGCGTTCGCAATTTCGACGATGAGGCCGGCATGATCACAGAGAAGGTCGAACACGCGGTCGCTCGAATCCCGCAGCTGCCGCATGACTTCGGCACGCAGCTCATCGTGAACCAGCGACTCGTGCCGATTCGCCAGCAACTCGCCGGCCGACGTCTTGAGCACAAATTCGAGGAAGCGTCCGGCCCGCTCCACCCCCAGCAAATCGTCGAGTGTCTGGCCGAAATGAAAGCGTCCGCGAGCCGCGAAATCGAGCGCATCGAACACTGCTTGGGCGCCTCCCACTTTCAAGAATCCCATGTGCCCGGCGTCCCGGTCGACGGTCCACTCGAGTAACCGTACGGCCTCTTTCCTGCCGACCAGCATGCGCAACTGCTTACGGGCCCGATTCCAATCGATGAGAAACACCAGCCTCGATCCCAGGAACTCGAGAAAGGCCGCCAGCTCAGCGCGGTCGGTACTTGCGAAGCGTCCAGAGGCCACATGGTACCAGCCGTCCTCCATCTTGCGATCTTCGACCACCCGCGTATCCTGCCAGGCAATTGCCTGCCGCCGAAACAGGCGCTGAAAGAACACCAAGCGCTGCAGGTGGACGTCCGTGTACGTGACTGAGACCGCGTCCGGGGTGACATGTACGACCAGCACGTGTGCATCGGTGGTACCGATGTCATTCTGGATCAAGAGCTGGCCGCCGCTGCTGGTCGCCGTCGTGCCAAGGCCGGGATGATCGAACTTCAGCCGCGCCGAACGATTGACGCCACGCATGAATGCGCGCACGAAATCCCGATCGGCGGGAGCAAGGTCGTAGACGCTCGCACCGTCCAGCACTTCGGTGGCAACATGCTGCTGCAGGCCGTTGAGCATGCGATGCAGGTCCATGACCAGAAGATGCAGGCTGTCGCCACGCGCGCGCTCGGCGTGCGACATCTCATCGAGATCGGACGACGAGAATGCATCGTCATGCTGCTGGAGGTGCGGCAGCATCTTCTCCGCACGGCCCCGCACGGTGTCTACCGGGGTTCCGTCCGCACCGTCGGCCGTCAGGATCGGTGCGAGCATGGCGCGGACATCCTGCCCCATGTCGGCGAGCACAGCTTTGACACCCGGCAGCCGATATTCTCCGGGCGCTACTCGCTTGCACGCGAGCGGCAGCCCATCGAGAGTCACGTCATCGATGCGGGCGGCGATCCGCTCGGCGCGAAGGCTGGCAACCGTTGCCTCCGGTGCGTCAGCGTGCCGTCGTGCCGACTGCAGCAGTGTTAGGCGGTATTTGAAGCGGTCGTTGGCGGCCAGACCCTCGCCAATCAGGCGGGGAAGGGCGAGCGCACGTTCGCCGAGGGCTGCGACGATCAGTTGCTTGCTCACGATACACCCCACGTTGCGGCCAAGGATCTCTACGTTACGCCCCGAATGTGTCGGTTCATCGCCAATGGAGCGAAATTGGCGCTCTCGATGGGAACCGGTGGCGATCGCTAACCAATCCTTGTGAACAGAGTCGGCTCGAGAGCGCCGGCCGACAGTATTCCGCCCATCATCGCGCCCGTGATCCCCGGGCTGCCCACATCCTGTCCGGTGAGATAGAGGCCTGTCACTGGCGTCTTCGCGCGCAGAGGGGTCGAGAGAAACCGGCGCGGGCTCGCTTCCAGGGCCGTACATACCTCCGTGCTCCGCCACCGTGAACGCCAGACTCGAGAGGGGAGTCGACAGCTCACTGTGGACCACGAGCGGCGCCAGCGCGGGGAAGTAACGCCCGAACTGTGCCCTCAACAGACCTGACAAGGTTTCCTTCAGCGCGAGGTAATCAGCGGGCCGCTGCCCAAGTTGGGAGTTCTCCCAGCGGCTGAAGACCTCCCAATCGGCGAAAGTCACGAGCTCCGCGATTGGCTTTTCGCTCGAGATATGCACCCCCGCCTGCTTGAGTGACGGAAATGTTACGTAGAGCGCCGGTGCCGACAATCGATGCGCCGGGTCGCGCCAAATTCCATCCGCGATGTCGATCGACTCATAGAACCAATGATTTGAGCTCGTGGCACCGCGGCTGCGAATGTCGCCATTGAATCCCAGGTACATCCCGATATGGCAAGCCGATGGCCGAAGAGCCATTATATCCTGCGCCCACTCGGAATCGCGAACGGTCGCCGGCATCAGCTGCGTGAGCGTATTTCGAACTCCAATATCGGAGAATACCCGCGGACAGCGCTCCTCGGTGCCGTTTTTTAGTCGCACGCCGGCGACCGCGTCCTTCTCGATCAAAATGTCAACGACGGGCGCTCGAGTCCGCACTTTACCGCCTCCCTGCTCAATCACAGGCACTATACCTGCGGCAAAGGCATCGGCGCCGCCGACCGGAAAAGAGGGGTCAATGTCTTACCGATAGACAATGCGGACGATACGCCCTCTACCGAGCTCTCATTGGCGCACCGATCTTCAGCCGATGAATGGCTCCCCACTCCGCCAGAGCAAGTAGTGCTGGTCGCAGCGTTTCCCCATACGGGGAAAGGCTGTACTCGGTGTGGGGTCGTGCACCTGGCAGCACGCTACGCTGAACGATGGCACTCGCCTCGAGTTGCCGGAGATGTTCCGTTAGAACCTTCTGCGTGGAGCCGGGCACGCGTCGTTTGAGTTCCTCGAAACGCAATACGCCATCCTTTAGGGCGAATAGGATGAGGGGCTTCCATTTTCCACCAATTACATTGATGGCAGTCTTCACAGGGCATTCTTCGAGTCTCATACAGGTGAATTTACACGACCATAGCCACCAAAAAGTGCCTTCTTGGCGGCCAACGATTTTCATGCCACGCTTACACCATGATTATTACGACCATTGGGTCCGGCAATGTCGGCGGTACGCTCGCGCGCCTATGGATCGACGCCGGGTACGAGGTAAGGGCGGCCGGGCGGCAGAATTGTGCGCAGGTGGTGGCCGTCGCCGATCTGGTCGCCTTGTGCGTGCCCTGGTCCGCTGCCGAAGTCGCTCTCAAGTCATGCGGAGATCTTGCCGGCAAGATATTAATCGACTGCACGAACCCGCTAGCCTCAGGACTGGACGGGCTCGTGCTGGGCGGCACGACGTCCGCAGCGGAACGGATTCAAAGCTGGCACCCGAATGCACTCATCGTCAAGGCATTCAACTCCATCGGAGCCGCGATGCTTGGCAAGGGCAAGATTGATGGGCGCCTGGCCGATGGATTCTATTGTGGCGACAGTGCCACTGCCAAGCAAGTGGTCGGCCCATTGATCATCGCCGCTGGACTTCGACCTGTGGATGTCGGTCCGCTGAGAAATGCGCGCTACCTCGAGGCAATGGCGATGCTGTGGATTGACCTGGCCGTGAATCAGAAGCGCGGTGCGAGCTTCGCCTTCACGTTGGCAGGCTGGAGTGGGGCAACACTATGATCGTCGAATATATCCGCTACACGGTAGCCGATCAGGCTCGCGGCGAGGAGTTACAGCGAGCCTATGTGATCGGCGCGACTCAGCTCGATGCGGCGCCGGAATGCCTGGCGTATGAGTTAACCCAGTGCGAGGAAGATGCCAAGTCCTGGACTTTGCGCATTGAGTGGAGTTCCACGGAGGCTCACTTGCAATCGTTCCGCAAGGGTCCGCACTTCCCGGCTTTTCTGGAAGCCATTCGCGGATTCATGCCGGAGATCGCCGAAATGCGTCACTACCGGCTCACCGGCGTTCAGTCACGAAAACCCGCACAGCCGTAGCGATAGGACGCGAACGTGGCGGGCCGGAACGCCGCCGCTGCGATTCAGGGCTGATAGGGACCCTTCGTCTCGCCCCATCCCCACTGGGGCATGGGCGCATTCTTATCAATAGGATTCTCAGTCGTGGCAGAGTTGAGGACGGCCAGCCGTGAGCCCCATTCCAAATACCCGACTAACGCTGAGCGGAACTCCGGATCATCCGGCAGTTTGAGTTGATCAGCGGTATCGAGCAGCAGCGCCATCCAATGCTTGCGCTGCTCATCGGTTAAGTGACGGCCGAGATGCTTCGCGACCATGGTCGAGTGCCGATGGATTCCATCCCCGCTGTACAGGGTGGGTCCGCCGAGAACTTCGGCGACGAAGTGGGCAACGGTTCGAAAGTGCTCTGAAGACATCTTCGCAAATACGGGCGCGAGAACGGGGTCAGCCGGAACTCGCTCATAGAACCTCATGAAAAGGGTCTCAAGCCGCTCGATGCCGCCCGCCCAGTCGTATAGCGTAGGAATTGCCTTTGTTTCCATCAGCCCTCATCGTCGACGTTCGAATTCTCGGCGTGACCCGTCGCTACAAAGACATGTGTGCCATCTGATGCACCTTTGCCCGCCTACGCCTACGCCTACGCCGGCGCCAAGCCGCAACGATTGTGCTACGAAATTTGAACGTCCGCTACGGAGAAGGCAGTTCTTGCCCGCGCCCGGCTGATGTTAGCCGCCTGCTGCCCGATTGCTCGCTCTGCACCTGCCGTTCCGTCGAATTTAACACGTTCATTTAGGCGGCGACCGTCACCGTGTCAAGCTAACCCGCAGCTGCCGGCGGAAAACGGCGGGTATCGGGCGGCTCAATTATGCCGCCCACGTCACCTCCTTTGACTCCTGTATCAAGTAGCCGGAGCTGTCCACTATCATAGGTTAATGACGAGTGTCCAAACCCTCACGTCGACGAGCGGCGCCACGATTGCATATCAGACTGTCGGGTCGGGCCCGTCTGTGATCGTGATACCGGGCGTGCTGTCGATCGCTGCCGACTTTGAGGCGTTTGCGAACGCACTTGCTGCAAACTTCACGGTGCACACCATAGAGCGACGAGGGCGCGGGCGAAGCAGTCCTCAGGATGCTGAATACTGCATGGGGACCGAATGCGCGGACGTTTGTGCGCTGCAAGCCTATACGCAGGCGGCTTACTTTTTTGGGCATAGCTATGGCGGGCGCATTGCGCTCGAGTCCGCGCGGAATAATGTCCGCGTGAAAAACGTGGCCGCCTACGAACCGGGAATTTCCGTGAACGGCTCAATACCGGTCGCATGGGCCGCCAGGTACGAGTGCCTGATGGTCCAGAACAAGCGACTCGATGCCTTTGTGGAGTTCTCCAGAGGAGCTGGGCCAGATCGAGCGAGAATTACACCACGCTGGTTGTTGAAGTTGCTGATGCCAATGGTGATGAAACGGGATGATCTTCGCCAAAAACTGAGGCTGCTCGAAAGCAATCTGCGGGAACATCAAGAGCTTGCCCGTTTGGACGGTGGCGTGCAGGCTTTCGGGGACATATCCGCTGCTGTTCTCGTGATGGTCGGCGGGAAAAGCGATCTTTCCTGGGTAGCACCCGCTGTCACAGAATTGTCGGCCTCGCTCCCAGGAATGCGAGTCGAACAATTTCCAAACCTCAACCACTTTGGTCCAGATCAGACCGGTCCGCGTGAGGTCGCGGACGCGGTCACAGCGTTCTTCAGCGCCACGCCAGGGATTTAGTAGGCAAGCCGAATCTTCGGGAATGCGTTCTCGATTGCCAGGGTGTGGCCCCTAGCTGGCACTTACGAATGACGGCTGCAGGCAATGCCAATGGTCAGCATCAGCCGCTCCACGTACAGTATCCACGTAGCACCATGACTGGATGGACACTGATCATTTCGTTTGGCACGATGAGACCTACCCAAGGAGTTTCCGATGCCAACCGCCCAACCGATTACGCTCTTTCACTCACCGCAACCCGCTCGTCGGGTGCTTTGGCGCTCCTAGAGGAACTCAAGGCGCCATATAAGCTGCATGTTCTCAACATGAAAGCGGGAGAACAGCGGCAACCCGCATTTCTGGCCGTTAATCCCATGGGTAAAGTGCCGGCCTTCCTGCATGGCGACGCCCTGGTTACTGAGCAGGTTGCAATTGGCATTTACCTTGCGGGTCTTTTCCCGGAAGCTGATCTCGCGCCGCCAATTGGCGACGCATTGCGTGGACCGTACTTGCGCTGGTACGTCTTTTACGCAGCGTGCTTTGAGCCAGCAATGGTCGACAAAGCATTGAAGCGCGAGCCGGGCACCCCCGGCATGGTTCCTTACGGCGATTTGACCACAACACTTGGCGCGTTGACCTCGCAACTCACCAAGGGGCCGTGGATGCTCGGTGATAGATTCACTGCAGCCGATGTCCTGTGGGGCACCGCGCTCACATGGATGACAGGCTTTGGCTTGCTTGAGCCGGTCGCCCCCATCAAGGCCTACATTGATCGTTGGAACGCGCGGCCGTCAGTGGCGCGGGTTGCGCAGATAGATACTGATTTGTTGAAGGCCCAAGGCAACGCATAGTCCGGCTACAGACGACTCAACAACTTCGTCTAATCATGGCCGGCAAGAAACGTCCTCCCAAGAAGAGACTCTTAGCAACGGTGCCGAAGTTCTTCGCCGCGGCCGCCGACTTGGGTAAATGGCTTGAAAAGAATTCGGCCACCACAGAGGAGTTGATCGTCGGTTTTCACAAAGTCAGTTCTGGCAAGCCATCAATGCTATGGCCGGAGTCGGTGGATGAGGCGCTTCGCTACGGCTGGATTGACGGTGTGCGCAAGCGAATCGATGACAACGCCTACCACATTCGATTCTCGCCACGAAAGCCGAGTTCTATTTGGAGTGCGGTAAATATCGCCAAGGTAAAACGCCTGACTTCTCAAGGGAGGATGACCGAGTCGGGCCTAGCAGCATTCGCTCGCCGCACCGCAAATCGGTCGGTAGTCTACGCCTATGAACAACGGCAAGAGTCAGAGCTGTCAGTTGCGGAAATTGCTGAATTTAAGAGGGATCCCCAAGCCTGGGAGTTTTTCCGAGGCACGCCTCCTAGCTACCGAAAGATCCTTGTACATTGGATCGCCCGAGCGATAAAGCCACAGACACGTGATTCTCGTTTTCGCAAACTCTTGGAGGCATGCACAGCGGGTGAGCGGCTCCGGTAGACCTCGCACCGCAACGTCTGCTCGCGGCAGGAATTCCTGGCCTGCCGCCGGCCGGATTTGACCGGCGACGAGTTTGAATTCCTCCTAACCGGAAAGGTTGCCTGTCGCTCACATTTCTGAAATGAGCACTGACAATTCAGGGAGGTTGCCGACAAGGTGCAAACATGATCCTATCGGACCGTCGCCAGCTGCCACCGCCGGCCAACGAGATCGCGGACCTTGCTCAAAACGAGCGCGGCCTCAACTGTTTGGCGTAACACTATAGGGACGCTACGAGAGTTGCCATGTCCACGTGGCTCCCAGTCTCGCTCAAGTCAAGCCGCGGGAAAATGTTTCCGCGCACAAGTTCGAACGCGCGCCATGTGCGTTTTGGCAAGAGCCTCCGAAAGGTGTGGTGCAACCTCGTCGAAATGCAGATGCTCGAGCAAGTCGAACCCGGCTGAACGGAAAATATGCGTATCTTGCAGAACCTGGACGGCATTCCAATTGCCGCTCTGCACTAGCAGCGGTAGCGGTGCTCCCGAGACAGTGATCAGAACGGATTTCTTTCCGGAAAGAAGACCGCGCACGATGCCGTTGTGAGATTCGTAAGCGAAACCGCGCGCGAAGACTCGGTCGATATATCCTTTCATCATCGCCGGCATAGACAGCCACCAGAGCGGGTAGAAGACGGTAAGCGCATCGGCGGCACGAATATCATCCTGTGCTTGCGCCACGTCGGCGCTGGCAGGGTGATCGTGGCTGACGGCAACAAGCTCGTGCGCAGCGAGAACGGGGTTGAATCCGATGCGGTAGAGGTCGTATGTCTGCTGGCTGTGTCCGAGCTGTTCCAATTCAGTGGCGTAGGCATGCACCAGCCCCATCGTAAAGCTGTCCGCGACCGGATGAGCGGCAACCAGAATATGCTTCATATGAACCCTTTATGCAATGAACCGAAGTCTCGGCCGTCGGCAAAGTCTGCCTGGATCTACGGAAAAAAACCCATTGCTTGGAGCTTGGCCAACAAATGGGTCTCTGTCTGTACGCCTCACCACCGACCACCCTATGACGGCGTCGATAGTTGCACGACAGAATAGTTTTCAATGCGGAGTATCTGTTTGTCTCGAATACCGACCACGCCGAGCGAATGAAACAAAGCATTCGTCGCGGGATTGAATCGTCATGCGCGCCGATGCCGTAGCGCGGCAGCGCACAGACGGTTCCGCCCTGCGCGAGTAACACTCGTGCGTGATGTCCCAAGCAGGCGACCTGCAAGTCCCCGCGATCCGAGCGTTCACAGACCGATTCCCACGCTGGGTGCAAGGGCGGGCCTAGTGCCTTGTCCGTCGAGTCACTCCGAGATATTTAATTAAAGGGTCGCTCGCGCGGATCTCCGGCAAGAAAGGCTCGAGGCCCCGCCGTTGGGGCGTTCGGCACCGACGCGACGCCTCCTGTGGTTGCGCCCTTACGGTGCCCGATGCCCTATCGCCGGTTTTTGTGCTCGCGAAGGACGATGAAATGTTGTAATGGCCCCAGTTTCCGATGCTCGAAAACAGCAAAACAATAATACCGAACCACAACAATCACCCCAGCCAAAGTACCAATCGTTCCAATACGGGTGAGTCATCTAATATTCCTCAAAAACGTGAGCCTGTCGGCCGCCGATTTCAGCTTCGATCCTTCACTTGACCTGCTGGTTGACCCACCCTTGCAGGCAATCGACACGATCTTCTTCAATGCCGCTCTTTTGGAACGTTCGATCGGTCTCAAAACAAGCGATTACTTCGCAATCGCCAGACCCTCCGTTGAGAACATCACCGAGTAGGCGGAAAGTCCGTTTCGTTCGAAGCAGCCTGAGGTGGTCGGGAGAGCAAACGATAACCGCAATTCACGGGGTCTGAACATGACTGATGAAGAACTCGTCGCCTTTGTCGATCTGCAGCAGTTGCTGCCAAGTTGGTCCCGAACAAATGGAAGGGCAGGGT
Organism: Steroidobacteraceae bacterium; assembly: GCA_050012215.1. Lineage (GTDB taxonomy): Bacteria > Pseudomonadota > Gammaproteobacteria > Steroidobacterales > Steroidobacteraceae > Bog-1198. The sequence continues at coordinate 25,366 of JBEKHO010000046.1, forward strand.
GCCAGCACGCCCCTGCCGAAAGCGAACGTACCACATGGTGTTTCGAGGTGTGCGATGAACGCAGGGACAGCACAGCAGTACGCGCGGTGGATCGGGGCGCTTTATCTCATCACTATCGTGGCAGGCGGATGGGGCGAGTCGCACGTGCCGAATCAACTGCTCATCGTCAACGACCTGGCCGGGACTGCGCACCAGGTGGCCAGTTCGGTAGGACTTTTTCGGGCCAGCTTTGCCGCGTACCTTATCGAAGCTGCCTGCGACATTACGCTCAACGTGCTGCTCTATGCGCTTCTTCGGCCCATTAGCCGCAATCTGGCGTTGCTGGCGACGTGTCGCCGAGTGCCGCCAACCAGCCGGAGGGCAGTGATCCGGACGACATCGCGTCTCGGAGCGTCTGGACTAGCAGTAGCTCCGCAAGATTTGCGACCATCGCCGAAACGCCGGCTTCGTCTTTGAGTAGTTCGGCTGCCAGACGCTCCAGCACCCATTTTTGAACACTCGCCTGCTCCGAACCGGCTCTGACAAGGATGACCGGAGGTAATCCTTCAAACAGAATGGAGCGATTGGTGGCATCTAGGCTGAACCGCCCCCCGAGAAGAATGGCGTCGGGAACTTGGCTGAGCTTAGCCACGCCGTTCACGAGGCCGGCAATCAGATCATTCATTTCGATGGCCGGCGCGCCAAGGTCACTCCCCACGCGATACGGTTGACCGTCGGTCAGGAAGTAACTGTCTCCAGCTTCCAGATAGACCGGCGGAGCGTCCTCTACCGCGAGCCAACAACCTCCGGCGATGACGGCGCCAAATCGCAAGTTGTCGAGCGCTGGAGAGCGCAGACACCATTTCCCGCCGGCCTCCAATCGTGCGGCGAAGACACTCCGAGGTTTCACAATTGATAGAATATCCGAAAGAGGATCCATAACCTTCAAATAGCTGCTAGTCATAAGCCGTTCCACGGCTCCGTTGCCCAAAACCGGACGATCGAGCAATTTTTCGGGACGATCGCATATTGAAGTCCGGAGCTTACAATCGATCTTTGGTCCATTAGCCAAATGGAGACTCGGCAATGACCACCAGACAGCATCCCCTTCGTTCCGGCTTCAATTATATGACCACCGCTCTTGAGGTGGTCGATGGCATCGATCTCTCGGGCAAACAGGCGATCGTCACGGGCGGCGCATCCGGGCTTGGTCTTGAAGCTGCCCGTGCGCTCGCAAAGGCCGGCGCGGCCGTGGTTGTCGCCGTCCGAGACGTCGATCGCGCCACGCCAGCGATCGAGGGCCTTTTGAATGTTGAAGCAGCGATGCTGGACTTGGCCGAGCCGAAATCGATCGACGCATTTGCGGCGCAGTTCCTGTCGACCGACCGGCCTCTGCATATCCTGATCAACAACGCAGGCGTGATGGCGAGTCCGCTTTCCCGCGATGGCCGCGGCTATGAATCGCAGTTTGCAACCAATCACCTCGGTCATTTTCAGTTGGCGGCAAGACTGTGGCCCGCTCTGCAGCGGGCGCAGGGCGCCCGCGTCGTCGCGGTCTCCTCACGCGGACACCGTTTCAGCCCGATGAACTTCGAAGACCCCAACTTCGACAGCCGCCCATACGATCGGTGGGTCGCCTACGGCCAATCCAAAACAGCCAATGCGCTCTCCGCGGTCGGTATCGACGCGCGCGGCGCGGCTGATCGGATCAGGGCGTTCTCACTGCATCCCGGACGGATCGTCGATACGGGTCTCGCACGTCACATGTCGGCGGCCGAAGTCAAGGCCATCCCCGTCGCCGACGCGCGGGGCCGCGCCTTCACCGATCCGGCCGATTTCATCAAGACTCCGGAGCAGGGCGCTGCAACCCAAGTCTGGTGCGCGACCAGCCCGAAATTGGAAGGATTAGGCGGTCTATATTGCGAGGACTGTGACATTGCTTCCCTCGTGCCGCCGGAGTCCCAAGGGCTTGGGGTGCGCCCCTACGCGGTCGATCCCGAATTGGCCGAACGCCTGATGCAGCTCAGCGAGGCGCTGACCGGCGCGTCCATTCCAAGTCGCGAAAGCTGAGCGCGCCGCGTTCGCCAATCTTCAAATATCGCCGAGGCGGTTCCCATGACTCACGAGTTTACTGCGAAGACGTCGGCATGCTGTCTGTGACCACGGTCTGGTATCGCGCGGTCCGCAAGGCACGACCTCGTAGGTCTCGACTATAGTGCTGCCGGGATCGCATCCGCAATTGTCATGCTGATAATCCGTGGCGAACGACTGCTATGCCGAAGATCGTTGCCATTAGTTCAGTCGCGCAAGGAGTATGATTTCGCATTAGTGCTCATCTGGCTGGCACGGGAACCAGCGGGGCCCGCAATAAGGCGCTGCTACGGTGAACACAACTATTTATGGCGGGGGAATCCATGCGCCTGAAGCTACTACTGTTCGCGGTTGCGGTGATCTTCGTGCTCGGCGGCATGCTGATCGACTGCAGGTACCAACGCTCGACCCCCGACGCAGCCTACGTACAGGGAATTGTGGTTGGGTTCGACCGCCCGCACGCCAGACAGGTCTATCCGATATTCGAATTTTCCGATGCGAATGGTCGCGTGCACCGCGTCGTCAATTCTTCTCAACAGTCGATTGTTCGATTTGCGACCGGCGATGCTGTTTCTATCGCTTACTCGCGATTCGATCCACAACGGGCGCGGATTGACACGCTTTGGTTCAACCATCGTTGGGTAATCGGCGGAGCCTTCGTCGCGCTCGCGCTTGTGTTCGGTGCATTGAAGCAGCGTGAATCCAGATCGAACTGATCGCAGTGCAAGCCGAGGAAGGGAATGACGGCTTTGACTAAGCGTGCGACAGATCGGGGCGCAACGATCTTGCAACAACGCGCCGCCACCGAGTATTTGGAGATGGGTCAGTAGTCTAAGCCGCGCGAAGTCCCATGCGTCGGGCAGGCAGCTTCCAGGAGGTCTATTCAGCGCGTGCAGCGAGATCGGAAATCCGACGCACGAGCCGAATCCCATCATGCGCACGGCAAGCTATCTCACGTTGACATGGATGGGCTCTGAAGCGACGCCGTTCGTCACGACCTCAAGCTGGCTCGGGCCCTTTTCCTGATTGGCGGGCACTCCGAACCACGCGGTAGCCGGCATGCGGTTAGCGATGGCCATGCTGCTGAGACCAAGAAGATCGGACGGCCGGTCAGGGTGACTCTCGTCCATGACTCGAGCCGTCCAAGCGCGCTGTATGTTCCTTTCGCCGACAAGGAGCGATGAACCGCCAGATATTGGGTAGTTTTTCAGTAATGGAATTGGAATTCGAGGGCGATGGTGCTGGGCTGATTGGTGGCCATAGCGACGCGCTATCGCCGTCATTCAAACATTCAATTGGGAATGTCGCGGCCCGTCATGCAGTCTCCCTACGCCGCGGGGTATGGGGAGCACCGCGATCACCAGCTGCCCATCGCGCCTGCCAGCGCCGAGTATCGCGTCAGACGTACCGTTCACGAGAAAGGTTCGCCCAATCGGAGGGGGGGAATAATGGAAGACCTCAAGAATCTGAGCCGCAGGGATTTCATCACCATTTCGGGACGTGCCGGACTTACCACCCTGGTTGCTTCCGCCTTGGGGGTCAACCTGGGGTTGGTGCGCGTTGTCACCGGGGCGGCGCCGGGGAGGAAGATGACACCCTTTCGATTCGCCATTCTCACCGATGCGCATCTGTTCAGCATCGAGGGCCACAAATTCGACGTGTTCCTCGCGCAAGCGGTCGACAATGTCAACAACATGAAACCCCGGCCGGATTTCGTGGTGTATTGCGGCGATATCGCCCAAAACGGCAGGGACGACCAGCTGCAGAAGGGCGTGAAGATACTCTCCAAGCTGACCATGCCGGTCCACTATATTCCCGGCGAACACGACTGGTATCTGGATCTGGGTGAAGCGTGGCGCGGGCATTTCGGCAAACCAACGTGGTCCTTCGATCACAAGGGTGTGCACTTCATCGGCATGAACTCCATCCTGGTGCGTGACTTCTGGACCCCGGCCGGCATGACCCCGAAGCAGCGCATGGACACCATGGAGATGTTGGAAAGCCCGATTGCCGGTCCTTGGGGCGTGCGCGAGGAACAGCTCGAGTGGCTCAAGAAGGACGTAAAGGGGCTGGGTAGCGACACTGCCGTCGTAGTGTTCACGCATTCGCCGTTGTGGGATTACTATCCGCGATGGAATTTCCAGACCGAGGATGCGCCGGAGGTGCGTGAGATTCTCGGGAAATTTGAGCGTGTCATGTCCTTCCACGGACACGTTCATCAGACCGTGTACAACAAGATCGGCAACCTGTCCTCGGTCGGAACCCTGTCGACCTCGTGGCCGTGGCCATACCCGGATGTCAAGCTCGCTTATCCGGACATGCGCATGAACCGCTCTGATCCGGCACTCGTGCAGGATGGGGATGGCACTCAGCACATCGATTTGGAATCCGATTTCCAAGGAACGATGCACTACGACCCGTTCAACGACATGCTCAAGCCGGCCATCAAAGACGGATTCAAGATTTAGGGAGGATCAGGCAATGAACATCCACAGCACGAATCGACTTCTTCCCGGCCTCATCGCCGTCATGACGCTCGGTGTACTGGGAATGCTGGTCATGAAATCGACGGCGGCACGAGAACCCTACACCAAGGAAGAACTGGCCGACCAGGAAAAAGCGCTGCTCGCGGCAGTCGATCATGGCCGAGACCTTTGGCATGGCAGCAATCCCAGCATGTCGAGCAACGGCCTGGCCTGCGGTAACTGCCATCCGGATGCTGCGGCCTCCAATCCGCAAACCTTCCCGAAGTATCAGGCGGACCTGGGGCGCGTCATCGCGCTGCGCGACATGATCAACTGGTGCATCACTGTGCCGCAGGGTGGCAACGCATTGGACGTCGACGGTGCGGATATGATCGCCATGGAGGCCTATGCGTTCTACCTGTATCGCGGGAAGCAGATCTCTCCCGGACTCGCCACCGAACAAACCTCACCCGTGGTCGTTAAATCGGGCGTTGGCTATCCAAAGAAGGGATCGGGTGTCGGCTACGACAAGTAGCACTGGTTGAGGATTGGATGCAACGAATGTTGGAGGCACCCATGAAATATATAGCCTGTTTGATTGCGATGGTCATGAGCGTTTCCACGGTGCTTGCGAGCCAGCAGTGCGATAGCAAGTCCTACCCGATGTCGACGCCCACAGAGCGCTTTACCGATAACGGAGACGGTACGGTCACGGATACGCAGTCCGGCATGATGTGGATGCGCTGCGCGCTCGGGCAGCGCTGGACGGGTTCCCGCTGCGCCGGCAAACCGCAGGCGCTGACCTGGAAATCGGCGCAGGACGCTGCGAGCTCGCTCAATGCCACGGGTGGCTATGCCAATCGTTCCGACTGGCGAATGCCGCACATTCCGGAACTTGCGATGATTGTCGAGCGCCAATGCGCCAATCCCCGCGTCAACTTGACCCTTTTTCCGGATACACCGGCAACCTATTTCTGGACGGCGACCGGGCGCCGCGGAGCAGGCCTGGGCGGCGAAGCCTATCGCCTGAGCTTCGGACCCGAAGGGGCAGGTCCCAGCCGCAAGGAAAACCTGCACTACGCCAGGCTGGTCCGCGCCGCGAAGTAGCGGTCGGCGGGCAGTGGGTCAGTCGCTGATGAACACGTTGTACATGGAAGAGATGCGCAGCGTCGCCGCGGAAACACTCGTAGCCGAGTGGCGCAACGAGTTTCCGATCTTGCGCATCCGCGTGCGGGGTAAGCCGCTGGTCTACCTGGACAACGCGGCGACCACCCAGAAGCCCCGCGCCGTGATCGATGCGGTGTCGCGCTTCTACGCCCGGGACAACGCCAACGTTCATCGCGGCGTGCACGCCTTGAGCCAACGGGCCACCGATAGCTTTGAGGCAGCGCGGGCCCGGGTCCAGGGCTTTCTTCATGCCGCGGCATCGGATGAAATCATCTTCGTCCGCGGAGCCACGGAGGCGATAAATCTGGTTGCCCAGAGCTTCGCCCGGCCGTTGCTCGTTGCGGGCGACGAGATCCTCGTCAGCGCGATGGAACATCACTCGAACATCGTGCCGTGGCAGCAGGTGTGCCGGCAAACCGGGGCGGTGCTCAAGGTGGTGCCGATCGATGAAGCAGGCGAGTTCGTGTTTTCCGAGTACGAGTGTTTGCTGGGGGCGCGCACGCGCCTGGTTGCGGTCACGCATGTTTCCAATGCTCTGGGCAGCGTGACAGACATTGCCCGGATCACGGCCCTGGCGCACGCCAGAGGAGTGCCGGTCTTGGTCGACGGCGCGCAGGCGATCGCACACTTGCCGGTGGACGTTCGAGCGCTTGACTGCGATTTTTATGTGTTTTCCGGCCACAAGTGCTTTGGCCCGACGGGAATCGGTGTGCTCTACGGCAAGCGGGAACGCCTCGAGGCGATGCCCCCTTGGCAGGCTGGTGGCGACATGGTGCGGTCCGTGAGTTTCGACGCGACCGAATATATGCCCATCCCGCATAGGTTCGAGGCGGGAACGCCCGACATCTCCGGCGCGATCGGCCTGGGCGCGGCGTTGGATTTCGTCTCGGCGATCGGGCTCACGGCAATCGCCGCGCACGAGCAGCGATTGCTGGACCTTGCCAGCGTCGGCCTCGAGCGGATCCCCGGTATTCGCATCGTCGGCACGGCAGGGCGCAAGGCCAGCATCCTGTCCTTTGTGATGGATGGCGTCCATGCGCATGACATCGGCTCGATCCTCGACCGCGCGGGGATCGCCATTCGCACTGGGCATCATTGCGCGATGCCAGCCATGCAGCATTTCGGGCTGTCCGGTGGAACCGCCCGTGCTTCCTTCGCCTTCTACAACACCTTGGAGGAGGTGGAGCGGTTCGTGGACGGCGTGCGGCGCGTTTACGAGATCTTCCAATGACCCGGGACGTGGACGATCTGTACCACCGGATCGTATTGGAACATTGCAAGCGACCGCGCAACTTTCGTGTTCCACAGCACGCGAACCGCAGGGCCTGCGGCGACAACCCGCTATGCGGGGATCATATCGATGTTTATGTCCGCCTGGAGCGTGGGGGAATCCGCGATATCGGCTTCGCGGGGGTGAGTTGCGCCATCGCCAAGGCCTCGGCGTCACTCATGACCGAGGCCATGATGGGCAGAGATGCGGCGAGCGGCCGCGCGCTGCTGCGCAAGTTCGAGCAGATGGTCCGCACGAGCGGGATTGAACCCGATCCGGAACTCGGTGAACTGCACGCCTTTGCCGACGTCCGCGACTTTCCATCCCGGGTGCAGTGTGCGCTGCTGGCTTGGGACGCCCTGCGTACCGTGCTGCAGGAGAGTCCAGGGTAGACCGGCGAAGCGCGCCGCATACCCCCCGTAAATCACCTACGCTTGCGAACACCCAAGCGACCCATGGAATTGATTGAACATTCGATACCACCGGGTATTTAATGCCCACGCGAGGCTTGCGGCGACTGCTGTCGGAAAGAGGGAACCGGTCCACCATGACAATCAATGAACTGCGATATTTGGTGGCGCTTGCGAATCGAGCGCATTTCGGGCGCGCTGCGGAAGACTGTCACGTCTCCCAACCGACCTTGAGCACCCAGATCAAGAAGCTGGAAGAGTACCTCGGTGTCACGCTGATAGAGCGCAGCGCCAAATCATTTTCGCTCACCACGACAGGTCAGGACGTTGTTGAGAAGGCGCGCAGGATCGTCTCACAGGTTGATGCCCTGGTGGCATCGACACGCTCGCCGCATGGACCTTTGACGGGGCCACTCAATTTAGGCGTGATTCCAACCCTGGCACCCTATTTTCTGCCGCGATTATTGCCCCTCGTTAAGGGTCACTATAAACGGTTGCAACTGGTGGTCCACGAAGATCTTACCGGACATCTCGTAGAGCGGCTGCGCGGCTATCAAATTGACGCTGCATTGCTGGCGTTGCCATTGGATGGCGAGGATTTCGATGAGATTCCACTGTTTGACGAGCCGTTCTGGTTTGCGTGTCCCCCGCGGCATCCGCTGGCCCACTTGGAAATGGTGACGGAAGGGGATTTGCGTGATGAGCCCATGCTGCTGTTGGCAGACGGACATTGTCTGCGCGGTCACGCGCTGGCGGCGTGCGGGCGAACTGCTGCGGACGAGGCTTCAAACGACGATTTTCGCGCCGTAAGCCTGGAGACGATTTGCCAACTGGTTGCCGCCGGTTTTGGCTGCACCTTGTTGCCTGCCCTGGCGCGTGAAGCTCTGGGGCCGGAGCCCCCATTTGTCATCCAGCCGCTGCAATCTCGCAACGCCAGCCGCCGAATCGGCTTGGTGTGGCGACGCGGCTATCCGAAAGCGCAGGAACTGGCGCTGCTCGCCAAGTTGGTCAGGGACAATCCGCCGACTGGGACACGCACGGTGCTGATGGAGGCATGAACGGTTGAGCGAACCGCTGCAGTCTTAGCGAACTAATACGATTTGGGTCGCTTGGAGCACCAAGTTCGTCTGAATTATCCTACACGAGTCGCTGTGATCGGCCGACCGTATTCGCTGTGGCGCAGTCCCATAGTGGTTCTCGGCCTGATCTTTGCACCAGGGACAATGGGTTGCATGAGCGCACTTAGTCAGCTTGTTAGGATATCGGTCCGCACTTGCGCTGCTTGGAAGTGCGCTTTCCCCGCTGTCGAGTGCCACAGCTGAGTTTGCCAACACGCGGCGGCCGCATTCGCGCTGCGGCAGCAGCCGTGCTGCTCATTGCCATGGTCATAGGCTCACGGGCTGCGTTTTCTCAGACGCCGTCGCCCCTGCAGGAATGGCAGTACTCCGCCGGCGTCGTGCTGATCCCGATGTTCGAGCCGAATCTACCTGAGTGGCGCGTGCAAACCGGCATCGCGGCCGAACCCGAACCTGCTTTTGAAGGGGCGCGCAACTACCGCACCCTGGCTGGACCCGTGATCGACATTCGATACCGCGATATCTATTTCGCCTCGGTGGGCGAAGGAATCGGGCTCAACTTCATTCACGGGGAAAATTATCGGATCGGTGCCGCCGCCGGCTACGACCTTGGGCGCCGCGAGTCGGACGACCTCAATCATTTGAAAGGTTTGGGTAATATCGAAGTGGCACCCGTGTTCAAGCTCTTCGGGTCATATGTCGTCTCGAAGCAGTTCCCCTTGGTCATGCGGGCGGATGTGCGTCGCATCGTGGGAGGGGCTGACGGCTGGGTAGGTGACCTGGAGGCGTACTTACCGCTGCCCGGAAGCTCGCAGAAACTCGTCATGTTTGCCGGCCCCTCAGTGACCTTCGCGGATCACAGGCACATGCAAACCACGTTTGGGGTGGACGAAAGTCAGGCCAAGGCGTCCGGATATCCGATGTTCGAGGCGCACGGCGGGATGAATGCGGCAGGCTTTGGCTTCAGCGCGACGCGCTTCCTGAGCAAACGCTGGCTCGTTAACGCCAATTTGGCCGTTAATCGCCTGCTTGGCAGCGCCCGAGATAGTCCATTCACTCACGAGCGACAGAAATTGAACGGCCCAGCAGCTCTGGCCCTGACTGGCGGTGCTTTGGCCCTGTCGGTGGCGTACACCTGGTAGCTGTAACGTTTTCCGGGGGCCGAGATTCAGCAAGCGGTTGGGTAGGTCCCGCCGTCACGCAGTCTATTCGCCGATCGAGTTACCGTACA
>JBEKHO010000047.1:0-34175 GCA_050012215.1 Steroidobacteraceae bacterium
CTCAGATCCATCGCGCAGATCGGTCTCACGTTCTGCCGCGACCCTTTCGACCGGCAACGCTACGAGCGGATTCAGGAGCTCGCCGCTGCGGTGATCGCCATGGGTGCCGGCAAGGCTGACCCGGGCCTTCTCGACTATATGCGACACGATATGGGCTACGCGACGCCGAAAGTCGGCGTGCGCGCGGCGGCATTCGTCGACGGCCGCGTGCTTCTGGTCCGGGAGGCGAGCGATGGTTCATGGGCGCTGCCCGGAGGCTGGGCGGACGTGACCGACTCGCCCGCTGAAGCGGTGGTGCGGGAGGTGTTCGAGGAGTCCGGTTTCCAAGCAAGGGCCATCAAGCTTGCGGCCGTCTTCGACTTCCGCAAGCGCAATCGGCCTCGCCATCTCGATTCCATCTACAATTTATTCTTCATCTGCGAGCTCACCGGCGGCAAGGCCGCCCCCAGCATCGAGACCACCGAGGCAGCCTTTTTTGCGCACGACGATCTGCCGCCCCTGTCCACCGGACGCACGACCGCGGAACAGATACCGGACGCACGACCGCGGAACAGATTCACCGCATGTTCCGTCATGCGGAAGAGCCGACTTTACCGACCGATTTCGATTGACGTGTCCGCGATGGGCGCCATGCGTTTCCTACGGCGGGCGACCCGGCCATGCACCAGCGCGCAGGCACCCAGCAGCACCGCGGCGATCACCCCGGAGCGCGGATCCTCCACGAGCGCCGCGATCAAAACCAACACGCAGCCCGACAGCACGATCCCGGTCGTGAACGGATATCCCAAAGCCCGATAAGGCCGCGGCAAATCAGGTTCCCGCCGGCGCAGCACGAAAACAGCCGCGTACACCGCAATGTAAGTCAGCAGAAAGATAACCGCGGCGAGCGCGACGATCTGTTCGAAGGTACCGGTCAGAATCAATGCGATCGCCGCAGCGCTCGAGACGGCCAAGGCGACTCGCGGCGTGCCGCCGGCGCTGACGCCGGCGGCCTTGGCCGTGAAAAGTCCGTCCCGGCCGATCGCGAGCAGAATCCGTGGCGCCATCAGCAGCACCGCGTTGACGAGGCTCACCACGGTCAACAGTGATATCACGGTCACCAGCTCCGCACCGCCGCGCGGCAGCACGACTCGGGCCGCGTCGGCTGCCGGCAGCGAGGAGCCCGCCAGCACGGAAAGCGGCAATACGCGCAGAACGGCGGCGTTGATCAACACGTAGAGCACCGTCAGCACCAGCGTTCCACCGATGATTGCCCTAGGCAATGTGCGCGTCGGATCGGTACTTTCCTCCGCGAGATAAATCGGCGAATACCAGCCGTCATAAGTGACCAGCACGGCGCGCAGCGCCGTCACAACCGCGGCCACCATCGCCGTGGAGAGAAGCGGCAACCCGGCGGCGCTCATCGGTACCGGCGCTCCCGCAGGCGCGGACGGTGCATGGAAGCAAGCAGCGATCAACAGCAGCATCATGAGACCGATGGTCACGCTGATGAAACGGGTGACCGCGCTGCCGATGCGAAGCCCGACCCAGTGCAGCGCGGTGAGTCCGGCAATGATCAGCACGGCTCCCGATTTCGCATATTGCGCGGCGGGCGGCCACAGCGTGCCCAGGAACACGGTCGCCGTCATCGATACGTACGCGAGCGAGGCCGTCTGGTTGAACCAATCGCCCCATCCGACGAGGAACCCCGTCGCGTTCCCGAAGGCACGACGTGCATACACATAGAACCCACCGGCCTGCGGCAGCATCGCGGCGAGCTCGGACACGGACACGGCCCCGAGAAGCGCATAGACACCACCCAACACCCAAAACCATAGAATCGCATGCGGATTGCCGAGGGCGGCGGCGAGGGTTCCGGGCAGGCGCAAGATGCCGACGCCGACCGTCCCGCCGAACACCATGGCAAGACCGAACCCCAGCCCCAATATCCGTCGCAGCGGCCGGACGTTCGAAGCAGCTGACTCTGTGATCACGTTCTCACCGCCGCAATGATGCAGACGGCGGATAGTAGCATTGGGCCTTTGTGCTATGCGTCCTGTCTGTTCCGTGTGATCCTGTTTGCAGTTTTGCGCGCTGCCGGACGGGATACCTTTCCTCGGACGCGCAGAGTGTGAAAAATACCTCGATTCAAGTTACGGGTGAGAATGGATGAAGTTCAGGCTCAAAGCATTCGGAGCGCATCTCATGGGCAGCGCTCTCGCGCTCACGCTGGTGCTCGGCGCTCTGTACCTCGGTTGGTACCACTGGCCGGGCTGGCACCTCACGGAGGCGGTTCACGTGATCTTGGTGATGGTGGGGGTCGATGTGGTGCTCGGCCCATTGATCACCTTGATCATCGCCAACGCGCGCAAGCCGCGCCGCGAGCTCGCCCGGGACATCGCCATCATCGTGGCCGTGCAATTGGCCGCGCTCGGCTACGGAGCGGCCACGCTCTGGCACGGCCGCCCCTTGTATTACGCGTTCTCGGTGAACTGTTTGCAGGTCGTACAGGCATCGGATATCGACCCCGAGGCAGCGCGCAGCGCGCGCGAGCAAAAATTGGCCTTGGCTCCGCATTGGTACAGCTTGCCGCGCTGGATATGGGCGCCGTTCCCCACGGACCCGGCGCTAGCGGACAAGATCTTCCAGGGCGTGATGCAGGGCGGCTACGACATCGTCGGATATCCGCAGTACTACAAGACTTGGGCTGAGGGGACGCCGGAGCTTCGCACCCAGCTGCAAAAAGTGAGCGACATCAGGTTCTTCATTGCGAAGCAGAAGGCCCTGCTCGAGCAGCGCATGCAGGCGGCCGGACTGCCCACCGATCAGGCCAATGGCATCGCCCTCACGGGCAGAGGTAGCTCGCTGCTCGCGGTCATGGATCCGCGCAACTTGAAGCTTCTCGCGATCATCGAGGCGCAGTAGCGCGATCCCGAACGATTCAGCGTGGATCCCCGCAGAGCCACCGCTCCAGGAACTTGAACGTGTCCACGGCGCTTTGCGTTGCGCGCGCGCAGCGCTCCGGGGTCTCGCACCAGGCATCGAGCACCGCGCGAAATTCGCTCCACATGGGTGCGACATTCTCTCCGTAGCTCGCGAGGAAGGCTGCGCCGTGCTCCCCGGTAAACCCAAGCTGGCGCTGCACCAGCGGCAGCAGTGTGCGACCGCCGAGAGTCGCGCCCTCGAGCACATACACACAACCGAACGCCGCCGCCGGTTCCCGACAAGCCGGCACGGCATCGCAACGAGGCAGCCGCGCGACAGAGTCGGCGTCGGCACCGAGCGCGATCAAATCGCGGGTGATCAGCGGGAGCTTGCGGCGCCGATCGTAATTCGGCAGCGCAGCGCCAAACACGTGCTGCCCAAGTCCGCCTTCCAACGCAGCACAAAAACCCCACATCTTCTCGAGGTGCGAGCGATAGGCATCCGGATCGGTGAACCGCTTCTTCACGTCGAGCCGCTTCTCGAGCCGCTGATGGGCAGCCCAGCTCGCCAAACGCAGTGCCTCCACCGCACTCATCTCGAGGCACTTATCGTCGGGTCTCAATTCGCGCCTTGCTCAATTGGTTTTGGGTCATGGGTGGCCGCCATGTGCCGTGCCAGTTAGGCAAACTATATCAAACCAGCCTGGTTGGGCCAGGTGGATTTCGGCTGACAGGCGGTATACTGCGCGAATGCTTTCTGAAGTCTCGATGGCGCCGGCGCCGACTTCGACACCCGGGCGAATCGGCGTGTTGGTCGTCAATCTGGGAACGCCGGCCTCGCCTTCCTATTTCGCGGTACAGCGCTACCTGCGCGAGTTCTTGAGCGATCGGCGGGTCATCGACACCTCCCGGCTGGTCTGGCTGCCGGTACTCTATGGCATCGTGCTGCCTTTTCGCCCCATCAGAACGGCGCGCAATTACCGCAAAGTGTGGATGTTCGGCGGCTCGCCGCTCGCGGTTTATTCGAAGCGTCTTGCCGAGAAGTTGGAGGTCGAGCTGCAAGCGCGCTTCGGCGACCGGCTGCGGGTCGGTCTCGGCATGACCTACGGAAAGCCCAGTCTCGCGAACGCGCTCGAGGCGCTCGTCCGGCAGAACGTCAAAAAGCTGCTGGTGCTGCCGCTATATCCGCAATATTGCTCGTCGACGACGGGTTCGGTGTTCGACCGCACCGGCCTCGCCTTGTTGCGCAACCCGTGGCAGCCCGAGATGCGGTTCGTGGGCAGCTATCACGACGATCCCGGCTATATCGATTCGCTGACGGAAAGCATCCGCCAGCATTGGGCCGAGGTGGGCGAGCGTTCGCACCTGCTTTTTTCTTATCACGGAATCCCCGCCGTCTACGTCACCGAAGGCGATCCTTATCAGGCGCAGTCCGAAGCAACCACCCGGCTGGTGGTCTCCCGCCTGGGACTCGCCGAGGCCGAGTATTCGCATTGCTATCAATCGCGGTTCGGGTCGGTGGTCTGGCTCCAACCCTACACCGAAGACACGCTCAAGGAGCTGTCCGCGCGCGGCATACGCAAGGTATCCGTCGTATCGCCGTCGTTCGCCGTGGACTGCCTCGAAACGCTGGAAGAGGTGGCGATGGAGTATCGGGACAAGTTCCGCGAGATGGGCGGCGAACGGCTGACGCTCGTGCCCGCCCTGAACGACGGCGATGGGCACGCTCGAATGTTGGCGGACATCGCCCAGAAACAGCTTCAAGGCTGGATATGATCCAAGGCTCGACCGTCGCTTCGACGTGACGCTCGTGGTGCAATCCGTGTCCATCGTCGGGTGCGGGTATACGGGCCGGCGCTTGGCCAGGCGGTTCCTGCAAGCGGGAGCCCACGTACGCGGGTTCGCGACGCAACCCGACAGCCTGCGGCAAATCGCCGCCGTCGGAGTCGAAGCGCTGGCACTCGACCTGGATGGGGCGATTGATTCCATCGATTTGAGCGGGGAGTTGCTGTACTACTCGGTACCGCCTGCGCTCGAGCTCGGCGATCCGCGGCTCGCGCGTTTTTTGGACGCAGTCGCGGGCACACCGCAGCGGCTCGTCTATCTGAGCACCACCGGCGTATACGGCGACCACGGCGGCGGCCGGGTCGACGAGGACACGCCGCCCGCTCCGCTCACGGAGCGCGCCGTGCGGCGGCTGACGGCGGAGAATGCGGTACGCGCGTGGGGCGACTCACGCGGAGTGTCCTGGTGCGTGCTCAGATTGCCCGGCATCTACGGACCCGGTCGGCTGCCGCTCGACCGGCTGCGTCGCGGCGTTCCCGCGATCGTGGCGCACGAGGCGGCGCCCGGCAACCGGATCCAGGTGACCGATCTGGTGACGGCGTGCGTCGCCGCAGGGCGGGCGGAGGCGGCCGATCGGCGGATCTTCAACGTGACGGACGGCAGCGAGGAGAGTGCCACGGAGTTTCTCCAGCGCGTCGCGCGCGTCGCGCGATTGCCGCCACCGCCGCTCGTCAGCCGCGCCGACGCCATGCGGGAACTGTCAGCATCCGCCCGCTCCTTCCTTGCGGAGTCACGGCGCGTCGACAACCGTCGCATGCTCAGCGAACTCGGCGTCACGCTCGAATACCGGGATCTCGATGCGGGGATTCGGGCGAGTCTCGAGGACTCCTAGAGCGACCGCAAAAAATTCAGCGTACATCTCAACGCACATCGGACGTGACCGCACCATCTTTGGCTGCAAAACAACAATGGCGCTGGCGCGCGCACCGCCTTGGGGCACCGTCCCAATCCAGCAGGTTACCTCTTACCATAGTGGTAGCCTTGGCGTCAGTCGCCCCCCGAGGTTTGAGCATCGGAACCTTCGGCAATTCAAGCGTATGCTTGATGTCCGGGCGCGCTTGAGAGCTCGATACTAACTATTGGGAGAAGGGAAATGATTCAGGGATTCACTCGATCGCGTTGGATCGCCCGGGCGGCAGCGCTCGCCTCCATCGCGATCAGCGCGGCAAACGCGCAACAGAGCGAACCAACTGCCGAGCAGCCCGCCGCTGCCCAGCTCGAGGAGATCGTGGTCACCGCGGAAAAGCGCGAAACGACAGCCGATAAAACTCCCATCAGCATCACGGCAGTGAGTGGCCGCGATCTGCAGGAGCGAGGCATCACAGAATTCAGCGCCCTGGCTGCCGAGACGCCAGGCGTTTCAATGAAGACCGAGGGTCCGGGACAGACCGAATTCGAGATGCGCGGAATGTCCTCCAGCGGCGGTAACTCTCCCACGGTCGGCTTCTATTTGGATGATGTGCCCCTGACGGCGCCGGCGGCGGCACAAAACGGCAAGGTCGTGATCGATCCCAGCTTGTATGATTTGAATCGCGTCGAAGTGCTGCGCGGGCCCCAGGGAACTCTCTATGGCTCATCGTCCATGGGCGGTACGATCAGGCTCGTCTCCAACCAACCTAACCTCACGCAGTACCAGGGTAGCGCCCAAGTGATACTGTCCGGTACCGACGGCGGCGGGTTCAACCATGGCGAGAACGCGATGGTCAACCTGCCCATCATCGACAATGTTTTGGCGGTGCGCATAGTCGGATCCTACGCTTCGACGAGCGGCTGGATCGATCGCATCGTCGCCGGTGACTTCCCGCCCGCGACCACCACGGTAAATACCGGCGATACGCGCGGCAACGTGCTGGCATCGCCCGTTATTGCCGACTACAAGGGCAGCAACGCCGAGACGATGCAGGGGGGGCGAGTCGCCGTTACCTGGAAACCGACGGACCGGCTGACCATCACGCCGTCCGTCTTCTGGCAGCTGATCAATCAGGACGGACCCAGCGACTACGACAGTGTTCCGGGCACGCTCGCGCATTATCAGCCCTTCGACATCGCCGAGCCTTATTCGGACACGGTTACCATCGATGCGCTCAACGTCAATTACCGCTTCGACGGCTTCGACCTGACCTCGGCGACCTCCTACTGGCACCGACAATCGGACATGATTCAAGACAACAGCGAAAACACGCCGGGGTGCCCCGGTGGGTTTTGTGTCACCACGACCTCGAGCTCCTACTACGGACCCGACGGCACGGGACCGATCTACGCGCTCGAGGTCGACCCCTCTGATCAGTACAGCGAGGAATTGCGCGTCGCCTCGACCAGCGAGGGTCCCTGGAAGTGGGTCGGCGGGGGATACTTCAGCCGGTTCGAGTCCGCATGGAAGCTCTTCCAGAACATTCCGCACCCCGTGGCCTTCAACTCTCCGACGACCAATATATTCACCCTTGATCAGCCGACGGTGATCAAGCAGGATGCACTGTTCGGCAACCTGACCTATTCGGTGACCGACCAATTGCACGTAACGGGTGGTTTGCGCTACTACCACTACGACAGCCAGCTCGACATGATTTTCTCCGGATTCGGCTCATCCACGGGGAATGACGCGGCCGTCACGCAGCACGTGGTGCAAAAGAACTCCGGCGTCAACCCGGCGGCCAACATCTCGTACGACCTCACCGACAACGCGATGGTGTATGTTTCGGTAGCCAAGGGATTCCGCCCCGGTGGCGGCAATCAGCCGTTGCCCTCGAGCGGACCGAGCCCGATTGCACCGGGGATGCGGGCGGCGCTCATCGCGCTCGGCTACACGAACGGCATCGCGCCCAGCAGCTATGGACCGGATACCGTCTGGAGCTACGAAATCGGCGAGAAGGCAAAGTTCTTCGACAACCGCTTGCGCGTGAATTCCAGCGTCTACTACGAGGATTGGAAAAACATCCAGCTCGAGCAGTTGCCCGAGGGTTATCCGCTGTTCGACAACGTGAATACCGCGCACATCTACGGCGGCGAAGTGGAAGTCCAGACGGTCGTGACTCAAAGCCTGGTTTTCTCGACGAGTGCGGGCTACACGCATGCGAAACTCGCTGAAACCGAGCATGGCTTCTTCGCCGGCCAGCGCCTGCCGGACGTACCGGAGGTCACCGCTACCGTAAGCCTCGATTACCACGTGCCCCTCGGCTCCAACTACCAGTTGGTTTCTCGGGTCGATGATTCGTACATCGGTAGCCGCGTGGGCAACGGCTCCGCTTTTGGGCTCATCAACCAGACCGATTCTCCGTTGCCCGCCTATAACCTGGCGAACTTTCGCCTTGGCATCAAGGCGACGCTCGGCTGGAGCGCGACTTTCTTCGTCAACAATTTGACGGACAAGCACGCGTACTTGGAAAACGTCGCCGAGCTCGGCTTGACCAATGCAGCCTACAATCGCGTGGCGACCAACCAGCCCCGCACCGTCGGAGTGGAACTGGATTACCGATACTGAGTGTTTTTCATGTACGTACCAACACAGTTCAAAAGCGATGATGTTGCCGCAGCCATGGATCTGATGCGCAAGCATTCTTTCGCGACCCTGATCTGCAACGACGACAATGCGCAGCCTTTCGTCACGTACCTGCCACTACATGTGGACGTGGGAGAACGCGACGGCAAGCCTTGGCCCTCCTTGCTGGGGCATGTGGCGCGAGCCAATCCTCACTGGAAATATCTCCAGAACCGAGGAACGGCTCTCGTGAGCTATCTCGGACCGCATGCGTACATGTCGCCCACCGTGTATCCCGACACCATGCGGGTGCCGACTTGGAATTATCTGGCGGTCCAATGCCGAGTGCGCGTGCGATTGCTGAACGAGCGTGCCGAGATGGATCAGATGCTGGATAAGCTGATCGATGACAACGAAGCCTCCTACCTCGCGCAGTGGCGCTCGTTGAGCGAGGACTATCACTCAAAAATGATGGCGATGATCGTAGGATTCGAACTGGAGATTACCGAGTTGCAATGCAAGTTGAAGCTCAACCAGCATCGGCCCGAGTCGCATCCCGCGTTGCGCCAAACCCTCGCCGCCGGGAACGAAGATGAGCACGAGCTGTTGAGCTGGATGGATCGCCTGAAGATGTGATTGTGCCGCGCAGAGCTTGCCGCACGTTAACAACACAACAGTAATGGTCGGCCACAAAGCAAAATCCGACCTAAACGCGTCACTTTGGCTTGACCGGGAACAATGCCGCGTAGCTTAAATGCGGCTGCTCAAGACGACGGCGCTTTGACCGCGATCATGTTCAAACTGATCGAAATTCCCTTAACCTGGGTGCGGCTCGTGTCCTGGA
Source organism: Steroidobacteraceae bacterium (assembly GCA_050012215.1). Lineage (GTDB taxonomy): Bacteria > Pseudomonadota > Gammaproteobacteria > Steroidobacterales > Steroidobacteraceae > Bog-1198. The sequence goes on from JBEKHO010000047.1 coordinate 9,068, forward strand.
AAAGTCCGAAGTCGGTAACTCTGCGTATATTCGAGAATCCTGAAATCTCGAGGTAATAAGTCAGGAATTCCTCGTTCAGCCCGACGAGGTGATAATCGTACTTGTCCATGTGGCCGCCGAAAATCATACGCATGACGAGAAACCGTTCTTGCATCGATAGCAGCGACCGATCGATGAATAGACGCGCAAGAACTTCAAGATCAGGCACGCTGACGCACAGCGCTCCTGCCGGCGACAACACTCGCCACCACTGCTTCAGCGTATCTACGAGTTGGTCATTCTGGTAATCGAAGTGCTCTAGGACGTGCGATGCGTAGATTTGGTCAAATGAATTCTCTGCGAAGCTGGTGAGATCGGAAGCATTGCCCACGTGGTCGACACATGGCCCCGGATTGGCATCGAGTACTTCCCATCCCGGAGTTCTGACTTGCCCACCGATATGGAGTCTGCGTGGCACGTTGCGGCCCCCCTTGCGTCGGTCTAATTTCCAATATTGGAAGATCCCAGCCCAGGTACGTCGCGAAACGTACATGGCCTCGGCCGATGATAAGTGCCCACCTGACGATGTCAATTCACAAAACCGCCAACCAGAACATATGAAGGAATCGCACAGTCAGAATCGTGCTTTGAATGAAAAAGCGGTTTGACTCCAATCCGGTCCCCGCAATGCGAGGAGTGATAAAGTTGGCTGTATTCACGTCTATTGGGACGGGCATATCAAATGAACCCCACGGCGTTTTTGTTATTGGGACTGGCGTTGCTCCCGCATGCGGTTCTGGCCGATCAAACGCCTGCCTCTGTGTGCGTGGAGGCGCTTGAACAGTTGGAGGCGCTTCGGACGGTCGCGCCGATATACAAGCTTACGGGAAGTCAGGGACGTCAATATTTAGCTGACGCGGACCGGCCGGCAGAGGTAGCTCGCCTAAAGGCAATCGTCGCCGAATCGTGTAGTGCGAAGCCCAAACGTAGGCTGCGCGACGAGTCTGAAGCGAAGCAGCTGCACCTCGTCCGCTCGCCCGGGTGCATGCAAGATCGCGACAGACTGTCGATGATGGAAAAGAAAGATGAACGCACGCCGGAAGACGATCTCGCAAGGACGCGCAAACGAGTCGTAGCGCAATGCCCAGACGTCGACCTTTCCAATGTATGGCTCGTAGAGTGGATGCCAACTCCCGTCCGTTCCGGCAGGTAAGATAATGGGCATCAGCCAAAGCATCCAGCAGAGATCTGGCGCCGGAGATACTGTCCTGCGTCGCCGGTCGCATCGAGCGCCAGTCATCGGTGAATTGAGGTGCCCCAATGAGCTGCAAGTTCTTGATTCATCAAATGATGGATGTAGGCGCCCCGGCAGCCACACGCGGCGACTGGGAATTGCTGAGTCGTGAATCTGTATGCTAGCGAGATGCCGCCTAAACCCGACAGAAACGCCGCGCGGGCCTCACGTCACGGCGTTGCGCGCGTCATCTCGAAGCTCGGCATGGCGTCGCGCTCTCTGGCGGCGAAATGGGTGCATGAAGGGCGCGTACGCGTCAATGACCAACCGGTCCGGGACCCCGACTTTCCCGTCTTGCAGGGCCGGGATCGCATCAGCGTGGACGAGCGCGACATTTCGGCGACGGCGCGCGTGGTGCTGATGTTGAACAAGCCGCGCGGTCTCGTCACGACGCGCGAGGATGAACAGGGACGCGCGACCGTGTACCAGTGCCTTGCGGACGCACCGCTTCCCTGGCTCGCACCGGTGGGGCGGCTCGACAAGGCCAGCGAGGGACTCTTGCTGTTCACCAATGATTCCGCCTGGGCGGCACAGCTTACGAACCCCGCGACCGGACCTGATAAAACCTACCACGTGCAGATCGACCGGGTGCCTGACGAGGCCCTGCTGACCAAGCTGGCGAGCGGTGCGTCCGTCGAGGGAGATTGGCTGCGTTTCAAGTCCGTGCATTGCATACGTTCGGGTCTCAAGAACGCCTGGTTGGAAGTCATACTCGATGAGGGACGCAACCGGCAGATACGCCGCGTCCTCGAAGCTTGTGATGTTTCCGTCCTGCGTCTGGTGCGCGTGGCGATCGGCAGGCTCGCCCTCGGCGAACTGCAAAAAGGGCACTGGCGCCTGCTGAGCGAGCCGGAGATAGCCGCGCTATGAGCGAGGGCGCCGAGGACGGCGCGCCCTCTCCGCTATTGACGTTGCCGGTGAACGAAGCGCTGATTGCTGCTCGTGACGCGGTCACGAGCAGCCTGGAATGCTCGCTCGATCTCGGACTGTCCTCGACCCGCGTCGATATCGAGCCGCTCACATGGAACTGGAATCAACAACGGTTCCCATACATCGCGGCTTGCAAGGATCGAAGCGTCTATCACTGGACCGGCACCAGCTTCGAGCCCATATCGCGTTACGGCAATGCACTCATCAAACTGGTACCGACGCCCTGGGGACCACCGACATTCGAGATCGACGGCATCAAGATGCTGCCGACCGCTCGCGTCTCGCCCTACGAAGATGCCAGGCACAAGGTCGCGCTGATCAAGCCGCGCGGGAAAGTGATTCTCGATACCTGCGCGGGCCTCGGATATTTCGCCGCATGGTGCCTGCGAGGTGGTGCGGCGCGCGTGCACTCGTTCGAGAGGAACCCGGACGTGCTCTGGCTGCGAAAGCATAATCCCTGGTCGCCCGATAGTCCCTGGTCGCACGAGCAGCGCGGCGCACTAACGCTCGTCCAGGCGGATATCACGGTGGCCATCCGCGATTTCCCGGCCGCGTCGTTCGATGCCATCCTGCACGATCCGCCGCGCTTTGGTATCGCGGGAGAGCTTTACTCTCAGGAATTCTACGAGCAGCTCGCGCGTGTCCTCAAGGGACGCGGCAAGCTGTTTCACTACGTCGGCACGCCCAACAAGCAGAGTCGAGGCCGCGACCTGCAGCGCGAAGTGAGCCGCCGGCTGCAGCAGGCAGGGTTCGATACGGAGTACAGCGGAGATGGAATCCTGGCGCTGCGCGAGAAGTAGCGTTCATGATCATTCGGTTTGGGTCGGGTATCCGCGTTCAAAATCCTTCCTGGAACTGCGGATGAGTCGCGGTATGTACCCTAGGTAATCCGTCTAATTGGTGCGCCCGGAGAGATTCGAACTCCCGGCCTCCTGGTTCGTAGCCAGGCGCTCTATCCAACTGAGCTACGGGCGCTTACATCAAAAACGACATATCCTGGCGGAGCGGGAGGGATTGCTCGGCGCTGCGCGCCTCGTCCCTTCGCTCCGCTTCGGGACCGCCGTCGCTAACGCGCCGGCGTTTCCCTCCTTCAACCGATCGAATCCTACAGCAAGATGTGCGCAGCCTTTACCGGCTGGCGCATTCTAAGCTACTGGCGGAGAGGGAGGGATTCGAACCCTCGATGGGCTTTTGACCCATACGCCCTTAGCAGGGGCGCGCCTTCGACCACTCGGCCACCTCTCCGGATAGTGGCGAGAAGCCCATTACCCAAGGAGCGCCGGATGATACCCGCGTCGAGCAGTCCAGGTAAAGCCGTGAAACGCTAACTGCTTGTTTTTCAGGCGTCGTCGACGACTTTCGTGTCCATACTGGGGGCGCGACCTTCCTGGTCCTCTTCCCGCTTGATGCGCTCGTAGATTTCCTCGCGGTGGACAGCCACATCTTTCGGGGCATTGACCCCGATGCGTACCTGGTTGCCTTTGACTCCCAGCACTGTGACTGTTACGTCGTTACCGATCATCACCGTTTCGCCAACGCGTCGCGTCAATATCAACATAAAAGCGTGCTCCTCATCTTCCTTGGGCAACCTCAAGCGCGATGGACCGGAGTCGGAACCGAATCGCGGCCAGGCATGCAGGGATTCGAACGCCCGGTGCCAATTTCCAAGCGGCAAATGTCGCCGCGGGTAAGTGGGCAATCCTAAACGCTATGCTTGGTTCTTGCCACCCGAATTAATGAACTGTTCAATTAGCAAGCCGATTCCTCACCAACGACTCGACGCTCGCGAGCGCCGCGGTGAGTTTCTCGGGCTGAGTGCCGCCGGCCTGCGCGAAATCCGCGCGGCCGCCGCCGCGCCCGCCGATCTGGGCGGCAACCGCGCCGACAATGTCACCCGCCTTCAATTGCGCCACCAAATCTGCGGAAACACCCGCCACGAGCACCACCTTACCGTCTTGGACCGTCGCGAGCACGATCACCGAGGATCCGAGCTTCTGCTTGAGCTGGTCGATGGAGTCCCGCAGCGCCTTAGCATCCGCACCCTCGATTTGTGCAGCCAGAACCTTAACGGCCCCGACCGCCATCGCCTTGGCGGATATGTCACCGCCCTGGCCAATGGCGAGTTTTGACTTAATCTGCTGCAGCTCCTTTTCCAGCCGCTTCGAGCGCTCGACGAGTTCGCGGACCTTCTCGTCCGCGTCTTCGCGACTGCCCCGCACCAAGCCCGCGATGTCGCGCAGCACGCGGTCGATTCGCACCACCCAGTCGTATGCTGCCTGACCGGTAATCGCCTCGATTCGACGGACACCGGCCGCCACGCCCGATTCGCCGACAATCTTGAAAAACCCGATGTCGCCGGTTCTTTCGACGTGGGTTCCGCCGCAGAGTTCCATCGAGAAATCTCCGAACGTAAGCACGCGTACGTCACTTTCGTACTTCTCTCCGAACAACGACATCGCTCCCGAAGCCACGGCGTCGTCCAGCGCCATGATGCGGGTGTCCGCGGGTGCATTGCGGCGGATCTCGGTATTCACGAGGGCTTCGATGTGCTGTTGCTCCTCGGGAGTGACCGGCCCCGAATGGGAGAAGTCGAAACGCAACCGGTCAGCGGCGACGAGCGAGCCCTTCTGCTGCACATGTTTGCCGAGCACCCGTCGCAGCGCCGCGTGGAGCAAGTGAGTCGCGGAATGATTGAGGGCGATAGCCGTACGGCGCTCCGCATCGACCTCTGCCTCGACTTCGTCTCCGACCCGGAGCTCTCCCGATTCCAACACACCGACGTGCCCGAAAGAAGCGCCGAGCTTTTGAGTATCGCGCACGCGAAATTGCGCGGACCGCCCGACCAGCGTGCCCGTATCCCCGATCTGACCGCCGCTTTCCGCGTAGAACGGGGTATGGTCCAGCACCACCTGCCCTTCCTGGCCGACGTGCATGACATCCACCAGCGCACCGTCGAACACCAGCGCCGTGACGCGGCCGGAGGCTGCCAATCGATCATATCCGGAGAAATTGGTCTTGCCGGAAAGTTTCACCGATTCACGCAAGTCCGCCCCGAACTTGCTCGCAGCGCGGGCGCGGCCCCGTTGGGCGGCCATCGCTGCATCGAAGCCTGCCTGATCGATGGTGAGCCCGCGTTCACGCGCGACATCGGCGGTGAGATCGAGCGGAAATCCGTAGGTATCGTAAAGACGGAAAACCGTCTCTCCCGGGATGACCGACGAAGTGAGCTCCGCGGTGGCTGCATCGAGGAGGGCCATGCCGGTTTCCAGGGTCTCGGCGAAACGCGTCTCCTCCTGTGCCAGAACTTTTGTGGCCTGCGCCTCGCCGCTCACCAGCTCCGAATAATAGGAGCCCATCTCGCGCACCAACGCGGGCACGAGTTTGTGAAAGAAGGGCTGAGTCTGGCCGAGTTTGTAGCCATGGCGGATGGCGCGGCGGATGATGCGCCGCAGGACATAGCCACGGCCCTCGTTCGAGGGCACGACCCCGTCGATGATCAGGAACGCGCACGCACGGATGTGGTCGGCAATCACGCGCAGGCTCGACGATTCGAGATCCGTCGCGCCGGTGACTTCGGCGGCAGCGCGAATCAGCGAGCGAAAGAGGTCGATGTCGTAGTTGCTGTGGACGCCCTGCATCACCGCCGCGACGCGCTCCAGTCCCATCCCCGTGTCGACGGAAGGTTTGGGGAGCGGCGTCAGGACGCCTTCCGGCGAGCGGTCGTACTGCATGAACACCAGATTCCAGATCTCCACGTAGCGGTCGCCATCCTCGTCCGGCGAGCCGGGTGGACCCCCGGCGATCTCCGGGCCGTGATCGTAGAAAATCTCGGTGCAGGGGCCGCACGGCCCCGTTTCGCCCATCGACCAGAAGTTCGACTTTTCGCCCATGCGCGTGCAGCGGTTGGGGCCGATGCCGATCTCTTCCGTCCAGATCCGCGCGGCCTCGTCGTCCTCGGTGTAGACCGTCACCCACAGGCGATCCTTCGGTATGCCGAGGGTTCCCGTGATGAAATTCCAAGCGAAATGAATCGCCTCGCGCTTGAAGTAGTCGCCGAAGCTGAAATTGCCGAGCATCTCGAAGAACGTGTGATGGCGCGACGTATAGCCGACGTTCTCGAGGTCGTTGTGCTTGCCACCCGCACGCACGCAGCGTTGGGCGCTCGCGGCGCGCGAATAGTCGCGGGTTTCCTTGCCCAGAAACAGGTCTTTGAATTGCACCATGCCCGCATTGGTGAACAGCAAGGTCGGGTCATTGCCGGGCACGAGCGAACTCGACGGCACCACCGCGTGACCGTTCTTGCGGAAAAATTCCAAAAAGCTCGCACGGATCTCCGTGCTCGTCATCATCCTCAACTTGTCGCGTTTCATGGTTCTTCTGTCGTGTCCGCTTCCAAATCGGTGTCGAATCCCAAAGCCGCCCGGATCTGGGCGCCGGTGAAGCCCCGGTACGCCAGGAATCTCGCCTGGCGCTGCCGGTCAGCGTAAAGGGTCGGCAGCGAAGTTCCAAACTTCTTTTGCCGCGCCCTTTTGAGGTGCGTGAGCCAGTCCGGATAGGCTTCCAGGGCCGCTTCCGCGTCCGGCGTTTTGAGCCCGCGCTTGCGCAAATCGGCGCGGACGCGATTGGGCCCCTGGCCGCGGGCGGCGTGATAAGCCACGAAGTTCTGCAAATAGCGCTGATCGTCGAGCAATTTCTCGGCAAAGAGATGCTCGATGAGCTCATCGACGACGAGCCCATCGTACCCCTTGTCGCTCAGCTTTTGGCGCAATTCGGTGGAGGCGTGATCGCGTCGGGCCAACGCATCCAACGCCGCGACCCGTGCGGCTCGCGCATCGAGCGGGTCGACCCCGGGGCGACCGAGGATATCAGGCCTCTTTGGCGTCGCCACCGCGATTCATGGTCGCCTTTTCCGGAATCAACTTGGCGCGAATTTGATCCTCGATATCCTTGGCAACTTCCGGATGTTGCTGCAGGAAGGTGCGGGCATTGTCCTTGCCCTGGCCGATGCGCTCGCCCTTGTAGCTGTACCAGGAACCGGATTTCTCCACCATATTGTGCAGCACGCCAAGCTCGATGATTTCGCCTTCCCTCGAGATGCCGGTGCCGTACATGATCTCGAACTCGGTCTCCCGAAACGGGGGCGCCACCTTGTTCTTGACGACCTTGACACGCGTCATGGAGCCGACGACCTCTTCGCCGCTCTTGATGGCGCCGATCCGCCGGATATCCATACGCACGGACGAGTAGAACTTGAGCGCATTACCGCCGGTCGTGGTCTCCGGGTTGCCGAACATGACCCCGATCTTCATGCGGATCTGGTTGATGAAGATCACGATGGTGTTGGAGCGCTTGATGTTGCCGGTCAGCTTGCGCAGCGCCTGCGACATGAGCCGGGCCTGCAAGCCCATGTGCTGGTCGCCCATCTCTCCTTCGATTTCGGCCTTGGGCGTGAGTGCCGCCACCGAATCGACCACCACCACGTCCACCGCGCCCGAACGCACCAGCATGTCGGTGATTTCGAGCGCCTGTTCGCCCGTGTCGGGCTGGGACACCAGAAGATCGTTGACCTTGACGCCGAGCTTCTCCGCATACACGGGGTCGAGCGCATGCTCCGCGTCCACGAACGCCGCCGTGCCGCCATGCCTCTGCGCGGAGGCAATTATCGACAGCGTGAGCGTGGTTTTGCCCGAGGACTCGGGTCCGAAGATCTCGATCACCCGGCCCTTCGGAATGCCGCCGACTCCAAGGGCGATGTCCAGCCCCAGCGATCCCGTCGGGATAGAGTCCACTTCGTACGTGGCACCCGCCTCGCCGAGGCGCATGACGGAGCCTTTTCCGAATTGCTTTTCGATCTGGCTCAGCGCAGCCGCGAGAGCCTTCTTGCGATTCTCTTCCATAGGGATTCCTCGACAACGTGTGGCGCTATTATTTCACATTCGACGCCGCGCGCTCATCTCATATGCACCGAAACCGGCGAGTTTCGCGCACCACCGGCAACTATTTTCAGCGGCGCTACGCCGTATCCAGTAGTGGCCAAGTTCCGACCACTGTATAAACCGATCCGCTGGACGCCGTGACCGACGAGACCAGGCTGAAGGCGCGCACCTCACAGCTGAATTCGGACAATGCTTGCAACACAGGAGCTTGCGCGATCTTTCTCGCAACAGTTATATGCGGGCGCAGCGGTTTGTCATCGAAGCTGACGCCGTGTTGCGCCAGCCTGGCGGCAAGCGTCGCCCGCAAATTCAGCAGCGATTGTGGGCGATCGGAGCTCGATGCGACAACGGCGCCCGCGTCTTTCCAGTATTCCCAGCGATCGAATCGCAGCGAGCTGCACTCGACTCGCTGAGCCTCGCCGATTTCGCGAATCGATTGAACCTCGGCATCGGAAACCTCGCCGAGGAATAGGAGCGTCACGTGATAATTGTCGGGTGGCAGATACCTCGGTGCTCCCGGAAGATCGAGCGTGCGCGCCGCCGCCGCAATCTTGCGGCACGTGTCCAAGTCGGGGAACGCCGCGAAGAATAGGCGCACGCGTCACCTAGCGGCGGAGCAAGCCGCGCAGCGCCGCCTCGACGGTCTTGCGCCGTACCGCCTCGCGATCGCCGCGAAAATTCCTGCGCTCCACCGTGACGTGGACGCGGGCACCTCGCCGCTCCGCCCAGCTGAACCAGACCGTTCCCACCGGTTTACCGGGCACTGCACCATCGGGACCCGCGATTCCGGTGACGGCCACCGATAGGTCCGCGCCGGCTCGACGCAACGCCCCTTCGGCCATGGCGATGGCCACAGCTTTGCTGACCGCCCCGTGTCGCTCGAGAGCCGAGCGGGAGACCTTAAGGCTACGTGCTTTCGCCTCGTTGCTGTAGGTGACGAACCCCTCCCCGAACCATTGCGAGCTGCCCGCCACATCGGTGAGTGCCTTGGCGATCCATCCGCCCGTGCACGACTCGGCAGTCGTCACCCGACGCCCTTGCCCGACCAGCCGCCTTCCGACCCTATTTGCGAGACCGAACAAGACCCGATCCGTCGTTGCCATCGTTATCCTTCAATTTTGTGCGAGCATCTGCCCCAGCGCGGATAGCAAGAAAGCACGCGGCAGTCAATTGCGCCCCCGACACGATTCCGCGTGCGGTCGGTGCTCCCGATGTGGAAAATGCCTGAGATGAGCACCGAGCCGACCCTTCGAGACCCTGCCCAAGGCACCGAGCTTCAGGATCACACCCCCATGATGCAGCAGTATTTGCGCATCAAGGCGCAGCATCCGAACGTGCTGCTGTTCTATCGCATGGGCGATTTCTACGAGATGTTCTACGACGATGCGCGGCGCGCCTCGCAGTTGCTCGACATCGCACTCACCCAACGCGGCGCATCGGCGGGCGCCCCCATCCCGATGGCGGGCGTGCCGGCCGTTTCGGTCGAGGCGTACCTTGCACGGCTGGTGCGCAAGGGCGAATCGGTGGCGATCTGCGAACAGCGCGGCGATCCCGGCAAGACCAAAGGACCGATGGAGCGCGAGGTCGTGCGCATCGTCACGCCGGGCACCATCACCGACGAGGCGTTGCTCGAGGAGCGGCGCGACAACGTGCTGGCCAGCGTTTGCACGGCGAAGGGGCGAGCCGGTCTCGCCTGGCTGGATCTGTCGGCAGGACGCTTCACCGTCATGGAGCTCGACGGTGCGGATGCCCTCGAGGCCGAGATCGAACGGCTGCGGCCGGCGGAGATGCTGATTCCCGACGGCTCCCTGCCGCTAGGGAAGCACACGACGGATCGTCCTTGGCGCAGCCGGCCACCCTGGCACTTCGACACCGACTCGGCCACGCGGGCTCTGACGGAGCAGTTCGGCACCCGCGACTTGGCGGGCTTCGGTTGCGCGGAAAAATCGCTGGCGATCGCCGCCGCCGGCGCGCTCCTCGCTTACGTGCGCGAGACGCAAAAGGCGGCGCTGCCGCATCTGCGCGCCTTGTCCACGGAGGAACACGATGGCGCGCTCATCATGGATCCGCCGACGCGGCGCAACTTGGAGCTGGACGAAAGCCTCGTGGGCAAGCCCGAGCTCACGCTCGCGGGAATTTTCGATCGAACGGCCACGGCCATGGGCGCGCGCATGTTGCGACGCTGGCTGAATCGGCCGTTGCGTGACCGCGGTACGTTGAAGGCGCGCTACCACGCGGTCGCGACGCTCATCGAAACCTCGCGCTACACCGAGATCGCGCAGTCGCTCCGCTCGATCGGCGACATGGAGAGAATCCTCGCACGCGTTGCGCTGCGCTCGGCGCGTCCTCGTGATCTCGCGCAGCTGCGCACCGCGCTCGGCGCGCTGCCGACGCTCCGTCACATACTCACCGCATTGCTGGCGGGCACGCCCTCGCCGCTCTTGCAGCGTCTTACCGACGAGTTCGACGAGCACGGCGAGGAATATGCGCTGCTGATGCGCGCAGTGGCCGAGTCGCCGCCGCATTTCCTGCGCGACGGAGGCGTGATCGCCTCCGGCTACGATGCAGAGCTGGACGAGCTGCGTCTCCTGGGCGGCAACACCGAGCAGTATCTGTTGGACCTGGAACGGCGCGAGCGCGAACGTACCGGTATTTCCAGCCTGAAGCTCGGCTTCAATCGGGTGCAGGGTTTTTTCATCGAAATCAATCGCTCTCAAGCGGATCGTGCGCCGAAGGAGTATCTGCGCCGCCAGACCGTGAAATCCGCCGAGCGGTTCATTACCCCGGAGCTCAAGGCCTTCGAGGACAAGGTGCTCGGCGCGCGCGATCGGGCGCTCGCGCGAGAAAAGGAACTGTACGACCAACTGCTCGACCGGCTGACCGACCGTTTGCGGGCCTTGCAGGCCACCACGGCCGCCGTCGCGGAGCTCGATGTGCTCGCCTGCTTTGCCGAGCGGGCGATGACGCTCGACTGCGCCCAACCGGAACTCGTGGAACACCCCGTGATCTGCATCGAGGGCGGCCGGCATCCCGTGGTCGAACGGGCAAGCCGCGAGCCGTTCATTCCGAACGACCTCAAGTTCGACGATGGCCGGCGGATGTTGATCATCACCGGGCCAAACATGGGCGGCAAGAGCACCTACATGCGGCAGACGGCGCTGATCGTGATCCTGGCACACATCGGTTGCTTCGTGCCGGCAAAGCGCGCCGTACTGGGGCCGTTGGATCGGATCTTCACGCGTATCGGAGCCTCCGACGATCTTGCGGGCGGCCGCTCCACGTTCATGCTGGAGATGACGGAGACCGCGAACATCCTGCACAACGCCACCGACCGGAGCCTGGTGTTGATGGACGAGGTCGGCCGCGGCACGTCGACCTTCGACGGCCTGTCGCTCGCATGGGCCTGCGCGGCGTTCATCGCACGGCAGATCCGCGCCTTTACGCTCTTCGCCACCCATTATTTCGAACTCACCGGCCTCGCCACCGAAGCCCCGGGAGTCGTCAACGTACACGTCGAAGCCGTCGAACATGCCGATACGCTGGTGTTCCTGCATAGTGTCAAAGACGGTCCTGCGAATCAAAGCTACGGCCTGCAGGTGGCTGCACTCGCCGGCATTCCCAAATCGGTCACCGCCGAGGCTCGCCGCTACTTGACGGAACTGGAGCGCGAGCGCGACGCGCTGCGCGGCCACCTGTCACCGCCCGAGCCCCAGCTTTCCCTGTTCGCTGCGGCGCCGTCCGCCGTGCTCGACACGCTCTGCGCCTTGGATCCGGAGGAGCTGAGCTCCCGAGAGGCCTTGGACCTGGTGTTCAAGTTGCGGGCAGCCGCCCGTGCCGAACGGGGCGGCCGATGAAGGATGCGGTCCGAATCCGTCGCCTGACGGTGCCGTCCGAGGGTGAGGTCCGGGGTCTCGCTGCGGTTCTGATCGACTGCGTCCTGGACGGTGCGTCCGTGAGCTTCATGAGTCCCCTCTCCCTCGACAGGGCGGTCGCGTTCTGGCGCAGCGTTGCGCCGCAGCTCGCCGACGGGCGGCGCGCACTCTTGGTCGCCGAGGACGCACAGGGCGTCGTCGGCACCGTGCAGCTGGTGTTCGACCTTCCGGAAAACCAGCCGCACCGCGCCGATCTGTCGAAGATGCTGGTGCACCGCCGTGCGCGTCGGCGCGGTGTCGGAGAGGCTCTGTTGCGTGCCGCCGAGGATCTCGCCCGCGAGCACGGCAAGTGGTTGCTCGTGCTCGACACCGCGAGCGCGGATGCCGAGCGGCTCTATGCTCGCGCAGGATGGATACGCGTGGGCGTCGTCCCCGGGTTTGCGCTATGGCCCGAGGGCGGACTTTGCGACACGACGTTCTTCTACCGCAGGCTCGAGCCGAAGCCCTCGTGATCAATCTTGCGGCGTGTCGAAGTGCCCTGCGCGCAGGAACGCCGCCGCCTGCCGCGCAACCGTGGCGGAGTACACGAGAGCACTGTGGCTGGTCTTGAGCGTCAGGTGCTGCGTGGCGCCGGGCAGCAGGGTCTCTTCGACCAGCACCGTGCCGTCATTCGGCCCACCCAAGGGCCCCACCAGTCGGCCCAAGCCTAGCGGCAAGCTGCCGGCGATCACTCCGAGATCGCGCGCACCGTTCCAGCGCCGCGTGTGCGGGGCCACGAGTACTTCATTGGCGGTAAGCCCCATGATGGATCTGCCGAACGGCAGGCGGGCAAGATGCTGCGCAGCGCTGCTGCCTTGTACCGGCGACCCCAAAAGCACGATTCGTCCGGGCGGCAGGCGCTTTCCGCTGGGAAGTTTTCCGTCAGCCGACAGGACGCTCTCGAACAACTCGAGCAGCACGAGCCCTCCCAGGCTGTGCCCCACCAGGTGCAGCGCATCGGCAGACACGCGCTCCAAGGACTCGGCGAGCGCCCGTGCATTCGCGGCAATGCCGGCGCCCACGGAGGGGTAGGAGAACGCCGCTGTCTCGCATCCGAGCTCGCGCTCCAAACGGTGGCGCAGCAGCACAGACTCCCAGCCGTTGAGCCAGAGACCATGCACGTAGATGAGCCGGGTGATCATCGGCGGCGCAACAGTCAGTGCCGAAGCTTGAGGATGACCGCTCGGTTGCTGTCCGAGGACACGGTGGTGATCGCCTCCGCAGCGCTCAACCAGAGGTAGCGGGCATGTTCGTTTTCGCTCAACACCACCGGCACGCGCTCTTGCAGCTTCAACGCGAAGGCATGCTCGAGGTTGCGGGTGACACCGGGCGCGTACTTCTTGCCGAACGAGGGGAGGATCTCGTAGACCTGGCTCCATTGCAGATTGCACAGCCGGCCCTGAGTGATGCCGGTCTCCTCCACGAGCTCCCGGCGCGCGGCGCAATCCGCGGTTTCACCCCACTCGAGGCTTCCCGTGACCGATTGCCAGAAGCCCGGCGGTTTACGCCGCTCCATCAGGAGAAATTCCCCGCCGGCGGTGTAAATCACGATCAATACGGATTCCGGGCGTCGGAACGGTTGCAAGGCTACTCGACTTTGGGCGGAACCCTGATCCGGATATGCAGCTCGCGAAGCTGCGCTTCGCTCACCTCGGTCGGCGCATCCATCAACGGATCTGCGGCCGTCTGCGTCTTCGGGAAGGCGATCACGTCGCGGATGCTGCTGGCGCCGGCCATGAGCATCGCCAGGCGATCCAGTCCGAAGGCGATGCCGCCGTGGGGCGGTGCGCCGAACTTCAGCGCATCGAGCAGGAACCCGAACTTGACCCTGGCCTCCTCCGCGGAGATCCCGAGGAGGTCGAACACCGTCGATTGCAGCTCCTGGGCATGAATACGCACCGAGCCGCCACCGATCTCGGAACCGTTCAGCACCATGTCGTAAGCCTTCGCGATTGCTTCACCGGGCGCGGCCGCGAGCGCCGCGTAATCCAGATTCACCGGACTCGTGAACGGATGATGCATGGCCGCCCAGCGCCTGGCTTCGGGATCCCACTCGAACATCGGGAAGTCGACCACCCACAGGGGGCGCCAGCCCGGCTCGACGAGCTTCAGGTCCTCGCCCACCTTCAATCGCAACGCGCCGAGCGCATCGCTCACCACTTTGGCGGAGTCGGCACCAAAGAAGATCAAATCGCCGTCGACGGCCCCGGTGCGCTCGAGAATACCGGCGATGGCCGCATCGCTCAGGAATTTCAGGATGGGCGCCTGCAGGCCGTCGCGCCCCTTGGCGGTATCGTTGACCTTGACGTACGCCAATCCCTTGGCGCCGAAGCGGGCCACATAGGCGGTGTAATCGTCGATTTCCTTGCGCGACAGCCGACCGCCCTGCGGCACGCGAAGCGCGGTCACGCGGCCATTGGGATCGGCGGCAGGGCCCGCGAATACCTTGAACTCACAGCCGCGCACGAGATCCGCCACGTCGACGAGCTCGAGCGGCACTCGAAGATCGGGCTTGTCGGATCCATAGCGGCGCATGGCTTCGGCATAGGTCATGCGAGGCAGCGGATCCGGAAGCTGCACCTCGAGGACCTCCTTGAACAGATAGCGCATCAGACCTTCCATGATGTGCTGGATCTCTGCCTGATCGAGAAACGAGGTCTCGATATCGAGCTGCGTGAACTCGGGTTGCCGGTCGGCCCGCAAGTCCTCGTCGCGAAAACATCGCACGATCTGATAATAGCGATCGAACCCGGAAATCATCAGCAGCTGCTTGTAGATCTGCGGCGATTGCGGCAGCGCGAAGAACTTGCCCGCGTGCGTGCGGCTCGGCACCAAATAGTCCCGCGCTCCTTCCGGCGTGGCTTTGGAGAGCATCGGCGTCTCGATGTCGACGAACCCTGCATCGTCCAGATACCTGCGCATGGCCCGGGTGATGCGGTGCCGGAGCATCAAGCGCTCCCGCATCTCCTCGCGGCGCAGATCGATGTAGCGGAACCGCAGCCGCACTTCCTCGCTCACGTGCTCGTCCAGCTGAAACGGCAGCGGATCGGAGCGGTTCAAGATCTCGAGCGAGCGGCACACGAGCTCGACCTGGCCGGACTTCAAATTCGCATTCACGGTCCCCGGCGGACGTGCCCGCACCACGCCGGTGACTTCGAGCACGTACTCATTGCGAACCCGCTCCGCCTTCGCGAAGACATCGGCAGTATCCGGGTTGAAGACGATCTGCAGCAGTCCCTCGCGGTCGCGCAGATCGACGAAAATGACGCCACCATGGTCGCGGCGGCGATGGGCCCAGCCGGCGACGGTGACAGTTTGACCGATCGATGATTCACCGACCTGGCCGCAATAATGAGTGCGCATAGGTTTTAATCAGCTCCGGGAAGCGCGCGATGCTACGGCTTAGGGCGCGCGCGGGCAAGCCCGAAGGAGGCGCGAAGTCCCTGTCAGCGGCGCCGCGCCGGCTTGGCTGCCTTGCGCTTCACCGCCGGGCGCGCCGGACGCTTGACGGCCTTGCGCGCACTGGACTTATTCGAGCTGGAGCCCGCCGCCCGACGTGGGCTGGCCGCGGTCGCGCCGGCCGATGGGGAGGGAGCAGCCTTCTTGCCGGAGTCTTGAGCCTTGTCCGCCGTCTTGTCCACGCTCTTCTCGGGCTTTGCGGCATCCGACGGGGTCGAGGCCTCCTTGCTCCCGGACGCCTCGGTCTTGTCCTTCTTGTCGTCCTTGGGCGCGTCGGCATCGGGTCGGTCGGCGAGGTTGCGCTTGTTGTCCTGGTCGGACTTGAAATCCGTCTCGTACCAACCGCCGCCCTTCAAGCGGAATACGGGAGCGGACATGAGCTTTTGCAGCTGCGGCTTGCCGCAATGCGGGCACTTCTTCAAGGGCGCATCGGTGATCCTCTGCATGGCCTCGAGCGTGTGGCCGCAACTATTGCACTGGTACTCGTAAAAAGGCATGTGTTTCCTTCATCCCGTCTTGGATCGATAGAGCCGCGCCCAAAAGTATAGCGAAGCCCGATCAATGCAGCCGCTCCTTCTCGAAGAACAAGCCGTCGCGCTTCAGCGTGGCGACCACCCGATCGCCGGCGATGAAATCGCCCCGCAGGATCTGCTGCGCGAGCGGATTCTCGATCTGCGCCTGGATGGCGCGCTTCAAGGGCCGAGCTCCGTACACGGTGTCGAACCCAGCCTCGCCGATGCGATCGCGCGCCGCATCGTCCAACCGCAGCTGAATGTCGCGTTCCGCCAATCGCTGCCGTAGCCGGCCGAGCTGGATGTCCACGATGGAGCGAATCTGATCGCGGCCGAGCGGGTGGAACACCACGATCTCGTCGACCCGATTGATGAACTCCGGGCGGAAATGCTGGCCGACCACCTGCATGACGGCTGCCTTCATCTTGGCGTAATTGGCCTCGCCGGCGAGCTCCTGGATGGTCTGGCTGCCCAAATTCGAGGTCATGATGATCACGCAGTTGCGAAAATCCACGGTGCGCCCTTGTCCATCGGTGAGCCTCCCGTCATCGAGCACCTGCAGCAGCACGTTGAACACGTCGGGATGGGCCTTCTCGACCTCATCGAGCAGCACGACGCTATAGGGACGCCGCCGTACCGCCTCGGTGAGGTAGCCGCCCTCCTCGTATCCGACATACCCCGGGGGCGCGCCGATCAGGCGGGCCACGGAGTGTTTCTCCATGAACTCGGACATATCGATCCGGATCATCGACTCCTCGGTATCGAACATGAACTCGGCCAGGGCCTTGCAGAGCTCCGTCTTGCCGACGCCGGTGGGCCCGAGGAACAAGAACGAGCCCAACGGACGATGCGGATCCTGCAATCCTGCGCGCGAGCGCCGGATGGCGTCGGCAACGGCCTTCACGGCCTCATGCTGACCGACCACGCGCTGCTCCAGCACCTCTTCCATGCGCAGGAGCTTCTCGCGTTCGCCCTCGAGCATGCGCGACACGGGTATCCCGGTCCACTTCGAGACGATTTCGGCAATCTCCACTTCGGTGACCGAATTGCGCAGCAGCTGATTGGGCTTCTGCTCGACCTCGAGTGCCTTGGCGAGGCGCTGCTCCAGGTCGGGTATGCGCCCATACTGCAGCTCCGACATGCGGCCCAAATCTTGCGCACGACGTGCGGTGTCCAGATCGAGGCGCGCCCGCTCCAGCTCCTCCTTGATGTGAGCGGCGCCTTGCACGGAAGCTTTCTCAGCCTTCCACACCTCCTCCAGATCCGAGTATTCCTTCTCGAGCGCCTTGAGCGACTCCTCGAGCGTGGAGAGCCGCTTGCGCGAGGCTTCGTCGGTCTCCTTCTTCAGCGCTTCGCGTTCGATCTTGAGCTGGATGATGCGCCGATCGAGCTTGTCGAGCACCTCCGGCTTGGAATCGATTTCCATCCGAATCAGCGAGCCCGCCTCGTCGATCAAGTCGATGGCCTTGTCGGGCAGCTGCCGATCCGAGATATAGCGATGCGACAGGGTCGCCGCCGCCACAATCGCGGGATCGGTGATCTCGACGCCGTGATGCACCTCGTAGCGCTCCTTGAGTCCGCGCAGGATGGCGATGGTGTCCTCCACCGACGGCTCCTCCACCAGCACTTTCTGGAAGCGGCGCTCGAGCGCCGCGTCCTTCTCGATGTACTTGCGATACTCATCGAGCGTGGTCGCACCCACGCAATGCAGCTCGCCGCGCGCGAGGGCAGGTTTGAGCATGTTGCCCGCATCCATCGCGCCTTCAGCCTTGCCGGCACCCACCATGGTATGCAGCTCGTCGATGAAGAGAATGATCTGGCCTTCCTGTTTCGAGAGATCGGTGAGCACGGCTTTGAGCCGCTCCTCGAACTCGCCGCGGAATTTCGCTCCGGCAATGAGCGCGCCCATGTCGAGCGCGAGAATGCGCTTGTTGCGCAGGCCCTCGGGCACTTCGCCGTTGATGATTCGCTGCGCGAGACCCTCGACGATGGCGGTCTTGCCGACGCCGGGCTCGCCGATGAGCACGGGATTGTTCTTGGTCCGGCGCTGTAACACCTGGATGGTGCGGCGGATCTCGTCGTCACGGCCGATCACCGGATCGAGCTTTCCCTGGGTTGCGCGCTCGGTGAGGTCGATGCTGTATTTCTCGAGCGCCTGGCGGTTCTCCTCCGCGCCCGCATCATCCACCTTGGCACCCCCGCGCACGTCCTCGATGGACTTGTCGAGCGCGGCCTTGGACAGTCCGCAAGCCTTGAGGATGCGGCCGAGCTCGCCCCGATCCTCGCAGGCCGCGAGCACGAACAATTCGCTCGAGATGAATTGATCGCTGCGCTGCTGTGCCAGCTTGTCCGTGACGTTCAGGAGCTTGTTGAGATCGTTGCCGAGAAGCACCTCGCCCCCCGATCCTTCGACCTTGGGCAGACGATCCAGCGCGGCGGCCAGCTCGGAGCGGAGTTTCGCCACATTTGCCCCCGCCTTTTCCAAGAGCGGACGGGCGGTGCCGCCTTGTTGGTCGAGCAGCGCCGCCATCAGGTGCACGGGCTCGATGTATTGGTTATCGCGCCCCACGGCAAGCGATTGAGCGTCCGCCAAAGCGCCCTGGAATTTGGTGGTCAGCTTGTCCATTCGCATGAATCTATCCCTCTGAATCGATCGGAATGCCCATTAAGTGGGGGTTCCACGCCTCAATTCAACGGGATTTCTACGTAGGTCAGGGCGCCAGCCACACCAGGCTGGCCTGCCGGCCGGTCTCACCGTCGCGGCGGTGGGAGAAATAGCGCTCGGCCTGCCCGTGGGTGCATTCGCCGCCCCCGTATATGCGGGTGACGCCCAAGCGCTCGAGCCGGCGACGTGCAAGGCCCGGAAGGTCGGCCATGAATCGGCCGCGGGCGTTCGGTACGAATGCGGTCCGTGCGCCCGGATCGTCCCGTACGAGCTCGTCTCGGACCTCGGCGCCCACCTCGAAGTGCTGCGCCCCGATGGCGGGCCCCAGCCACACCAGGAGCGAAGCGGGCGCCACGTCCAGAGCCGTCACCGTGGCCTCGATCACGCCGCCTGCAAGGCCGCGCCAGCCGGCGTGCGCGGCTGCGGCCGCGTCCCCCGTCTGGGTTGCGAATAACACCGGCAGGCAGTCCGCTGTGAGAATTGCGCAGATGCGGCCGGGCGCGCGCGTCACCGCGCCATCCGCGGCCGGCGCGGGTTGCGCGAGATCCGCCGGCAGGATGTCCAAGTTGGCAATCCCCACGCCGTGTACCTGAGTGAGCCAGGCCGGTTCGGCCGGCAGTCCCGCAGCGACGCGCAACCGGCGGCGATTTTCCGCGACCGCCTCCGGCGCGTCCCACACATGGTTGCCCAGGTTGAGCGAGGCATATCGTCCGGTGCTGACCCCGCCCCCGCGCAACGTCGACAGCGCCCGGACCGTGGGCGGAGCCGGCCAGGAAGGGGTGAGCCACTCGATCGGCATCAAGCCCTTCCGGAGCGGCTCGTCGGCCCCGCCGCCGCCGCGTGCCGCAAGGCCTCGCGTGCGTCGGCGCGCAGCGCTTCGAGCAGCGCCGCAAAGTCCGCGGGGACCGGCGTCTGCAGTGCCAGGCGCTTGCCGGTGCGCGGGTGATCGAAGGCGAGTTTGGCCGCGTGCAGCGCCTGATGGCCGAAGGCGCGCAAACACTTGGCGAGCTCCTCGCCTGCTCCCCGCGGGCGGCCAAACCGGCCGCCGTAAACCGGATCTCCCACGATCGGGTACTTCAAGTGCGACAAATGCAGGCGGATTTGGTGTGTCCTGCCGGTGGTCAGGCTCACGCTCAAGTAGCTATGGGCACGATAACGCTCGAGCACGCGATAGTGCGTCATGGCGGGCCGGCCGTCGCTGCGCACTGCCATGCGCAGCCGATCGCTTCGATGGCGCCCGATGGGCTGATCGATGGTCCCGCCCGACGTCATGACGCCGACGCAGACCGCGAGATACTCCCGGGAGACCGACCGCGCCATGAGCTCGCGGGTCAGCACCGTGTGCGCCTCCGGCGTGCGGGCGACCATCAAGAGCCCGCTCGTGTCCTTATCAAGCCGATGGATGATGCCGGCACGGGGAAGCGAGGCGAGCCGAGGATCCCAGCCCAACAACGCATTTTGCAGCGTGTGCCGCGGATTACCCGCTCCGGGATGGACCACCAATCCGACTGGCTTGTCGATCACCAGCACGTCGCGATCTTCGTGCACGATCCGAAGGGGTATCGACTCCGGCAATACCGCGACAGCTACGGGCTCCGCCGACATCCGCACGTGCACGCGCGACCCCGCGGTCACCACATCCCTGGGCTTGCAGGGTAGCCTCCCGATCTGGACCCCGCCCGCCTCGATCCAGCCCTTGATGCGGGTGCGGGAATGTTCGGGGAGCATCCGGGCGAGCGCGCTGTCCAGCCGAAATCCGCTCAATTCCTCGGGAATCTTCAGCTCGATCACTCGGAACTCTGCGCTCATGGGGCACTCGAAGCTAGCGGCGGGGCATCGGGTATACTGCCGCGCGTCTTAAAAATCGCCCCCCATTGTAAGGAATCGGATGTGAGACTGCGTCATCTTGTACAGCCCGGCCGGGCCATCGTGCTCATCTTAGGGCTGGCCTTGTTGGCCGCCGGCTGCCATAGCCATCGGGTCGACGACGCCAAATCCGGCCCGGAAGTGCTGTATGCCCGGGCCCAGAAGAGCATGAGGGATTCGAGCTACGCCCAGGCGATCAAGCAGCTCGAGAACCTGCAATCACGGTTCCCCTTCTCCGAGCCCGCGCGCCAGGCGCAGATCGACCTGATCTACGCCTATTACAAGAATCGGCTGGTCGATCCCGCGGTGGACGCGGCCGATACCTTCATCCGCGAGAATCCGACCAACCCCCGGGTGGACTACGCCTATTACATGAAGGGCCTGATCTATTTCGAGCGCCAGGCGAACTTCATCGAGCGCTGGTTTCACGTCGACCTGTCGCGCCGGCCGCCGGTCAACTCCAAGAAGTCCTTCGACGCCTTCGAAGATCTGATCAAGAAGTACCCGCACAGCCAGTATGTGGGCGATGCCCGCCAGCGGATGATCTTCCTGCGCAATCGGCTCGCCGACTTCGAGCTGTACGTGGCGAGTTATTACATGAGGCGCGGCGCCTACGTAGGGGCGCTCAACCGCGCCAAATTCTGCATCGAGAACTACGATGGCGCCCCGGCGGTGCGGGGCTCGATGAAGATTCTGGTCCAGGCGTACACCGCGCTCGGGATGACCGATCTCGCGAAGAATGCCGAGTCCGTGTATGTCGACAATTACCCGGGGAACGCGCGGGATGTCGATAGGAAGAAGTCTTGGTGGAGGCGGATTCTGTAGCGGCGATCGGCTGCGGGGCGCGATCGGCCGCTGCAAGTGGCCGCTATCGCGACGTCTGATACCCGCTCGTGATCGGGTAGCGCCAATCGCGGCCAAAGGCGCGGCCGCTCACCCGTACGCCCGGAGGTGCTTGGCGCCGCTTGTATTCATTGCGCTTCACCAAATCGAGAATCCGCCCGACCACCTTGCGGTCGAAACCACGCGCCGCGATCTGGTCGACCGATAGATCGTCTTCGATGAAGGCCTCCAGGATGGGATCCAGCACTTCGTAGGGAGGTAAGCTGTCGGTGTCCTTTTGGTCGGGTCGAAGTTCGGCCGACGGCGGACGCTCGATGACGCGCGCGGGAATGACCCGGGATTGCGCATTTCGCCACGCACACAGGCGATAGACCAAGAGCTTGCTGCAATCCTTGATGGGCGCAAACCCCCCGGCCATATCTCCGTATAGGGTCGCGTAGCCGACCGCCATCTCGCTCTTGTTGCCGGTGGTGAGCAGCATACGACCCGTCTTGTTCGAGATGCCCATGAGCAGAACGCCACGGCAGCGAGACTGGATGTTCTCTTCCGCGGTGTCTGCGGGGCGCCCCGCGAACTCGTCTTTGAGCGCTTTCAGGGTCGCCTCGAACATACCCTCGATCGATATCTCGCTGTGCTTCACGTTCAGCAATGAAGCCTGCGCCGCCGCATCGTCTTTGCTCATCTGCGAGGTGTAGCGCGAGGGCATGGCCACCGAATGCACGCGGTCCGAGCCCAGCGCATCGACGGCAATACAGAGCGTAAGCGCCGAGTCCACGCCTCCCGAAAGCCCGAGCACCACGCCCGGAAAGCGGTGCTTGTCGACGTAGTCTCGCGTGCCCTGAACCAGGGCACCGTAGACGCTCTCTTCCTCGTCCTGGAGGGGAGTGAGTTCGCCGGGCGATGGCAGCACCACGCTGTCGGGCCCGAGCGTCAGATCCGCCGGATACAGGCCCTCCGTGAACGCGGGGGCCCGCGCGGCGATCTGCCCATGCGCATCCATCACGAAGGAATTGCCGTCGAAAACAAGCTCGTCCTGCCCGCCGATCAGATTGACAAAAACCAGCGGAATGCCCGTTTCGGCGACTCGCGCCTTGGCGACTTCGTTCTCGCGCTGACGTTGCTTGTTGACCTCATACGGGGAGGCGTTGATCACCAATAGCACTTGGGCGCCGGCGCCGCGTGCCTGGCCGGCGGGTTCGGGTTCCCAGATATCCTCACATACCAGGATACCGGTCTTGATGCCGTTCAGCTCGATTACCGTGGGCTTCGTGCCGGGGGTGAAGTAGCGCTTCTCGTCGAAAACCCGGTAGTTGGGCAGGCAAGCCTTGCGGTGGTTGGCGAGCACCGCGCCGTCTCGAAGCACCAGCGCCGAGTTGTAGATTTGGTCGCCGTCGTACTCCGGGTAGCCGGCGATCAGGGTGATTCCGCTCACCTCCGCCTTCAGGCGGCCGATGGAGCGGGCGACCTGAGAACGCATGCCAGAATGGAATAGCAGATCCTCCGGAGGGTAGCCCGATACCGCAAGCTCCGGCACCATCAGCACGTCCGCTCGCAACTCCGCGCGGGCCTGGTTCGCGGCCGCGATGATGCGCGAGGTGTTGCCCTCGACGTCCCCGACCACCAGGTTGAGCTGCGCCAGCACGCAGCGCAGATGCCTAACGTTACTCATCGATCCCCTATCCGAATCCTGGTCCTGTAAATTCAACGATTATCCGCCAGTGCCGAGCCGTTCGCATTGGGGGAACGATATTCTGAATTAAGCTACTGGATGGCGCAAAGGCGCCCAAGGCACGAAACTCAAGGCTCGTGAACATTTGAACCGCGCATCCCCATCCACGCCCCCCCTCAAAACCGGACTCAACTGGCGGGTCCTGGGGATCCTAAACCTATACCGCGTGCTGGTGCCGCTGGTTCTGCTCGGCCTCTATTCTTTGGGGGGCTCACGCGGATTGCCGGTGGAGTCCCCGGATCTGTTCTCCGCCGTCGCTGTGTTTTACCTCTGCTTCGGTTTTCTGAGCGTCGTACTCGTCCGCCGACGCCTGCTGAGTGCCCACATCCAAACGGTTTTCCAGGCGACCATCGACATCGCCTGCTTGATGCTGCTGCTGCACGCCTGCGGCGGTATTTCGAGCGGATTGGGCTCGTTGTTGTTCGTGCCGGTCGGCGGCCTGGCTTTTTTGCTGCCGCCGCGCAGTGCGCTGTTCCTGGCGGCCGTGGCGGCGATCGCGGTTCTCCTGCATACGATTTGGCAGCAGCTCACGGGTCATGTGGACATCAACGTCTATGCGACCGCCGGATTTCTGGGATTGGTGCTGTTCACCATCTCCGCTTCGGCGAGCGTCCTCGCGACTCGTATGCGCGAGAGCGAAGCGCTTGTCCGCCAGAAGGATGTTGACCTCGCGAACCTCGCGGACCTGTCGCAGTACATCGTCCAGCATTTGCGGGAAAGCCTCTTGGTGGTCGACGCGGCGGACAAGATTCGGCTGATAAACGAGTCGGCTGCGGAAATCCTCGGCGACATGCACTCGATTCCCGGTGCGTTGGTAGGCGAGGTGGCGCCTCGACTGCTTTATTCGTTGAGCACGTGGCGTCGAAGTGGCCATCAACAGGATTCGGCGCCCAGTTTCGTCGCAGCAGACGGCGGCCGCCTCATTCAACCTCACTTCGCATCCTTGGGCCTGTCGCCCGGCCCGACTCTCATTTTTCTAGAAGATACCAGTCTGATGGCGGAGCGCGTGCAACAGAGCAAGCTGGCCGCACTCGGGCGCCTTTCGGCCAGCATCGCGCATGAGATCAGAAATCCTGTCGGCGCCATGAGCCACGCTGGGCAGTTGCTCGCTGAGAGCCCGAATCTGGGTCCCGATGACCGGCGGCTAACGGACATCATCCGGAACAACTCGGAACGTGTCAGCACCATCATCAACAATGTCTTGCAGCTCTCACGGCGTGAAGCCACGAAGCCCGCCCGCCTGTCGTTGGGCGACTGGCTTGATGATTTCCTGCCGGAGTTTTCCCAGACCATGCAACTGCCTCTTGAGCAGATCGGCATCGACGAAGAATCTGACGATCTCGAGGTGAGGTTCGACCCGAGCCACCTGCACCAAGTGGTCTGGAACTTGTGCGACAACGCGCTCAAGTACGCCGAGTCCTGCGATGGAATCAAGGTGGAGATCAAGCTGGCTCGACTCGGCCCTACATATCGGCCCTATTTGGAGGTCGCGGACCGGGGCAGCGGTATCGATCCCTCTTCGGCCGATCGCATTTTCGAGCCATTCTTTACCGGACGAAAGGGCGGTACCGGTCTTGGGTTATTTATCTCTCGCGAGTTGTGCCAGCTGAATCGTGCCATCTTGTTGTATGAACCACGGATGGGCGGCGGCAGCGTATTCCGGATCGTGTTCAGCGATCCGCAGCGCTGGGAGGAATAGCCTGAACGCATACGCGGCAGAAGCGAATCTCCCGAAGGTGAGTATTCGCAGCGGCAACTACCGGACGGTGCGGCCCCTTCGACTCGATATCGAGGGGCTGCGCGCAATTGCCGTCATTGCCGTGATCATTGACCACCTCGTGCCGTCCGCGCTGTCAGGCGGCTTCGCCGGTGTCGATCTTTTTTTCGTGATCTCGGGCTATCTGATCGGGATGCATCTGCTGGATGACATCCAGTCCGGCCAATTTTCTTTTGCGAAATTTTACGTTCGTCGGGTGCGACGACT
>JBEKHO010000048.1:0-33114 GCA_050012215.1 Steroidobacteraceae bacterium
CGCGCAAGCGGCGCCGGTAAGGGTGAAATGGTGCGGTAAGAGCGCACCGCGGTGATGGCAACATCAACGGCACGGCAAACCCCACCTGGAGCAAGACCAAATAGGGAAGCGAGCGGTGCTCTCGGCCGCTACATGTGGCCCACATGGGCTTCCGGGTAGGTCGCTTGAGCTGCGCGGCGACGCGCATCCCAGAGGAATGGCTGTCCACGACAGAACCCGGCTTAACGGCCGACTCTTTTCTAGCGCTGACGCGCACATTAACGGCGTCGAAGCGACGCCGACCTTGAGTGTTCAGAAAAAGAATAAAACTCAGCGTCGGACGCGAAATCCAAAACAAAAAGAATGACAACAGCGGCATCGCTCTGCGCGCTGTTTAACAAAGTCCTATAACAGGTTGATTCGGAACGGCTACAGACGGTGTCGGTCGTTGCCGACGAAATGTGATCTAAGTCTCTGTTGTCCCGAGTTTTTTTTAACTCATCCCGTTGACGTGTGCCGGAGCGCTGCCTATAGTGGAGCCCGGTGGAAAAAAGTGGGAGAAAATGGGTCGCGGGACCCATCAAGCGATGTTTCGGGGCGCCAATAAACTCACTCTCGATACCAAAGGGCGCATGGTCATGCCGACCCGCTATCGCGAGCGGCTGCAAGAACGCTGCGGCGGGAAGTTGGTGGTCACCGTGGACAAGGACCAGTGTCTGCTCGTGTATCCCATGCCCGATTGGGAGGAGATCGAGCGCAAGTTGATGAAGTTGCCGAGCTTCGATCCGCGCGCGCGGCGGCTGCAGCGGCTGATGGTCGGGCACGCCACGGAACTCGATCTCGATGCGCAGGGCCGCGTGTTGCTGCCGTCGAATCTGCGTGAATTTGCCTCGCTGACGCGCGACGCCGTGCTCATCGGTCAGGGGCTGCGCTTCGAACTGTGGGATGAGGAGAAATGGAATCAGCGGCGCGACGAGTGGTTGGCGAGCGAAGAGTCCGCCACCGACTTATCCGCTGATCTCGAAACGCTGTCGCTCTGATCCTCGAGGGCGAGGCGACATCGATGGTGGATGCGGGCGCGGGACACACGGCGGTATTGCTACCTCAAGTGCTGGCCGCTTTGAACATTCGGGCGAGTGGCACCTATCTGGATGCCACCTTTGGGCGGGGCGGACATGCAGGCGCGATTTTGGAGAAGCTCATCGCTGACGGTCGGTTGCTTTGCCTCGATCGCGATGCGGCGGCCGTGGCCGACGCGCAGGCTCGATGGGGAGGGGATCCGCGCGTCAAGATCTTCCTTGCGCCTTTCTCCAGCCTCGCGGCGTGCGCTGACGAGGTCGAGTCCGGTCTCAAGTTCGACGGCATCCTGTTCGACCTCGGCGTCTCCTCGCCGCAACTCGACGATGCCGACCGGGGCTTTAGCTTCATGCGCGACGGACCTCTGGATATGCGCATGAGCCAGGGGCAGGGCATGAGCGCCGCCGACGTGGTGAACGGTGCGTCCGAGGCGCAGCTCATCCGTATTTTCCGCGAATTCGGCGAAGAGCGAGTGGCTCCCCGGATCGCGCGCGCCATCGTCGCCGATCGACAAATCCGGCCCTTCGAACGCACGCGCCAGCTCGCCGAGATGATCGAGCGCGTTGCACGCTCACGCGAGCGGCACAAGCATCCGGCGACCCGTGTGTTCCAGGCGCTGCGCATTTACGTAAACGCCGAACTCGATGAGCTCAAGGTCGCCCTCGATGCCGCTCTCGACCGTCTCGCGCCAAATGGGCGTCTCGCGGTCATCAGCTTTCATTCCCTCGAGGATCGCATGGTGAAGCAGTTCATGCGCCGCCACGCGAGCCCGGATCCGGTGTTTGCGGGCTTGCCGGACATCCCCGTCCACTTCAGGCCCAAGCTTAAGGTGGTGGGCAAATCCGTCGAGCCCGAGACCGAGGAAACCGAGCGCAATCCGCGCGCACGCAGCGCGCGGCTGCGCGTTGCCGAACGCCTGAGCCAAGGAATCGCCGCATGACGCTGAGCAAGCTGACCGCCAAGCCGTTGACCTTCGGCAGACTTCTGCCGCTGGCCGTGCCCCTGTTGTGGCTTGCGGTGTTGGGATCCGCAGTGCAGGTGATCTACGCACGGCACAAAGCGCGCGATGAATTCGTACGCCTCGAGAAGCTCAATTCGCAGCGCGATTCGCTCGAGATGGAATGGGGCCGGCTGCAGCTCGAGCAGAGCTACTGGTCCTCGAACGCGTTCGTCGAGCGCGTCGCCAACGCGAAACTCCAGATGAGCCTGCCGCAGACCCGCGACGTGCGGATCGTGCGGCCGTGAAGCAGCGCTCGAGCGAAAACACCTCCGGCGCGGCGACCTACCGCTGGCGATCCGCCGTCATCCTGGGGCTCGTGGTACTCGGCGCGGTCGGCCTTGCGGCGCGCGCGGTCGAGCTGCAGTTGATCGATCACGGCTTTCTGGCCAAGCAAGGGGACGATCGCTCCATGCGCGTGGTCAAGATCGCGGCCCATCGTGGCGCGATCACCGACCGCAGCGGCGAGCCGCTGGCCGTGAGTACGCCGGTCGACAGTGTGTGGGTCAACCCGCAGGAGCTGAACGACAACATCGACCAGCTTCCGCGACTCGCCAAGGCGTTGAAACAGGATCAGCAGGTGCTCGCGCGCCGCGTCACCAGCAACCTCGATCGCGAGTTCCTGTATCTCGAGCGCGCCATGCCGCCCGAGGAGGCGGCGCACATCAAGGCGCTCGGAATTCCGGGCGTGTATCTGCAGCGCGAGTACCGGCGCTACTACCCGGCGGGCGAAGTGACCGGTCATGTGGTCGGGTTCACCACGATCGACGATCAGGGTCAGGAGGGGCTGGAGCTCGGCTACGAGCAGCTGATGAACGGCGAGGATGGGGCGAAGCGCGTCATCCAGGACATGTTCGGGCACTACGTCGAGAACGTCGAGAGCATCCGCGCCGCGCGGCCCGGCCGCGATTTCGTCACCAGCATCGATTTGCGCATTCAATACCTGGCGTACCGGGAATTGAAGGAGGCGATGCAGGACTACCACGCGAAAGCGGGCTCCGTGATCGTGATCGACGTGGATACCGGCGAAGTGCTCGCCATGGTGGATCAACCTTCCTACAACCCGAACGATCGCGAGCAGTTGAAGCCCGCCCTGTATCGAAATCGCGCGGTCACCGACATCTTCGAGCCGGGCTCGAGCATCAAGCCGTTCATCATGGCGGCGGCCCTGGCGTCGGGCCAGTACCGGCCCGACAGCGTCGTCGACACCTCGCCGGGGTTCATCCAGGTCGGCAACAAGGTGTTCGAAGACGAGTCCAACCTCGGCGTCATCGATCTCGCCACCATCCTCGCGAAGTCGAGCAATGTCGGTACGGCCAAGGTCGCGTTGTCGCTGAAGCCCGAGCAGATCTGGGACACGCTCACGAGCCTGGGTTTCGGCCAGGTGACCGGCTCAGGCTTTCCGGGCGAATCGGCCGGCATGCTCAGCCATTACTCTCACTGGCGCCCGATCGGCATCGCCACGCTCTCGCATGGGTACGGGCTGTCGGTGACGCCGCTGCAGCTCGCGCATGCCTACGCGACCATCGGTGCCGGCGGCATCAAGCGCCCCATCTCTTTCGAGCGGCAGCCTGCGCCCACGCCGGCTCATCCCATTCCCGGCGAGCGGGTGATGGACCCCAAGGTGGCGCATGCGCTGGTGCAATTGATGGAGCAGGTGATCGCCAAGGGCGGAACCGCGACCCGCGCCTCGCTGGTCGGCTACCGGGTTTCCGGAAAGACGGGCACTGCGTTCAAATCGATCGCGGGCGGTTATTCCACCGACCGGATCATGGCGGTATTTGCGGGCTTGGTGCCGGCCTCGCACCCGAAATTGGCCACCGTGGTGGTGATCGATGAGCCGAGCCGGGACGTGCACGAGGTCGGTACTTTGGCCCAAGGCGGTACCGTCGCGGCGCCCGTGTTCGCGAGCGTGATGTCCGGCGCGCTGCGCCTCATGGACGTGCCGCCGGACGATTTGCAAAACGTGCCGGCGGCGACCTTGGTGCAGGCCAACGAGGCCCCATGAGCACCTCACTCACGTGGCTGCTCGATGGCATCGCGGCCGTGCCGGCCAACGATGCTCAGGTTGCGGATCTCGCGATCGACAGCCGTGAGGTGCGCCCCGGAGGCTTGTTCCTGGCGCTCAAGGGGCGCCAGTCGCATGGGCTGCAATTCGCGGCCGAGGCGCAGGCCCGGGGCGCCTGCGCCGTGCTCTGGGAGCCGGGCCCCGGCATCGAGGCTCCGGGCTTCTCGGAGCCGCTGTTTGCGGCGCCGATCGCCGGCCTGAGCGATCTCACGGGCCGGATCGCCGACCGGTTCTTTCAATGGCCTTCCTCGCAACTGCGCGTCGTCGGGATCACCGGCACCAACGGCAAAACCACCTGCGCTTATCTGCTGGCGCAATCGCTGAGCCGCCTCGGCGAAAGCTCGGCCTACATCGGCACCCTCGGCTGGGGCCGCCTCGGTGCGCTCGAAGCGCCCACGCACACGACACCCGATGCGGTGAGCGTGCACCGCATGCTCGCCCAGCTTCGTTCGCAGGGCGCACGTACGGTCGCGATGGAGGTCTCCTCGCACGCACTCGATCAGGGCCGCGTGGACGGCGTGCGGTTCCATACGGCCGCGTTCACGAATTTGACCCGCGATCATCTGGATTATCACCCGACGATGCAGGCGTACGGCGAGGCGAAGGCGCGTTTGTTCGCAACGCCCGACCTGAAGCACTTGATCGTCAACATCGGCGACGGATTCGGCCGCGAGCTCGCCATGAAGCTCGCAGGCCGCGCGCCTCTCACGGCAGTCTGGGTCGGCGGGTCGAGCGATGCCTGGCTCGCTGAGCGGTGCTTGCACGCGGATCGGGTGGTCGCGGACTTGCGCGGGATCTCGATGGACATTGACGGCAGCTTCGGAAAGCTCCATCTGTCGACCAAGCTTCTCGGCCGGTTCAACGCCGAGAACGCGCTGGTGGTGCTCGGCTGTCTCGTGGCGCTGGGGGTTCCCCTGCAACAGGCCGCGGCCGAACTCGCCGGGTGCACTGCGCCGCCGGGACGCATGGAGGTGATCGAATCGACCGGTGAGGGCAAGCCCAAGGCGGTGATCGACTACGCGCACACGCCCGACGCGCTGGCGAAGGCACTCGGCGCACTGCGCGAGCATTGCCGCGGAAAACTATGGTGCGTGTTCGGCTGCGGAGGCGACCGCGATCCGGGCAAGCGGCCGATGATGGGCGCGGTCGCCGATGAGCTCGCGGATCAGATCATCGTGACCGACGACAATCCGCGTTCCGAGAATCCGGCCGAGATCATCCGCGGGATCACCGATGGAATCTCGGCGCATCGCGCACACATCGTGCATGACCGGGGCGCCGCGATTGCGCAGGCCTTGAATGCCGCGAGCCCGGCCGATGTCGTACTCATCGCCGGCAAGGGACACGAGGACTATCAGATCTACGGCGCATCGCGCTTGAGATTCAGCGACCGCGATGCGGCATCGAAAATTCTCGGGGTCGCGGCATGAAGCGCACGCTGGGGGAAGCGGCTCGGGTCGTCGGAGGCGCGCTCTTGGGCGAGGATAAGGCGTACGGAACCGTGTCGACCGACAGCCGCACCATCGCTGCCGGCGCACTGTTCGTCGCGCTCCGCGGGCCGAAGTTCGACGGGGGAGAGTTCGTTGCCGCGGCGGCGCAGCGCGGCGCCATCGGTGCGCTGGTGGAAAAGGCGGTGAGCGGCACGCCGATCGCCCAGATCGTGGTGGCCGACCCGCTCAGCGCACTGCAACGGCTGGCCGCCGCATGGCGCACGTCTTTCTCGATCCCCATCGTCGGCGTGGGCGGCAGCAACGGCAAGACCACCGCCAAGGAGATGACCGCCGCGATCCTCGCGCGCCGCGGACCGTGCATGGCGACCCAGGGTAATCTCAATAATCACATCGGCGTGCCGGTGACGCTGATGCGCCTCGAGGCCTCGCATCGCAGTGCGGTGGTGGAGATGGGCGCGAATCGCATCGGCGATGTGGCCGAACTCGTGCGATTCGCGCGCCCGACGGTCGGCTTCATCACCAATGCGGGCGCGGAGCACCTCGAGGGATTCGGCGATCTCGACGGCGTTGCGCGCGGAGAGGGCGAGATGGTGGCCGGGCTCGAGCCTGCGGCTGCCGCCGTCATCAATGCCGACGACGCCTATGCGGATTATTGGCGCGGAGCCGCATCCGCTGCGCGCGTCGTCACGTTCGGCGTCACCCGCCCGGCTGACTTCGCGGCAGCGAACGCCGTCCAGTCAATCGAGCAGGGCGAATTCGTCACGCGCTTCACGCTCAAGTGCCCGCTGGGCGAGCGCGCAATCCTGCTCAAGGCGGGTGGTGCGCACAACATCACGAATGCGTTGGGCGCGGCCGCCGCGGCCGGCGCGGCCGGCGCCTCCCTGGACGAGATCGTCTTAGGGCTTGTGGACTTTCGTGCGGTCCCGGGCCGGCTGCAGTTGAAAGCGGGGCTGCGCGGCAGCTGGCTCATCGACGATTCCTACAACGCCAATCCGAGCTCGGTGCGCGCGGGTCTCGATGTGCTGCGCGCCGTCTCCGGGAACACCTGGATGGTGCTCGCCGACATGGCGGAACTTGGGAGTTATGCGGCCGACAGTCACGCCGATCTCGGCCGGTACGCGCGCGAATGCGGCGTCAAGCGGCTGTTCGCACTGGGTACCGAGAGCTCGCGCGCGGCCGAGACGTTCGGCTCGGGCGCAGAGTGGTTCGCCGATGCGGAATCCCTGATCCGGCGCCTGCAGGAGGAAATCGTTCCGGGGGTCACCGTACTCGTCAAGGGCTCCCGCGTGAACCGCCTGGAACGGGTGGTCACGGCGCTCGGCGGCGGGGGCTGACCGATGCTGCTCTATCTCACCGAATATCTCGCGCATTCCTATTCCGGCTTCCACGTCTTCCAATACCTGACGCTGCGCGGAATTCTGGCGGCGATGACTGCGCTCGCGATCGCCATGTTGATCGGTCCGCACATGATCAGCGCGCTCAGCCGCTATCAGGTCGGCCAGCAGGTGCGCACGGACGGTCCGCAAACGCATCTCGCGAAATCCGGCACGCCCACCATGGGGGGCGGCCTCATGCTCGCGGCGATGGTGATCGCGACGCTGCTCTGGGCCGATTTGTCGAGCCGCTTCGTGTGGATGCTGATCGGCGCGACGCTGGCGTTCGGGGGCATCGGCTTTTACGACGATTATTTGAAGCTCGTCGTGGGCAACTCCAAGGGCCTGCCGGCGCGCTACAAGTACCTGGCGCAATCGGTCGCTGCGCTTTGCATCGCCGCGAGCCTGCACTGGACCCACCAGTCGATATCGGAGATTTCCCTGTACGTGCCGTTCTTCAAGACGGTTGCCGTGCCGATGTCCACTGCCGGGTTCATCGCCTACGCCTACTTCGTCATCGTCGGCACCTCGAACGCGGTCAATCTCACCGACGGACTCGACGGTCTTGCGATCATGCCGGCGGTGATGGTGGCGGCGGCGCTCGGCGTGTTCGCCTACGCCACCGGCAACTTCAAGTTCGCCACCTATCTTCAGATCCCCTACATACCCGGGGCCGGCGAAGTGCTGATCTTCTGCGGCACCATCGCGGGAGCCGGACTCGGCTTTCTCTGGTTCAACTCCTATCCGGCCGAGGTGTTCATGGGCGATGTCGGTGCCCTCGCCATTGGAGCGGCGCTCGGTACGGTCGGCGTGATCGTGAGGCAGGAGATCGTGCTGGGCATCATGGGCGGCGTGTTCGTGCTCGAGACCGTTTCGGTGATGCTGCAGGTGGCCTCGTTCAAGCTCACGGGCAAACGCATATTCCGCATGGCGCCGCTCCATCATCATTTCGAGCTCAAGGGATGGTCGGAGCCGAAGGTCATCGTGCGCTTCTGGATCATCAGCTTCCTGCTGGTGCTCACCGGCCTCGCCACGTTGAAGATCCGATGACGGGCGGCGCCATGGTCAGCGTCGTCGTGGGCCTCGGCAAAACGGGGGCTTCGTGCGTGCGGTATCTCGCGCGCCGCGGCCTTCCGGCCGCAGTGACCGATTCGCGCCGCGATCCGCCCGGGCTCGCGGAACTCGGCCAACTTGCCGACACTCTCGACATGCGCCTCGGCGGGTTCGATCTGTCGCTGCTCGACCGAGCCTCGCAGGTGCTGATGTCGCCTGGTGTCTCGCTCGGGGAGCCGATCGCGGCCCAGGCGAGGGCCCGCGGCATCGAGGTGCTGGGCGACATCGAACTGTTCGCGCGCGCCGTATGCGCGCCGGTGCCCGCGCCGGTGATCGGCATCACCGGCACCAACGGCAAGAGCACCGTGACGAGCCTGGTGGCGAGCATGGCGGCCGCAGCCGGCAGACGGGTGCTCGCCGGCGGCAATCTCGGCAAGCCCGCCCTCGACCTGCTGGCGGAGCCCGTTCCCGATCTCTATGTGCTGGAGTTGTCGAGTTTTCAGCTGGAGACGACGCGCTCGCTCGATCTCATCGCCGCGGTCGTGCTCAACGTGACCTCGGATCACATGGATCGCTATGCGTCGATCGAGCAATACGCCCGGGCGAAGCAGCGGATTTTTGAGCATGCGGCCACGATGGTATTGAACGTGGACGATCCTCAAGTCGCCGCGATGCGCGACGGGGCCGCGCGCGCCGCCCGCCCCCCGCATCTGCTGACCTTCTCGGTCGAGCGCGCCGACGCGGACTTCGCGCTGGTGCAGCGCGGTTCCGAGAGTTTCCTCGCCCGGCGCGGCGAGCCCGTTCTGCCGGTATCGCGCATGAAGATCACCGGCTCGCACAACGCCGCCAACGCGCTCGCGGCGCTCGCGCTCGGCGAGGCGGCCGGCCTGCCGCTCGCCGCGAGCTTGAGCGCACTCGAAACGTTCCCGGGCCTTGCGCACCGCTCGCAATGGGTGGCTGACATTGCCGGTGTGCGCTACGTGGACGATTCCAAGGGGACGAACGTCGGAGCGACCCTGGCTGCGGTGTCCGGCATGTCCGGCCCGCTGGTCCTCATTGCCGGGGGCGAGGGCAAGGGGCAGGACTTCACGCCGCTCGCATCGGCCTTCCGCAACAAGGTCCGGCATGCGGTGCTGATCGGCAAGGATGCGCCCGCCATCGAGACCGTGCTCGCCGGGGTCTGCTCCACCGAGCGCGCGGCGACCCTGCGCGCCGCAGTCGCCGCCGCCGCTGCCGCGGCCCGCCCCGGCGACACCGTACTGCTGTCGCCCGCTTGCGCGAGTCTCGACATGTTTCGCGACTACAACCACCGCGGCGACGAATTCGCCGCTGCGGTGCGCGCGCTTGGAGCGGCGGCATGAGCGCCACGACCATGTCCTATGGAATTCGCGCGCGCGAGCGCATGCCGTTCGCTTGGGATGGCGTGACCCTCGGCCTCACGGCGGCGCTGCTGTTGGTGGGGCTGGTCATGGTCACCTCCGCCTCCATGTCGATCGCGGCCAAGGATCTCGGCGATCCGTTTTACTTCCTGGAGCGCCAGTTCGTGTTCGGCCTGGTCGGCGTGTTCGCCGGCTGGGCCATGACGCGCGTGCCGGTGCAGCTCTGGGACAAGTACAGCCTCGGGCTTCTGTTGTTGGCGGTGCTTTTGCTCTTTCTCGTGCTCATTCCCGGACTCGGCGCCACGGTCAACGGCGCGCGCCGCTGGATGCGTATCGGCCCGATGAATTTCCAGGTGTCCGAGCTCTCCAAGGTGCTGGTGCTGACCTGGGTGTGCAGCTATTGCGTGCGCAAGCGCGAGGAGCTCACCCGGACTTTGAGCGGCCTCGCGAAGCCCGTGGGCCTGCTCGGCGTCGCGGCGGTGCTGCTGCTCATGGAGCCCGATTTCGGCGCCGCCACGGTGCTGTTCGCCACCGGCTTCGCCGTGCTGTTCGTGGCTGGAGCCCGGCTTCGCTACGTCATCCTGTTCGTTTCCGGGACGGCGCTGGCGTTCGCAACGCTCGCCCTCACGTCCGCCTACCGGCTGAAGCGCCTCATGGGTTTTCTGCATCCCTGGGACGACCCGTACAACGGCGGCTTCCAATTGACCCAATCGCTGATCGCCATCGGCCGCGGCTCCTGGTTCGGCGTCGGGCTCGGCTCCAGCGTGCAAAAGCTGTTCTATCTGCCCGAGGCGCACACCGACTTCGTCTTCGCCGTGCTGGCCGAGGAGCTCGGTCTCGTCGGCGTGATCGGCGTGCTCGCCTTGTTTCTCGCGCTGGTATGGCGCGCGTTCAGCATCTCGCGCATGGCGGCGCAGGCGGGGCTCGCGTTCCAGTCGTACGTCGCGCTCGCCTTCGGGGTCTGGCTCGGTCTGCAGGCCATCGTCAACATCGGCGTCAACATGGGGGTGCTCCCCACCAAGGGACTGACGCTGCCGCTCTTGAGCTACGGGCGGAGCAGCTTGCTCGTGAGCCTCGCCTGGATCGGCGTGCTGCTTCGGATCTATCACGAGGTGAAATGCAGTTCGCGATCCGCGGTGATGCGTACGCCCGGAGGCGCGCGATGAACGGCCCGGTGATGATCATGGCCGGCGGCACGGGGGGGCACGTATTTCCCGCCCTCGCCGTCGCCAAGGTATTGCGTGAGCGCGCAATACCGGTGGTGTGGCTCGGTGTGCCGGGAAGCATGGAGTCGCGGCTCGTGCCGGCGAACGGCTTCCCAATCGAGTGGGTGCAGGTTGCCGGCATCCGCGGCAAGGGCCTCGGATCCTGGGCGATGGCGCCGTTTCGGATCGGCGGCGCCGTCCTTCAGTGCATTCGGATCATGCGCCGCGTGAAGCCCGCCGTGGTGCTGGGCGCAGGCGGATACGTGAGCGGGCCCGGCGGCATCGCGGCGTGGCTTCTGTCCATCCCGTTGCTGATTCACGAACAGAATGCGGTGGCGGGGATGACCAATCGCTGGCTGTCGCGCGTCGCCACGCAGGTCTTCGAGGCGTTTCCCGGCAGCTTTTCGCCGGGGGTCAAGGCCCGCGCCGTGGGCAACCCGGTTCGCTCCGACATCGCGGAGCTTCCCGAGCCGGCTGCGCGCTTCGCCGGCCGCGGATCGCGGGCGCGCCTCCTGGTATTCGGCGGCAGTCAGGGCGCGCAGCGGCTCAACGCCATGGTGCCGCAGGCACTGTCGCGACTCGATCCCGCGACGCGTCCCGAAGTGCGTCATCAGGCCGGCGCGCGCGGCATCGATGCCGCGCGCGCGGCTTATCTCAAGTTCGGTGTCGAGGCTCAAGTCCTGCCTTTCATCGAGGACATGGCAGCCGCCTATGCCTGGGCGGACCTGGCGCTCTGCCGCGCGGGCGCCATGACCATCGCCGAGCTTCAGGCCGCCGGCCTCGGCGCCTTGATGGTGCCGTTCCCGGGTGCCGTCGACGATCATCAAACCAGGAACGCGGAGGCGATGGTTCGCGCCGGTGCGGGCCGTATCCTGCAAGAGCGCGACATGACGCCCGACAGCTTGAGCGCCGGAATCGCCGAGCTCACCGCGGACCGGCCGCGCATGCTCAAGATGGCCGAAGCTGCACGCGCGGTGCGCAACATCGACGCGGCGGCACGGCTCGCGGAGCTGTGCCTTGCCGCGGGAGGCGCCTCGGCATGAACGACCGCATGCGCCGCATTCATCTCATTCACCTGGTCGGCATCGGCGGCTCGGGAATGGGCGGTATCGCCGAAGTGCTGCTCAATCTCGGCTACGAGGTGCAGGGTTCGGACCTCAAGGGCAACGCCGTGACCGCGCGGCTCGCGCGGCTCGGCGCGAAGATTTTCGCGGGCCATGCCGCGGAGCATCTCGGCAAGGCGGACGTGGTCGTGGTGTCGAGCGCCGTCAACCGGGAGAATCCGGAAGTCGCCGCCGCGCTCGCGAACCGCATTCCGGTCGTACCGCGTGCTGAAATGCTCGGCGAGCTGATGCGATTCCGGTACTCCGTGGCGGTGGCGGGCACACACGGCAAGACCACGACCACGAGCCTCGTCGCGAGCATTCTCGCCGAGGGCGGCCTCGACCCGACATTCGTCATCGGCGGACGGCTGAAGAGCGCGGACAGCAACGCGCGCCTCGGCGCGGGCCGCTATCTCGTGGCAGAAGCCGACGAGAGCGACGCCTCGTTCATGCACCTGCAGCCCATGATCGCCATCGTCACGAACATCGACAACGATCATCTCGGCACGCACGAGGGGGATTTCACGCGGCTGAAGCAGAGCTTCGTCGAATTCCTGCACAATCTGCCGTTCTACGGCCTCGCCGTGCTGTGCGCGGACGATGCCGAAGTGCGCAGCATCTTGGGCGACATCGCGCGGCCCATCGTGACTTACGGATTCGGCGAAGGCGTTGACCTGCGGGCGATCGATATGGAGGGGGCGGGCCTGCAGTCGCATTTCACCGCGCTGCGCGAAGGGCGCGCGCCGTTGAAGCTCACCCTCAATTTGCCCGGTCGGCACAACGTGCTGAACGCACTGGCCGCGGTGGCGGTGGCGACGGAGCTCAGCGTCGCGGACGCCGCCATCCAGCGCGCGCTGACGAATTTCCAGGGCATCGACCGGCGCTTGCAGCAATTGGGCGACATTCACTGGAGCGGCGGCTCGGCGATCCTCGTCGACGACTATGGGCATCATCCGACCGAAATCGAGGCCACGGTGGAGGCGGTGCGGCAGGCGTGGCCCGCGCGCCGGCTGGTGCTGGCATTTCAACCGCATCGATTCACCCGCACCCGGGATCTGCTCGATGACTTCGGCCGCGCCTTGAGCGTCTGCGACGTGCTGCTCCTGACCGAGGTGTATGCCGCCGGGGAGGCGCCGATCGCGGGGGCCGACGGCCGCGCCATTTGCCGGGTGGTGCGCACGCGCGGGCGCATCGAGCCCGTGTTCGTGGAGCGCATCGACGATCTCGCCGAGGCGCTGCGCCAGGTGCTTCACGACGGCGACGTGGTGTTGACCATGGGCGCGGGCAACATCGGCGCCATCGCTCTCGATCTCAAGAGCCGTTTGGCGGCTGCGACCTGCGCGGAGCCGGCGGCGTGAGCGGCGCCGGCAACAATGCGAACGGACATGCGGCTCGAGCTCACGGGCTGGGTCCCGAATTCGCCACGCGGGTGCTGCGCGACGTGGCCATGTCCAAGCACACCTCGTGGCACGTCGGCGGCCCCGCGGATCTGTTCTTCACGCCGCGCGACATCATGGATCTCTCATCTTTCCTGCGTCAGTTGCCGCCGGAGATGCCTATTCTGTGGATCGGCCTGGGCAGCAATCTGCTGGTGCGCGACGGCGGCATCCGCGGCGCGGTGATCTCGACGCACGGGGCGCTCTCCGACATGGAGCGCTCGAGCGCCACGCGGATCCGCGCTGGCGCGGGCGTCCCTTGCGCGCGTATCGCCCGCCAATGCGTCAAGTGGGGCTTGGGGCCCGCGGAATTCTTTGCCGGCATTCCGGGGACGCTGGGCGGTGCGCTCGCCATGAATGCCGGCGCCTTTGGCGGCGAGACCTGGCGCCACGTCATCGACGTGGAGGTCCTCGACCGGCGCGGCGTCCGGCACGTGCGCACGCCCGCGGAGTACCAGGTTGCCTACCGCAGTGTCCAGGGACCGGCAGAGGAATGGTTCATTGCCGCGCGCCTCGAGTTCGAGCGCAGACCCAGCGTCAGCGAATCCGCCATCCGCGAGCTGATGGAAAAGCGCAGGCAGAGTCAGCCGATCGGCGCGTGGAGCTGCGGCTCGGTGTTCACCAATCCCCCGGGCGATCACGCGGCGCGGCTGATCGAGACGGCGGGTCTGAAGGGATTTCGAATCGGCGACGCGTCGGTGTCCGAGAAACACGCGAACTTCATCATCAACCACGGCAATGCCAGCGCCGCGGACATCGAGGCACTGATCCAGCACGTGCAAGACGTGGTCGCGGAGCGGCACCAGGTCGAGCTCACCACCGAAGTGCGCATCGTGGGAGAGGCTGCATGAGCCGGCTCAGGACATTGATCGGTGCGCGTCGCGCCGGATCGAGCGCCGACTTCGGCAAGGTCGCCGTGCTGCTCGGCGGCGACTCGAGCGAGCGGGAAATCTCGCTGCTCTCCGGCAATGCCGTGCTCGCCGCGCTGAAACGCCGCGGCGTGAACGCCGCAGGCTTCGATCCCGGCGAGCGGGCGGTCCAGGAGCTCGTGAGCGAGGGCTTCGATCGCGCCTGGATCGCATTGCACGGTCCCGGCGGCGAGGATGGGGTGATGCAGGGAGCGCTCGAATGGCTGGGCATCCCCTACACCGGATCGGGCGTGCTCGCCTCGGCGCTCACCATGGACAAGCTCAAGACCAAGCGTGTGGTGGTCGGCGCGGGCCTGACGGCTCCGCCGTACGCGGTGTTGGGCGGCCCCGAGGACCTGCCGCGGGCGCTCGAGGAAGTGGGCCTGCCGATGATGGTGAAGCCCGCCTCTCAGGGCTCGAGCGTCGGCATCACCAAAGTCAAAACGGCGGCGGAACTGCAGGGCGCATTCGCGGAGGCGCGCCGCGTCGACCCCATCGTGTTCGCGGAAGCGTTCATCGAGGGCGATGAGTTCACGGTGGGTGTGCTCGGGCAGAGTGCGCTGCCCTCGATCCGCATCGTCCCGGCGACCGAATTCTACGACTATCAGGCGAAGTACTTCCGCAACGACACCCAGTATCACTGTCCGAGCGGCCTCGACGCGCGCTCCGAGGCTGATCTCCAAGCCGCCGCGCTTGCGACCTTCCGCGTCACCGACTGCTGCGGCTGGGGACGCGTCGATTTCATGCGCGAGGCGCGCACCGGTAAGTTCTATTTCATCGAGATCAACACCACGCCCGGCATGACCGATCACAGCCTCGTGCCGATGGCGGCGCGCCAGGCCGGCATCGACTTCGAGGAACTCGTCTGGCGGGTGCTCGAATCCAGCTTCCTGAGAGAGCGCACATGCTGAACAAGCTCATCCGGCGCAATCGCTACAAGAATCGCAGCAAAGCCGAAAAGCCCCAATGGCAATGGCCGCGATTTGTCACCGAGTGGAGGAGCTACGCGCGGCGCGCGGCGCTCGCGGGTCTCATCGCGGGGGCTCTGGCCGCCCTGCTCTGGGGGCTCGACCGCCCGGTGCGGGTGATCTCGATGGACGGAAGTTTCCAGCGCGTCTCGCCGGGACAGATCGAGAAGGCGGTTGCTCCCTTCGCTCACTCAGGGTTCATGTCGGCCGATCTCGACGCCATCGAGAGGGCGGTCGAGGCGCTGCCGTGGGTCGACCACGCCCGGGTGCAGAGGCGTTGGCCGAACAGCCTGCACGTCACCGTCGTGGAGCAGATCGCCGCCGCCCGCTGGGGCGAGTCGGGTCTTCTCAACACCCGGGGAGAGCTGTTCGTGCGGCAGGCGGCGCACGTGCCGGCGGAACTTCCGCGGCTTTCGGGTCCCGAGGGCAGCGAGTCGCAGGTTGCGGAACGCTACCTGGCGACCGAGGGGCGCATGCAGGAGGCCGGCATGCGCATCGCGGCGCTGCGCCTCGATGAGCGCGGCGCGTGGGAAATGGATCTGGACAGCGGAGTGACGGTGCGCCTCGGGCGCCTCCAGGTCGACGAGCGCATCGACCGATTCATCCGTACCGCCTCGCAAGTGATTGCGCATCGGCTGACCGACATCGCATACGTGGATATGCGCTACTCGAACGGCTTCGCGATCGGCTGGCGCAACAGTCAAATGCCGGCGACGTTGCCGGCCAAGCACACCGATGACACCGATGCCTGAAGGAAACAGTGCCGAGTATGGCTAAACGCTCCGACCGAAATTTGATAGTGGGTCTCGACATCGGCACCAGCAAGGTGGTCGCCATCGTGGGCGAACTGAAGGCGGACGGTGAGCTCGAGATCATCGGCATCGGATCTCATCCCTCGCGCGGCCTGAAGAAGGGTGTGGTGGTCAACATCGAGTCGACCGTGCAGTCCATTCAGCGCGCGGTGGAGGAGGCCGAGCTCATGGCGGGCTGCGAGATCCATTCGGTGTACGCCGGCATTGCCGGCAGCCACGTGCGCAGCCTCAACTCGCACGGCATCGTCGCGATCAAGGACAAGGAGGTCGTGCAGGGCGATGTCGAGCGGGTGATCGATGCGGCCAAGGCCGTGGCCATTCCCGCCGATCAGAAAATCCTGCACGTGCTGCCGCAGGAATACATCATCGACGCGCAGGAGGGCATCCGCGATCCCATCGGCATGTCCGGCGTGCGCCTCGAGGCCAAGGTGCATATCGTCACCGGCGCCGACAGCGCGGCTCAGAACATCGTCAAGTGCGTGCAGCGCTGCGGCCTCGCGGTGGACGACATCGTGCTGGAACAGCTCGCCTCGAGCTATGCGGTGCTCACCGAGGATGAGAAGGATCTCGGCGTCTGCGTGGTCGACATCGGCGGCGGCACCACCGACATTGCGGTGTTCGGCGGCGGCGCCATCCGGCACACCGCGGTGATTCCAATTGCGGGCGATCAGGTCACCAACGACATCGCGGTCTCCATGCGCACGCCGACCCAATACGCCGAGGACATCAAGATCAAGTACGCCTGCGCCCTGTCGCAGCTCGCAAACCCCGACGAAACCATCGAAGTGCCGAGCGTGGGCGACAGGCCGCCACGGCGTCTCGCGCGCCAGACGCTCGCGGAGATCGTCGAGCCACGCTA
The DNA here is from genome assembly GCA_050012215.1 of Steroidobacteraceae bacterium. Lineage (GTDB taxonomy): Bacteria > Pseudomonadota > Gammaproteobacteria > Steroidobacterales > Steroidobacteraceae > Bog-1198. The sequence goes on from JBEKHO010000048.1 coordinate 16,669, forward strand.
CGAGGAGCTGTTCGCGCTGGTGCGCGACGAGCTTCGCCGCGCGGGGCTCGAGGAGGCGGTGGCGACCGGCATCGTGCTCACCGGCGGCAGCTCGAAGATGGAGGGCGCGGTCGAACTCGCCGAAGAGGTGTTCCACATGCCGGTGCGGCTGGGGATACCGCAGTACGTGTCGGGACTTACGGCCGTGGTGAGCAATCCGATCCACGCCACCGGCGTGGGACTGCTGTTGTACGCGAAAAGCAATCTGGACGTGGCGAGCGCGCGCGAAGCGCCGCTCCTCACGGGCGGGATGAAGTCGATATTCGAACGAATGAAAGCTTGGTTTCAGGGCAACTTTTGATCTCAAACCCAAGATGACGATTACAAATGACCATTACAACCGATAGGAGAACTTGAATGTTTGAACTAATGGACTCTTTCAGTCAAAGCGCGATCATCAAGGTGCTGGGCGTCGGCGGCGGCGGCGGCAACGCGGTGTCGCACATGGTCCAGGCCGGCCTCGAGGGCGTGGATTTCATCTGCATCAACACCGATGCCCAGGCGCTCAAGCACTCGAAGGTGCGTACAGCGCTGCAGATCGGCTGCAACATCACCAAAGGCCTGGGGGCCGGAGCGGACCCGGAAGTCGGACGGCAGGCGGCGATGGAGGATCGCGATCGCATCATCGAGTTGATCGAGGGATGCGACATGCTGTTCATCACGGCGGGGATGGGCGGCGGCACGGGCACGGGCGCGGCGCCGGTGGTCGCGCAGGTGGCGAAGGAGCTCGGCATACTCACCGTGGCCGTGGTCACCCGGCCGTTCGAGATGGAGGGTAACAAGCGCGGGCGGGTCGCCGATCAAGGCATGCTCGAGCTCTCCAAATACGTCGATTCGCTGATCACCATTCCGAACCAGAAGCTGCTGTCGGTGCTCGGCAGCACGACCACGCTCCTCGATGCCTTCAAGGCAGCCAACACCGTGCTGCAGGGCGCGGTCCAGGGCATCGCGGAACTCATCACCCGGCCCGGCTTGATCAACGTGGATTTTGCCGATGTCCGCACCGTGATGTCGGAGACTGGCATGGCGATGATGGGCTCGGGTGCTGCTTCAGGCGACGATCGTGCGCGCGAGGCGGCGGAGGCGGCGATTTCCAGTCCGCTGCTCGAGGACATCAATCTCGCCGGCGCTCAAGGCATTCTGGTGAACGTCACCGCGGGCATGGATCTGTCGATCGGCGAGTTCCAGGAGGTGGGCAACGTCATCAAGCAGTTCGCCTCGGACGATGCGACGGTCGTGGTCGGCACGGTCATCGATCCCGACATGGCCAATCAGATCCGCGTCACCGTGGTCGCGACCGGGCTTGGAAAGCCGGTGGCACGCGCGGCCGCGCAGCCCATGCAGACGACGATGCAGGCGGCGGTGGCTCCTCAGCCCACCATGCGTGTTGTGCGACCCAGGTCACCGATGGCGCCGACCGATTACGCCATGCTGGACAAACCGACGGTGCAGCGGCAGCGTGCCGTGGGCGACGGTTTGCGTGCGGAAAGCGAATCGGAAGATCTTCTCGACATTCCGGCGTTTCTGAGGCGGCAGGCTGACTAGGCGCGTTCGATGACGGCAGGCGGTGAACGCCGAGGGCGCCCGCGGGTCTAACGCGGGGAACTCATCTTGAGGTTTCTTGACGGAAGCCTTGGAAGTTCCCCGAGTCCGGATCGGGCGCCGCGCTGAAACTCCTGCAATGGGGAAGTAGGCGGGCGGGTCGCGCTTTAGCCGGTGTGGCGCCTGTGATACCTTTGTGCGAGTTAACTTAAGGCCTGAAATAAAGCCCGGTCCCATTCGATGCTGAATCAACGCACCTTGAAGAATTCCATCCGCGCCACAGGAGTGGGGCTGCACACGGGCAAGAAAGTATTGATGACGCTGCGTCCCGCGGCGCCCGATACAGGCATCGTGTTTCGGCGCACCGACTTGGGCGAATCCCTTGACATCAAGGCGCACGCGCAGAACGTGGGCGACACCATGATGGGCACGACGCTGCAGAGCGGGGACGTGAAGATCTCCACCGTCGAACATCTGCTGTCAGCCCTCGCGGGACTTGGCATCGACAATGCGCTGGTGGAAGTGAGCGCTGGCGAAGTGCCGATCATGGACGGAAGCGCCGGACCCTTCGTGTTTCTGTTGCAATCGGCGGGCATCGAGGAGCAGCGCGCGCCCAAGCGGTTCATCCGCATTTTGGAAAGCCTCAAGGTCGAGGACGGGGACAAATGGGCGCGTTTCGACCCCTATGACGGTTTCAAGGTCAATTTCGAGATCGAATTCGACCATCCGACGTTCAAGAAACATTCACAGGTGGCGTCGATGGATTTCTCGACCACCTCGTTCCTTCGCGAGATAAGCCGGGCACGCACATTCGGCTTCATGCGCGACCTGGAGAGCCTGCGCTCGCGAAACCTGGCGCTCGGCGGCAACATGGACAACGCCATCGTGCTGGACGACTACCGGGTGCTGAACGAGGACGGCTTGCGCTACGAGGATGAATTCGTCAAGCACAAGATCTTGGATGCCATCGGCGATCTGTACTTGCTGGGGCACAGCCTGATCGGCGAGTTCTCCGGCTACAAGTCGGGCCACGCCCTGAACAACAAGTTGCTGCGCGCCCTGATCGACACCGAGAGCGCATGGCAGGAAGTAACCTTCGAGAGCTTGGCCGAAGCCCCGATTTCCTACGTTGCAGCTGCCGCCGCGCGGGCCTGATGCCCTTTACGGGGGCCGGCGCTGGGCCGCTGGTGTAGTCACCACCTTGATGCGGACGCGCACGATCTCGACTCCCGAGGCCTTACCGACCCGTTGCTGCAGCGTATCGGTCAGGTAACGCAGGCGGGTGGCCCAGACAGCGCTTACCGCCCCGACGGTGAGCACCCCTTGATCGATTCCGGCGGTCGCTACCTTCAGACCCAACTCTTCCGGCAAGGCGGCGATAACCTGGTCGAGAATACGGGAGCGCTGGTGCAAACGCTCCTTGAGACTCGTGAGGCGCTCACTACCACCTTCAAACAGCCCCTTGATATCCTTGGATTTTCGCACTTCAGCACACTTTTGGCCCTAACAATGAGCACCAAAAGCGTGCTTAATTTCCTTGTTTTACTGGACTTTATTTTGCATAGTCTACCCCGATCCGTCACCCAGCCATGAGACCGCGATGAATGTGATATTCGTCGGCCGCAAGACCGGTCGCGTGAAACAATTGGACCTTCGCCATCCCTTGGTGGTCGGCGCCGCGGCGCTGCTGGTGCTCGCGATCGTCGGCGGGGCCTTTTCCATCGGTATGGGCTTGGGGTCGCGGAACCGCAGCGCCAATGCCATCGATCAACTCGGTGGATGGTCGGCCGAACTGGTCCGAGAACAAGCCCAGATCGAAGACGTTCGACGCATTTTGCAGCAGAAAGTCAACGCGTTGGCGATGCGCGTGGGGCAGATGAATGCCAATGTGATTCGCCTCGACGCGCTCGGCAAGCGTCTCACCCGCATGGCGAAGCTGGACGACGGGGAGTTCGATTTCGGCAATCCGCCCGCCTTGGGCGGAAGCGACACTCTCGACGGACAGCCGGCTCAGATTCCGGACTTGACCGCCATGGTCGATGATTTGCAGACCGAGCTATCGAGCCGCGAGCAGCAGCTCGGCGTTCTCGAGAACCTGATCCTCAGCCGGGAGTTGAACAAACAGGTCTATCCCGAGGGTCGCCCGGTCCAGGACGGCTTCATTTCGTCCTATTTTGGCCGGCGCGCCGATCCTTTCACCGGCTATCTGGCAGTGCACAAAGGCTTGGATTTTGCGGGCCCGGCGGGCTCCAAAGTCTCCTCGGTGGCGGCCGGGCTGGTGACGTTCGCCGGCGAGCGGTCCGGTTTCGGACAGATGGTGGAAATCAACCATGGCAACGGGCTTGCGACCCGCTACTGTCATAACGAGAAGATCCTGGTGAAACAGGGCGATATGGTGGGCAAGGGGCAGGAAGTGGCGCTCATGGGGTCTACGGGGCATTCGACCGGGCCGCATCTGCACTTCGAGGTGCTCAAGGATGGCAACCAAGTCGATCCTTTGCGGTTTATTGGCGAGGAGCGCTAGGGTCACGTAAGACGGGGTTCTGGCACGGGCTCAGGAAGGGGGAGGCCTTTTCCGGACCGCCGTGAATCCGTCCCTGGAGGCTGCGGGGAAAACATCCATGTTTTCCACGCTCCGGAAAAGGCCTTCCCCTCCCGCAGCCCTCGCACTTCGTCGTTCCTGAAACAGGGCTCCTCGGGCGCACAAGCGCTCGAAACGTTTTACCGGGCATCCTGTCTATCCGTACAATAGCCGGCTTTCTGGCCCGTTTTTGTAAGGACTCCCTCCGCGTGTGGAAGCTTTTGACGCAAATTTTCGGCAGCCGTAATCAGCGCCTCATCAAAGAGCTGAGCCGCAGGGTGGCCGACACCAATCTCCTCGAGCCCGAAATGCAGGCACTTCGGGACGATGACTTCCCCGAGAAGACACTCGAGCTCAAGGCTCGGGTTGCCGGCGGTGCATCGCTCGATTCCTTGGTTCCCGAGGCGTTCGCGCTGGTGCGGGAGGCTTCGCGGCGCAAGCTCGGCCTGCGGCATTTCGACGTGCAGCTGATCGGCGGCCTGACGTTGCACCTGGGCAAGATCGCCGAAATGCGCACGGGCGAAGGCAAGACGCTGATGGCAACGCTGCCGGCGTACTTGAATGCGCTGACCGGCGACGGCGTCCATGTGGTCACCGTCAACGAGTACCTCGCGCAGCGCGACTCGGACTGGATGGCGCCGGTGTTCCGGTTCCTCGGTCTGGAAGTCGGGGTGATCAAGAACGCGCAGTCCCAGGAAGAGAAGCGTGCCGCGTATGGGCGCGACATCACGTACGGGACCAACAACGAATTCGGCTTCGATTACCTGCGCGACAATCTGGCGTTCCATCTGCAGGATCGCGTTCAGCGCAAGCTCTCCTTCGCCATCGTCGACGAGGTCGACTCCATCCTGATCGACGAGGCGCGCACCCCGCTCATCATTTCGGGCCCGGCCGAGGAGAGCACCGAGCTCTACATCAAGGTCAACACGCTGATCCCGCGCCTCACCCGGCAGAAAGAGGAAAACGGGCCCGGCGATTACGCGGTCGACGAAAAAACCAAGCAGGCGACGCTGACCGAGGACGGCCATCAGAAGGTCGAGGACCTGATGGCGGAGACCGGCCTGCTGCGCGAGGGCGAGAGCCTGTACGACGCCACCAACATCCGGCTGATGCACCACCTGAACGCTGCACTGCGGGCTCACGCGCTGTACAAGCGCGACGTGGAATACATCGTGCGCCAGGGCGAGGTCATCATCGTCGACGAGTTCACCGGCCGCACCATGCCGGGACGGCGCTGGTCGGACGGCCTGCACCAAGCGGTGGAGGCGAAGGAAGGGGTGAAGGTCCGCGAGGAAAACCAGACGGTGGCCTCGATCACCTTCCAGAATTTCTTCAGGCTGTACTCGAAGCTCTCGGGCATGACCGGCACCGCCGACACCGAGGCGTTCGAATTCCAGCAGATCTACGGCCTGGAAGTCGCCGTGATTCCGACGCACAAGCCGATGATACGCAAGGATCACTCGGACCTCGTGTTTCTCTCCGAGGGAGATAAATTCCAGGCGATCCTCGAGGATATCCAGGAATGCGTGAAGCGCGGACAGCCCGCGCTGGTCGGCACCACCTCGATCGAGACTTCCGAGCGGCTGGCGAAGCTTCTGGTCGGAGCCAACATCCCGCACGAGGTGCTGAACGCCAAGCAGCACGAGCGCGAGGCGCACATCGTGGCCGAGGCCGGCCGGCCGGGCGCCGTCACCATCGCCACCAACATGGCCGGCCGCGGCACCGACATCGTGCTCGGCGGCAGCGTGCAGGCGCAGATCGAGGCCCTCGGCAGCACCGACGAGGCTCAGGTCACCGAGATTCGCGAGGCTTGGCGCCGGCGCCACGAACAGGTGCTCGCCGCCGGCGGCCTGCACATCATCGGCACCGAGCGTCACGAGTCGCGGCGCATCGACAACCAGCTGCGCGGCCGATCGGGACGTCAGGGCGACCCCGGTTCCAGCCGGTTCTATCTCTCGCTCGAAGACAACCTGATGCGCATCTTCGGCGACCCGACGCGCATGAAAGCGCTCATGACCCGCGTCGGCATGAAGGCCGGCGAGGCCATCGAGAGCGGCATGCTCACCCGTCAGATCGAGCGCGCGCAGCGCCGCGTCGAGCAGCATAACTTCGACGCCCGCAAGCAGCTGCTCGAATACGATGACGTCGCCAACGATCAGCGCCGCGTCATCTATCAGCAGCGCACGGATCTCATGGGCGCGGAGAATGTCGCGGAGGCCATCAAGGGCGTGCGCGAGGATGTGGTGCAAGGGCTCGTCGATCAATACATCCCGCAAGGCGCAGCCGAGGAGCAGTGGGACGTGCCCGCCCTCGCGCAGGCGGTGGAGCGCGATTTCGGTCCGCGGTTGCCGATCGAGGACTGGGTGAAAGGCGACGAGTCGGGCAATGTAACCGTGCTCAAGACCAAGATCGCGACGGCGCTCGAGGCTGCCTACGATCAAAAAGAGGCGGCGGTCGGTCCCGAATTCATGCGCTACATCGAGAAGGAAATGATGTTGCGCACGCTCGATACCCACTGGCGCGAGCATTTGGCGGCAATGGATTACATGCGCCAGGGCATCTTCCTGCGCAGCTACGCGCAGAAGAATCCGAAACAGGAATACAAGCGCGAGGCGTTCGAGCTGTTCTCCGCGATGCTCGATCGCATCAAGTTCGACACCGTCACCACCGTGTCCAAGATCCAAGTGCGCAGCCAGGCCGAGGTCGAGCGCGAGGAGCTCGAGCGGCAACAGCGGCTCGCCCGCGCGCTGCAGATGCAGCACGCCGAAGCGGTCTCGCCCATCCAGCTCGGCACCGGGCTCGAGGAGGGTGCCGGCCCGGGAGGGAACGAGCCTCCCCCGACGGCGCCGGGTGCCGCCCCCTTCGTGCGGCAGGTGCCCAAAGTGGGCCGTAACGAGCTTTGTCCCTGTGGCTCGGGCAAGAAGTACAAGCACTGCCACGGCGCCCTGCAGCAAGCGAGCGGCTGACGATCGAACGCCCGAGTCGAGCGCTCCCGGGACGCGCGATCCATGTGGTAGCCGCCGCCGTGATCGACGCCCGGGGCCGCGTGCTCATCGCGCAGCGGCCGCAAGGCAAGCACCTGGCCGGCATGTGGGAGTTTCCCGGTGGCAAGGTGGAGTCCGGCGAAACGCGCGTCGATGCCCTGGGGCGCGAGCTTAAGGAGGAGATCGGGATCGTCATCGACACGCCGCGGCCGCTGCTTCGCTTGAGACACAGCTACTCCTACGGCGACGTGCTGCTCGATGTCTGGGTCGTGCGCCGCTATCGCGGCGAGCCGCGCAGTCTCGATGGCCAGGCGTTGCGCTGGTGCAGCCGCTCATCGTTGCACACGGCGGGACTATTACCGGCGGATCTCCCGATCATCGCCGCGCTGCGACTGCCGGAGCGGCTGCGGGTGCTCGACACCCCGTATTATCGGGTTCGCGCTTTCGAGGATGTCATGGCGGGACGCTCGGAGCCCAGCCCGCTGCTGAAAGGAGTTTCGTGTCGGTCTGCCGAGGAGGCGCGAGCCGCGGTGAGCGGTGGCGCGGACTTCGTGGCGCTGGAGGGGCCTGTGGCGGAGAATGTGCTCGTCGAGCTGTGCGAGAGCGTAGAGATCCCGGTATTCGCACGAGGGGTATCGCTCGGGCATGCATGGGTGCTTGGAGCAAGCGGAGTCAATCTCCTCGGGATCAATTCAGGGACGCTTGATGAGCACTCCGCGCGCAAGATGCTCCTTCGTTGAGTCAGGAACGAAATGCTCGGACGCGAACGATCTGGCGGGATCGGCGCCTGACCAGTTGATACCCATGAGGTCGGCCACAGTATAAAAGACATCGTGAGTGCGGATCTCCTTGGAGGCGTTGGCCTCGAGTGCCGCGACCTTTTCCGGATGGGCACTCCGATAGGCCGCGTTGGTCCACACGAAGGCGGGAATCTGGAATTCGGCGGCAACGTAACGGGCCCCCCCGTGTCCTGCGGCACCAGCGTCGAGGTAAGGAGATGCCTCGCCGTGGTCTGGAACGAAGGTAACGGTCACCGGGACCCTCAGACGACGCGCCGCTTCGATAACTTGCTGGAGGAACCAATCGGTATAGAGGACAGAATTGTCGTACGCGTCCGCCAAATCACCCACCATTGATCTGTCAGTTGAAGCGGACGTCAGCGTGGCGATTCTTTGTGCGGAACCAAATTGCTGAAACGCTCTGGGATACCGGCGGTAGTACTCCCAGTGAGATCCCATGACATGCATGCCGATGAACCGAGGCCTCCCCGCTTGATCGACGCCACGTCGGTAGCCGGGCAGCAAAGTTTCGTCCAGCGCGCTCCGGCTGAACGTGCTCTCGTGGAAGTCGGGAGGATATTCCAAATGGTCAGCGACAATTCCCATCGAAGTTGAAATGCCCACATCCTGATTGACCAGCCAGTTCGTCTCATAGCCGCCTTCCTTCGCCAGGTCGAGGAGATTTCCTCGTACCCCTCGCGCACGCGCCGCCTCTTGCGGGGTCATCCCTGTGAGCATGATCGGAACTGCCAATATCGTCAGATTGGCGTCGCTCATCGCGTGGTCGAGAAAGATGGCTTCCTTGTCACGCTTTAGCCGATCGAGATATGGCGTCGTTTCGCGACTGTATCCGTAAACCGACCAGGAGTCGCGACGCGCGGATTCGCCGACTATGAGTATATGGACCTCTTCACCAGTGCCGACACGTTTGGCGTGAAACGGTGTTTTAACCACAAAGGTTCCGCGCAGCTCGTCGTGCGCCTGGGGCAATTGCCGGCCGAAAAATAAGAGACTGCCGATCGCTGGGTTGAGCGTAATGCCGGTCGTGAGCTCAGCCGTGTTCTGTGCCGCGTAGACCATCATGGGTACCGTTAGCACCAGCAGCACTTTGACAACGCCGGACATCGTGCGCGAAAAAATTGGCCAGAGCGGCAAACGGAAACAAAGAATCAGGTACAGCGTTAGAATCCCGATTATCGGAAACGACAGCCATTTCTGTTGCCACATCCCGAACAGACCCGTGAGCTCTTCCCAAGAGGCGCCGGCTAGCAGTAGCGCTACGGCGCGCCCCGGGACAATGCCAAAGAGCATGGCGTAAGTCGCGAAGATCGCAGCGACTACCAACAGGGGAAAAGCCAGCAGAAAAAATCTGCGCCAGGTTTGCGCACACAAACCGAGCACCATCGTGACGAAGATCACGCTGGCGACAAGTGCTGCCGCGCTGCGCCTCGGCTCGGCATCCAGAGACCAGAGTACCATGGCCACAAAGGGCGCCATGTACAGGACTCCGAGAGCACAGCAGCTAATCCAGGTCACGGCAGACTTCCGCGGGAGCTCCGCACGACCCGCGAAAACATCAGCCAAGGTCGGAATTTTCGTCATGGTGGTGCCAAGAAGCGGGGCGAGGGTAGCAGACCCTGTGACAATAGTCGAAAAGGAGCAGCGGCAGGCGTGACGTATTAGTCACATTGCAGAGCACGGAGTATTCGCCAGTTCTGATTGAAGAAGCGAAGCATCGTGGCATATGCACCACCCCGCTTGAAGCGCGTAATCTGTGGGGTCAAATGAAAATTTTTGAGATTTTGATCGAAGATCGGCAGCTCGATATGCTGGACCGATTCGCTGTTGCGTATCTGACCCTGCCGCTCGGGATATTCCTGCTCGGCTGGTTCGAGCTCTGGGCTGCGCTGCCGCTTTTTCTTGGATTGATATATGCGCTCAGGCCGCTGATTGCTGCTGCCCGCCGATCCGGCCCACCGCTAGGTTCGTCGGGCTGGCAGGTGGCGCTCGCGATCGCCATCGGCTGCGCCTGGACGCTGTACGGCGGGACCGGACACTGGGTTTTCGCCAATGCAGACTGGCACATCCGGGACGCGGTGCTGCACGATCTCGTCATCGGCGCGTGGCCCGTGGGCTATGGCCTGGAGGGCGGCGGCTCAATCTTGTTGAGGGCACCGATTGGGTACTATTTGCCCGCGGCCCTCGTCGGTAAGGTGGCGGGTCTCGCCGCGGCGCATATCGCATTGGCGATATGGACCGCCGCGGGCGCCACGCTGTTCTTGCTGCAGGTGTTGTCGCTGATGCCCCGCAAGGTCGGAGCGGCGCTCGCGAGCGTCGCGGTGATCGCGTCGTTCAGCGGACTCGATGCCATCGGCACGATGCTGCGTGTGCCGGGTGCGATCGATCATTGGGATGTCACAAGGCACTTGGAATGGTGGGCGGCCCGCTATCAATATTCCTCCATGACCACACAGCTTTTCTGGGTGCCGAATCACGCGCTCGGCGCATGGCTCGCCATCGGGCTCCTCGGCCGCCAATGGGCGGCGGATGCGGTGGATTTGCTCCTGCCCATCACGCTGGTCGCCGTCGCGCTTTGGTCTCCGCTCGCCGCCCTCGGCCTCGTGCCCTTCGTTCTGTGGAGGGTATGGGATGTCTCGATGCGCGGGCGCTCGATCCAGCTGTTCCATCCCCGCATCTGGGCCCCCGCGCTCGCGGTCGGGCTGGTGATCGCCGCGTACCTCACGCTCGATGCCGGCCGAATACCGAAGGGCTGGACCATCGGCGGTCACGGCTTCGGTGCCGCCGCCATCACGGACGATCTCTGGAGGCAGGCGGAGTTTTTCCTGCTGGAGGCGGGTTTCCTCGGGTTCGCGATTCTGAGCATTCGCCGGTCGGCGGCCGTGATTCTGGCGCTGTGCGTGCTCGCGGTGTTGCCTTTCGGCAGCTTCGGTGGCGCGAATGACTTCGTCATGCGCGTTTCGATTCCGAGCTTGACCGTGCTCGCGATCGGCGCATGCCTCGCGTTGTTCGCCCGCCCGATCGCGGGCGCAACCTCGGCCGCTCCGGCGCCGATCACGGCGAGCCTTCGCGTCAAGAAGGCGGCGTTGGTGGGATTATTACTGATCGGTGCGGTGACGCCTTTTCAGGAGTTCGCGCGCGCCGCGGCTCTCGATCCCTGGCCCGCCAATCTCGACGCCACGCTCATCGACGTTTGGTGCGGGACTTTTCCGCCGCATTACGTTGCGCGGCTCCGGGGTCAACTCGTCGCGGCGTTGCTGCGGTCGCCGCACACACTGCAACCAGGCATAGCCCCCTCAAATGCGTGCGCAAACCCGGCTTTCGAGATCGAGCGCCGTCGGGCGCAGAGTGCGCGGTGAGCGCTCGAGATGCCGTCGCAGGTTGCTGCGCGTGAATTAGCGGACGTCGCTCGACAAATTGGCGTCGAAAAATCGCAGCATGGTCGCATAGGCGTGGCGCCCATCGTGCTGGCGGATCAAGCCGTGCTTCGCGCCCGGATAGACCATCACCTCGAAGGGCTTGTTCAGATCCTGAAGTTTGCGAAAAAGTTTGGTGCTATGGAGAAATAGCACGTTGTCGTCCGCCATCCCGTGAATCACCAGAAGCTTCCCGCGCAGCGCGTTCGCATAGGGAAGGACCGAGCTCGCGTCATAGCCCGCCTGGTTGCCCGACGGCCGTTCCAGATAGCGCTCGGTGTAATGCGTGTCGTACAAGCTCCAGTCGGTGACGGGCGCACCCGAGATGCCGGCCCGGAACACGTCGGGCGCCTTGAACATCAGCATCAGCGTCATGTAGCCGCCGTAGCTCCAGCCCCATACGCCGAGTCGAGCAGGGTCGACGAAGGGTTGCGAGGCCAGCCACTTCGCGCCCCTCACCTGGTCCTCGACCTCCACCGCGCCGAGCTTGCCGTGGATCGGTGCCTGGAAGGCCGTCCCACGAAAGGCGCTGCCGCGATTGTCGAGCTGAAATACCACGTAGCCCGCGCGTGTCAGGATCTGTGTGAACGTGGTCCCGGTCCAGGTATCGAGCACCCGTTGAACGCTGGGGCCGCCGTACACATCGACGATTGCCGGGTAGCGCTTCGCCGGATCGAAGTGCGCCGGCTTGAACAGCCGGTACTGCATCAGCTGGCCGTCCGCGGCGGCCAGCGTGCCGAACTCGGGCACCGAATTGTCGGCAACATAGGGAGCGTCGGGATGGTTCGCATCCAGCCGGTTCTCCACTAGGTAGGCGATCAAGCGGCCGTCGGCCGAGCGCATACTCACCTGTGGCGGCTGGGTGACGCTGGTGAAATTATCGACGTAGAAGGCGTTGTTCCGCGCGAACGTCACGCCGTGCACGCCCGGCTCCTGGCTGATGCGCTCGATGCGCCGGGGATCTGTCGTGTCGAGCGAGGTGCGGTAGAGCTGGCGCTCCACCGGGCTCTTCTCGGTGGCGGAGAAATAGATCAGGCGGTGCTTCTCGTCGATGGCCTTGATGGCACGGGTGCGGAAATCGTCGACCATCCAGGGGCCCCCGGTGAGCCTTCGGACCAGGTGTCCCTGATAGTCGTACAGGTATAGATGCAGGAAGCCGTCGCGCGCGGAGGCCCACACGAATTCCTTCGAACGCCGCAGGAAGGAGAGCTCATCGTTGAGATCGATCCAGGTGGCGCTGGTCTCGGTCAGCACCACCCGGCTCTGACCGGTCTGGATGTCGGCGAACAACAGGTCGAGCTTGCGCTGGTCGCGGCTTTCGCGCTGAATCGCCAGCGTCTTGCCATCCGGCAACCAGCTCACGCGGGCGAGATAGATGTCGGGATCCGATCCCAGATCGATCCAGGTCACCGCGCCGGTATGAATGTCGCTGACGCCGAGGCGGATGAGCACGTTCGGTCCGCCCGCAGCCGGGTAGCGCTGTGGAAAGGTTTCGACGTTGTCGGCCGAGATCTCGAACCGCTGAGTCACCTTCACGGGACTCTCGTCGACGCGCGCGAAGGCGATATGCCGATCATCGGGCGCCCACCAATACCCCGTGCTCCGGTCCATCTCTTCCTGGGCGACGAACTCCGCCATCCCGTTCTTGACCGCTCCGCCTCCATCCTGGGTCAGCGCTTTGTCGGCTCGGGCGGCGAGATCGTACACGTGAAGGTTCTGGTCGCGGATGTAGGCGACGAAGCCGCCGTGCGGCGAGATGCCCGCATCGGTGACGGAGCCGGCCGTGCCGGCCGTGATCTCGGTCAGTGCGTTCGCGGAGGATTGCGCCAGATCGTAGTGATACAGGCGCCCATCGAGCGGAAAAAGCAGCGCCTTCCCGGATGGCGCGAAGGAATACTCCAGGATGCCGGAGAGCGATGCCGTTCGCTGGCGCTCGCGGCGGCCGATCTCCTCGGCCGAGAGCTTCGCGCTCGTAGGCGCCAGCACCTTCGAGTCGACCAGGACACGCTCCGTCTTGTCGTGGAGATTGTATTCCCACAAGTCCAGACGGTCCTTGTCGTCGGGCTTGCCTCGAAGATAGGTGACCCGCGAGGCGTCCGGAGATATCTGCAGGCCCGTGATCGAAGGTCCGGACAAGGCCGGTGCGTCGAACAGCCGATCGATCGTGAGCTCCGCCGCGTGGGAACCCGCGGCGGTGGCGGCGGCACAGACGGCCAGGGCGGGTGCCAGATAGCGCCCGGAATGACGGGAATCGGCCATGGTTTACCTCGAAGTCATTGGCGCACGAGGTAATAGCACACTTCGAACAGAGTGGTAACGCCGAGCGATTGGAGCCGCTCCTCGCTCGCAAGGATGTCCTGCCTCGCGACTTCGCGGATTTGAAAACGCGGCGAATAGAGCCGCTCTACCTCGTCGCGGGGCACGGAAAATGGGGGTCCCGACATCTGCGCCTGAGGATATTCCAGCGTGATCAGCAGCATCTGCGTGCCCGGGCGGACGATCGTGGCGATATGGTCGGCATACGCCGAACGCAGCTCGGGAGCCCAGGAAATGAGCGCGGCCCGATCGTACACGGCGTCCACCGCGCCCAACAGCGAGGGCGTCAATTTGAAGAAATCCCCCCGGTAGAGCTCGAGGTTCTCGGCCTCGTAAACATCGAAGTCGCCCTGCGTACGCCGTCGCGCCGGGACGCCGTTCTCCCGGCAGAAATCCTCGAGTGCCCGCGCGGACAGCTCCACGCCCAAGACGGCGTGGCCTTGATCGCGCAGCCACAGCAGATCCAGGCTCTTGCCGCACAGGGGTACGAAAACGTGGTGACCATTTCCCAGACTCAACTCGGGCCAGTGACGCCGCAGATTCCGGTCGACGGAGGCTTGGTGAAAGCCGATCTGGCCGTTGCGCCAACGGTTCTGCCAGAACTGCGGCTCCATCGCTCAAATATCTCGATTCTGCGTGTCTTCGGACTCGGTGCCCGACTCGTCGGGGATCGCGTGCTGCTCGGTGAGCCAGGCTCCCAGGTCGATCAGCCGGCAGCGATCGCTGCAAAACGGCCGATAGGCGGATGATTCCGACCATTCGACCGGCCGGTGGCAGGTGGGGCATTTGACCGTCGTCGCCACGCTCGCCGCTCGATCAGGCGCAACAAGTCAGCAGGAACGGCACATCCGTTTCCATGTGCACCGGCCGATGGGTGCCATCGGCCCATTGCAGGAATCGGATGGTGCAGCGGTGCTGGCTGCCGCTGATCTCCGGGTACAGCGAGCTGTCGGATGGCATGGTCACCCGCAGCAGCTGGCACGGGTTTTCGCGGTCGAACTGCAGCTGGAAGATGCCGCCCACCGCGAGCTCAGATTTGCGCTTGGCGTTCTGCCGGGTGAGCCAGAGGAGCTCGGCGATGCTGTCGCAGAGCGGCCTGATGAGCGCCAGCCACGTCCCAAACTCCGCGGACCGGACTTGGGCCGGGCGGTTCAGCCAGAAGGAATAATCCGGCAGGTCGAAATCGCAGGTGCCACCCGGAATGGCACTTCGATGCTTGATGGCGCTCAAGAATTCGGAGTCGCGCAGCGGGCCCATGATGTTGGCGCCGGCCGTCGACAGATCTTCGCGCAGTTTCAGGAGGTTCGAGACCAGGGACTTCAAGCGGCTGGGATCGACACCGGTCTTGGTCTGGAATTCCTTGAGCACATTGACGTGCCGCTCCAGTTCCTTGAGCACATCGCTGCGCGAATCGCCGCGCGCCGTGATGGCCAGGATCTCGAGCAGGCTCGACACTGCCGCTCGGGAGCTCCAGGAGCTTTCCGACTCACTGTGATAGCTGGCCTGCGTGTACAGGAATTCCAGGCGCAGGAAGGTGCGCATACGCTCGTTCAGCGGCTGCTCATACACGATCGGCGCAAGCTCGGGCTCGCTTTGAAGGTCAGGGTAAGAATTCATCGCCCTATTCTGATCCAATAGAAGGGCGATGGTAAACCTCGGATTTTACCGGGTGGCCAATTCGAGATAGCGCTGGTGCAATCGATCGACCGCTTGTCGCAATTCGGCTACGGATCCTGAGTTGAGCAGCACGTCATCGGCCACTTTCAATCGGTCCGTGCGACTCGCTTGTGCAGCGAGTACGGCACGCGCCTGTTCAACGCTCACCGAGTCGCGGGTCATCAGGCGTTGCACCTGTTGAGATTCGTCCGCGTCCACGACCAGGATGCGGTCGACCCGATCCCGGGCGCCACTGCTCTCCACGAGCAGAGGGATCGACAGCACCAGGTACGGCCCGACGGCGCCCGCCGCCTGCCGTTCCATGTGCTCACGGATCAACGGGTGCAGGATGGCCTCGAGATCCCGGCGCTTCTCGGGGCTTTGGAAAATCAGATTGCGGAGTGCAGGACGATCGAGCTCACCGTCCGGCCGCAATACGCCGCCGCCAAAGCGCTCGACGACGGCGGCGAGCCCGGTTTGTCCGTGCGCAACGACGGCTCGGGCGGAGTCGTCCGCGTTGACCACGGGAACCCCGAGCTCGATCAAGCGTTGCTCCACCGTGCTCTTGCCGCTTGCGATTCCGCCGGTGAGGCCGATACGCAGGCGCGAGGCCACGATCAGTGCCTCAATCCCGAGATACGGAGGTAACCGTCGATGAGCTGGTGCCCGTAGAGCATGGCAAGCCAGCCGGCCGCCGCCAGATACGGGCCGAAGGGGATCGGCGCCGCGCGATCGCGGCCTCTCAAGGCGATCATCGCAATGCCGAGGACGGCCCCCGTCCCCGCGGACAAGAGGATGATGAGGGGAAGGACTTTCCATCCCATCCAGGCGCCGAATGCCGCAAATAGCTTGAAATCGCCGTATCCCATGCCTTCCTTGCCGGTGATCAGGCGAAAAGCGTGGAAAACCAGCCATAGACTCAAATAGCCGGCTGCCGCGCCGATGATGGCCTCGTAGGGCGATACCGGCAGCGCGGCGCCCTCGATGGGGCCGATCGCGACCGCCGCCAGGAGACCCGCCCACAGCATCGGCAGGGTGATGTCGTCGGGTAGCAACTGATGGTCTAGGTCGATGCCGGTGAGCGCGATCAGGGCCCAGGTCAGGGCCACGGCGCA
>JBEKHO010000049.1:0-32550 GCA_050012215.1 Steroidobacteraceae bacterium
GCTGGAGGCGACTTACATCACCTTGGCGTCGAATGTGGTCGCCGCCGCCATCCAGGAAGCGTCGCTGCGCGCCCAGATCGAGGCAACCCGGCGGATCATCGCGGCGGAGGAGAAATCCCTGCGGATCCTGCGCGATCAATTCCAGCTAGGCTTTGCCATGCGCATCGACGTCGCGGCGCAGGAAACCGCGCTGGCCCAGGCAAGAGCGACGCTGCCGCCGCTGCAGGAGCAGTTCGAGCAGACGCGTGATCTGATCCGCGCTCTGGCCGGCAACCTGCCGAATCAGGACGTCCCCGAGACCTTCGAGCTCGATGCGCTCGAGCTGCCGCCGGAGCTGCCGCTGAGCCTGCCCGCCAAGCTCATCGAGCAGCGGCCCGATGTGCGGGCCGCCGAGGCGCAGCTGCACGCCGCCAACGCGCAGGTCGGCGTCGCGGTGGCCGCGATGCTGCCGCAATTCTCAATCAGCGGAAACGCCGGCGGCAACGCCGACCAATTCGCCTGGATGTTCCGCAGGGGCGGCCCATTCTGGAGTCTGGTCGGAAACGCTTCGCAACCCCTGTTCGAAGGCGGCACCTTGCTGCACCAAAAGCGCGCCGCCGACGATGCGCTGAGGCAGGCCGCTGCGCTGTATCAGAGCAGCGTGCTCACCGCCTATCAGAACGTCGCCGACACATTGCACGCGTCTTTGTCCGATGCCGAGGCGCTGTGCGCCAACGTCCGTGAGGAGAATGCCGCAAGAGTCACTTATGATCTCACGCAGCGGCAAATGGACGCGGGCTACGTCAATTATCTGACCTTGCTGGACGCCGAGACCACGTATCAGCAAGCCCTGATCCAGCGCGTGCAGGCGCAGGCGAGTCGCTACGGCGACACGGTCGCGCTGTTTCAAGCCCTGGGCGGCGGCTGGTGGAATCGCACGTCAACTCTACACGAGGTTGCCGCGACCGCATCCGAGCGCTGAATCGCTACACATCGATTTGACCCCCTGTCTCGATGACGAGCCGGTAGCCGACGCCAAGCTCGGTGAGGATGTGCCGGGGCTGGCCGGGGTCGATTTCGAGCTTCCTGCGCAAGCTAGCTATGTATACACGCATTGCGCGCGTGTTGTCGCGAGCGGGTCCCCACACTTCCGTCATGAGTGCAGCGTAGGTCACGATGCCCTCACGCTGGCGCGCGAGCGTCTCGAGAATCCGGTGCTCGAGCGGAGTGAGGCGCAGCTCACGTCCGTCCCGGCGATACGCGACGCGCCGCCCGAGATCGATCGAGGCATCCCCCAATTCGAGTATGCCCATGGGCAGAGAGCCGCGCACATGCCTGCGTATGACGGCGCGAACGCGTGCCAGAAGCTCCGGAGCGCTGAAGGGCTTGATGACGTAGTCATCTGCACCCCTATCGAACGCCGCGAGCCGCTGGGCCTCGGCAGTGCGCGCCGAAAGCACCACGATCGGAACCGGCGACCATGCACGAATCGCGCTGATGACGTTGAGGCCGTCGCTGTCCGGGAGGCCGAGATCGACGATCACGACATCCGGCCTGTGCAGCCGCGCATCCTGCTCGCCGCGAGCGGCTGTGTCGGCTGCCACGACCCTGAAGCCGTTCGCCTCGAACAGCATGCGCAAGATGTCTTGAATCGCCTGGTCGTCTTCGAAGATCAAGACGACGTGCATGGCCTCCGTCACCCGCTCACCGCTCTGGCGGCCGGCGTGAGTGCGGCGAGGACCATGTTCGAGTCCGGACGGGCGTGTTCGGCGGGCAAATCTTCACCGGCATCGGGGATGCGCAGGGGCTGTGCAAAAAAAGTCTGCGCCCATTCCATGGTGACGTCAATTGATCAGGTCGTACTCCGCGGCAGCAGCGCGCGCATCCGCGCCAGCAACTCCGGAACGCTGAATGGCTTGGTGACGTAGTCGTCCGCGCCGGCCTGCAACGCCGCCCGCTTGTGCGAATCGAGTGTGCGGGCGGACAACACGATGATCGGCAGGTGCGACCAGCTCCGAATGCTCGCTATCACCTCGACTCCGTCGCGGTCCGGCAATCCAAGATCGATAATCGCAAGATCGGGCCGGACGGATTGGGCCTCGCGGATGGCCGCCTCGGCGGTGCCCGCAACCACCGCACGCATGTCGTTGACCTCGGCAAAAAGGCGCAGCACATCTTGAATGCCCGGATCGTCCTCGACGATGAGTACGAGACACATCGGGGCAACGCTCAGCAAGCCTCCGCCGCAGCCTGCACCGCCGCCGGACCCGTGGCCGGCAGCGAGATCTCGAATCGAGCCCCGCCTCCTGGATTATTGAGCGCACGAACATTCCCGCCATGCAGATTGGCCGCGGCGCGGCATATCGCGAGGCCCAGGCCCACGCCGACGATATTGCCCTCCGATCGGCCGCGCTGAAACTTCTCGAACAGATGCTCGGGATCCCCCGGGGGGAAACCCGGACCGTCGTCGGCGACTGATATCAGTATGCTCTCGTCGCGCGCGGCGGCGCCGATGGTGATGGTCGTCCCTGGGGGCGTGTATTTCGCGGCGTTTTCCAGAAGATTGCTCAATATCTGCACGATCAACGTCGGCTCGACCGAGATCAACGGCAGATCGGGCGGCAGATTCAGGACAAGGCGCCTTTGGGCGAGGCGCGATCCGCTCCCGCGCAGCGCGAGTGCGACCAGGTCGTCGACGGAGTGCCAGTCGGAACGCAGAGCGCGGCTGCCAAACTCGATCTGCACCAATTCAAGAACGTTCGTCAGCAGCTGCGTCATGTCCCGGGCCTTGTGTTCGATCAACCGTCCGAGCGTCGCGCGGCGATCGGCGTTGAGTTCGTATTGCGGCTGCGCGATCAGGCTGCCCGCGCCGGCGATGGCCGACAGCGGCGTGCGCAGATCATGGGATATCGATGCGAGCAATGTATTGCGCAGCAGGGCGCGCTCCGCAGATAAACGCGCCGCCTGAGCGGCCTCGGCCAGATGAACCCTTTGCAGCGACAACGCCAGCTGAGCCGCAAACGTGTCCAACAGATTGAGCTGCTCCGCGGGCAGGGCGCGGCTCGGCGGCTGCAGACTCACGACAATCACGCCCTGGACTCGCCGGCTGCCCTGCAAAGGCAGGTAAATGGCGTTTTTGATGCGACGCTCACCGCGGGCGACCACCTCCTGAGCCAGATTCAGGTCGAAGTGCGAGCATGGGTTCGGGTCCGCAGAATCCTCCATGATCGATACTGGCGTCAACGATCCTTGCGCGCCTGCCATCAGCACGGTCGCCGTGCCGTGGAACACCGCGCAGATGTGCCGAACCGCCGCCGCCGCCATGGACTTCGCGTCGGTCGCGATCGTCAGCTCGCGGCTCATCGCATAGAGTACCGCCGTGCGCTGCTCGCGAGCGTCGGCGACCTCCCTGTGGCGCCGGATGCTCACCATGAGATTGGCGATCACCAAAGCGACGGCCAACATCGCGCCCAGCGTGAAGAGATAGCGGATGTCCTGCACATCGAAGCTGAACACCGGCGGAACGAAGAAATAGTCGAACGCCAGCATGTTGGCGATCGCGAGCGCCACGATCGGACCGCGCCCGAACCGCAGCGCGCCGAAGGTGGTTCCCAGCAAGTAGATCATGACGATGTTGACGAGGCCGAAATCGAAAGACAGACGCCAGGCAATCGCCGTGCAGAGCACCGTGATCGCCAATGCGCGCAAATAATCAGCCCCCAGGCGGATCCGCCGCCACCCTCGATGCAGTATCGAAAAGGAGAAATTCATTGGCTGTCTGGGCCCGCGTTGCTGCCGGATTGCCTCAACCGACACAATATTGGAGAGCGCGCAAGGATTCCATAAAATCCCTCACGGTCGAACTCAGAGATCCTCTGAGCCTCGGACCGGAGGGAGTGAGTTCCAATGCCTAGAACTTGACCATCAAGCCGGCGCCCCAGATCACCTCGCGGACGCGAAGATCCGGAAACCAGTCGCCCGGGGAGCAATTACCGGTGAGAGCGTTGGCGCCGCCGCCCACGCAGCTCGCCGGCGAACCGTTGTTGCCGCCGGGAGGCGTTATGCCCCCGGGCCCCGACCAGTAGGGAACGCTCGAATGCCGGTATGTCGCTTCCGTCCACCAGGTAATCCAGTCTCTTGGCATGTACTGCAGATTGATCTGCGAATCCCATTGATAGAGCTTCTGTCCCGGCTGCTGCGTGAAATAGGGTGATCCGCTCGCAGCCGTCGCCCCATTGATCGGCGGCGTCAAAGCAAGATAGCGGCCGGGATTGTTCATGAAGCCGCCGCCGACCGTGACGGCGTAGAGATCGTTGTGGAACCAGGTGCGGTCGTAGAGCATCGCGCCGAAGAAGCTCTCCTTGTTGGGCCCATGGGTGCAATGCACGCCGCCGCCGTACTCGCAGCCTTCATCCATGGTGAAGCTGAAAGCCATTTTGGATATGCCCCCGCCGCCTTGACCATGCGCGTCGTAATACTTCACCAGCAAGCTGTCGTCTTCGTGGACGCGGGTCACGTTGGCGTAGTTGACGGGAGGTCCGGCTCCCACGTAAGACCCGGCCGCATCGTGGATGCCGCCTCCGTTTTGAGGCTGGCACTGAGTGTCCATGGTTCCTTGGCTATTGTTGCTGTTCGCCTGGCAGTTCAAATTGTCCTGTCCCGTGGAGTAGGTGTTGAACACCAGTTTGAGTGCGTCGTTGGGGATCCACAGGATCTGCCCGCCGAAGCCCGGATGCCGATTGAACTTGTTATAGGACTGCCAACCGTTGATGAGCCAGGGTTCGATCTTTAGATCCTGGGTCGGCCACCATTGGACGCGCAATCCGTTGAAGAACCAGGGCGTGTTGGACGATACAAACGAGGGCTGGTAGGTCCAGTTGTCAAAGTTGTAGTAGCTGAAGAGTCCGATATAGGAAACGAATACGCCCGCATCGATATTCAGCCCATGATTCACGTCGAAGTGATAGCCGGCATTCGCCTCCGAGAAATACCGGTAAGCGTCTTGCACGTCCCACTGGCCGACCACGCCGCTGGCATCATTGCGCGGCGTGGTCGTTGCAAACATGCCGAACATCGACAAGAAGCGGGCTCTGACGTTTTCCCAGTGAAAGTCGCCGCCGAAGCTCACCTGTTCGATTTGGAATTCGCTTGAGCGGAACACCTCGGTCGAGCCGTCGACGGTATGATCGATCGGATGGTTGCCGCTTTGCAGATAGTTCACGTCCAGGCGAATTTCCGGCGTGAAGAACTTCGTATCGAATGCGGGTCCCTTGCCGCGCGTATTGCCGTTCATCCAGCCGATATCGCCGTCGTTGGCAAGCGGGGTGAGGGTGTCGTTTTCCGGGGCGGGATCAGGCGCCTGAAGTGCCTCCGCAATCATCGGCATCGCCGGAGCCGCGGCGGTCGCGGCGCGCGCCGACTCTTTGGCCAACGACGCCAACCCGGGCACCTCTGCCGCGGGCTTCGCTTCCGGTACGTTCATTACGATGTCGTGCCGCGTGGCCTTGCTCGGCGCTACGTCCAGTACGGATTCGGCCGACTCGGCGGATCCCTCCACCTGAGAAGTGACCGACCAACGGCCGGAAGGCAGGTCGCCGAATGAGTAGATGCCATCGTTGCCCGATATCGTTGCGCGAATGCCGCCGCCGCCGACTCGCCTGGCTGTCACCGTGGCATGCGCGATGGGAAGGTTGGCGGCGTTCGTAACGACGCCTACGATCGCCCCGGCCGTGTCTTCGGCCCTCGCGGGCGGCGGCCCGAGACTCACCGCGAGGCCTACTGCGGCAATCAATATCAAATATCGGTGGAGATGCTGCCGAATGTTCATTGATCCCTTCCCTTCGATTTATGAATTCAGTGCCGCCTTTCGAGTGGGCGAAAGGCGCCTACGACGAACATGGGTCTCCTCGTAACACGCAAGCTTCCGGTATCTACGAAGAGCGCGAGCGTGAGTCTGTACGGTCGAGGCCGCCTAAGGGTAGACAGAATCGCATTAAAAAATTGCCGCTCAGGGCTGGATGAGACGTTCGGTCGCCGCCTTGATGAGCGCCTGGGTGCGCGTGGCGACGCCGAGCTTCCTGCGCGCATTGTCCAAATGAAACTCGACCGTGCGCCTGCTCAAACTGAGGATTGTTCCGATCTCCTCGAAGGTCTTGCCGCGGGCCGCCCAGGTGAGCGTCTCCACTTCACGCTCGCGCAGCTGGACTGGCTTCGGCCATACCGCACTTCGTGCGACTCGCCCGAGCCGCGCGTCGATGCGCGCCGCGAGCACCTCGTAGTCCACGGGTTTTGTGAGATAGTCGTCGGCACCGAGTTGCCAGCCCCTGAGCTCGCTGCGCCGATCACCGAGGGCGGTGAGGAAGACCAAGGGAATGCTTTCGAAGCGGGGCGCCATCGACCTGAGCCGCTCGAGGAGCTCGAACCCCGACATCCCGGGCATGTCGATGTCGGACAAGACGATATCGGGCGGGTCTTTGAGTATGGAAGCGAGCCCGTCATGGCCGTTGTACGCGGCGATCACATCGAACCCGCGATCCGAAAGCTCCTCGCAGATCAAGGACGCAGTGTCGCGGTCGTCCTCGACACATAGAATTCTCGCGCGCCGCTCGTTCATATCCCGATGCACTCCGTGTGTCAGTGACAACACAGTAGCACCGCCGGCGTTAAAACCAGGTAAAAATTTCCGCGCGATACGCTTTCGTCATTATTCCGCGCGGGCAATGCTGGTAGGCTCGGTCGCAGCTGCCACCAACACCTTGGACGGGATGAAACGGCACTCATGAGACGAGCACGCTCCATCAGAGTACGGTTGTCGCTGGTGTTTCTATTCCTCTTTCTATTGGTAATCGTTATCGGAATAGAGGCCCTCGGCAGCTTGAGCTACGTCAACGACGCATCGGCGCAGATACGCGTGCGATGGCTGCCAAGCACGCGCGCTCTGGGGGACCTCAATAACTTGACGACGGATTTTCCCGCCGTGGAGGCTACTCTGCTGCGCGGCGGCGGCGCGGGCGAGCGGGCGACCGCGTTGCATCAGATGGCCGACCTGGACCGCGGCATCGCCGCCGCGCAGGCTGCCTATCGGCAAATTCATCACGACGCGTCCGAGGACGACCTCTACAACCGATTCGAGAGGAAATGGCGGGACTACCGCGGCATCGTCATACGCGGTCAAGCGTTGTCGGCCGGCGCCCCTGGCGATGCCGACAAATTGCTCCAGGAGCAGGCGTCGAAGGCGGCTTACGGCGCCGCAAGCGATCTGCTCGGCATGCTCACGGATCACAATGAGTCGAGCGCCCGCGCGGCCAGCGAGGCTTCCGACCGCGCGTACAGGCAAGCACGCAGCCGAATCGCGGTGACCATATTGCTTGCGGGACTGCTGGTGGCCGGTGCCATGCTGCATGTCACGCGCTCCATTTCGGCGCCGCTGGTCGATCTCGCGGCAATTATGCATAGGCTGGCTGCGAGCGAAAGCGACATAGAGGTGCATGGGACTCGGCGCCATGACGAGATCGGGGAGATGGCGCGCGCCGTCGTGGTATTCCGCAACAATGCCATTGATCTGGCGAGGAGCCGACAGACATTGGCAGCGCAAACGACCACGCTCGAGGACAAGCTCGCGAAGGAACAGCGATTGACGTTGCTGCAGCGAAACTTCGTTTCGATGGCGTCTCACGAATTTCGCACGCCGCTCGCCATCATCGATGGCCATACTCAACGTCTGCTTTCGAGATGCGACCGCGTCACGAGCGAAGAGCTGACGCATCGCGCGCGTAAAGTCAAAAACATGGTGCGAAGGATGACGCAGCTCATCGACAATCTAATCGGTTCGGCGCGCCTGATCGATGGCCCGATCGAGCTCTACTATCATCCAAGCCAGGTTGACCTGAAGTGGCTGTTGCGTGACAGCTGCCAATTGCAGCGCGAATTGACGCCCGATGCGCAAATTCTCGAGCCCGCCGAGGCGGTGCAGCAGCTCGGTGTTTACGGCGATGCGAGCCTCCTCAGTCAGCTTTTCTCCAATCTGCTGTCCAATGCGGTGAAGTATTCTCCGGATGGCGCCCTCATCGAGGTTGCCGCCGCGCAGGAAGGCGCGCACGTAGTGGTGTCGATAAAGGACCATGGCATCGGCATACCGGAGGGGGATCAAGAACGAGTATTTGAACGCTATTTTCGCGGCAGCAATACATCGGGAATCGGCGGCAGCGGAGTCGGGTTATCGCTTGTCGAATCGATCGTGGATTTGCACAAGGGTAACATCTCGCTGGAGAGCACCGAAGGCAAGGGCTCCTGCTTCACCCTTCGGTTGCCAGTGGCTGTGGGCGCCCAGGATCCGCCGACGCTGATGTGCGGGCTGCGCCTGCAGCGCTCATTCGATCGATCATCCTGACCAAGGTGAGTTCCGCCGAGGTGAGTGCGAAGCTCCGTATCGGCACCCGCTCGGCGGCATCCCATATGAGAGCCACGAGTACGCCGAACGCCCGAGCGGTCTCGAGATGGCGCGCTAAACCGTCTTCGCGCGAGACAACTATCTGGATAGGCACGGGCACCACTCCGCACGGTTCCGTACGGGATTCCATGAAGGCAAGCAAATCGATGTCGCAAGCGACTACGGGGAGTGCGACATTGACCCCTTCGGCCATCAATTCGTCGATCACGCGGGCGCGCGCCGCCAATTTCAGCATCTCGTCCATTCGGTTTCGATCATAGGTGCACGTGCATAAAGATGGCGTTAATTAAAAGCCGGTGCGCACCCAAGCCCACCGTGCCGGATCCACCGTAACCTCAAAAATGTTTACGGGGTTTTAACGCCCCGCGTGGTACGGTACGATCGTCCGGTAATTGACTCGCTCGGGGGCCCTGGCGGCGTACGCAGCATGACCGAAGCAATGCACTTCGTGCTGATCGTGGAAGACGATCCGGCGCTCCAGAGCGTATTGCGACTGTTGTTTGAGGCGAACGGATACCGCGTGGTAGTCGCAGACACCGCCGCCCGCGGCGTGCATGATGCGCGACTCTACAATCCCGACGTCGTTATCGTCGATCTGGGCTTGCCGGATCGCGACGGCGTCGAGGTGATTCGGGGCATTCGAGCTTGGTCGGCCATGCCCGTCGTGGTGCTGTCGGCACGCACGGCGGAGACTCAGCGCTTGGGCGCATTTGAGAATGGTGCGGATGACTATGTCGTGAAGCCATTCAGCGCTCCGGAGCTTCTGGCGAGGATGCGAGCGGTGTCGCGCCGACACGTTCGGGGCTATCTGCCGATGGCCGTGTTGCGGCTCGGGAACATCTCCGTCAATCTCAGCGAGCGTGTCGCAAGTCGGGACGATGGCCATGAAATACATCTGACGCCGCTCGAATACAAGATACTTTCCGCCCTGGCACGCCAACCGGAACGGATCGTCACGCACTCGACGCTCCTCAAGGAGGTGTGGGGGCCGGACCGTGAAGATTCACGCTCCCTTCGGGTGTATATCGGCAGTTTGCGTCGCAAATTGGAGGCGGATCCGAGTCGACCCAAGCACATCTTGACCGAGCTCGGAGTCGGCTATCGTCTGGTGCTCGATCAGGAAGCGCCCATCGGGAGTTCCGTCGACTAGCAACCCGCATCGTTCCGCGATCGTCGGCCGGCGTGAGGTTCCCCGCACCTATTTGAGTAGATCAACGTATGGATCTGCGCGGTGGATCGTCGACAATGACCGCCGGACTCAAATTGGAGTATCTCCCCGAGCAACTGGGCACAACAGGGGCACTTTTTTAACGGCCTTTTAACATCGCTTTCTATATCTTGCGCGGATTGGCGTCCAGTACCGACGGAACTCGAGAAACCAAGCAACAAATCATCGTTCGGAGTTTTGAGTCAGGCTGGCCTCGGTAAAGAGCAACGGCGCGGGGATCTGCTGCGGCATGACTGCTTGGAAATCCAGCGGTTTTGTGCAAGATGCCCGATTCAGAGAGGGTGACGATAATGAGGATGGCGAAGTACCTGCAAAGTGTCGTTTGGTGTGCCACATCGATCGGATTGTCGATGCCGGTTGTCAGGGCTGAAGACTCCGCAACTGCCGCCAGCGCAGAATCACGCGGTACCATCGTCGGCATTGTGTTGAATGCGGCGAAAGCTCCCGTAGGCGGGGCCACCGTGACCGCAACTCGCCAGGGTGGCGGCATTCGCTCCACGGTATCGGGCAGCGACGGCGTCTATTCGTTCGCCGATGTCACACCCGGATCATGGTCTCTGACGGTGACCGTCGATGGCGCTCCGGATGTGGTGGTCCCCGATATCAGCGTGGTGGCCAGCAAGGCCACTCGTCACGACATCGCAATGGCTGTTCCCGCCACCCCCAAGGCACCGGCCTCGGCGCCAGCGCTGGCGTCAGCCCAGGCACCTACAGCTTCGCCCACCGTGTCGTCGGCTCCCGCAGTGTCGCCGACGCCGACGGGCGCCGTTCCGAGGTTCCCCGAGGCATTGCAGGCGCCCGCTCCATCGCCGGACGTCGACACCCAGACACCGTGGGCCGATGTGGGCTATGTCGGTTGGATGAACGGCACGCCGCGCGAGCACGCGCCGATATTCGATACGAATTTTTTCACGCCCGAGATCCGCTTGGACATGAACTATGTGCAAAGCGGCAACCACCCGATCGACCACACCATCGTGGGCTCAACGGAGGAGTTTCGCTCAGGGGAGTTCCAGATCGAACAGGTGAGCTTCGGCGGCGACTTCCACTGGGAGAACGTGAAAGCGCGATTTCTGTCAATGTTCGGCATGTTCGCAACGACGACGCCGCGCAATGATGCAAGTTCCGCCGTGGGCCAGTGGGATCTCCAGGATGCCTACCGCTATTTCTCGGAGGCTAATGCCGGATATCACTTCGATGTCAACCATGGCCTCAATGTCGACGTGGGAGTATTCGTCTCCTATATTGGTTTGTTCAGTTACTACAACTACGACAATTGGACCTACCAGCCGTCGTTCGTGTCATCGAACACACCCTGGTTCTTCAACGGACTGCGCGTCCAATGGTGGCCGACGCAGAACCTCAAGATCGAGCCCTGGCTCATCAATGGCTGGCAGTCCTATGCCAAATTCAACAGCAAGCCGGGATTCGGCGGGCAGATCCTGTGGATTCCCAATGACTCGCTCAAGTTGGTGTTCAACAGCTATTCCATCGGCCAGGATAACCTGAGCTGCCAGGCGAACAATACCAGCGGATCGAATGGAACCACCGACACGCTTTGTCAGCCGCAAAACGGCGGCAACCCGAGCGCGGCAGTCGGCT
This sequence comes from Steroidobacteraceae bacterium, assembly GCA_050012215.1. GTDB lineage: Bacteria > Pseudomonadota > Gammaproteobacteria > Steroidobacterales > Steroidobacteraceae > Bog-1198. The sequence goes on from JBEKHO010000049.1 coordinate 11,259, forward strand.
CTTATGTGGGAGCGGGAGGTCCGGTCGATTGGTCGCGAGTGAAGCGCATTCACGAGGACGATAGCGTCGAGGTGAAATATTACGACGCGCACGGCCAGGGCGGCGCCGGGGTGTCCAGAATGGCGTTCAGCTATACGGTCGATATCGGCTGCGAATACGGCGGCGGCGTGTCTTGTTCGAGCGGAAAGAACAAAGAGAGCTTCATCGGCATGATGCTCTACGACCGCACCTGGTTCCACAGCGACCTGTTCGCCGTCACCGTTGGCGGCGGATTCATGAACAACCCGGGACGCTATCTGGCCCTCACCCCGCCCATCAATGGAGCAACCGCGGCGAGCGGCTCGCCCTACTTCACGCAGGCGCCCGGCCAAAAGCTGTTCCAGTGGGACTCCCAACTCAATTTCCAGTACATGCCGAAGGACTGGATTACCTGGTGGACGGAAGCGACGTTCCGGCACTCGAGCGTGCCGTACTGGTCGGGATCGGGCGGCGTGACGCCGCCAGGCGGGAATAACGGATCGCCGGCAGGTTGCGTTGGAGGCGGCGCCAACTCCATCACCGGCCAGTGCGACGCAGGGGACTGGTTCCCGGATCTTCGCACCCGCGAGGTGGTTTACGGTGCCGGCGTTTTGGTCAAATTCTGAGCGATTAGAACAATGGATATCATCTACCTGCTCGTGATCTTTGGCTTGTTCATAGCCTCCGTCGGCCTCACGCTGGCCATCGGGCGGCTGGGAGACGGCTCGTGAACATCACCTACGTTCTTGCCGGCGTCTTGGCGCTGCTATTGTTGTGTTATCTGCTCTATGCCCTGTTCAGGGCCGAGCGCTTCTGACATGAGCGCCCCCCTACAATTCGCGCTGCTCGGCGCGCTGGTTCTGGCGTTCGTCATTCTCTGCGCGAGGCCGCTCGGGCACTACATAGCGGATGTGATGGAGGGGAAACCCAACTTCGCCCTCCGATGGGGTGCCCCGTTGGAGCGATGGATCTATCGCGCATGCGGGATCGACGCCCGCGCGGAAGCCAGCTGGTCGACGTATGCCATCGGACTGCTGGTCTTCAATTTGGCGGGCGCCCTGGTGGTTTACGCGCTGCAGCGGCTGCAGCAATGGCTGCCTTTGAATCCCCAGCACTTTTCCGCCGTGAGCGCCGATTCCTCGTTCAACTCCGCCATGGCTTTCGTGACCAATACCGATTGGCAGGGCTACTCCGGCGAGTCGACCATGGGCTACCTGACCCAAGCGGCCGGCCTCGCGGTGCAAAACTTCCTGTCGGCCGCGACCGGCCTGGCGGTCGCCATCGCCCTCATCCGGGGTTTCACCCGGCGATCCGCCACCACCATCGGCAATTTCTGGGTCGACGTCACCCGATCGTCGCTCTATATCCTGTTGCCTCTCGCGGTGCTCCTCGCGGTGGCCCTCGTCGGTCAAGGCGTGATCCAGAATGTGCATCCGTATCGCGACGCAACCACGATCGAAAAGTTGACCTTCGACAATCCGAAGACCGACAGCGAGGGCAAGCCGCTGGTGGACGACAAAGGCAGTCCGGTCACCGAGTCGGTCACGACGCAAACTCAGACGTTGCCCATGGGACCCGTCGCATCGCAAGAAGCCATCAAGGAGCTCGGCACCAATGGCGGCGGCTTCTTCAACGCCAATTCCGCGCATCCCTTTGAGAATCCCACGGCGTTGTCGAACTTTATGGAGATCGCCGCGATTTTGTTGGTCCCGTTGGCGCTCACCTATACTTTCGGCATCATGGTCGGCGACCGCCGCCAGGGCTTCGCGCTCATGGCTGCGATGTTGATTTTATTCGCCGCCCTCGCCGCCGTTGCCTTCGTCAGCGAACAAGGCGGCAACCCCCTGACGGCTTCTGCGGGTGTCGATGCCGCCGCGACCGCCTCCCAGTCGGGCGGCAACATGGAAGGCAAGGAAACGCGCTTCGGCATCGCGGCCTCCGCCCTGTTTGCCTCCGCAACTACCGGCACCTCGACCGGCGCGGTCAACAGCGCGCACGACTCCATGATGCCCATGGGCGGGTTCGTACCGTTGTTTCTGATGCAGTTGGGCGAACTGACGCCCGGCGGTGTGGGAACCGGTCTTTACACGATGCTCATTTTCGCGATTTTGGGCGTGTTCATCGCGGGCCTGATGATCGGACGGACGCCGGAATACCTCGGCAAGAAAATCCAGGCGCGGGAGATGAAACTCGCGTCGATCTTCATATTGACCACTCCCGCGGTCGTCCTCATCGGCACTGCCATCGCAGTGATGACCGAGGGTGGCAAGGCGGGAGCGCTCAATCCCGGAGCGCATGGATTCAGCGAGATCCTGTACGCGTTCACCTCAGCGGGCAACAACAACGGCAGCGCCTTCGCCGGTCTCTCCGCGAACACCGTGTTCTACAACGTATCGCTCGGCATCGTCATGTGGATCGGCCGTTTCTGGCCGATCGTGGCGACACTCGCCATCGCGGGCTCTCTGGCGTCCAAAAAGCGTGTGCCGGTGACCGAGGGCACCATGCCGACGCACGGAGCGCTGTTCACCTGCCTGCTGATCGGCACCATCGTGCTGATCGGGGTCCTCAATTATGTCCCGGCGCTCGCGCTCGGGCCCGTGGTCGAACATTTCATGCTCTCCGGAGCACATTGACATCATGACGCGCAAACCATTGGCACTCCTCGATCGCCAGCTGCTGGGCCCCGCCTTGCTCGAGACCTTCAAGAAGCTCGATCCCCGCACTCAAGTGCGAAACCCCGTCATGTTCATCGTGTATGCGGGTACGCTGGTCACCGCCCTGTTGCTGGCTCAGGCGCTTGCGGGCCACGGCGAGGCTCCGACGTCGTTCATTTTGTCCATCACGATATGGCTCGCCTTCACCGTGCTGTTCGCCAACTTCGCGGAGGCGCTGGCCGAAGGCCGGAGCCGCGCGCAAGCCTCGACGCTGCGCGACATGCGTCAGCTGGTCATGGCGAACAAGCTGACCGATCCGAACCTTGCATCGCGCGCAACCGTCCAGGTGCAGAGCGCGGATCTGCGCAAGGGCGATCTGGTGCGGGTGCAAGCGGGAGAAGTCATCCCGGTGGACGGTGAAGTCATCGAAGGCGCGGCGTCGGTCGATGAAAGTGCCATCACGGGGGAGTCAGCACCGGTCATTCGCGAGTCGGGAGGCGATTTCTCATCGGTCACCGGTGGCACACGGGTTTTGTCGGATTGGATCATCGTGCAGGTCTCCGTCAATCCGGGCGACACGTTCCTCGATCGAATGATCTCGATGGTCGAGGGCGCAAAACGCCAGAAGACTCCCAATGAGATCGCTCTCACCATTCTATTGGTGGCGCTCACGCTGGTATTCCTGGTGGTAATCGTGACACTCCTGCCTTTCTCGCTCTATAGCGTGGAGACCGCGAAGCTCGGTGCCCCCATCACCATCACGGCACTCGTGGCCTTGTTGGTATGCCTGATCCCCACCACGATCGGGGGACTCCTGTCCGCCATCGGCGTTGCGGGCATGAGCCGCATGATGCAGGCGAATGTGATCGCGACCTCCGGCCGTGCCGTCGAGGCCGCCGGTGACGTCGATATATTATTGCTGGACAAAACCGGCACGATTACCTTGGGAAACCGGCAAGCATCGGGCTTCTTTCCGGCGCCGCAGGTGACCTCCGAGGAGCTGGCGGACGCCGCTCAATTGGCATCGCTGGCGGATGAGACACCGGAGGGCCGCAGCATCGTCGTGCTCGCCAAGCAACAGTTCAACCTGAGGCAACGCGACATCCAGGCACTCAACGCACAGTTCGTGGCCTTCTCCGCGCAGACCCGGATGAGCGGAGTGAACCTCGGCGATCGCGAAGTGCGCAAGGGCGCTGCCGATGCCATCAAGCGCTATGTGCTGGGACAAGGGCGGCCCTTTCCGCAAGCCGTCGCCGACATCGTCGAAAAAGTTGCAAAACAAGGAAGCACGCCGCTGGTCGTCGCGGACTCCGGCAAGGTGCTCGGAGTCGTCGAGCTGAAGGACATCGTCAAGGGCGGTATCAAGGAGCGATTCGCCAGCTTGCGCCAGATGGGCATCAAGACAACCATGATCACCGGAGATAATCCGTTAACCGCGGCCGCGATTGCCGCGGAATCCGGCGTGGACGATTATCTTGCCGAGGCAACGCCCGAGGCGAAACTGGCTCTGATTCGCAAGCACCAGGCCGAAGGCCGCCTGGTGGCGATGACCGGCGATGGCACGAACGACGCCCCCGCGCTCGCTCAGGCCGATGTCGCCGTGGCGATGAACACCGGAACCCAGGCGGCAAAGGAAGCCGGGAACATGGTCGACCTCGATTCAAACCCCACCAAGCTCATCGAAATCGTCGAGACCGGCAAGCAGATGCTGATGACCCGTGGCTCGCTGACCACATTCAGCATCGCAAACGACGTGGCCAAGTATTTCGCCATCATCCCGGCGGCGTTTGCCTCCACCTATCCGCAGCTCGCGGCGCTGAACATCATGCATCTCAAAACCCCCAACTCGGCCATCCTCTCCGCGGTGATATTCAACGCCCTGATCATTGTTTTGCTGATTCCGCTGGCGATCAAAGGGGTCAAGTATCGGCCGCTCGGCGCAGGGGTGTTGCTGCGTCGGAACTTGATGATCTATGGGCTCGGTGGAATCCTGGTCCCCTTTCCCGGCATCAAGCTCATCGACTTGGCGCTCTCCGCCGTGGGACTGACGTGAGGAAGCCGTGATGTTCAGCCGCTATATTCGCCCAGCCGTATGCCTCGTCATCGCCCTGACCGTATTGTTGGGTGTGATCTATCCGATCGTCGTCACGGGCGTGGGATCGGCATTATTTCCCTCGCAGGCGGCTGGGAATCTGGTCTATGCCGGCAAGACACTGATCGGTTCCCGGCTCATCGGCCAAAAATTCAGCGACCCGAAGTATTTTTGGGGCAGGCCATCCGCCACCTCGCCACAGCCGTATAATGGCCTGGCATCCGGCGGATCCAACCTCGGGCCGCTCAATCCGGCTTTACTCGATGCGGTCAAAGCAAACGTGAAACTGTTCCACGACGCCGATCCCGACAATGCGAGGCCAATTCCCATCGAGCTCGTGACCGCATCGGCAAGTGGGTTGGATCCCGAAATCAGCTGGGCTGCGGCCGATTACCAAGCGGCGCGCGTGGCCCGGGAACGTCATCTCCCGGTGGCGGCCATCCAATCGCTCATCAGGCGGTATGAGGTCGGCCCGTTCCTCGGCATTATCGGTGAGCCCACCGTCAACGTCCTAGAACTCAATCTGGCGCTCGATTCGCTGCACTGATGTCCGAGGAGGAGCGGCTCAATCCGGATGAATTGCTGACCGCTCTCAAGCACCATGAAGCAGCGGAGCTGCGCGGCCGCCTGAAAATCTTCTTCGGCGCCGTCGCGGGCGTCGGCAAGACCTATTCCATGCTCGAGGCCGCACGAGCCACACGCGCCACCGGTGTCGATCTGGTCATCGGATACGTGGAGCCGCACGGCCGGCTCGAAACGGAACGCTTGGTGGACGGTCTCGAACAGTTGCCGCCGCTCGAGGTGGAATATCGAGGCATCATGCGCCGCGAGTTCGATCTCGACGCGGCGCTCGCACGCCACCCCACGATACTGGTCGTCGACGAGCTGGCCCACTCGAATGTCGCGGACGGGCTTCCCAAGCAGCGCCATGCGAAGCGGTGGCAGGACATCGAGGAGATTCTGGCTGCCGGCATCAACGTCTGGACCACGCTCAATGTTCAGCACTTGGAAAGCTTGAACGACGTTGTGGCGGGCATCACCGGCATCCGCCAACGCGAAACCATACCCGACCGGATTTTCGACCAGGCCGAGGACGTCGAACTCATCGATCTACCCCCGAGCGACCTGTTGGCGAGATTGCGCGCCGGCAAGGTGTACAGCGTCGCGCATGCGACGGCGGCAACCAGGCGCTATTTCCGAGAACCGAACCTTTTGGCGCTGCGCGAGCTGGCATTGCGGCGCACGGCGGACCGGGTCGACGCGGCGGCCCGAGCCTATGATCGGGAGCGCTTTTCCCGTCCCTGGTTGGCGCGCGATCGATTCCTGATAGCCGTCGACCTCGACGATCAAGCCGAGCAGCTCGTCCGGGTGGGAAAGCGCTTCGCCGACGCCCTCGATGCCGAGTGGCTGGTGGTGTCGGTCGAGACCCCGGCGATGCTCAAGTTGGGCGAAGCTTCGCGAAATCGTCGCGTCGATATTTTGCGGCTCGCCGAGTCGCTGGGAGCCCAGACGGTTACGCTCGACGGCCCCTCCGCGTCCGCCGCCTTGTGCGAGTACGCGCAGCTTCGGAACATCACCCGGATCGTCGTGGGAGAGCCGCGGCGCTTTGGACTTCGAGCCCTGTTCCGACCCTCCACCGCCACGAAGCTGGTACGCGCCGGCGGCGGATTCGACGTGTCGGTGATTGCCCGTCGGGGCCCGTCGCCCGGCAGGCCGACCCGTGCCGAGGTCGTGGTGCCCCACCCATTTAATTGGGCGCGATATTGGGCCGCCATCGCAATCACTCTCGCTTGCACCGCGGTCGCCGCCGTCATGTATCCCTATTTCGCGTTGACCAACATCGTCATGGTGTACCTGCTGGGCGCCACCATTGCCGCCTTGCGGCTCGGGCGGGGTCCCGCGAGCGCCGCGGCCGTGGCGAACATCCTGGCGTTCGACTTCTTCTTTGTGCCACCGCGCTTCTCCTTCGCGGTGTCGGATTTCGAATATGCGGTCACCTTCGGCGTCATGTTGGCGGTGGCGTTGATCATCGCGACACTGGTGGCGAGCGTCCGGGCTCAAACGAGAGTGGCCGGTGCCCGCGAGCGCCGTACCGCGTTGCTATACGCGATGAGCCGCGAGCTCGCGGCGACTCGCAGTCTCGAGGACCTGGCGCGTGTTGCCGTGAGACATGTGGGAGAGACGTTCGCCGGCCGCGCGGTGGTCTTGGTTCCCGATGTGAACGGTCATTTGCGGCATCCGAAAAGCGCTCCGATGGTGGGCTCGTTATTGGGCTCGGATCTGTCGATCGCGCAATGGGTTTACGATAACGGGGCGCCCGCGGGCCTCGGAACCGACACGCTGCCTGCCGCCATCGCGCAATACCTTCCGCTCAAGGGAAGCCACCGCGCCCTCGGGGTATTGGCGGTCGAGCCCACCCAACGGCGCCGGCTGCTGTTGCCCGAGCAGCGGCACCTGATCGAGACGTTTGCGGCCCAGATTGCGCTCGCCCTGGAGCGCGCCGGCTTGCAGGATGAGGCCGAACAGTCGCGCGTGACCGCGGAAACGGAGCGGCTTCGCAATACCCTCCTCGCGTCCATCTCGCACGACCTGCGGACTCCGCTCGCGGTGATCACGGGTGCAAGCAGCGCGCTCAGCGATCCAACCATGACGTTCGATCCGGAAGCGCGCCGCTCCCTGGCCGCGCAAATCGAGGCCAAATCCAGGGAGATGACCGAGATTATATCCAATGTGCTGGATCTGATGCGCTTGGAGAGCGGACAGTTTTCCTTGCGGCTCGATTGGGTGACGGTTGACGATCTCGTGAGCTCAGCGCTGGAGCGGCTCGGCGCGCGCCTGATCGATCACCCAGTGGAGTCCCGCGTTCCGACCGACTTGCCGCCCGTGCATGTGGATGGCGCTCTGATGCTGCAGGTGTTTACCAATCTTCTCGAGAACGTTGCGAAGCATACGCCGCCCGGAACCCATGCCACTGTTGAGGCCGTACTCGAGGACCAATTCGTGAGGGTCAGCATCGAGGACACCGGTCCGGGCCTGCCCGGTGACGATCTCGAGAAGTTATTTGCAAAGTTTCATCGCGGCCGCGACGAAAGCAGCGCGGGAGGGGCGGGCCTGGGATTGTCGATTTGCCGCGCGATCGTCACGGCTCACGGCGGTCGGATTGATGCGGCCCAACGGCCGGGTGGCGGCGCGCGCTTTTCCTTCACTTTGCCGGTCGCTTAACGGGACACGGCAACCGAAAATGTGACCGCGGTTCTCGACGCCCGTGTCGTCAGCACCTCCAGGGCCGAGAGCTTTTTTCACAACATTTTAATAGCGCTTGAAGGACAATTGTGCCTAAGCAAAGCGCACCGGATTGGCTCTCTCATCGGTTCAGCCGATGCGCCGGCGATTTTTGAGGTTATCTTCATGGCCGACAACGTCACACAATCCATCCGCCCTACCGACGCTTGCTCGGTAAGCAAGACTCAATTGCTGCACTTTTTTGAGGCTAAGTTCCAGCAGGCCGACCGCGATCAAGATGGTCAACTGGATATCGCCGAATTGAGCAGCTTTCTGCGATCCGTGACCCACCCGGATTTGCGGGCGCTTCGGTATTGGGACCGATACAACTAACAGCAGACCGCACGCTCATGATGTCCTCTATGCTCGCGTCCACGCGCCGCTTTGTGTTTTCACGACTCCCGTTCGTGACCCTATTTTTATTGATCATTGCGGTGATAGACCGCGGTCAATTGCAAAGCGCCACGCCCGGTCCCACCGGATTCACGCGCATTGCGCGCGACTTGGGCCGAAGATTCTGCAATGCCGACTGCGAAGGACTGACTCACCCCTGGAGTTCGGGCTCTGTACCGCGCTAAACTTGCCCTCCACTGGGAACGGGTCGCGGAGTGAAGTCCCACGCACTTGCTCACAATGCGACAGTCGTGGGGCGAGACTCTCCGAAAGGCCCTCACTGCAGGCCTTTGCGCAAGCAATCGTGGATGTGGATACCTATGCAACTTCGTGAGTTTTGAACATGCCAATAGCTAGAATCGAGATTCAAATGGAAGTGCGGGGCTGAACTAGTCCGGTTCGTAAGCGAGGCGGCGCAAAAGGATATTCGTTTTGAGGCCCATCAACTGGCGAGCCCGGGCGTCGGTCGCGTCCTGCCGCGACGAGAAGCGATTCGGCTGACGAGAGCCCTTCGAGCCTGCCCGTTGGGATGTTAATGACCGGTGATTCTAGAGCATTCATTGTCGACAAGTTCGTCACGGAGGCGGCCGGCGGTGAGCGCACGGCCTATATTTGAACATGCGATTCTTAAGGTGTGATCAACGGGACACTAGGAAAGTATGTTGTATATCGACCCGCATCGCGGGTCAAAATCGGCCATTGCATGACGGCGGCGTGAGCGCCGATATAGAAGTCCGGTAAGACGCTGTGTTTGGTGCCGCGGCCTCGCCGATAACTCAGGAACACCTTGCCGGCGAGAAAAAGCGCTTCTCGTGGAATGGACTCCACGGCGAGCGAGCCTTCAGTAATTACGGCTTCGAGTTCTTCGATCCGGGCGAAAGCTATAGAGAGTTCGGAGTAGATGATCGGATTAATTGCCAAATTGTCCGTCGCGCTTGCGGCGTCGAGCTGTCCTTGTGACCATGTGGCCCACTGAACATCGTTCTGGAGGACGTCAAGCAGGACATTCGTGTCGACAAGAATCATAGGGTCAAGTGGCACGTGTCAGCGCGAGTATCTCCTCAGTCGTCATGTTTACCGTGGCTCGACCGCGCAGCTTGGCGAATTTACTGGGCCTGGGTTTCGCGCGTTGCCGTGCGAGGCGCAGCGCTATCTCGCCATTGTCCAGGCGCGCAAACGTCACGGCCACGCCGGGTTTAAGACCAAGATAGTCACGAACTTTCTTTGGAACGGTAACCTGCCCTTTACTGGTGAGATTGCTTGCCATAAAAGTGTTACCTTCGGTGGAAGGTAATACTATATCGCGTTTGGACTCGTCCGTCACGATTCTTTGGGATTCAACGGGCAAATGCGGCGAGACGAGTTTGTCCACGGGCGTCCAATAATTGCCGCTCTCAATTGGGGCTCGCGCTGGGGCCTCAGGTTTCTGCACGGAAATTTTATTTAATACAAGAGAGGCTTACGACGCAAAAGTGAGGGCTACACGGCCCACCAATTTTTGAAACCCACGGCAAATTCCCGCCACACCTCAGGCGCTTTGCTCATGGTCAAGATGCGTTAGTTAGCAGAAAAAGTATGCGTCGGTTTCGAGGGGAATTCAGCGAAACTCGACCGAACATTGCATTTTCTAGGCCCCCACGCGATGGTCTCCGTCCTTGGACGCCGTCTGATATGAACCGGTGGCCGCCGGTCGCGCCAAGGCAGATCTTGTTCCAACGCGGCGGAAGACCCGGACGGCGGTGCCTGCGCGCCGTACGCGACTCGCTGAGGTGAATTGCCAACCACCCCTTTGGCCAGGGGGCGCCTCGACAGGCGCTTCATTTGGCGCTTCGAATTATTGCTCGTTGATCAGCATGTTAGGCGGCGAATCTGAGGCTGCACGGGCCACCACCTACCGTTACAGGGATGTCCGGTAGCGGAAGGCCGGGCTGCTGAGCGGCATATCGGGTCCGACGACACTTAGGCACATTCCGATCGGGGCGCGATACGAGTCCGATCCTACTTTCGATCAAGCGAATACTTGCCCGCACCTGTAACTGACAGAAGTAAAAAACCGCCCAGAATGCTCATGTTTTTGTAGAACTGGATCACATTCGCTGAGCGTTCGGGATCCGCCATCGTCCAGTAGTGATGGCCGATCACAGCGGTCCCCGCGACGAATAATGCGAACAGCAGTGAAAGCGGCCGGGTAAAGAATCCGACGAGGAGTGCGATGCTGACCACCAGCTCCATGCAGACGGCGACAGCTGCGGCTGCGCTCGGAAGCGGAGCGCCTTCGGAGGCCATATAAGCGACCGTAGCGGCGAAGTGCGTTACTTTCCCCCAACCGGACATTACGAATAGGATCGTCAGAAGCAGGCGTGCGATCAGCAGGATCGCATCTCTCTGGTCATTGAAAAGCGAGTATTTCATGGCATTTCCTCACCTCGTGTATCGTACGTCATCATGCCCCAGAGCGCCGATCTTGAGTACCAACGGCCGTTTGAGCACGTAGCCAATTCATCTCCGGGATGAATATTAAAGCCGACTGCAATGCTTGCGGGCAACGTCGCGGCGCCGAGCAAAATCTCCTAAGCACCCCTCTCTGGTCATTGTGGTCAAGGATAGTCCAAATCAAAAGCATATGCCGCAGCCGCCGGTCAACCGCCGGCAAGGTAGGTCGTCACGCGAAGCCTTATGGTACCCAATGACCGGGGAGAGAGCGGTCACGAGCATCAAAGAATCGTCTACATAGGACTTGATTTTTTTTAGCAAAAAATCGGCGACCGGCCGGTGAGTGCGGAGTCATCAACGACTGGCTCCGGACAGCCACGTGCGGTCACAGACCCAGTCAAAATAAAGCCACCGTTCGCGGCTTGATTGTGGAAGCGAAACACAGCGCACCGATCAGTTGGGGGGCTCAGGCGACTTTGCGGTCCTGCCAGCCGTCTGCCTGCCCTTCAATCCGTTTTGGTGCGCCTTCAGCCGACTCCAACCAACTCACGAGAAAGCGTAGTCCATAAGGTGGGAGGATGTTCAGACAACACGCAGGCAAGCAATTGCCCGGTCACGATTAAGGGTAGCGCCACCTTGTATACAACGTGGACTCGGCGCTGAACGATGAAATCGCGCGTTATCGCGATGAGCACCAGAGCATCTACCCCTACATATAGCGCGCCAAAGTCAGACCAAAAATTCGCATTGGACCAGAGAGACGCAAGCAAGGGGAAACGGCTAAACCCGGCGTCCGTTAGGCAACAAGTGGCCAAAAACATGAAGCGTCGATGGTATTCGGGGCGCTTGCGCCATAGCACGGCAAGTAGAAAAAGTGTTGAGAATGCCACCATGTCCCAGAGAATGACGGCGATGAAGGTCGCGGTCTCATGGTCATGGATGATATGAAAGCGGCGCATTGCGATTCCCGTAGCCACACCGATAATGGGCATTGCGGTACCTACCGCAATCCAGGCTGCGCCCAACCGTCGATGTAGCGTCACGTTTCGGGAGGCTACTAAGCTTGTCTGCAAGATATAAAGCGCGATCCAGGCGCTGAATACGGCTGCGTGCGCGTACAGCAGGTTGGGACGAGGGATGCCCGGGTGAAGAAGGTTGTCACCGATCGTGTGACTGAAGCCGTAGATGACGACCGCCGCCATCACTAGCGCCAAGACAAAATTGAACGAGATGCGGAATCGGAAGCGATTCGCTGAGCTTGTGGTGGCTCCCGCTACAACTGTTGTCGTCATGCATCCTCCCTTGGCTTTCGGTCAGCATAGCGCTGTCCTCAGGACCTCGCAATTTGCCGCGACAGAGAGGCAAGGTTACCAATATCGATCCGATCTAAGCGCTCGCGCTCAGTGCCCGTAGAAAGTACACGAGGATCGCCCCTTATTGTTCTTAACAGGGCGATTGCTGCGCCACCTGAGAGCAGACTGTGGCTTACGACCGCTTGGGGTCGACAGGGTCTCTCCGACTCGTATAATGCTAACTTAGGCCGCGGGTCAGACTTCTCTAGCAACCAGATCACGATGATCAAGGAGTCGATTCACATGAAAGACCAAACGAAACATTCGCGTCGTCAAGTAATAAAAATTGGTGTTACGGCGCTCGCCGTAGCGCCACTTGCCGGGCTATCCGAGCGAGCGTTCGCCACCCAAAACACAGCGGTTCGGACAGCTTTGAAGTTCCAGCTCCAGCCGAACGGTGAGAAGCACTGCGCGGTATGCATCAATTTCGTTCCCAACAAAGACAAGCCGAATAATGATGCCGCCGTCAATGGCTGCAAGCTGTATCCCGGCGACACGGAGATCTGCCCACATTGCTATTGCAACGGGTTTGTGCAGAACCCGGCTGCGACCGCAGCTGGGGCTTCCTGGTCGCCATGGTCTGCGGCCCCCGCTGCCAAATGACCATGCCCTGGGTTTCGGAGCGCGTGCTCCGAAACCCAGGAGGCTTTCGATTACGGCGAACCGAACTTATCCCGTACTTTCGCGGAAATGGCATCCAAGAATGGACGACCTACTAAGTCCGGTTGCTCTTGTTGAAGTTGTTTCGCGTAGCGCGTGGCAAACTCCGTTTTGGCATAGTTTGACCCATACCACTTACAGAGCGGACTAGGCAGTAATAGCCCGCCTCAATCGCCACTTCGTGTCGTGGGCGGCCCGGGGCTCGCTCGCTTGAACATCGTTCCCCAATGCCAGGGAGAGCCACGCAAATCTTGAGACTTGAGCCACTCGAGTCCGGCCTCCTCAGCCCATGCTCGACATTGGGCCGGTCGGGGCCGGATTTCGAGCGGCGCCCCCGGGCGGTTCAATGTCGTGTCTCCAATGAATCACGCCGACAATTCCCCCGACGCATACAACCCTAAACGCCTCGCGGAGCAGGCTGACGGGTCTTCGATATGCAAGATATTGAACAGCATGACGTAGCTCATAGACGCATTGGGTCGGCCGCAACCTTCCAACACAAAGTCGCGTTGTTCTGCAACGACGTTTCGGAGACCCGCTTGCGAAGCGCGCGTTATCATCGCGCCGACCATGAGTGGATCAATATCCGTAGCATGAAAGAAAGTCTCCCACTGCTCGGCGGAGGGCATTCCGCTGTCTCGACTCTTAGCCACGAGCGCTCTCCGAAATGGAAATCAGTATCTGCGCGTAGAATAGCGATGGCATCTGAAGGGATTGATTCGCCCCGTTGTCAGTCTTAAGAGGGCTGAGTCTAGCCGTTAGGTTTCAAGGCATTCACATCCATGTGTCTTCGGATGGGTGTTTTAGCATTGTTATGGCGCGAAAGGTGAGGTGATTTTCATGACAAAGTACCTCTTCCCGGCGACGATCACGGCGCTGATGCTGATGCCGTTCCTAGCCTCGGCTGCGGATTCCGAACGCCAAACCGATGTCGCAAAACGCGGCGCGGACGTGATGCCCTTCAATCTCAAGGCGACGACGCACATTTTCACAAAGACCCCGGATGGGGGCACGCAGCGCGTTATCGCCAAGGATGCCTCTGATGGGCAGCAGATTCAGTTGGTGCGTGAGCACTTGCGCCATATCCAGGCCGAATTTCAACAGGGCGACTTCGCGGGACCCTCGCATGTTCACGGTGCCGAAATGCCGGGCCTCACCGAGCTTAAGGCCGCGAAACGCGGCGCGATTGCGATCGTCTACCGGGAAGTGGCGAGCGGAGCGGAGCTCACTTATAAAACGGCCGACGCAGGCTTGGTGAGCGCTTTGCATACCTGGTTCGACGCTCAGGTATCCGACCACGGAGACGACGCAATGGCGGGGCACATGCATCACGGTGATACGCCAAATGAATAGACGGTGCGGCGCGCCTACGATGAGAGGACACACGTGTTCATCCTGAAAACTTTCGCTTTATTCGTGGTGACTGCAATCGCCGAAATCATAGGCTGTTTTCTGCCGTATCTGTGGCTTCGGAAGAACAGATCGCCGTGGCTACTTCTCCCGGCGGCGCTTAGTCTGGCGATCTTTGCATGGCTATTGACTTTGCACCCCGCCGCGGCGGGACGGGTGTACGCCGCCTATGGAGGCGTATACGTCGCGGTCGCACTCCTTTGGCTCTGGAGGGTCGATGGCGTTCCGCTCACTCATTGGGATCTCGTTGGCGCCGGTGTCACACTCGCCGGTATGGGGATTATCGTCTGGGGCGGCTGGCGCGCGTGAGGTGCTCGCGGTTCACCACCCCAAAGGTCACTGTTTTGGGCATCATCGTTCGCTCTGCCGGGCAAAGCTTCGGAGTATTTTATGAGCACCCACCGGCTATCCCAGTCGGTCCTTCGATGGGTCACCCTGCTGTGGCTGACGCTGATCACTGTCGACCTGGCGCAAGGCGAATCGCTCGCGAGGAAGGCATTGATCGCCGCATTGCGCTCCGGCGGGTACGTGATTCTGATGCGTCACGCGAGTTCACCACGAAATCCCCCTGAGTCGGCGCAAGCCGATATTGTCGCGCTTCACGTCAAGCCGGACAAAATGCCTGAGCTAAAAAGAGAGACTTTCACTGCTTAGGCCGCCTCGGTAAATCGCTGCTGGTTGGTCATTCTACGATGCGCACGGGCCGCAGCTATTCGCCGCGCACGCTCGTTTCGAAGTTCTTCCGGTTGTCCACGATGCCAGGTCGCCGGCGTCATGTACCCCAAGGTCGCATGGAGCCGCTCGTCGTTGTAATGATGGACGAGGTTGGCGATGATCGCTTCGGCCTGCAGATAATTACTTCCGTAGTCGTTGTCGCTCTCGGCGCGCACGGTGCCATTGAAGCGCTCCACGATACCGTTCGATTCTGGGTGCCGCGGCCTCGTTTTGATGTCGATCAGGTTATGCGCCTTGATCACCGCCGCGACATCTCGATTGACGAACTCGCCGCCATGATCGTGCACGACCCGAGGTCTGACGTCTTTGGCCGCCTCGAGCGCCGCCTGCAGCTCGACCGCCACCAACTTGCCATCCAGGCTCATCAGCAACTTGTGGTGCACGATATAGCGGCTGTAGGCATCGACAAAGCTCACCAGGAAGTAAAATCGTGCGGCCACCCACACGTACATGACGTCGGTATGCCATTGCTCATTCGGCGCCTTGGGTCGGAAGTTGTATTCACCGCTCGAGGCCGTCGATCGCTTCCAGCGCGAAAGTAGGTCCGCGTCGCTTAAAACCCGGTAAACCGTGCCTCCTCCGTGGACGCGGCGAATCGCGGCCGGGCTTTTGGTCTCGAAGGGGTCGGTGACAATGCGGGGGCATTCCTGGGTCCCTTACTCGCGGTCCTGTTGCTCACCGTGTATCAACTCCCCATACGGATGATTTTCTATCTGGCAGTCATTCCCGGTCTGCTGGCGTTTTTGATGGTGCTTTTCGTCCACGAACGCCCTAGCAAGGTAGCGGCCAAGTCGAAGATCGATGTCGGCCTCGGCGATTCCCCAAAGCGTACTGGAAGTATCTGCTGGCGACGGCGCTCTTTGGGATAGGCAATTCCAGCAATGCCTTTCTGATTCTGCAGACGAAGGACATCGGAGCCTCGCTCACGACGACTATTCTGATTTATGCGGGTTTCAACTTGGTGGCTGCGCTGATTTCCTACCCGGCGGGGTTCTGGTCAGATCGATTCGGCCGGCGGACCCTGTTGGTGGTTGCCGTGGCAGTCTTCTTCGTGACGTACCTAGGTTTCGCCCTGACTCGCAATGTGGCCTTCATCGGTTTGCTGTTCGCACTCTATGGGCTCTATCAGGGAATATTTCGCTCGGTCGGTAAAGCCCTGGCGAGCGACTACGTCCACGATTCGCTTCATGCTGGTGCGATTGGGTGGTACAACACGACGATTGGGGTGTTTGGTTTGATGGCAAGCCCTCTCGCCGGATGGCTGTGGGATCACAGGGCACATGCGTCCGTGTTTCTTTTGGGCGCCGTGTTTGCGGTGGTGGGCACCATCGCATTACTCGTGTTAGTTCCGGCGCCCGTTAAGCGTCAGAGCGCCGGGTGATGAGCACGCCGCGGAACGACGGGTAATGCTCGCAGATTGCCCACCTGCTCTTGATATGGACAGTTCCAACCAGAACGAGATTCCACCATGCCAATTACCGAAAATGACCGAGTATTGCCTGTCGGCGACCCAAGCCGCCGAGAGTTTCTGCAAAACGCAACGGCCGCCGGCCTCGCGCTCGCCGTCGCCAGAGCACCGGCTTTCGCCGCAGCAAACCGACAACCCCGGGCTGACGTTGTTTCATTGCCATCAGCAGTTACACATGGATTTTGGGTTCATGGCCTTGCTCCGGTATGCCTAAGCACAAATCGGCGCTCGTGGAGGTCCCCTCATCCGCGGCCACGATTTATCACAACACCGGCTGTGGCAACTCGAGGAGCACGCTTGCGCCCATTCGAAACGCTGGCGTCGGGCGCGCTCTTGGCACGCCAGAGTCTCCGAGTTGTCGCGTGTGAGTGCGAATAGCCGTGCTCCCGCACACAGATCTACTTCATAGGCTGGGGCGACAGCCCACCATCGAAAGACGTTCAAGGATGTCCAAGAACATCTGCTTCAGTTGAGTGTTGAGCCGGAACTTCAGATCAACGCTTGCCGGGTGGATCGGTGAGTAGGAGCGTGTCGATGCCAGCAACGTGGCGCCAGGCTTCGTCATTCGTTATCGCCAGGGTGGCACCGGATTTGAGCCCCGTGGCAAGCTGAATCGCATCGGGGGTCCGAAGGCGATAGCGTGCGCGCAGGGCCGCCGCCTCCAGCAGGATGGCACGTGTGATCGGCTCCAATGTCAGGTTGGGGAAATGACTCAAGAGGGTCTCATAATCGTCGGCGGCATCCTGGCGACCCAACTGCAGCGGCTTGACGATCAACTCGAATAGCGTGAGTTCAGATGCGACTCCGCGAAACCGACCGGCTTCGAGCTGTTCGATGACGTAACCTGCCGCCTCACCGAAAGCCGGATTTTGCTCAAAATGGTAGATCCAGACGGACGTGTCGAGCAGAATCCGCTTGTGCCGCTCAAACATGCTCCCGTCTACCAACCCTCACGCTCCGACTTGAGGTATGCCTCGGCTCCTTGCCACACGTCGCTGTGCAAGCCACGCGTGCGTTTCGCGAATTTCTTCGGCTTCGGAATGATCACGACACGATCGGACTTGCACAACACGAGAAGCTCGTCCCCAGCCGACAATGAGAGCGCTTCTCTCGCGGCCCGCGGGATGACAATTTGGTACTTGCTGCTGAGGGTAACAGTGGTACTCACGATGGCCTCCTGAATACGTAAAGCGATATTCGATTGTCACTTTACCATGAATCTCAGACGAGCACTCGTGGCGCAAGATTTATGACGCAACTTCGGAACAATGGGGCTTTGGCTCGTTCCAAATTGCCTGGGAGAGAAAGATCATAAAATCAGATAGTTAGGCGTGAATTTCGGTGGCAACACGGCCCACAATCCAATGGCGTTCAGGGACGGCCGAGAGCGTCCAGTGGCCCGAGCTCAAGAACCAGACGATTACAAAGGGTTTGGGTCTCGCTAGGCGAGAGTAAACACAGCGCTAGAGGCATATACCTTATTACAATGTACGCAAAGGTAGTTCGAACGGAAATTGTTGGCGCGCGGTGGTGGCCAGCGCGCCTTAATTTTTCTTCTGTCAGGGAACCATGACTGTTGGTGACGTCATCTCGTTCGGACCTTACCGCCTGATCGCGGCGGAACGCCTGTTACTGAAGGGCGCAGAAACCGTCGACGTCGGCAGCCGAGCGCTCGACATTCTCATTGCGCTTGCAGAGGCCGCAGGGGAGGTGGTTGGACAGCGCGAATTGATGGCCCGCGCCTGGCCGAGGGCCGTGGTGGGCGAAGGCAGCCTCAGGGTGGCAGTCGCGGACCTGCGAAGGGCGCTGGGCGATGGCCAGAATGGGATCAGATATATTGCTAACGTGACGGGCCGGGGTTATTGCTTCGTTGCACCGGTTGTTCGCGCCTCGGCGCGGCCATTGAGGTCGTTTCCGCTTCCGCCCGAGTCTTCTCCGGCTCCGAAGTACAAGCTTCCGGCGCGACTAGCCCGCATGATTGGCCGTAACGGTGCCGTCGAAACTTTGTCGACATTGCTTGCCTCCCAGCGCTTTGTGAGCGTGGTGGGCCCCGGCGGCATGGGTAAGACGACCATCGCTGTCTCCGTCGCTCACGCCTTGCTGGACGACTTCGGTGAGGCCGTGTACTTCGTAGACCTCGGAGCTGTGAGTGACCCGCCGCTTGTTCCCAGCGCAGTGGCTGCTGCGCTGGGTGTCTTCGTACAGACGCAAGATACTCTTCCCAGTCTCAAGGCCTTCCTCGCGGGTCGTCGGATTCTTCTGGTCCTCGACAGCTGCGAGCATGTCATCGATGTCGCAGCCTCGCTGACGGAGCGCCTCTATAACGATGCGCCGCAGCTGCATATCCTTACAACGAGCCGCGAGGCGCTACGCGTAGAGGGCGAGCACGTTCATCTTTTGGCGCCGCTAGAGTATCCGGTTGTCAGGGAAGACTTGACCGCGGCGGAAGCCCTCGCGTCGCCCGCCGTGCAACTGTTCATGGATCGCGCATTCGCCAGCGGCCACGCGTCCAGCCTAACCGACATCGACGCGCCGGCCGTGGCGGCGATCTGCAGCCGACTGGATGGCGTCGCTCTCGCGATCGAACTGGCTGGAAGCCGGGTGGGTACCTATGGGATTCAGGGGACCGCCGATCTGCTGAGAAATCGATTCAAGCTCCTCTGGCAGGGTCGCCGCAGTGCCCCGCCGCGCCATCAAACCCTGCACGCGATGCTGGACTGGAGCTTCAATCTCTTGACAGCCCGGGACCGACGCGTGCTCGAACGACTTTCGATATTCGTTGGCCCGTTCACGCTCGAGGCAGCCCAGGCGGTGGCGGCCGTAGATCAAATCGATGCGATGGAGGCCGCGGAAGCGATCGCCAGTTTGATCAATAAATCGCTCATCTGGGTCGCACCGATCGACGGAACCACGCACCATCGGCTGCTCGACTCAACGTTAGCGTTCGCCGCCGAAAAGCTTGCGCAAACCGCTGACTCGAACACCGTTGCGAAACAACATGCCCTCTACTACGCGCAATATCTTTCGAGCCGCGCCGGGAAGGGCTTAGACGTGTCAGGTACCGGACCGTACTTGGGCAATATCCGCGCGGGTCTGGAATGGAGTTTTTCGAGCGCCGGCGAAGTGGTGATCGGAGTACGGATGGCGGCCGCGGCGGCGCCGTTGTTCTTTCATCATTCCTTGTTCGTCGAATGCATTCGCTGGTGCGAGCAGGGCCTGGCTGCATTGCCCGAAAACGACGAAGGGAGCACCACGCACCTGGCGCTGCGCTCGTTCTTGGCTGCTTCAGTCATGCTTACCCGAGGCAACAGCGACGAAGTGCGGAGAGCCATCGAGGAGGCGCTGAGCTTGGCGGACGCACTGGGCAACCGGGAGTATCAGACGCACCTCTTGGTCGGTCTGGGGATCTTCCTGACCCGTATCGGCGATTTTCGCGGCGCTCTGGCGGTTGCCGAGCGCAGCATCACAATCGCCCAGGCGATCGGCTCGGCCGGCGTGATTGCCACGGGAGAGTCGGTGTTAGGTGTCGCCTACCACTTGACTGGGGACCAGATGGGCGCTCGGCGCCACTGCGAACTTGGCCTGATGAAAGCTGAGGCCGCGGGCGCCGCGCAGGTCTCCTTCTTTGGCTACGATCATGAGATTCGCGCGTTGATCGCGCTTGCGCGCTGCTACTGGCTGATCGGGTTTGCGGATCGTGCCGCTAAAACCGCGCAGTGGGTGATCGACATGGCGACCAAACGCGATCACCCGGTCAATCTGTGCATGACTTTGATCTACACGGCGACCGTCTTTCTCTGGCGAGGCGACCTCGATCAGGCCGAACAGCTTATCCGACGCCTGGTCGCCCACGCCGCTCGACATGCGCTTGGACCTTATCATGCTGCCGGCTTGGCCTTGACAGGTGAGCTCGCCGTTGCGCGCGGCGAACCCGCGGAGGGCGTGCGGATTCTGAGGCGCGCCCTCGGGTTGTTGCAAGCGGAGCGTTATCACACGCTAACGCCGGCCCTTCATGTGGCGCTAGCTGAAGGCCTTATGAAGGCGGGGGAGGCTGATGAGGCCGCGGCGGCGATCGACGCAGGCTTGGTCCTAAGCGAGGCCTTCGGCGAAACCTTAAACGTACCCGAACTGCTGAGAGTCCGCGGGGAGATATGGCTCCAAACGAGGCCCCCCGACCCCGTGGCTGCGGAGCGGGCGTTCCATCTCTCCCTGCAGCAAGCAAAGGAGCAATCGACCCTCAGCCTCGAACTCCGGTCGGCTACGAGACTAGCGCGACTGTGGGCCAGCCAAGGCAAATCCTCGGACGCCGCTGACTTGCTCGAGATCGTCTACCGGCGGTTTACGGAAGGATTCCAAACGACGGACCTGAAATGTGCAGGTGAACTCCTGGCGGAGCTCAGGCGGCGCGGCACTCCCCTTGATACGGCGAGCGAGACCGATCTGATCCAGCGGGGCGATGACGGCGTTTAACACCGATTAACGTGCTCTCCTGGGCCTCCTCCGGCAATATCTGCCAGAGTTGAACGAAGAGAGGGCGTTGGTTGACATGTCTCATGTGGAGAAGCAGCAGGATTCCGGCGCACACACGGCCTCTACTGGCGAGGTGACCGCCGGACTGCCGCCGTCGGTGGGCGCATATATACGAGCGTCGAACCTTGGCGATCTCGACGCCCTGTTGGCTACGTTTGTCGATGACGCCCTCGTCAACGATCAACTTACGGACTACTGGGGCAGGCAGGCGATCGCCTCCTGGGCTGCTCGCGACATTATCGGCGAGCGGTTGACGCTTAAGGTC
>JBEKHO010000050.1:0-45149 GCA_050012215.1 Steroidobacteraceae bacterium
CGATTTTCAACGAATCGCGTAGTTTGACCCCGCCGGAAAACTACCGGCTCTATTTGTCACCTGTTTGCTTTGATATTTTCAACGCGATAGGGCGTCCCGCGGTTGATTTGATTGCACTCACGGCGGAGGATCAAGCCTTGATCAGCCGCGAAGAGCCGGGGTGTCTCCCGATATTGCTCCCCCCGGCGCGCCCAAAGATACGAGAAATTAGAATAGCACCCCCAACTCCTGGCGGCGGCCTCGCGACGCCATCGGGCAACCAGCCGAAGTAGTCGAAACTTCCTCTCACAGATCTCGGATGCCAAACGCCGGGACGGCCTTCCAAGACACGACCCTAGTTTGTCTGCGCGAGATGCGCGATCTCCCGTCGACCATCATCCAGGTCATCGCTTCGGGCAAGCAGGGTGCGGTAGGTGCGAACGTCGCCGTCGTCCAGGACACCGGTGGCGCGTCGATCCGATGTGGCGCGCGGGTTCGCACCCAGATCCAGTGTCGTCCCCAACCCGGCGTAAAGGTAGTGATCGCCAAACGTCCTTTGAAGTGCGGCGAAAGTAGGCTCGCCGGTACAGTGACCGGGAGCGATGTAGTCCACTTTGTAGGTGTCATGCAGGGTTGTGGCCACTCTTTCGATAGCGGGGTCCTGGGCCACCACCAGATGAAACCCGCCCGCGATGAAGTGGATGTGCGGATTGATCTTCGCGGCTTCGGCAACGATGTTCTCAATGCCCGGATGCGAACAGGCGACCACCAACACGACGCCGTCTGCCGTGTTGATGGCCAACGACAACTCCTTCAATTCCTTCGTTCCGGGCGCATCTGACACCAGAGCAATCAACGTAATGCCCGGTACCAGCTCCGTGGTCTTGTCGATCAACTGAATGTTGGCGCCGGGAAAGACCGTGCCGAATTTCATGATCTCAGGCGGTGTGCCGCCGTAGTAGCGCATCTCAGCGGGCAGTGCCTCGTCCTTGCGATAGAACTTACCGGGTAGGTCGGAGCCGAAAATGCCAAAGCTTTCCTTGGGAGCGTAAATCTTAACCTTCGGGTTCACGCTGAGCAGATAGGAAAATCCACTGACGTGATCGCTGTGGCGGTGCGATAACACGACGAAGTCCAGCCTGGTTAGATCAACGCCCTTGGCCTTGACGTTCTTCGCGAGAATCGCCGGGTCATCACCGGTATCGAACAGAATGCGCTTGCCGTTGATCTCCACCAGGGCGGCGTAGCCCCAATCCTTGGTCATCGCCGCGTCCTTGCCGAAGGCATCGTAGAGTACTGTGATGCGCGCTGTTTCCGTGGCCGGTGTTATCGGGGAAGTCGTCGCGCAGCTCGACAGTAGCCAGGCCGAGCCGATAACCCCCATGAAAACAAAGAGCTGA
Source organism: Steroidobacteraceae bacterium (assembly GCA_050012215.1). GTDB lineage: Bacteria > Pseudomonadota > Gammaproteobacteria > Steroidobacterales > Steroidobacteraceae > Bog-1198. The sequence continues at coordinate 1,380 of JBEKHO010000050.1, forward strand.
GTTATTCGCATGACCCTCTCCTTGATTGTTGTGTTCGAATCGTACACCGCTGGAGCCTCGAACGGCAGCTAAGTGGCGGTCAAACCGGGACGTCCAGTGACTGCACCTGGCCGATCAGCGACCGATTCTCGACCCGGAACCGGCCACTCAGCGCGACGAACCCGAGACCGTCGGCATCCGGCAAATCCGACCCGCTGCAGTCCTAAACGACCGTCCGCTGTCGGGCAACTCAGTTTTGTGAACTGGCTCGGCGCGGAAGAGCCTGCAGTGCGGCCATCACTACGCCCCGCAATCAAATATTTTCTTGCTCGATGAGGGGATTTGCCTGCGCTTTGCACATTTAGAAGCGAACGCGGATAATTGTTTGTGGAAGCGGTGCGCGGAGAAATGGACGCGTCAAAACAGCGTCACGGCTTACCATAACCTATTTTGATGGCAGACCACTCGCTCTAAGTTTCACAAGCAACGAATCTGTTTGCGTCAATCTCTAGTCCAAAGAAGGAATACAAAATGAATAGGATCAAACGTGCTTTGACTACATGTTTCTTCGCGGGTACGTTCTTGGCATTCGGCGTTGGCTTCGCCACTAGCACTTACGCTGAAGAGGGCTGCCATAGGGTGCATGGCCGCATCCAGAGCACCTTCACCACGACTAACTGCACAAGTCCCATCGGCTTGTGCACCGAAGGGATAATCACCGGCGCCGGCCCCCTTGATTCGGCAACGACGTTTCTCGCGTTGGATGCTGCGCCATCGGCAGGTATGCCTGCCGTCGAGCCCTCGGCGAACCTCTCGTATTCGGGCGTGCTTACCATCAGCGCGCGGAGAGGCACCCTCGTAACGCACGACCTCGGCGTGCTTGACGCCGCGACAGCCTCATTCACCGAGATGGAACGACCAGCATCGGGAACGGGAATCTTCGCAAATGTGAGTAGCGTATTTTTCATCTCTGGGGCCATCGTCAACAACGGGACGGGCTTCGACGGGGAGTTGTACGGCGAACTCTGCACCGGCAGCGACTGATGCTGGTGTCAAGTTCAGTAATTGACGTGCCCTAGGTATTTGATGGGACGGGCGCCCCATGGATCTACCCTGCCTAGCAAAAAGGTATTCGCGACTCTAGACATCGTGGCTCGGCTCCCCGTGGCGGGCTACGGTGTCTAGGCGGGCTCGCGATGTGGATTTCAGGGTCGCGGAACGTCGGGTTCGGGACGGCGAATTCGTCCAGCTCGGGGACTGAAACTGGCCAGAAGTCCCCGGACGGCCTTCGCGGAAGCGCTCAGTGGGCCGATCCGCCCGAAGCCCAAATCACCGACCGAGATCGACCGACGCCGACTCTCGCAAGCGGCAGTTTCTATGGAACCAAATCGGGTGAATGATCGCGGCATCGATTGTTGAAACCGCTGGTCAAAAAAACCCGCCGTTCGCTCCGATGAATTTTCGCTATAGAGACGCTCCCACGCTAGATAGTTAGGCGACGCCCGTGCATGCGCCACGATCAAAAGCTAGGCGCCTCAGCGCTTGTTGGGGCCTATGATCCACATGGTAATAATGTACGCCAATGTGAATACCGCCCACCACGTGATTTTGGTTGGAGCCACGATGAACATAGCAAAGGCCAGCGCTCCCCCGACGACAGGGTAATCCCACAGAAACGGAAAGATGGAGTCGCCGACAATTCCAAGCACAATCATAGACGGCTTGAACCAGAATCCGTGCGTCGGACCCTGGGCCAACGTCAGCTATCCAGCAAGCCAGACTATGGCGCGGTGGGACTAGAGCTCGTGCGTATAGACGATAAAACCTTCGTGCTCCGCGACCTTGTCGTACAGAGCACGCCCCGGTGCGTTGGTCACTTTCGTCTGCCAGTACACACGACTGCTGCCGGCCGCCCGCGCAGCTTCGTATACCGCATAGATCAGCTGACGACCGACGCCGCGACCTCGCACTTTTTCGGCGGTGAATAAATCCTGGAGGTAGCAAACGTCGGTTAGCCGCGTCGTACTTCGATGGAATAGAAAGTGCGCGATTCCAATCACACAGCCATCTTGTTCAGCGATGAGAGCCTGCACCGGTTCCTCGCGTGAAAAGAATCGTTCCCAGGTGGTCTCTGAAATGCTTTCAGGTAGCGCGCTCGCACCGTGGCGCCCATAGAAGCGGTTGTAACCATCCCAGAGCGGCCGCCATCCAGGGTAATCAACTCGCTCAATGGGTCTTATGAGAAGGGCTTCAAACATGGTGCGAATTGCCAATTCTAATCCGCCAAGTTTAGCACCGTCCGGATTCTTCGCGTCCGCAAACCGCCGGTCGTGCGCTGTCCGTCAGTAACGGAGAATCGCGAGTGCGTCGCCCCAAAGACGCTCTAAGATCTGTTGGGCCGGCTCCGCGCGTGCGAGGCCTGCGGATTGTCCCGCCCACGCCTGCATGCGACTCACGTCCCCCGCTTTTATTGCCGCGACTCTCATCGCGGCGGTGAGCCCGCGCTGAACCGGATAGGGTGCTGGCTGTGGCGCATCGTCGAACATGGCGGCACGCACGTAACCGGTTAAGAGACTGCGGCCGGCGCGCCCGCTGAAAGTCCGGCTAACGACGGTGTCTTCCGGCGCGGCCGTCGCGAGCGCCTCCGCCCATGCTTGATGAATCCCTGCTTCCGGTGCGCGCATAAATCCTGTGCCGACCTGCGCGGCACTCGCGCCCAATGCAAGCGCCGCGGCGACACCTCGGCCGTCGGCGATTCCTCCGGTGGCGACGACCGGAATCCTAACAGCGTCGACGACTGCCGGAACAAGGGCAGCCAATCCCACCATTTCGCGCTCGGCCTTAATGGAATCAAAGCAGCCGCGGTGCCCGCCGGCCTCCATTCCTTGAACCACGACCACGTCTGCGCCAGCCGCCTCTGCGGCCTTTGATTCAGCGACGGTCGACGTATTGGCGAACCACGCGATGCCAAGGGACTTAAGCCGATCCACGAATTCGGATGAGTAAAGTCCCATTACCGAAGAAACTATGGGTGGACGGGCCTCGAGCAGCGCCTCGCATTGTGCGGTGAAATCTGGTGGCCTGGCATCACCTGCATCTTGTGCAACCACCGGCCCCCAATTCGCAAGAAAATCGCGCACGAGCTTTTCGTGGGCCGCATTGCGGACCGGGGATGGGTCGGGGATCCAAAGATTGATTTGAAAGCTGCCGCTGCTCGCGGCTCGAACCTCATTGGCCCAGGCAACAATTTCGGTACGCGCCATTAAAAGCGCGCCACAGGCGCCCAGGCCACCTGCGTTTGCAATGGCAATTGATAGAGCAGGAGCGCTTGCACCAGCCATGGGAGCCAAAAGTATCGGCACGCGCAGACCAAATCTGTCGCAAAATTCAGTTGTACGATTGCGAATGCTCATGGCGCGGCCCTATGGTTCCTGCAATTGCCGTTGCCGAGAATGTCAAAGGTACCATCTTTGCTCGATCTCGAATGTCATGGAGATTGGATATGCTGGAATTGAGACCCAACTGCGAGTGCTGCGACATCGACCTTCCGCCGGGGTCGGCCGACGCCAGGATTTGTTCTTTCGAATGCACATTCTGCATCGCGTGCACCGAGGAACGGCTGAATCACAAATGCCCGAACTGCGGCGGTGAACTAGTGCCTCGCCCACGGCGGCCGGCAAACAAGCTCATCCGCAATCCGGCTTCGACGACACGCGTTTTCAAGCCGGCGGGCTGTGCAGTCGCAGTGTAGATTGGACTGTGATTCAGCCCGGCTTGATCACCACCTTCAGCACAAATACCCCCCGATTGGCTGACAACACTTCGAGGGATTCGGCCGACAGTACATGGCCCCCTGGTGTGCTTCACTTCTGTGACTATGAATTTACCGCATCCTGGGCGCGCACGTGTCACACCCTTCCGACCCACAAACTTTGGCTGGGTGGCCGTCGGTATCTTGCTGGCCGCGTGCTCGACGCAAGAGGAGCCCGCACAGAAAATGATCGCCGATGTCGAATCCACGACGAACGCCGCGGCTCCCGACGCGGCGAAGTACGTGCCGGATCAATTGGCGGACGTCCAGGACAAACTCGGCGGGTTGAAGGGTTCGTTTGACAAGAAGGACTACAAAGGCGTCCTTCAGGGCGGCCCGCCGGTGCTGAGTGCGGCGCAAGGCCTCGAAGGCTCCGCCACCGCGAAGAAGGATTTGATCGCGCGCGGATTTAGCGATCAGTGGGCGACGCTATCGAGCACGGTACCCGGCAACGCGAGTTCCATCCAGAGCCGCATCGACTTCTTGAGCAAGCGGGAAAACAAAAAATTGGCATCCGGTGTCGACCTCAACGAAGCGAGGTCCGATCTTTCAGACGCGGAAGCAATGTGGACCAAGGCTCAGGACGCGCAGTCGCAGGGCAACCTGGAACAGGCCGTTACCATCGCCAAGACGGTACAGAGCAAACTCGGCGCAGTCGCCGCATCGATGAAACTCAATTTGGCGGAGCCGGCAGCAGTGACGGACACGTCCACCTAAGGAGGCACGTCCATTCCGTGCCGCCTCGCTGAACGAGCCTGAGGACTGCGTCGGTATCGACCCGTTAAAGTTCTGCCGCCTTCTCGGGTCGGCAAATTCCCGCCAGTAGATGGCATACCGCCGTCACATTTCCTTTGAAACGGCCGCGTCGATCGATGAAGGACTCGGGCCGGATGGTCTTGAAGCCGTTGACGGCAATTGCCTTGAAGCTGTTGGACCACGCCTCTTTCAGCGAGAGCGTCCCCTTTTGACAGAGGTACCACGGGTTGACGATCTGCGAGTAGCCGAACTTCGTGCCCGACACGCGGCCACTCTTTATCCCGAGGTGGACACCGATGAGGGAGTCGCATTGCACCAGCCGGCCGGATTTTTTGGCGGTGCGTGAGAAATCCTTGTCTTCCAGCCACCCGTACAGCGCCAGGCGCTCGTCAAACCGCACGTGGGCGCCTATCGCTGACATGCGGAAGGCCATGTTGCAGCCGTACAGGTCCGGCGCATCCGACAGGTGGTCGTTACATTCCTCGACTTCGGCCTCGCCGATCAACCGATCGGCTTCTTCCCAAGACACAGCATCGGAGCCTGCGCCGTCACGGATGACCCGTCCGGAAACTCCCGCGACCGCACGGTCGGCGCGGAACACGCGCACCGTCCGCTCGATCCAATAGCGCGAGGGAACGAAGTCGTCATCGAAGAAAAAAACCACATCGCAGTTCTCTTGAAGACCGTTTAAGGCGCGATTGCGCTGGATCGAAGTGCCCGGCGACCCCAGAATGACATCCACATTCATCCAAGTGTTGAGTTCCGTGCCCACATCGGCAATCTCGGTCGCTGAAATTACCAAGTGGGAGGGAGGCAAGGTTTGCTGCTCGAGTACCTGCAGCAGCCGTTGCACGGCCTGCGGCCTTCCCTTGGTCGCGACAACAACAGCAGTTCGCGTGGTCGCGTGCATTGGGATCTCCGTAAGATTCATGAGCAGGTGGGACGTATTGATAGCCGCAAAGTCTTACGATTTGGTCACAGTGATATTGCTGATTTAATACACTCGCCTTCTTTCGCTTCACTCCGCAAAGTTGGGGTCAAGGGCCGCTTGCGTAACATTCCGACATGAATTCGAGCGATGCTGCACTGATTCGGGTCGCGCCGATCGTCGTCATGGGGGTATCCGGCAGCGGGAAAACCACTTTTGGCTCGGCACTTGCCCGGACGCTGGGTAGAGACTTCCTGGACGGCGATGATCTTCACTCAGCGTCGAATATCGAGAAGATGCGCGGCGGCCACCCGCTCGATGACGCGGACCGCGCGCCCTGGCTCCGTGCCATTGCTGCTCTGCTTGCAGGCCACGCTTCGCATACGACCGGCGTAGTGGTCGCCTGCTCCGCCCTCAAACGAACCTATCGCGATGTCCTGCGATCCGCGCGCGGCGTGCACTTTGTGTTTCTCGACGCCGACCGGAGGCTGATCGAACGGCGCCTCGAGGCACGGCCGGAACACTTCATGCCGCGAACGCTCATCGAAAGCCAGTTCGATGCATTGGAACGCCCGGACCCGACGGAGGGCGACGTGATTACCATTGATGCCGCCCTGCCCCTCGATGCCGCCATTCGCACCGCCGTCGAGGCGCTCGGTGGACGGAATTGCGCTGCGAACATACAGGAGCAGTCGATTCTTCGTTCCTGGCAATTGAATGCGGCGCCCTGGACTCGCGCAGTCCGCGAGGAGCGCGTTGCAAGCCGAACCCTCGTGACCAATCGAGCCATCCTCGACGCCGTGCTCGCTCTGCCCGCAAGGCGTGTACTGGACGTAGGGTGCGGCGAGGGATGGCTGGCGCGTGCGCTCAACGCCAACGGAGTCGCCGTGACGGGGATCGACGCGATCGGATCGCTCATCGCAGAGGCTCGAAAACTCGGCGGCGGTACGTTTGCAGTCTGCAGCTACGCCGATCTCGCTGAAGGCCGATTCGAGGGGCGTAATTTCGATGCGGCGGTCTGCAACTTCTCGCTACTGGGCGGGGACTCGGTCGAGAGGTTGTGCCGCACCCTCCGCATGTATCTTGCGCCCTCGGCTCATCTCGTCATTCAGACACTGCACCCCGTCGCCTCCTGCGGCGATCAGCCCTATCGGGACGGCTGGCGACCTGGGAGCTGGTCGGGTTTCGGCCCGGAGTTCAGCGATCCCGCGCCTTGGTATTTCAGAACCATGAGCTCGTGGCTGGCCCTGTTGCAGCGCTGCGGCTACCAACCGATCGACTGCCGCGAGCCGAGCGCACCTGAATCACGTGCGCCCTCTTCGATGATTTTCGTCGCCAGGGCGTTGCCGCCGGAAGATTAGCAACGCCGGCCGCTCCTCGGGATCGCGCCAGTCACCGCTCGCCGACGCCGTCACATAAATTTCATCCTGAATATGTTACATCCCATTATGCTCCTAGGCATCGGCCTATATGGTGCGGTGGGTGCACGCTTCGATTTCGTACGTCAGCGTATGACCGCAATTTGAAGCCCCACGCGCTTAAATTCACTTTGGGAGATTTGGGGAAATGCAGATTTCGGCCCGCTTTTCGTGGGGCGTCGCCCTCTGGTGCGCCGCCTCTGCGCCGCTCAGCGCTCAGGTGAATGTCACCACCTATCACAACGACACCGCCCGCACCGGACAGAACACCCAGGAGGCGATACTCACCCCCTCCAATGTCAATAGCACGCTATTCGGCAAGCTGTTTTCCGTGACCGTCGATGGCGCGATCTTCGCGCAGCCGCTGTATCTGTCCGTGGTCAATATCGCGGGGGGACAGCACAACGTGCTCTACGTCGCCACAGAGCACGACAGCGTGTACGCCATCGATGCCGATAGCGGCGCCATCTACGCTCATGTCAGCCTGATTCCGGCCGGCGGGAGCACGGTGAACAGCAATGCCGACTTGGCTTGCGGCGACGTGCTGCCGGAAGTGGGCATCAGCGGAACCCCAGTGATCGATCCGGTGAGCGGGATCCTGTATGTCGTGGCCAAATCCAAGGTCAACGGCGTCTTCTATCAGTACTTGCACGCGCTCGACGTCGGCACGCTGGCGGAGAAATTAAATGGGCCGGTCAGCATCCACGCGAAGACGCCCGGGACGGGCTACGATGCGAGCGGCGGTTACGTCTCTTTCAGTCCCCTGAACAACAATCAACGCCCGGCGCTGTTGCTCGAGAACGGACACGTCGTGATCGCCTGGTCCTCGCATTGCGACCACGATCCGTACCACGGCTGGGTCATCTCCTACAATGCCGGGACCCTGGCGCAGGAGGCGATATTCAATGATTCCCCGAACGGGAACCGGGGCGGAATCTGGATGGGCGGGTCCGGCCCTGCCGCAGACCCGGCCGGGAACATCTATCTCGCGACCGGTAACGGATCTTGGAACGGTACGACCGATTTCGGGGACAGCGACTTGAAGCTCGGTCCACCCTCGAACGGCGCCTTTCCGCTGCTTGATTATTTCACGCCCTTTGATCAGGACACGCTCGCCAACGACGATGACGATCTCGGTTCGGCCGGGCCCGTTTTGATGCCGGCCCTTGCCTCGGGTCAGCAGTTCTTCTCGCAGCAAGGCAAGGAGGGAAGCATTTATCTGCTGAATATCGCGAATCTGGGGAAATATTGCGGCAATCTCACCCCCGCATGCACGAACAAGGACCCGAACGTCGCGCAGGAAATCCTCGGCGCCAACGCCGGAGTGTGGGGAGCGCCTGCCTACTGGAACGGAAATCTGTATTGGGCGGCGGTCAACGACAACATCAGGGCGTACAGCTTCAATGCCGGGGGCAGCGGCAAGATTTCCACCGCCCCTACGTCCGAGTCCGCGCAGATTTTCGCATTCGCGGCGCCGACCCCCTCCATCTCCGCGAATGGCACCGGCAACGCCATTCTCTGGGCGCTCGACGGACCCGGAGATGACTCCGGTTGCGATGGAGGGACCACGAACTGCCTCGGTTTGTATGCGTACGATGCCACCAATCTGTCCAAACTGCTCTACACCAGTGCGCAGGCGCCGAATGGTCGTGATTCCGCGGGCACGACCACCAAATTCCAGGCGCCCGTGATCGCCAACGGCAAGGTGTACGTCGGCACGCAAGGGGCGGTCGTCGCGTACGGCCTATTGGCCGGTGCGTTGCCGGTGGCGGCGAGCCCCACCCTGACCCCGCCCTCCGGGCAGTACAGTTCGGCGCAAACCGTCACGCTGTCCGATGCCACCGCCGGCGCGTCGATTTACTACACCACGAACGCCACGCTGCCGAGCACCGGCTCGACTCGCTACACGGCCCCCTTTACGGTGAGCACCAGCGAGACCGTCCAGGCGATCGCCGTCGCCAGCGGCTATCAGGCGAGCGCGGTTGCCGGCGGCGCCTACCTGTTCGGGGGGGCGGCCAGCGTCAATCTCGCGTCGATCGATGACAACGATGCGATCTCGAACAACGGCTCGGCGCCGTTGAACTGGGGCTTCGACCACGACGGCGATTCCTATTCTGCGAACTTGCTCGGCACATCGATCACCTGGAACGGCAACGTCTACAACTTCGGGCCCGCCGGCGCCGCCGACGCCGCCGACTGGACCACCATCCCGCTCCCAGCGGGCAACTACGCGACCGTGAGCCTGTTGGGCGCGGCGGTGAACGGCAACCAGCCGAACCAAAGCTTCGTCGTCACCTATACCGACGGAAGCACTTCGATATTCGTGCAGGGCGTGAGCGACTGGTACACTGCGCACCTGTTCCCGGGCGAGTCCCTCGTGAAGACCATGGCCTATCGAGTCTCGACGGGCGGCTCGCGACGGGCGGGCCTCGTGTATCTGTATGGCTACTCCTTCGCCATCAACAGCGCGAAGACGGTCAAGAGCCTCACGTTGCCGAAAAACGCCAATGTGGTGATTCTCGCCGTGGACGTGTTGGGCGCCTCAAGCGGGTCTGTGAACGACTCTTCCGGATTCTCGAGTGCTGCGGGCCTGAAGTTTATCGGTGCCGGCGTTTCCCTCAAAGGCACGGCGCTGCAACTGACCGATGGCGGCGGTTCCGAAGCCACCGCCGTATGGACCGCGTCGCCCCTCAACGTTCAAAGCTTCACCACCGATTTCACATTCAAGATCACGCCCGCAGGCGGGGGCACCGGCGACGGGTTCACCTTCGCGATTCAAAATGCCGGCGCGAGCGCCGTGGGCCAAATCGGCTCGGGTCTCGGATATCAGAGCATCGGAGCCAGTGTCGCCGTCAAATTCGATCTCTACAACAACTCCGGCGAGGGAACCGACTCGACCGGGTTCTATGTGGACGGAGCAACCCCGACCATCCCGTCCACCGACATGACCGCATCCGGGGTAAATCTGCACAACAGTGACACGCTGCACGCGCACGTGACTTACGATGGAACGACATTGACCTTGACGCTCACGGATACCGTCACGGGAGCGACCTTCACCACCAGCAAAGCGATCAATATTCCCGCGACGGTCGGGGGAAACCTAGCCTACGTCGGCTTCACGGCCGGAACCGGCGGTGCCACCGCCGTCCAGCAGATCGCGACCTGGACCTTCTCCAGCGGCAACTCCCCTGCCATCAATGATCCGGCCGGTTTTTCCTCCGGCGCCGGGCTCAATCTCCTCGGCGTGACTGTAACCAATGGCGCGCTGCAATTGACCGACGGTGGGCCCGACGAAGCAAATGCAGTGTGGCACGCGGCGCCCGTCAACGTTCAGAACTTCAGTAGCGATTTTACGTTTCTCGAGACCGCGGCCAATGCCGATGGGTTCGCCTTCGTGATCCAGAACGCAAGCGCGACGGCTCGCGGCAGTTTGGGCGGCGGCCTCGGTTACCAGGGCATCGGATCGAGCGTCGCGGTGAAGTTCGATCTCTACAACAACGCGAGCGAAGGTACTGACTCTACCGGGTTCTATCTCGATGGTGCGTGGCCCATGACGCCGGCCCTGGATATGACCTCATCGGGCGTGAACTTGCACAATCCGCACCCTCTGCATGCGCATTTGGGCTATGACGGAACCACGCTCACGTTGTCGCTCACGGATACCGTCAGCGGCGCGAATTTCTCTGCGTCCCAGGTGGTCAATATCCCCGCCACGGTCGGCGGCAACACGGCCTACGTCGGATTTACCGCAGGCACCGGGGGCGCGACGGCTGTGCAGCAGATCCTCAACTGGACTTACCTGGTCAATTGACAGTGAGCGGCGGTTTGCGCATTTCGGCGACGCTTTTGGTCATCGCAGCCAGCCTCGGGCTACCCCTGAGCGGCGCGTGCGCCGCGCAGCCCGAGGCCTGCGCCATCCGCCATTACTCCGTGGTGGCGCTGCCGCTGAAGCCGGCCGCCGTCAACGAGAAGGGTGAGATTGCCGGTACCACCCCGGAGCATCGCGCAGCGACGTGGAGCGCAGGCACTGGGCTTCGGGAAATTCCGCTGCCGCCGGGCTTCTCACATTCGGAGGCTTCGTCAATCGACGCCCGGGGCGCGGTGGTCGGCATCGCGTACGATCCAGGGTACACGACGCGCCGCGGATTCCTGTTCGCCGGTGGCTCGTTCACCTGGCTGCAGGGGCGAGAATCACGCGGAAACCACATCAGCGCTTCCGGAGCCATTGCCGGCGAGTCGATTCCGCCCGGCACGCCGTGCTCCGGGCCCGCGCTGTGGACCGGAAACAAGGTCCGTGCGCTTGATGGATGCCGGGGTGCAGCCGTCAGCTCGAATGCCGACGGACAAGTCATCGGCGACGCCTACGACGATGAGGGCCGGTATCACGCCTTCCTCTGGACCGCCCGCGATGGGATGCAGCGAATCGGCCCGGACGCGCCGTTCAGCTCCGCGCTGGCCATCAATGATCTCGGCCACGTCCTGATTCAGGCATACCCGTCCGTCTTTCTATACGCGGACGGCAGCTCGACCCGGCTTCGTCTCTCGCCGAGACATCCGTCCCAACCGCGCGCCATCAATGATTGCGACGTCGTGGTCGGATCCTTCGGCCCCAACTCCGACGCGAGTCGTGCGTTCGTATGGGACGAGAAATCCGGCTTCCGCGACTTGAATTCCCTGCTCACCGGCAACACTAGCGGCTGGAAACTTGTAGCGGCCTTCGACATCAACAACCTGGGCGAGATCGTCGGCAAGGGCGAGCAGGGAAAGCTCAACGATGCGGGATTTTTGTTGAGGCCCGTGGAATGAGTTCGAGCACCTTTCGGGCGGTTCCCTCGGAGGATGCCGGATTCTGACCGGTGATCAGCGTGCCGTCCGCGACGACGTGCGGCTGCCCATCGGCGGCGGCACTGAATCGACCGCCCAACCGTCGCAGCTCATTCTCGATGGAAAACGGCACGACCCCCGGCCCGTTCGTGGCCATCTCCTCGCTGTTCGAAAATCCCGTCACCGCGCGCCCCTTTACCAGGGATATGCCTTGGGGATCATGCACATTGCGCAGCACGGCCGTACCGTGGCAAACGGCGGCAATCGGCTTGCCGGCCCGATGCATCGCTTCGATCAGGCCGATCGAAATGGCGTCCTCGCTCAGATCGAACACCGGCCCCAAACCGCCGCTGTAAAACACGGCATCGTAGAGATCGGGTCGAATCGCGGCGAGCTTCGATGTGCTCGCCAGCGACCGTTGAGCCTGCGGATCGGCGGTAAAACGCTGCGTCGCCTCGGTTTGGAACTCCGGTTCCTCGCTGGTGGGATCGAGAGGGGCCCTGCCGCCGGCGACGGAGGCAAGCTCCACCTGGGCGTCGGCATCCCGAAAGACGTAGTAAGGCGCAGCGAGTTCTTCGAGCCAGGTACCCGTGCCACGCTCGGTTCCAGGAATCCGGTCGCAGGATGAGAGCACGATGAGAATCTTGAATTTCACGGCAAATCGAACACCAGTACTTCGGCGGCGCGGCCGGCGTCGATCACGAGCTTGGGCGAGTCGGTAATCTCCAGCGCATCGCCGCCTGCGAGCTCGACGCCGTTGGCGTGCACACTACCGCGGACGATGTGCACGTAGCTGCGCCGCGTGGGCGCGAGCGCCAATTCCGCTCTTTCGTCCGCGTCGAAACGGCCGGCATACAGCAGCGCATCTTGATGGATGCGGACCGATCCTTGGGTGCCGTCGGGCGAGGCGATCAAGCGCAGCCGGCCTTGCTTGTCGCGGTCCGAGAAACGCTTCTCCTCATAGCTCGGCTCGATTCCCAACACGTTCGGCTTGATCCATACCTGCAGGAATGGGCATGGGTCCCGAAGCCCGCACCCGGAGCGACCCGATCTTCGTTGATGACGCGCAACGGCCCGAACTCGATGCGTTTCGGATCGAAGTAATCGGCAAAGGAAGCTGTGGTAAGAGTCGAGCCAGCCGTGGTTCGCGTGGCCCCTTTCAGCGCTACGGTGAATGGTGTTCATGGCTGATCGCCCCAGGGCGCATCCTCGCCGGTGACCGCAACGAAGACCGCGGCCCCCTCGCGCACCACGCGCAAAAGAACGGGATCCTTGGCGCTCGGCTGGGCGACGGCCAGCATATCGCCGGCATGCAGCAGTTGCTTGGTGCCCAGATGGGTGATGAGGTCGCCGACCTTGAGGCCCGCCAACGCGCCGGGGCCGGCCGGCCTCAGTTGCGTCACAATCAAGCCGACCGGCTCATCGCTCGCCTTGAGTGCTTTGCGAATCTCACTGGTCGTGTCCGCGACGCCGAGCCTCAACGCCGGCACCCACGTATCGCCTCCGCCGGTCATGGTCGAATCGGACACGGGGTCCGGGAGCGTTCCGATTCTCATCGCGACCGCTTGCTGCTCGCCCGAGCGCAGAATGGTGAGTGTGACCAGTGTGCCCGGGGCAAGGCGCGCCGTAACCTTGCTCAAATCCTTGAACGTCATGGGTGTCGGGCCGACCTTCAGGAGCACGTCCCCGATGATGAGTGTGCCGGCGGCGGGCCCTTGCGCATCGACCGAGGTGATCAGTGCGCCGGTCGCAGCTTTCATGCGCAGAGCGGTCGCCAATACCGGTGTCAGCGCCTGCGCCGAAATGCCGATGTATCCCCGAGCCACTCGCCCATGGGCTTCGAGCTCGCGCGCGACCGCCGTGACCGTTTCGGCAGGGATGGCGAAGCCGAGCCCCACGGAGCCTCCGCTCGGGGAGAAAATGGCGGAGGTCACCCCGACGACCGTCCCGTCCATGGTCACCAGCGGACCGCCGGAATTTCCCCGGTTGATGGCCGCGTCGGTCTGCAGAAAATCGATGTAAGGATCGTCCTCCAGGATTCGTCCCCGGGCCGAGATGATGCCGGCGCTCACGGACTGTCCGAGGCCGTACGGGTTCCCGATGGCGATCACGGCGTCGCCGACGGCCACGGCCTGGGAAGACCCCAGCCGAAGAGCCGGCAGACGACCGGCGTCGATCTTCAGCAGCGCGATGTCCGTTACCGCGTCGGAGCCGACAATGGTCGCCGAAACCTCTCGTCCCTCCGGTATGCGTACGCGCACCGTGCGAGCACCGACGATGACGTGACGATTCGTGACGATGAGGCCATCTTCGCGAATCACGAATCCGGAGCCCAGAGAGCCGGTTGGCCCGTCATCGCGCCTCGGCACGTCCGACTGGGCCGACAGCAGGCGTCGAATGATGGCATTGACCTCATTGGGATCGACCTCCGCCTGCGCCCGCCGCTCCGCACGCTCCGCAGCCCGGTCAGCCTCATTGACCCGCTGCTGCGCGACCATGATCGTGACCACGCTCGGTGCAACGCGTCGCACCAGGGCGGCATTGCCGCTCGGCTCGGCGCAACTCCCGGTGCCGGTGGATATGCCGGTCAGCGCGACGGCGGCGAGCAGCACTCGGCGCACGCGCTGTGCAGCCGGGCGGACCGGTCTAATGGGCAAAAAACGCATCGTATTCCTCAATATCATCGCCAGAGCTTAGAATAACAGCTTGACCTCGGCCGAACTGAAACGTGAATGCCGCTAAAAATTCTCGTCATCTATGGCTCTTACCGCACCGACCGCCGAGGAATTCGCCTGGCCAATTACATCCTCGAGGGCCTGCGCACGCGCGGCGACGACGCCGTCCTGATCGATGCCAAGTCGGTCGGCCTGCCGATGCTCGATCGGATGTACAAGGAATATGAAAAGGGCACTGCCCCTGCCGCGATGGAATCGCTCGCCGCCGACATTCGCGCCGCCGACGCATTCGTATTCGTCGTCGGCGAATACAACTGGGGCGTTCAACCGGGCCTCAAGAATCTGACCGACCATTTTCTGGAGGAATGGTTTTGGAGACCGGCCGCCGTCGCATCCTATTCCGCCGGAAGATTGTCGGGCGTGCGCTCGGCTTTGTCCTGGCACGGAATATTGTCCGAGATGGGCATGGTCGTCATATCGAGCGCCTTGTCCGTAGGACCCATCACCGAGGCATTGAACGAGCGCAATGAACCGACCGGTCCCGCCGGAAAATTCCTCGACCGCGCGTTCGCGACGTTGGCCCAGGACTTGACCTGGTGGGCGACCGCGGCGAAGGCGCACCGGGTCGTCACACCACCTCCTTACTAGCACCGCGTCGTTCAAATATCCTTCGCGCTCAACCGACCTCAGCCGCGCGCGGCGCTGAACTCGCGCAATAGCTGCTCCACGTCATCGAGATCGACGGGCGTGGTCAGATGATGAGTGAAGCCGGCTGCTTTCGCCCTGTCCTTGTCGCCGGCGTGGCCCCGCAGCCGGCGCCCCGGCAGCGCGTTTTGGCCTCCCGAGCGGCCCTTTGAGCTCTTGGTTGACTGCTCCCCCGCCCCCATCCAATACTGTCCCGCCGAATCCACCCCACCACCTGCGCGGAAGTACAACTTTGGACGCTCGCAACGACTGGACGCTTCCCGAAGTCCAATCCCTCTTTGCCCTTCCCTTCATGGATCTGGTGTTTCGCGCCCAGCAGGTGCATCGTCGCTTTCAGGTGCCGAACACCGTGCAGATCAGCACCCTGCTCAGCATCAAAACGGGCGCCTGCCCCGAGGACTGCGCGTATTGCCCCCAAAGCGTCCGCTACGACACCGGACTCGACCCGCAAGAGCTCCTGGAACTCGACGAGGTGGTGGGACGCGCGGCCGCGGCGCGGCAGGCCGGCGCCACTCGCTTCTGCATGGGTGCTGCTTACCGCTCGCCGAAACCCAAGGACCTGCGCAAGGTCATCGCCATGATCCGCGAGGTCAAGTCGCTGGGACTCGAGACTTGCGCGACGTTGGGCATGCTGACTGCGGACCAGGCCTTGGAGCTTAAGGCCGCGGGCCTCGATTACTACAACCACAATCTCGACACGTCCGCCGCCTATTACGAGAAAATCATCACGACGCGCACCTATCAGGATCGCCTCGACACCCTGCAGGCGGTTCGCGAAGCGGGAATGAATGTCTGCTGTGGGGGAATCGTCGGCATGGGCGAGACGGCGGGCGATCGGGCGGGACTTCTCCACACGCTCGCCACGCTGCCGGAACATCCCGAAAGCGTTCCGATCAATCTGCTCGTGCGAGTCGAAGGCACACCGCTCGCCGGCGCCGCCGCCGAGCTCGACCCATTCGATTTCGTGCGCACTGTCGCCGTCGCCCGCATCCTGATGCCCCACTCACGCGTTCGCCTATCAGCGGGGCGAACCGAGATGTCCGACGAGCTCCAGGCCCTGTGCTTTCTCGCCGGCGCAAACTCGATCTTTTATGGCGAGAAGCTGCTCACGACCGGCAACCCGGATGTCGATCAGGACCGGCGTCTGTTCGAGCGCCTGCAAATCCGCGCGGAACCGTCAGCCCGATACGCGGACCCGCCCGCCGATGTCGCCGTCAATCCTCGACCGGTCGAGTCGCCTGCGGGTCTTAATCATTGACGCGGCATCGCCGATGCACTCCGCGCCCGGGCTCGAGCGATATCAAGCGGATCTCGACCGGCTCTGCGATCAAAGCCTCTTACGCCGACTCGCGCCGAGCACTGGCATCGATTTCACCTCCAACGACTATCTCGGACTTGCGAGCTCGAAGCGCCTGGCCGATGCGCTGACGGCGGCGATCTCCCGCGGCACCGCGATCGGCGCGGGCGGCTCGCGTTTGCTGCGCGGAAACACTCCCGAGCACGAGGCGCTCGAGTCCGCAGCCGCCCGATTTTTCCATGCCGAGAGCACGCTGTTTTTCGGCAGCGGTTATCTCGCCAACTTCGCGGTTCTCTCGACGCTGCCGCAGCGCGAGGATCTGGTCGTCATCGACGAGTTCGTTCATGCGAGCACACGCGACGGCCTGCGAGCCTGCCGCGCTCCCTTTGTGGTGGCGCATCACAATGATCCCGCGGCCTTCGACGAGGCGATTCGCGCATACCGCCAGCGCGGCGGCCTTGGGTCTCCGTGGATCGCCGTGGAGAGTCTCTACAGCATGGATGGCGACCGCGCACCTCTCGCGAGCTTGGCAGCCATCGCCGACCGCCACGATGCTTTTCTCGTGGTGGACGAGGCGCATGCCACCGGCGTGTTCGGCCCCGAGGGCCGGGGCTTGGCCGCCGCTCTCGAAGGCCATCCCAACGTGATCGTGGTGCACACGTGCAGCAAGGCGCTCGGCAGCGCCGGCGCGCTCGTCACCCTGCCCCGCGTGCTGGCCGAGTTCCTGGTGAACCGCTGCCGCCCGTTCATTTTTGGTACTGCACCATCACCGTTGATGGCCGTCGCGTCGCTCGAATCGCTTGCCATCCTGCAGGAGGAGCCGGAGCGCCGCGTGCGGCTGGCGCGCCTGATCGAGCACGCCGGAAGCGAATCCGAGGCCAAGCTCGGGGTGCCGGGTTCCGGTTCCCAGATTCAACCCATCATCATCGGCGAAGATGCGGCCACGATGTCCGCCGCCGGCACGCTGCGCGAGCAGGGATTCGACGTCCGCGGAATCCGGCCGCCCACGGTGCCCCGAGGCACGGCGCGATTGCGGGTCTCGATCACTCTGAACGTCGACGAACGGCAGATTTCCCAGTTGTTCGAGGTGCTCGCCGCCCGGCTGCGACTCGGGCCCGTGACCCCCGGGATCGCGTCATGACGCTGCGCGTCGTCGTCACCGGGACCGATACGCATATCGGCAAGACCGTATTCGCGGCCGGTCTGACGGGTCTGCTCGAAGGCGTCTATTGGAAGCCCGTGCAAGCCGGCCTCGACGGGGAGACCGACACTGAGACCGTGCGCCGCCTCTCGGGTCTCGATGGCAGTCATTTCGTCGCGGAAGCATGGCGGCTGAGCCTTCCGGCCTCTCCCCACCTCGCGGCGGAGCGCGAGGGGCTCGAAATCGGCTCTGCTTCACTTCGCATCCCGGCGCTGAGTCGACCGCTGATCGTCGAGGGTGCGGGGGGCCTGATGGTTCCGCTCAACCGGCGCGAGCTCTATATCGATGTTTTCGCCCGGTGGAAAGTGCCGGTCATTCTCTGCGCGCGCACCACGCTCGGCACGCTGAATCACACGCTGCTGTCTCTGGAGGCGCTCGCACGCCGCGCCATTCCCGTACTCGGCATCGCCCTGATCGGCGATCCGCACGTCGACAACGAGCGCACTCTCGCCGCCATGGGCGGCGTACCGCTTCTGGGACGCCTACCGCTTCTCGATCCGCTGACCCCCGAAGCGCTGCGCACTGCATTCGGCATCGCGTTCCCGCGCGAACTCTTCGACTCGGAAGGCCTTCCTCGACGCGCAGGCGAATCGTGACCGGGCCCACTCAACTTCGCTCGCCGATCTGGCACCCATTTACCCAGCATGCACTGCGTCCGTCACTCCCGGTCGCGGTGCGCACCGAGGGCGCCTATCTCTTCACCGCGGACAACCGGCGCATCATCGACGCCATCTCATCGTGGTGGGTGATCACGCATGGGCACCGACATCCGCGCATCGTCGACGCCATCAAGGCGCAAGCCGACGTGCTCGACCAATTGATCTTCGCGGAATTCACGCATGAGGCGGCGGAGCGGGTGGCCGCGAAACTCCTTGGCCTCGCTCCGCCTGGCCTCGAGCACGTGTTCTTTTCCGACAGCGGCTCGACCAGCGTCGAAGTCGCTTTGAAAATGGCGTTGGGTTTCTGGCGCCACAGCGGCGAATCCCGCCGCCACGTCGTCGTGCTGGAACACAGCTATCACGGCGACACCATCGGTACGATGTCCGTCGGTGCCCGCGGGCCGTTTACCGAACCGTACGAGCCGCTGTTGTTCGAAGTCGAACGCATCCCCTTCCCTTCGGCTGCGCGAGAGTCGGCTGCGCTCGAGGCGTTCGATGCTATCTGTCGCACGAGCAATCCCGCCGCGCTCATCGTCGAGCCTCTGGTGCTCGGCGCCGGCGGCATGCTGATGTACTCACCCCGGGTTCTCGCCGAATTGCGGCGCATCTGCTCCGCGTATGGCGTGCTCTTCATCGCCGACGAGGTCATGACCGGCTGGGGCCGCACGGGCACTGTATCCGCCTGCGACCAGGCCGGCGTGCGACCCGACATCGCCTGCTTCTCCAAAGGCCTCACCGGCGGAGCCCTGCCTCTGGCCGTCACCCTCTGTCGGCACGATATTTTCGAGGCCCATTATTCTTCCGACCGCCGTCGCACGTTCTTCCACTCGAGTTCCTTCACGGCTAACCCCATCGCCTGCGCCGCCGCCCTCGCCAATCTCGAAATCTGGGAAACCGAACCCGTGCGGGAACGGATCGCGACGCTCACGCAGCGCCAGGCCCGGCACCTCGAACCATTCCGCGATCACCCGCGCTTCGAGAACGTGCGCCAGACCGGCACCATTACCGCCATGGATTTGAAGGCCGCCGATGCAGGTTATCTCGCCGAGATCGGCCCGCGCCTTCATGGCTTCTTTCGCGATCGGCAAGTGCTTCTGCGCCCGCTCGGCAACACGATCTACGTGCTGCCTCCGTACTGCGTCACTGAAGAGGACCTCGGCGTCATTTACGAGGCCATTCGCGACGCCGCGGAGGCGATCCGATAGTGCGCGCCGGTAGCGAGTGCCGCTAGTGCGTCACTAACGCGCAGGCCTGCCCTGCATCATCGCTTGAGCGTCACCCAGATGAGGTCGATCGGTTCCTTGCCCACATTACCCGACTGATGGCCGACACTGAGGTCGATGGCCGGCATCCAGCCGACTCCGCCGTCCGGCGAGGCATCGGGATAGGCATGCTCCGGCTCCTTGTACGTCTTCGCCGCCCACTGTCCGCCCTTGATGTGGATATAGAGCATGTCGGGATGATGGGCATGAACTCCCTCCCACTGGCCCGGATTGACGGTGAAGCGCTGTACGATCACCAGATCG
Organism: Steroidobacteraceae bacterium; assembly: GCA_050012215.1. Taxonomy (GTDB): domain Bacteria; phylum Pseudomonadota; class Gammaproteobacteria; order Steroidobacterales; family Steroidobacteraceae; genus Bog-1198. The sequence continues at coordinate 21,162 of JBEKHO010000050.1, forward strand.
TTCTCCAACAGATCCTCCCCCGGAATGTTTGGATAGTTGAGGTATCGATATTTGGGTTTGGCTGAACCCGATGCAGTCGAGCTGGTCGGCCAGGGCTTGAGATTGACGCAGATGACCTCGATCGGTGTTGCGCCCGTGTTCGTGCTGCGGCTATCGGGCCGGTCCGACGCGCTCCGCCAAAGCACCCGACCTTCGCGCCAGAGAGTCGCGCGCCCCTCGCTCGATGTCAGCACGCCGCCCTTGACGAAGACCCACAGCTGGTCGAGCCGGTGGGATTGCTCACCGGTCGTCTGACCAGGTTGCAGCACGAATTTCTCGACGGTCACTCGCGGATTGTCGAGCACCACCTCGCCCTGCAGATTCGCGAACGTGGACGGCTGATCCGCCGGCTGCACGGCGGAACTTGAAGTTGCGATTGCGAGCCAGATCGTGAAAACAGGAAGGATTCGCATGCAGGCCCCTACAAGCCCTTTACTCACTAATCGATCGATTCGCATAAGCTCTACCGGCGCTCCATTCAAGGGTTGCTCCTGCATCCTGCGTTCGCCCATCATGCGGACAGCGATGTTGCCAACGATCAGAACGACGATAACGCATCTCCTCGACGTGCGCCAATTGCCGCAGACGTGCGACTATGAGACCGCTTATATGGGTGATCCTACGTTCCGCAAGCCGTCTTTCCCAACCCACTCCAAGGGTCGACACGAGCAGTAGAGTCCGCATCGGCGCTTCTCGGATGTAATCACGCAGCGCAGTCACGCATGACGATATCTGGGGCCTATTCTTGCTCATCCCGGGCCGGGGGCCATGGATCTGGCGCCGGAGCTTGCGCAGACGACCGGTGTGCCATACGCTCGGATTGTAAGGGAGACCACAAATGCAAGAAACGAGGTACAAGCCGCTGGCCTCGCGCAAGGCACCGAAGGCGCTGGGCTATCAGCAGCCCAGTACCTTCGTTAGCATCACCGCCAGTTCGCCGGCGATTGCCGTGATGACGGACCTGCGCCAGGTCAGCGCGGCAACTATCGGCGCTGAGTCGACGCTGAGCGATGCGACGCGCACGATGATGGCTCGCAACGTCCGCCTTTTGCTTGTCGTCGCTCCTGACCAGTCCGTCGTCGGCCTGATTACAGCTCGGGATACGCAGGGCGAGCGACCGATCCAGTGGCTGCACGATCGTGGCAGCAAGTATACCGATCTGCGCGTGAGCGACCTGATGATCAACACCGAGGACATGGACGTGCTCGACATCAAGGACGTTCTGCATTCCGAGGTCGGGCATATCGTAGCGTCGCTGAAGGCATGGGGCCGCCAGCATGCACTGGTGGCCGAGCAGGACGCGGTCAGTGGCGTCAGCCGCATTCGTGGCATTTTTTCGGCAACCCAAATCGGCCGCCAGCTGGGCGTTGCGGTACAACCGTTCGACGTGGCGGTTACCTTCGCGGACATCGCGCGGGCGCTCGCGGATTGAGGCCAATCCCGACGTGGGGTCTACCCCTGCAAGTAGCCTGATCGCGTACCCTCGGTCGTGAAGCGGCAACCGGCCGACTGCGGGCAGCGACCATGCTGCTTAGCCTTCAATAAAGCAGCCGCTCGCCCTACACCACAAAGTTAGTGCTCGGCCCTCAGAACGCTGCGGTCGGAACACCTCGGCTCAATCGGTTTCTCCGCTCATGGCTTCGCTCCCCGATTTTTATCGGTGGTATAGACTCCATCGCCATCGTATGTAAAAGAATAGCCCACCGATCCCGAATACCACGGCCACGGCCAGGATCGTCAGAAAGGCGCGCCCCAGGCCCTTGAGTGTCAGATACTTTGCCTAAAGTAATCCGATCACCCACGTGAGCACAGAAAGACCGGTACATGACCGGTCCGCCCCGAAGAGTTCTACTTATTGGCAGCCCGCGTCGGGTCGGCGGGTGTAGAAGGACTGGACGCGGATGCCGCGACCTGATCAGCCATTTTCATCGCGGCTAATTGTGTGCCAGTCGTGTAGGCGGCACGCACATCTTCCATGTTGGACATCAAATCATCGAAAGAGCCCCATCTGTATCGTTGATCGGGGAAGATAGCCCACGACTTGCCTTTCCTGGCGTCGACTCCATAATCGACCTCATCCGAGTACACGCTATCTTCACGCGACTTCGTCCAAAGCTTTCCGCGTATGTTGATTCGCGGAACATACTTGTCGCTGAGATGGCCTGAGTACATGCCCACTTCGTCGATCCAAATATGCAGGACTGCATCGGCGTCGACATGTGAGGCAACATAGTCGTCGTCGATATTGTCCGGATTATTGGCGGGGCGCTTCACATCCTCCAGGACCTCGACTTCAAATCCCCGCTCACTCAACTGCTGCTTCACCACCTTCGTGATGCTTTCAGCCAGCGCAAGCTTTCCCGGTTCGACGGCCTGATTGAAGCGAAACGACTTGCTGTGGCTGTCGATTTTGTTGACCCAGAATTGAAACGGATATCCCACCGGCGGCGCCGCGTTCTCGAACGTAACCCAGTGCAGTTCGGTCGGCGGAACGAATGCAATGCGGTGGATCGCGGGAATGGGCGCCGGAGTTGTCGGGTGAGATGCGCAGCCAACCGCCAAAAGAACAGCTGTGAATGCCGTGAGCGCTCTCATTTTATATATTCTTCCCTGACGATGCCGGTCGCATGGAAAGTATGACACGATGCTGCGACGGCCGGTATCAAAACAATAGTTGTCAAGATTGCATTACCGGGTGCTCCACTCCGCGTTGACCGGAAGGGCCGTGCAGCGGCCGCCGCAAGTTTAAACGGCTAATGCTTTGAATTGGATTCAGACGCTAGGCAAGCCCTCGCGCTGTCGACCATCGCCACTATCCTCGGCAGCCTCCTCTCGATCGTACCAGCGAAATATTGTGTCAGTTGATACAACATGTGCGACGATGAAGTGATCACCGTCAACGTGCATCATTTCGCAGACGCCGCCAGTTGCGCATATCGCTTGATGTCCTTCCGTCGGCTGAAGCCGCGCAATGTCATTTTGGTGCGGAGAAAACGGCGCTCCATAAGTCCGCATGCAGCCGGGGCGGCATGGGGGATGTGAACGTCGTTTGCGCGACATGTCGCTCGAAGAGGGATGCGACGGTGCTTGCATTGCTCATCGGGGTGTCGCCATGTGCGCCTTGAAAACGAGATCGAACCACAGCGCCCAAGTCGCTCCTCCGTCAGTCGACCGCGTAGCCACTTCGTGTACGCTATCGCCCTCGACTCGCCACTCACCGCGCACCTGGCGAGGTCTGCCATCCCGCAGGTGATCAGTGCCTTCGAGGATCATCGCCTGGTCCCGCAGGTGCCCCTCGATCGTGAGCAGGTAACCGGCGTCAGTGACCCAAGTTTGATGCCAGCTGTTCCGGCTGATGTCGTAGATGGTGAAGCTCTCGCCTTTGTGACCGTCCGCGGCTTCATAGATCTCATGCAGGACACACCCGTTGAGCATCAATTCGACCCTGGCGTGCGCGATTACAACGCCCGGCCGATCCGTATCGACCACATCCCAGTCCCCGCGCCAGAAGTCGAATTGCCGGTAAGCATCAGATGCACAAGGTATGGCGCCACTGACAGGCCCGGTACAGGCGAGCCAGAGAACTGTCGCGGCGCACACCAGGAAGGCTGGGCCGACGGCGAACTCGCTACGTTTCAGTGATGGCATCGACGCAGTGCTTGTGACCGCCAATCATTGGACTCAAACACGCGCAGTCTTCTCATGGCGCCCTCCAAACGAACAATCGGAGCACTACGACATGCCCTTCATTTTTCGGGCACAGTAGCCGCAGCTCCTGCTCAATACTAGCCGCATTCGGACGTGATACGAGCCGTTGCTCGTGCCACCGCCCAAAATGGCTAGTAAGCCTCGGCGCTTGACGCTAATCTACGCGCGTGGAAGGCGTTTCTGATCTTACACGGGACGTTCTTGATCGAGCGCGTCGCAGCCGTGATCCGCGCTTTGACGGTCGATTTTTCATTGCGGTGCGCTCCACTCGGATTTATTGCCGCCCCATCTGCCCATCCCGCTTCTCGCATGATTCGAACGTGCGCTACTACGCCACGGCGGAGGAGGCCGCAAGCGCCGGCTATCGACCCTGTCTTCGTTGCCGCCCGGAAGCTGCACCGGGATCTCCCGCATGGACCGGCACGTCGGCTGTCGTGCAACGAGCGCTCCGGCTCATTCAGGATGGCGCACTCGATCACGCATCATTGAGCAATCTCGCCACCCGTCTGGGTGTCGGGGTGCGTCATCTGAGTCGGCTGTTTGCGCGGCATGTCGGTGCTTCCCCGGCGACCGTGGCACAGACTCGCCGAATCTATTTTGCCAAGCGGCTCCTCGATGACACTCCTCTGCCCATCACGGATATTGCGCATGCTGCCGGATTCGGCAGTATTCGACGCTTCAACGATGCTTTTCGCAAAACTTACCGGAAATCTCCGCGCGAGCTTCGCAAGGAAAGACGCGTCGGAATTGATAAGACCGAGAGTGCTGAAATTGCACTTCGGCTCGCCTACCGGCCTCCGTACGATTGGTGCCACATTCAATCGTTCCTGGCCGCGAACGCGATGCCCGGTGTGGAAGCGGTCACTGCGGACGCTTATTCGCGTGCGGCGCCGACGCCGAGCGGGTATTCAGTATTGCAAGTTCAGCCCGTTCCAAACGCAAACGCCCTCGAGGTCAGAATTAAAGGGGCGATGCCGGCGGAGTTGCCGCGGTTGCTCTCGTCGGTTCGGCGAATGTTCGACCTCACTGCCGACCCTCGGCACATCCGGACCGCCATGAGCAATGACTCCCTTCTTGTGCCGCTGCTCGCTCGGCGACCCGGGTTGCGAATTCCAGGCGCCTGGGATCCATTCGAGTGTTGCGTGAGCGCGATCGTGGGAGGTTGCGGCGGCGGCGCAGCGCGCAGAATTCTCAAGCGCCTGATCGAGCGGTTCGGCAATCCCATCGAGGTGCCCGGCACCGACATCCGTTACACCTTTCCGACCGCAGGGGTGCTCGCCGAGGCCAATCTGGATGGGCTGGGCCTCAGCAGCGCACGTCGGGCAGCATTGCAACTATTGGCACGAGGAGTGCGCGATAAGCTCATTCGATTCGACGCAGCGGGCGAAGACATCCGCCGCATGCTTTGCGCTTTGCCCGGTGTCAGTCGGTGGACCGCCGGCTATGTCGCGCTACGCGGGCTCGGGGAGCCCGACGCATTTCCGTCCGGGGATTCGGTGCTTCGACGTCTTGCCGCCTGCGGTTACAATCCCCTGACGACCGAGGCGCTCGACGAGCGCGCGGAACGCTGGCGACCGTTTCGCGGCTATGCTGTCTTTTATTTGTGGGACGCCGCAGGATGACGACCGTTCAACCCTACCCCATCGGCATCCCCGGGCATCCCTGGGGTGAAGCCGAGGTGGCGACCTGGCGCTCACGACAGCGCGTCCAGCGCAGCTACGAGGCAGACGTGCTACACCCGATTCGCTCCCTGCGTTCGCGCGTCGAGGTGGTGCAGTACGGCTGCCTTGATTACGACGCAGCCAGATACCCCCTGTTCGCAATCAAGAGCCGGAAGTGGAGCGACACGCTCCCGTCGGTGTTGGTGACGGGGGGCGTGCATGGCTATGAGACCAGTGGCGTGCATGGAGCGCTGCAGTTCATCGACCACCATGCGGAATCCTACGAAGATCGAGTTAATCTCGTGGTCGCGCCGTGCGTGAGCCCTTGGGCCTACGAGGTGGTTCACCGCTGGAACATGCATGCGATCGACCCCAACCGCTCATTTCGCGAGCACAGCCCGGCTCAGGAATCGGCGTCGCTGATGCGCCTCATCGAACCGCTTCGCGATGCAGTTCTCGTGCACATCGACCTGCACGAGACCACCGATACCGATGAATCCGAGTTCCGCCCGGCGCTCGCGGCTCGGGACGGCTTGGCGTATCTGCCGGGGGAAATCCCCGATGGCTTCTATCTGGTCGATGATAGCGAGCATCCGCAACCCGCGTTTCAGCAGGCGGTAATCGCTGCGGTGGCGAAAGTCACGCATATTGCGAGGGCGGATCGCCACGGTGAGATCATCGGGTCGCCGATGGTCGCGCCGGGCGTCATCAACTACCCGCTCAAGAGGCTTGGCCTCTGTGCAGGCATCACCAACGCAACGTACAAGACGACCACCGAGGTATATCCCGATAGCGCTCGGGCCACGCCCGAGCAGTGCAATGCCGCGCAAGTGGCAGCCGTTCGCGCGGCGATTGATTACGCGCTGGGCAGTTGAGCCAGGTCCGAATCTCGCCAGTATCGTTGGCGTCACAGGGCTAGAGTGGGTGCCCTACGCAAGGTGCGGTAGGACGATGGGAACGACTACTTCCATGTATCGCGCGGATGGGGTTCTTGATCTGGTGGGCGAGGTTGACACCGAAGCCGCCGCGCATGATGAGATCCGTGCCGAAGCGGATGCACCGGCGCTGCTTCCGGGCTATCAGCACATGCCCCCTCGGGGCTTCGACTCCTCACCCCGTTTCATCATCGGCGAGCGTGAACATCGCCTCTATCTGCTGCGCCCGCAAGTAATCGAGCGTATCGAATCGTACGGCAATTACGTGCGCCTATGTCTTGCAGCGGATCGATACCTACGCCGCGATTCGCTCAAGCGTCTCGAGACGAGTTTGGCGCCTTTAGGATTTATTCGTATTAGAAGTTCCCTGTTGCTCAACCTGAGCGTCGTCCACTACATCGAAAAGCTGGGCTGTGGAGTACTGTCGTTTGCGCTCGCGGACGGTCGATGCTTTAAATCGAGCGCAACCTATCGATCCGACATCGTTCGGACTTTGCAGCTGGCCGCTCGATGAGCCTGGCCCGCTAGCCCGCAGACCGCCGTGCGCTTGGGAAAACAATGTATCGACCGCTGCTTCGCTTGCCTGTATGGTCGTCGGAGCGATGTGGCGTGGGAATTCACCTAGAGGCAAGAACTTGGGCCGCCGTGCCGGCGTCGCATTCGTGTTCCTCTGGTTTGCCCTCGGCGGCGCGGCTCACTTTCTCGCAACGAACTTGGAGGCGAAGATCGTGCCGCCTTACCTGCCATGGCACCGGGCGATTGTGCTGCTGACGGGCGCTTTCGAGTTGCTGGGGGCGGCGGGCGTTTTGTATCGGCCCACCCGGCGGGCGGCGGGAATCGGGTTGTTTGCGCTCACCGTGCTCGTTACCCCTGCGAATATTTACATGCTGCAGCGCCCCGATCTATTCGGAATCCCGCTCTGGATCTTGATTGCGCGTCTGCCGCTGCAACTCGGGCTACTCGCCGTGATTTGGTGGTCGACGATCATCCCCGTCGAGCGGCGCGGCCTTCTCTCGATGCGAAGGTGGCAGTAAGCGGCACGCCGGCGCCTCGATCGGCGTCTTCCGAGGGGTCGGATTGAAATTTTTACCGCGTGCGGGCGCCGTCTCATTCGCGGAAATAACAAAAAAGGATCGTGCCGCCCGTGCATCCGGCTTCCTGTCGGATCCGTATCTCCAGAGCGCAACCCAATTCAAAGGGATATTCCATGAATCGACGAACCCAACACACGACGACCTTTCTCGCCGCCGCGCTGATGCCGCTCATCGCCACAGCGTCCAGCCACCGCGAAGCGCCATTCATCACCACACGACCGAAGGTCGACGGCACTGATTTTTATCTATTCAACAGCTATGAATCCGGTCGTGCGGGTTACGTGACGGTGATCGCGAGTTATCAGCCGTTCGAAAATCCTCAGGGAGGACCGAACTACTACACCATGGACCCGAACGCGCTCTACGAGATCCTGATCGACAACACCGGTTCGGGGAAGGAAGCGTTGACTTTTCAATTCCGGTTCACCACGGTCGATAGTGGTCTGACGGTGAAGGCGGGTACCAAGACCATCCCGGTCCCGCTGATCAATCTGGGCCCGGTCACCGGCGTGGGATCGCCCGTGCAAAATGTCGTGGAAACCTACACCGTGACCTTGGTACGGGGAGATCGACGCACCGGCACCGCGCAAGCCGTGACCGATGCATCGACGGGCGGCGCGACCTTCGCCAAGCCGCTCGACAATATCGGCGCCAAATCCACCCCGGATTACGCCGCATACGCCGCAAACTTCGTCCGGCCGATCACCATACCGGGGTGCTCCACCCCCGGGCGTATTTTCGTCGGACAGCGCCAGGACGGCTTCGTGGTCAACCTGGGCGAGACATTCGACCTCGTCAACATCAAATATCCAGTCACCCAGCTCGCTCCCGCCGGCACCAACGGACGCAATCTCGCTCCCAATTCTTTGGCCGGCTACAACGTCACTTCGATTGCCCTCGAGGTCCCCGCCTCGTGCCTGACCGCCGGCGGCGATCCGGTCATCGGCGGTTGGACCACGGCGAGCCTGCGCCAGGCCTCGGTGCTCAATCCTCAACCCCAGAGCGCCAAAAGCGCCGCGAGCGTGGGCGCCGTCAACTCTCCGACGGGCGCTGCGATCGAAGGCGGAGCGTGGTCGCAAGTCTCGCGGCTGGGAATGCCGCTGGTCAATGAGCTCATCATCGGCCTCCCCGACAAGGATCGATTCAATGCCTCTTCCCCGTCGGGCGATGCGCAATTTGCGGACTATGTCACCAATCCATCGCTACCCATCCTGCTGCAAACCCTGTTCGGATCCGCGGGCGTCCTGGCGCCTAACGTGTATCCGCGGACCGACCTCGAGGCGGCATTCTTGACGGGCATCAAAGGGCTCAATCAACCCAAGGCCGTGGTTCCCGCGGAGGAAACGCGGCTCAACACCAGCACCGCGGTCACGCCGATCGCGTCGCAAAACGATCTCGGCGTGCTGGGCGGCGATCTGGCCGGCTTTCCCAACGGCCGTCGGCCGATCGACGATGTCGTGGACATCGAGCTGCGCGTCGCGATGGGCGTGCTGCTCACGCCCTTCAACGGCGGAAGCTCCGATCCCGATCCTGCTTCGGACGCCTCGCGACAGCTGGGCTATACCGACGGAGCCGAGCCTGCGCCGGCCAACTACCTGCCGGCTTTCCCGTATCTGAACACGCCGCTTGCCGGTTCCCCCACGAGCGCCAACGATTGAAGGAATCACCGTGAATCTCAAAACCCCACTCTGGTTCGGTATCGGGATCTGCGCCGGGTTTCTCGCCGCGTGCAGCAACAACGATCACCCCAACGCATCGCTCCCGCCGGTGCCGATCCCGCAAACACCGCAAGCGCTGGACACGGCGCAGGTGCTCGCGCTGGCTCAGAAAACCTCAGAGTCCGCGAGCCCGTTCGCGGTCAACGGCGGGCTCGTCACGTTCACCGATACGAGCGAGACCACCTCGCCGATCCCCGTCGGCGGGCCGTAGCGAGGCGCGAGCCGTGCGCAAGCGCCGGGGCAAATTCAGCCGAGCCGCCGCACGCGGCCTGCGCCGGCTGCTGATGGGCCTCACGCTTTGCGCGGCAGGCCCGTTTGCCGTGACGACGGGCCAAGCCGCCGCCGCCGGCTTGCCCTACGTACCCGCGAGCGATTCCGTGGTTTTGACGGAGGTACCGGCAGGAGCAACTCACAGAAGTACACCCTCGCTGGCCCTGACTGCGACCCGCCTCGATGTAGCGTTGCCGCTGGCAGAGTTCGACATCTCCAGGGCGCGCGCCACCGGCGATCTTCGATTCTTGGGCTACGCAGAGGCAGCGCTCGCTCCATGGCGCGATCGACCGGATGCCCGGCCCGAGGTCCTGGTGCTGGACGCCACGATACTGCAAAGCCGCCACGCCTTCGATGCCTCGCTCCTGGAACTCGACCGAGCGCTCGGGCTGCGACCCGACGACGCCCAGGGCTGGCTGACGCGAGCCGTGGTGCTGCGCGTGCTCGGGCGCTACCAGGAGGCGGCGAGTTCGTGCGAAAGGCTGCGCGCGTCGGCCGATCCCGCAATCACCAGCCTGTGCGTCCAGAGCTTGCGCAGTCTCACGGGCCACCTGGGCGACGCTTATCTCGCGATCAAATCGCTTTCCACCGAGCAATTGCCGGCCGAGGCCCGGGCTTGGCGCTATTCCGAACTCGGCGAGATGAGCGAGCGGCTCGGAGACAGCGACAGCGGCGGACACTGGTTTCGCGAAGGCCTTGCGGTGGCTCCGGGCGATCTCTACCTGCGCACGGCTTACGCCGATTGGTTGCTGCAACAGGGGCGGGCGAACGAGACCGTGGGATTGCTCGCGGATTATCAGAGCATGGAGCCGATGCTGCTGCGGCTGACGATCGCACACCGCATGCTGCGTGACGGTGCCGGCACCGGCGCAGAGGCGCAGCTGGCCACCGCGTTCCAGCTCGAGCTCGCGCGCGGCGATGCCGTGCACCGCCGTGAGCAAGCCCGCTTTCTGCTCGACGTGGAACACGACCCCGGCGCAGCGCTGTCGGCCGCCGTCGAAAACTGGCGTGTGCAACGCGAGCCCGACGACATTTCGATCTTGCTGCGGGCCGCACAGGCCTCTCATCGGCCCGATGCCGCGGCTCCGGCGCTCGAGTTCTTGAAGCGGACCGGGCTCGAGGACGTACGACTTGCTGCCTATCGGGGCGCCAACTGATGTCAAGGTCCCTGCGCTGGCGCATGGGACGCGTGGCAGCGGGGGCCTGGACCCTCATTGCCGGATTGCTGGCAACCTTCGCACTGTCGGGCGGCGCGTTCGCCCACATCTCGAGTAACGGCTTCCTGACCGTGCGAGTCGACGGGCAACACCTGGCAGGGTCTCTGGAGATGGCGGTTCGCGACGCGGAGCTCGCGGTCGGACTGGATGCGAACCATGACGGCAAGGTCACGTGGGGGGAGCTTCGTGCCGCCGAGCCGCAGCTCGCCCGCTATCTTTCGGAGCACGTGATGCTTTCCACGCAGGGCCGCCGCTGCGACATCGCGTTCATGCCGCTCGAAGTGAACGACCGCGTGGATGGTCACTATGCTTGGCTGCCGTTCGAGGGCTCCTGTGCGCAGCCGATTCACGCGCTCGAGATCCGCTATTCGGTCCTCGTGGGGCTCGACCCGTCGCACCGTGGCCTGTTGACGCTCAGCGCGGGCAGTGCCGCGCAGACGGCCGTTCTCGGCGGCGCTACGGCGCAGGCATCGTTCACCGTATTCGCGCCCGACCGGTGGAGGGCGTTTCGGGACTATTTTAAGGCCGGCGTGTGGCACATATTGAGCGGCATTGACCACTTGCTGTTCTTGCTCTCGCTGCTGCTGCCGGCGGTATTGCTCAGAAAATCCGGGCGCTGGGAGCCCGTCCACGCAGCGCGTCCCGCGCTCATCGGCATTCTCAAGGTGGTCACCGCATTTACCCTGGCGCATTCGATCACGCTGTCGCTCGCCGCGCTCGATGTCATCCGCCTTCCGAGCCGGCTGACGGAGTCCGTCATCGCCGCGTCCATCATCGTGGCCGCGCTCAACAACATATTTCCAGTGATAACCGAAAGCCGCGCACGCATTGCGTTCGGCTTCGGCTTGCTGCATGGATTCGGCTTCGCCTCCGTGTTGTCCGACATGGGGCTCCCGCCCGGGGCGCGCCTGATATCCCTGTTGTCCTTCAACTTGGGCATCGAGGCAGGACAGCTGAGCGTGGTGCTCGTCGTGATGCCAATCGTCTATGCCGTGCGCAGCGGATTGTTCTACCGCCGAACGGTCATGCCGTGGGGCTCCGCGGCGATCGCCGCGCTGGCCTTCGTCTGGTTGGTACAGCGCGCCGTCTTCCCGTCAGGATGACCACGCGCCGTGACCCCTGTTTACCCGCATAACGCCGCCCTCACACGGGCGGCGGATCCTGATCGCGCTCCGGATGACGATGGCGTGCCACCGCTCGAACGAAGGCATCTGCGTCGATGCCGCCAGCCTCGGTAACGAGCAGCCCAGGATCGCCTGTCGCAGTGTCTATCCCCGCCTCGGAGAGCAGCCTCCGTCCCGCCCCGACGGCAAGAATCGTCTTGCCGTGCCGGAACTGATTTTGCAGAAATTCGGCCGCCTGGCCGTCCGCACTGAGCGTCGCGGCGGCTGCTTCGCCGCCCGGCAACACCAGCGCATCGAACAGCACCGACGGGGAATTTTCCAGAGTCGCGTCCACTTCGAGCGATTCGCCGTCACTCGATTCCACCGAGCCCAATCGTACGCCGAGCAGCCGCACCACGGCTCCCTCATTCGACAATCTCTTGACCAGCGCTTCGATGCCATCGAAGTCCGTCCCTTCGCCCACCATCACGGCGATCTTGCGGGTCGCGATTCCGCCGGCGCCCGGAAGCGCATGCAGAGACAGCGGCGTCGACTTGCTCACCTCCGGCTTGAACGTCCGGTTCGTGGCCCGCGGCATGGGATCGGGAAGCTCGATGCCGAGGCCTTCGGCCACGCGGCTCGCGAGGCCTTCCGACACGTTGCGAAGCGAGGAGACCATCCGCTCGCGGATGGCGGGCACCGTCACTTTGCTGAGCTCGAAGCGAAAGCCGCCGACGATGTGAGCCTGTTCCACGGCGGTCTGGCTTTCGTAAAAAAGCGTGGCTTGATTGTAATGTTCCGCGAACCGCTCCGGCTTGCCCCGGACCTTGTCGATGGGAGCGTTGTCCTCCTCGATGGCCTTCGGGAAGGACACGAAGCCTTTTGCGCCCGCCTGGAAGGGGCAGCCGCCGGCGAGCGAGTTCGGCTCGTAGGCCACTCTTCCGCGGGCGATCGCCTGCCGGTGCATGCCGTCGCGCTGATTGTTCTGGACCGGAGCGAGCGGCGCATTGATCGGGATCTCGTGAAAATTGGCGCCCCCCAATCGCGAGATCTGGGTGTCCGTGTACGAGTGGATGCGTCCATGCGCCGTACAAAAGGCGACCTGTTCTGTTTCAGCGAAAAAGTTGTCGGGATTCCTGTTGAGCACCATGCGCCCGACCGGCTTCACCGGGACGAGTTCCTCGGGAATCAGCTTGGTGGCATCCAAGATGTCGAAACTGAACTTCTCGGCATCCGCCTCGCTGAACAACTGCACGCCGAGCTCCCATTCGGGATAGTGGCCTGATTCGATCGCCTCCCATAAGTCGCGGCGATGAAAGTCCGGATCGGCCCCGGAAATCTTCACCGCCTCGTCCCAGACCAGCGAATGGGTGCCGAGCAGCGGCTTCCAGTGGAATTTGCAAAACACGGAGGCGCCTTTGGCATTCACGAGCCGGAAAGTGTGGACACCGAAGCCCTGCATCATCCGCAGGCTGCGCGGAATGGCCCGATCCGACATGACCCACAGCAGCATGTGCGTCGATTCCGGCATGAGCGAAGCGAAATCCCAGAACGTGTCATGTGCGGAGGCCGCCTGCGGCATGCCGTGATGCGGCTCCGGTTTTACCGCGTGGATGAGATCCGGAAACTTCATCGCGTCCTGGATGAAGAAAACCGGGATGTTGTTGCCCACCAGATCCCAATTACCCTCATCCGTATAAAACTTGACCGCGAAGCCGCGAACGTCGCGAGCCGTATCGGCCGAGCCGCGCTCACCGGCAACCGTCGAGAACCGCACGAACACCGGAGTGCGCTTGCCCTCGGCCGCGAACGGGGCAGCCCGGGTGATGCTGGGCATGGCCTTGTAGCACTCGAAATATCCGTGTGCGCCCGAGCCGCGGGCATGCACGATCCGCTCCGGTATTCGCTCGTGATCGAAGTGCGTGATCTTCTCGCGAAGCACGAAATCCTCCAGCAGCGTCGGCCCCCGCAAACCCGCCTTCAGAGAATTTTGGTTGTCCGAGATGCGTACCCCCTGATTGCTGGTGAGCGGCTGATCTGCCGCATTCACGCGAACTCGAGCGAGGCCGCCGTCCATCGATTTGGGCTCGATCGTCGCCGCGCCGGTCTTGCCGGTGCCGTTGGATTCGCTCAGCGTGCTCGCAGCCGCTTGCACGCTTGGCATTGGAACGGCCTGCCCAGCCACCGGATGGACGGCGTGTTCGTAACCGAATTCGTTGGGTTTCGTGGCGTTCGACGGCATTTGGGATGCGAGGTGCTCATGCGCCTCGGCCACTTGGGCGAGCGCGGATGCGGGGGCTGGGGCGTGACGGGGCCTGCTCGAGGTGATGCCGGCGCGTTTGGGGCTTGTCCGTCGCTTCGCGGCGTCCCGCGAGGCATTCGCCCGGGTTCTTGAAGATTTTGACTTGGTCGCTTTTGCCATCGCTTTCTCCAAAAAACTCGGGATTCTCCGTCACTTTCGGATGCATCGGAGGAATACGGGGTGGTTATTTGCGCAAACGGCAAAGGCCCTGCCGCCAGCGGATCGCCTCATTCGCCGCGCCAGAGTCTCACTCTCACAGGGAATTTACGATGGAGGAAACAGTCTGAGTTAACGTAGGCTATGCCTGACGCTCGGTCGCATGACAAACCTAGGGTTGCCATGAAACAAACGCATATTGGATTGATGCTCGTCGTTCTCACGCTCACCGCCACTTCAGGCTGGACTGAAGCCGAGCCAGAGTCGCGCGAACGTTTCGTCTGCAATTTCGGCGCCAATCAGCGGTTCATCGACATCTATCGGCTGGCCGCGAGCGGACCCCGGGGTGGTGGATGCCGCGTCGATTACACGAGGGACGGGGTGACGAAGCGGCTCTGGTCGGCCAGCGGCGATTATGCCTACTGTGTGAAGCGAGCCCTGGGGCTGGTGACCACGCTCTCCAAAGGAAGTTTCTCCTGCAGGCCGGAAACCAACGAGTCACCCAGGGGCCCGAACTCCCCTTGATATCGATGTGGGGGAATTCTACGCGGATCTATGCAGGCATCGGCAGCTTGCGCAGGCTTCCAAGGTCGACGTTCCCATGATTGCCGGTGAATCTGATCTGTGACACATCGGTGGGTTGATAAATCCCGCTGATCACGTGCGGGCCGCTGTCGTATGCAGTCACGGTCCCGTCCCGATCTATGAGCAGCCGGTGGGATTCCGGGAAAAAAGCGTAGCGCAACCCGTTTTGCGCGCCCACCGATGATGGCTCGCCCAAGCTGACCGGCCACCAGGCGTCCATCTTTTTCATAGGTTCCATCTTCTTCATCGGCTCCATGATCACTCTCCTACGCACCACAGACGTTCGTGATGACTTCGTGGTGGGCAGTTTGCAGGACGAGCGGGCCTTCGCGCAGGCGGAAACCTCACCGACCGGGCATGGGAAGCTTCCTACGAGGGCTTTAGCGCAGCAGCAGCCGCCGCAGATTGACGATCAGGATTCCGAACAGCACCAGCCCGCCACCGATTGCAAACCGCAGGCTGATCGGATCGTCAAGAAACGCCCTTCCGAACAACACGCCGAACAGCGGGGTCAGCAGCGACAGCAACATGAGTCGCGAGGTGAGATAGTGGCGCAGCAGCCAGAACCACACCAGGTAGCTCGAGATGGCGATGACGAGCGTTTGGAACAACAACACCACGATCGTTATCTGCGACAGCACCACGTGGGCCTGATGCGTGGCGATCGCAAATGCCCCGAGCACAACGGTGGCCGTGCCCACCTGATAAAGCACTGTCTTCGCCGTCCTCGCGCCCCCGATGCGGCCGCGGCGCAGGACGACATTGCTCAGGCCCCAGCTCATGCCGCCGATGAGGGCAAACGCATCGCCCTTCAGCAACGTCAGTGCGGGCAGGTCGTCGAACCCCAGGAACGCAACGACGATTCCGAGGAATGCCACGCCGATGCCGGCCCATTGCATCCGGCTGAGCCTCTCTTCGGGCAAAAACTGCAAACCGAGGGCGGTGAAAATCGGCGCGGCATACAGAAAGACGATCGAATGTGCAGCGGTCGTATAGTCGAGCGACTGGCCGACGAAGATGAATTCCAATGCAAATAGCGATCCGAGGAGCACGCCGCTCGGCAGCGTCCCGTCCATGAACGCGCGCCGCCCTTCGCGGATCAAGACCCACATCCCGAACGCCAGCGACGCTCCCGCGAAGCGGATCGTGAGCTGCATGACCGGCGCAACATTGCCGGAAACGGCTTTCAGGGCAACTTGCTGAACGCCCCAAATCATGCAGAGCATGACGACCAGGGCCGTGGCCCGCAGGTCAAGCGGGCGTCGAACGGGAAGCGCAGTCTTGATTTCGGAGCGGGACACCATTGATGGTGGGGATGCTGAACGTCTCATTCGTTGACGGCCCACGGCGGTGCTCAAGCCCGCTCTGGAAAAGCCACTTATGCAACGAGAATTCGGCGCGGATAACGAATCAAGTAGGCACCGTGCTCGATACGCTGAACGATCTGCGGAGGGCTGATCACTAGACCGAGTTCGGCGTTCGTCAGCTCTTCCTGACTTGACGGTGCGTGCATCTCATCGTTTGTTCGCCATAACTTCCAATGGCGGCTGGTATCGAGTTGCATATCCTTGACGCTGCATATCGCCCAGATCACCGGAATCGGACCCTGGACGACGGGCTGCAACCAGTGAAAATGCTCCCAGATATGAAGTATCTTGCCGGCCTTTAGAAAAACATGCGCAAAAAAACCGTCGCGCACCAACTCCTTCTCAAATGCAAAGGTCGCACTCGGAGGATATGTCTTGCGCAGCACAAGGACTACAGCACTGCCAAGCTGCGTAGCGTCATTCGCCACGTGTTGCATGAAGCCGAAATTGCCATCGGTTAGCGAGATCCGATAGACATCCCCGAGCTTTCTACGCAATGCACTCACTTAATGCCCAAGGCGGACCAGTACTTGGCCGCGATGGAGTTGATCTTGTTCAACAACTGTCCGCCATCCGACGCTAGTCCGTAAAGATTAATCTGCGTCTGCTCCCATACTCTCGCCTCAAGCTTTTCGCCGAATTGTGCGCCGTCGGCCACTGTAAACTGAAGTGCAGCTTTAGCTTCATCGAGCGCGTGCTCCGCAGCTCGTACATCAAGGTCGCGGGACGTGATACCAACGTACCGAATCACGCCATCCGCATCAGTTCCAATGTAGCCGATCCATGTTGCTGCCTTGGCCTCGGAAGAGACCTCGCCGCCGATAGGAACGGCTTCAAAGCTGGCCAATCCCCATTCAGCGGCGGTGCAGCCGCCGGCACTGATGCAAGTGCCCAGCTTATAACCTGGCCAAACGTCGTACATGAACTGCTCGAACTTGGTGTCGCATATCCCACCATGCGAGCAGAAGTTGTAGATATAACCGAAGGCTGCGGTTTCGGCGCCGTTGGCAAAGCTGCCCCCACCAAGCACGGAGGCCGTACCGCCGATGACGACCTGCTGGACGATGCCGTTGGCCCACTGGCCACCATAGTTGGAGGGCAGTAGCGCAGTGGAGAAGCCGGAGGACAGTGCTCCGGCGCCGCACTTACCGCCTTCGACCGCGGAGGATGCGCACCCCAAGGCAATGTGGGCGGCAACATTTGCGAGCGGGGAGCCTGTGGTGTTGTCGCCGATGACGGTATTGGCATAAGCCTCCCCGTAGGTGATGGCGCCCTGTTTGAGAGCGGCGCTGTAGGAGCCGGTCTTTGCGTAAGTGACATCGGCCGAGAGCATGGCGCTACCGCAGCCGCCGCAATACTCGGCTGTCGCGGCGGCGACGGCGATTTGGGCGATGCTGTAGGCCCATTGATGCGAAGCGAGATACTGCACGGTGACTTTGTGCAGCTCATAGCTACTGAGGGCGCCCAGCGGACCGCCGACCGCCATCCCCAGACTGGTCGAGAACCAGTCGAACAGGCTGAAGTAGCCGGTGGGGTCGCGGGTATTGAGCGGGTTGTTGAATACGTAGCTGTAGCGGTTCAAAGACTGCAGGTCATCGAAGTGCTGCACATTGGAGTCGGCCGAGAGGAACCGGCCGATCAGCGGATCGAACACGCGGCCGTTCATGTGGATGAGTGCCAGATCATCCAGGTGTTCATGGTCGGTAAATCCGCGATCGGTGTTGATGCCCTTGATGGCGTCCGTGGGGTCGCTCGCCCCATCGACGGCTCGGCGCTTGCCGAAGGGCTCGTAAGCGAGCCGCTCGATGGCAGTGCCGGCGCTGTTGGTGATGGCGACCGTTGAGCCGATGTTGTCGCGATGCAGATAATAGGGTGCGAAGCTGCCGGTGCCATTCTCACGCTTGAGCATCACCACCGGGTCGCCGCCCGCGGAGATGAACACCCGCTCCTCGAGCGTTACCGAGCCGGTGGTCATGTCCTTCTCGTAGGCGAGATTGCCGGCGTTGTCGGGATTGACGTAGATGGTGACCGTGGAGGAGGTCTGGCGCTTGATGCGTTGGTGCTCGGGTCCGTAAACGAAGGTGTCGCTCGCGCCCGACTTGCTGATGGTGACGGGCATATCGAAGCTTGTGTAAGTCGCCGTGCGGCCGTTGCCGCTGAGCATGTTGCCGTCGCCGTCATAGCTGAAGGTGGTATTGACGGTGCCGCTGATGCTGGCAACGGCATGCGGGCGCGCGTTCACCGGGCCATAGGTATAGGTGCCCACATCGGAGCGGCTGGTCAGATCGCCGAGCGCGTCATAGTTATAGGAAAGGGTGACGATGCCGGCACCCGTGGAGTTGACGCTCGAACTCTTGACTCGATTGAGGTTGTCGTAGACGAAGGTCTCCGTGAGACTTTGGTTGCCGTCCTGGCGCGTTTTGACATTACCCAAGTAGTCGTACACGTAGGTCAAGTTCGAGATCGAGTCGCCGCTGCCGGCCTGGATCGTCAGCAGCCGTCCGGTTTTCGGATCGAAGCCCATGCTGGTGCTGACGCTATTGCCATACGTCTCTGCCGTGATGTGTCTTTCTGCATCCGCCGTCGTCTGCGTCCAATAGACGGTACCTGTGGAGGCGTCGGTGATCTTCTGCAGATAGCTCAGGCTCGTGTAGGTGAGGTTGACGTTCACCGCGCCCGGGAAGCTCTGCGAGCCGATGCGGCCATTGCTGTCGTAGGTGACGGATTGGGTGTAAGTGGTATCGGCGGTGGTGATCGTCGCGAGCGGGCGGCTCAGGGTGTCGTAGGTGTAGCTGCGGCTATAGCCATCGTTCGAGGCGGCGCTGCACAGCTTGCCGATGCCGTTCGTGCAGTTGTCGTAGGTCCAGGTACTGCTCAGATCGGGCTCGGTCCGGGCGGTCATGCGACCGCCGTCATCGTAGGTCAACGTGATCGTCTTGTTGTTCGCGGTCGTCTGCTGGACAAGTTCTCCCAGCGCGTCGTAGACGTAAGTCCAGGTGCCCATGTCGGGGTCGACCGAGCGGATCTTGCGCCCGCGCAGATCGTGCGATGAGACCACCACGTTCCCGGCGGGATCGGTCGTCTGCTCCAGATTCTTGAACGGATCGTAGACATAGGTGACCGTCTGACTCGCTGCGTCGGTCATCGACACCAGCTCGCCCTCGCTGTTGCTGGTGCGGGCCCTCGTTTGACTGAGCTCGTTGGTGACCGTGATGGTCAGCCCGTTGTAGGCGGTGCTGCGCGTGCTCGTGTCGGGGTTGGTTTGCAGGGTCACCCGATCGATGCTGTCGTAGGTGTAGCTCGTGAGCTCCGCGGTTCCCGTGCTGAAGTACGGGCGCGATTTGGAGGCCGTGTGGCCCAGACTATCGTAGGCCGTCGAGACGACGATCACGCTCGAGCCGTCAAAGCCGAGCGTCTGCGCCGAGACGGGCCGGCTCAAAATGTCGTAGTAAGTCTGAGTCCACGGCCCGTTCGGCGTGACCCCGTCGCTCGCCAGCGGCTGGCTCTTGACGACGTAGGCCGCCAGCGCCGGGCAGCTCGCCGTGCCGCCGTCGTAGCCCGTGCAGAAGCTGTACGTCATCTGCACCTTGGTGCCATCGCCCTTGGTGAGCAGGCTCGGGCGTCCGAACACATCGTAGGCCTGGGTGGTCTGAACTAGATTTGGATCTTTGTGGGTCGCCAGCAAACCAAACCGCGCATCGTAGGTCTTGGTCTCGGTATGATTGAGCGCATCGGTATTGCTGGTCGGGTACTGACCAGCCGGATACCCGGTCCCGCTCTGATACGCCGACGACAGAGTGCGGCTGGCAAACACCGCCGCCCCGCTCGGCGCCGCCGCCTCATCGCTTGCCGACCCATTGCAATTGCGCGTGGTCGAGCCATTGCGGTTGCCGTAGCCATCGTAGGTGTAGGTCGTCACCTTGCATAAATTGGAGTCCTCGCCCTCGATGATCTCCTTAGTCAACTGACCGGTGGTCGCGTTGTACTCGTACGCACTCGAGCGCGTGCCGGTCGTCGACGCCAGCACCGATTGCCCCGTCAAAGCGAGCATTATTGCAACACCCGCAACAAGCACGTTCCTTGGCATGATGGGTTTTCCTAGTTGAGATCAGACCCGCCCACTGCGATTGCCGTAGCCGTTGTCCGAGCATCTTGTGAACGTATGTCGCTCCACCGAGAACACGCTACTTGTGGGTAATCGTGCAAGCGGCGGTCCCCGTTCCCGGATAAAAAACACCCCCGGGATGAACGGTAGCCGCCCAATTCCAAGTCGCTGTTCCGGCACTGTAAGCGTAAGTGGCTGTTGCCTCCGTGAAGCTAACTCCCGCTGCCGCCGCGGATGAGAGCCACGCTATGCCGGGATCGGTCGCAAAGCCACTCACGGCAAAAGTGGTCCCCGTATAGCGCCCCGAGCCATGTGCACCGGGCACGTAGTTATCAAAGAATGTTTTATAGGTGTACCCGTTGGAAGTTTTCGTGACGCTCATCGAGCCTGTGATCCCGGCCTCAAAGCCAGAACCACTGGTCACTGCCCCTTCGGTCATGACCGAACTATCTATAATCAGCGGCGTGCTAAATGTGACTGTTGCCGCTGGTCCAATATTTCCGGCGGCATCCAGGGCGTGCACGGCAATGGTATAGCTCGTGCCGGCAGTGAGTCCCGTCAGCCCCGTGGCGAGCACATCGCCGACGTTGACCCAGGCGCCGCCGTTGAGTTGATACGCATAGGAGGTCACTCCGACATTGTCCGTGGCGGCCCCCCAGCTCGCAGTAGCTGAGTTCGACTTTATGCTTGACATGGTGACCGCGCCGGGAGAGCTGGGTGGCGTGGTGTCAACTCCTGACGTGAAAGAACCTGTACTGGCCGGACCGATCACACCGGCGCTGTCCGTTGCATGCACGGCCACGGTGTAGGCGGTGGAGGGATGCAGTGCGCTGAGCCCCACCGTGAGCACATCGCCCACATTCGTCCAGGCACCGCCGTTGAGCGAGTACTGATAGGAGGCGATACTGCCGTCGTATTCGGTGGCCGCCGTCCAGGACGCGGTCGCGGTCGATTCGGTGATCGCGCTGAACGTCGGGGTCCCCGGAGCGGTCGGCTGAGTGCCCACCGAGGCACTTGCCGATTGCGGCGAAGTATCGCCCGAGGTGTCGTACTCGGCCACCGTGTAGGTGCTGCCGGCCACCGCCACGCTATCGGTGTAGCTCGTCGTCGCCGAGGTGCCGATCGGGGTCGCGCCTTTATCGCTGCGGTAGATCTTGTAACCGGAGATCCCAGGCCCCCCCGCATCCGCCCCCGCCGTCCAGGTGAGCACCACCACGGTCGGACCCGTGGCAT
Source organism: Steroidobacteraceae bacterium (assembly GCA_050012215.1). Taxonomy (GTDB): domain Bacteria; phylum Pseudomonadota; class Gammaproteobacteria; order Steroidobacterales; family Steroidobacteraceae; genus Bog-1198. The sequence goes on from JBEKHO010000050.1 coordinate 42,655, forward strand.
TGGCGGTGAGGCCCGTCGGGGCCGAGGGCAACGGGTAGGCAGGGGTTGTGACGGCGGCGGGATTTGACTGCAGCGAGACATTCCCCGAGGAGTCGTAGGCCGCCACGTTGTAGGTATAAGCGGTGAGCGCAAGCGTCGAGGTGTCGGTGTAGCTCGTCGTCGCGGAGGTACCGATCGGGGTCGCGCCCTTGTCGTTGCGATAAATATTGTAGCCCGCAATGCCCGGACCGCCCGTATCGGTGCCGGCCGACCAGGCAAGATTGACCTGCTTGGCCGCCACCGCCGTTGCCGTGAGGTTCGGCGGTGCGGTCACCAGATACCCCGGCACGTTCTGCGGCGAGGTGCTCGTCACCTTCGCCGTGGCGAGGCGCCCCAAAATCCAGCTGCTGGTGTTGGCCGGCAGATACGTGTTGGTGGTGGTCTTGGTATACCCATCGCTCGTCGAGCGCACGATATTGGTGGCATCGCTCCAGTCATCGTAGGTGTTGGTCGTGGTCACGGTCGGCAGCGCCGTGCCGTTTAAGTCCCAGCGACTCTCCACCGTCTGGTGGGTGTAGGGGAAGTAACGCAGCCCCGGTGCGAGCGCACAACTCGTGCTGGTCGGCACCGGGCTCGCCGCCCCGGAGTAGCATTGATAGGTGTTGGTGGTCTCACTGATGATCCCCCCGTTCCCTCCCCCCGCCACGATGTCCTCGCTCTGAGCGACGAAGCCGTTGAAGGGATAGAGCTGATCGTAGAGCGTATAGCTCGTGCGCGCCGCAAACGATCCGACCGCCGCGCGCGTCGCACTCATCCAGCGCGGACCGAGCATCCCACGACCCGTCAGGTCCACCTTGAACCCGCCGTAGGTATAATTGGTCGTCACCGTCCCACCGATGCCGTTCGGCGCATTCACCGCCGAGACCACGTAGCCTGCGAACTGCACATCCATGATCGGATAGACCGCCGCATTGGCGCCCGAGTCCCTGGTGTACACCGTGGAGCTGGTCATCGGGGCATAGGTGAACGAGGTGCTCGCGAGCCCGTTGTTGATCCCCGTGATGCGCTCGTTCGCGGGGTTACTGTCGATGTGATACCAGGCACCGGTGCTGTCGGGACCAAAAATAATGTCCTTCAACCCATCCCCGTTCATGTCCCCCGAGTAGGTAATGTTCGCATTGCCCGTCCAGTTCCCGTAGGCCCCGGTGAGCACCGCCCCGTCATCGACAAAACTCGTCCCCGTCGAGCGCAGCACGTACCAGTCCCCGTTCCCATCCGGCCCGAGCAACAGATCCTGCAGCCCATCGCCATTGGTGTCGGTCGCATAAATGCGATTGCGCGCGCTCGTCCAGTTGGCATACTTGCCCGTCGCCCACGCTCCCGCATTGACAAAACTCTTCCCCGTCGAGAGCAGCACAAACCAGTCGCCGTTGGCATCGGGGCCCATCTCGATGTCCGCCAGCCCATCCCCGTTCACATCCATGGCGCGGATGCCATCCGTGCCGCCATACCACTCCGCATCGGCCCCCGTGATCCACGCCCCGTCATTGACAAAGCCTGTCCCCGTCGAGCGCAGCACGTACCAGTCCCCGGAAGGATCCGGACCCAATACAATATCCTGCAGACCGTCCCCGTTCACATCCGCCACAAAGGTCCGGTTCGTCGCCCCCACCCAGCTCGCATACGCGTTCGTCGCCCAGGCCCCCTTGTCAACGAAGCCCGTCCCGGTCGACTCGAGCACATACCAGTTGCCGCTCGCATCCGGACCGAGCACGAGGTCGGCAAGACCGTCGCCGTTCACATCGATGACATAAATGCGCTCGCGCGCCCCCGTCCAGTTCGCGTACTTGCCCGTCGCCCAGGCACCCCCGTCGACGAAGCTGTGCCCGGTCGAGAGCAGCACATACCAGTTGCCATTGGCATCGGGGCCCATCTCGATGTCCGCAAGCCCATCCCCGTTCACATCCATCACCCGGATGCCGTCCGCTCCGGCCGTCCACTCCGCATCCACCCCGGTGATCCACGCCCCCTGATCGACAAACCCCGTGCCCGTGCCGAGCATCACATACCAATTACCATTGGCATCGGGCCCCATCACGATGTCGGCGATCCCATCGCCGTTCACATCCGCCACAAACACCCGACCCGAGGTCTCCCAGTTCCCGTATACCCCCGTGATCGCCGCGCCCTTGTTGTTCATCCCCTTCACATGGTTCGTCCAGGTAAAAGAGGTCGCCGGCAGACACGCCCCGCTCGCCGGACACTCCGTGATCCCCGTGATCTCCGAGCGGCTCGTGGTCGGGGAGGTGCTGTAGGCGAGCTGATAATCGCGCACCAGCGTCGAGCCGCTGTTGATATAGGTCTTGATGTCGGTCAGGCGCACGATCCCCTTGATCTGCGCTCCGGCCTGATACACCACCACCGGGTCCGGACGCGCAGCCCACACAAAACTGATCTGATTGGTCGGCGCCTGCCCGAGCGTCGCGTTGCCGGTGTAGCTGATCGTCGCCGGGTAA
>JBEKHO010000051.1:0-32431 GCA_050012215.1 Steroidobacteraceae bacterium
CGGTACGTCCTGATTGAGAACGGGCGCGCGAGACTAGCTGCGGAAGGCACGACATACTGCGTGGAGCAGGGCTGGACGATGTCGACTACGTTGGCATCAGCGAGCAGCGCCGGGTAGATCTCTCCCGTGCGCAATGAGGGGCTTAGCAGATCGGCGAGCATTCGTATCATCACGATCTGAGAGTCCGATCAGTAAGGGCGCCACAAACTCCCATCGAGGATCGTGCCCCGAGGCGTGGTGTACCAGTCATGGATCTTGGCAAGGTCCCATCGTGCTCGGTTGACCACTGCGGACGCCTCGGTCTGGCGGGTGGCTTACTTACGAACTACCGCGACCGCGACTCTCGCAGTTCTCCGAATTTAGTGGAGGTTACGTTCGGCATAAAAGGGTACGGCCAGCCCTCGAAATGCTGAACGGCGCTCGTAAGGCGCGGTCGCACCAGCCGGTGACCGAGGTTTGGCCGCATGCCGCGCCGCAATAGCTGACGAAAGGAATTCGTGAAATTTGGTTTGCATAACACTTCGATCGGCGATATGGTCAGCCACAACAAAGTCAAAACTGGTGATCGCTGCAGGTGTCGACCCCGGGGAACTCGACATCGATCCTGTTTTGGAGGCCAATAAGCTCAAAGACAGCGACCAGAATGCTCGCGCCAAGAAATTGCTCGAATGTCTTCTCGGGCAGGACATGTGTTGTCTCCCGTTAACGGGCGTGCGTACAACGGGTATTACGCCACGACAAGAACTCAAACTTTTCGCCTAGGGCAAGATTCGCCAACACTAAAAGGGGAACAGCCATGTCTCTCGCTCGATTTCACCCATTGTCAACCGCTGGTTGCGCCATCCTTGCCGCGGTCTGCTCACAGGCGGCCGTGGCGGGCACACTTTGTGTCAACCCCGCGGGCTCACACGGCTGCTACTCGACCATCCAGGCGGCCGTGAACCATTCCTCTGCCAACGGAGTTGTCAACGTCGAGCCCGGCACCTACACGGAGGAGGTGACTATCGGCATGCCGCTTTCACTCGTCGGCGCCGCCGCTGACAAGTCCGTCATCGATGCCAGCGGACTCGCGCATGGCATCTTTGTTGACGGATTCGACCACCCCGGGCTCAACGCCGTCATCATCGCCGGGTTCACAGTGCAGAATGCTAATTACGAAGGAATCCTGGTCGTGAGCGCGGCGAACATCACAGTCCGCGACAATCGCATTCTAAACAACGATAAGACTCCCGGCCTGTCATTCACCGGCGCGCCAACGGGATGTCCCGGACAGCCCGGCGACGGCGTGTACGAGAACGATGAAACCGGCGACTGCGGCGGCGCACTTCACCTGATTGGTACGGTGAGTTCGATCGTGTCCGGCAACCTTATTTCCGGTAATGCCGACGGCGTCCTGATTAGCGACGAGACCGCCGAAAGCCACGACAATCTGCTCACGCACAATGTGGTCAGGAACAACCCGCTGGAATGCGGCATCGTTCTGGCCTCGCATCCCCCCACCGGCTCGAGCCCTCCCTATTTCGCGCCCCACCACGGCGTGGACCACAATACCGTGAGCGACAACGTCTCGGCTGACAACGGGGTGCAGATTGGAGGCTCGGGAGTCGGGCTTTTTTCCGATGGCAACGGCCCCGGCCGAACCGCCGATAACGTCATCATCCACAACAAGCTGACTGGCAATGGCCTGGGCGGTGTCGCTCTGCACACCCATGTGGGTCCCGCCTTCGGCGCTCCCGCGGACGACATGAGCGGCAACATGATCATCGGCAACTACATCGCCGGAAACCTTGCCGACCAGGCCGACACGGCTACGCCCGGGTCCGTGGGCATCAACATCAATAGCGGTGACGGCGGCTCGCCGGTCGTCGGTACCGTCATCACCGGCAACGTGATACGCGATGAGGACGTGGACATCGCCGTAAACACTCCGGCCCAGGTCGACACCCATTTGAACGACCTGCTAGGCGGCAAAGTTGGCGTCGCAGACGTGTGTGCGTTCGACCATGCCTCCATCTGCACCGGCAGCATCGACGCCGCGCAGAACTATTGGGGATGTCCTGCTGGCCCCGGCGGCAAGGGATGCGCGACCGCCAGCGGATCCGACATTCGCTTCATCCCATGGCTTCGAGAGCCCATCGGTGACGACGACGATCATGGCCACGGCGGGCATTGACTGATTCCGGTTCGGACGCCTCGTGGGCCGGTTTGTTGCGTCGCAAACTGCGCATAACTCATTTATCTGGTGAATTCTGATCCGGCGTGGCCAGCGATTGTTGTGCCTCACAAATGATGTCGTGAGTCATGCTGGCGGGTTCGCGGCGACGATATCTGCCCCATGGATGAGTTTGCGCGTTCAGGTGATCGAATCTGCGCTATGTTCTTGAGCGAAGGGCCAAGTCCTCGGTGCTCATCTGCCTCGACATCCCTGCCGGCATACTTGTTGATGCGCGTATGCGCAAAGGGGCGGCCGTCGTATAGTATTTGCAATGTCTGCCCGTGACACAGCCTGGCCCCCGCTTCCTTACTCGGCGTGGAAATCGACGTGTGAGACCCTGCATCTGTGGACTCAAATCGCGGGCAAGATTCGTTTGACGCTGACCCCCTGGCTCAATCACAGCTGGCATGTGCCGCTTTATGTGACTGCGCGCGGCTTGTCGACTTCGGTCATACCTTATAAAGACGAAATCTTCGAGATACGGTTTGATTTCATCGATCAAACTCTCGACATTGACGTGAGCACCGGACAGCGCAGACGCATCCCACTGATGCCTCGGCCGGTGTGCGATTTTTACGCCAAAGTGATGGAGTCGCTCGCCGATCTCGGGATCGGGGTACATATCAGGGAGCGGCCGTGCGAAATTCCCAATGCGATCTTATTAAGCGATGATCGCATCCACGCATCCTACGATCCCGACGCCGCACAAAGATTTTGGTTGGCTCTGGTCCAAGTGGATCGTGTGTTCAAGAAATTCCGCACGGGGTTTATCGGCAAGGCAAGCCCGGTTCATTTTTTCTGGGGTAGCTTTGATCTAGCCGTTACTCGCTTCTCCGGCCGGCGTGCTCCTCCATTTACGAGCAAGGTTCCCGGGCTCGCGACTGCGGTCATGGCCGAGGCCTATTCCCATGAGGTGAGCAGCGCCGGCTTCTGGCCCGGGGGTGGTGGGATCGACCATGCATCCTTCTACTCGTATGCCTACCCAACTCCGCACGGATTCAAAGATGCTCCGGTCGCTCCTAAGGGGGCGGTTTTCGATGAGAAGCTCGGGGAGTTCTTGTTGCCCTACGACGAGGTCCGAAACGCGGCGGATCCAGAGGCGTCGTTGCTGTTGTTTCTTCAAAGCACCTACGAGGCCGCGGCCGAAACGGCGCATTGGGATCGGGCAGTCCTCGACACTCGCTTGGCATAACGAAGGAGGGCTACGGGCGGTCGAGGCTGACTGTGATCGATAAGCTTAGCCGGCCTAGAAACATGCCCTTCCTCGGGTATACCCATATCGGCAAGCAGCAAACGGTGCACCGAATTTCCGCTTGATTGCTCCGGATGAGGCGGAGTCTTGATCGACGGAGTGAACGCGGGCCGATCGGGCCAGCCGGTGGTGGAACGGCGCGTGGAAGATGAAGCCGAACACCACGGCAACAAAAAAGCATCCCAGTGCCAGGGCAATCAACACAACGGCGAGAAAGGGCTCGGCCAGCGACATCACCGTGAAGAGGACGAGAGCGCAGGCCCGAATCAGTAAGACAAGCGCAGCCGCGGCCGCGCTGCCGGTGAAGTGGGCGTTCCTCGAGAGTCCGCTGTCGGCGATATCGTTCCTCACAGTGCCATCCAAGTCTTCAGCCGGATCTTACTGAGTGCCACGGCTTCTTGCGAGCCGTCGGCGAATCGGACGGTAGCCTGGGTCGGCCCGTGCCCCGGCTTCAGCAGCATGGTGCCCTCCCGACCGGCAACCTGCACCGCGAGGCTGTTCCAGTCCTCCGCGACACGTCGCGGCAGCAGCGCCTCCACTGTCGTTCTCGGGCTATTGCTACGGGCAGGATCGGACTTGCCGAGGGTCCGAGCCACGATTCGCCGGGTAATCGGCGAATCACCGTTCAGCCAGGTAGTCACGCCGGTTGGATCTTCGTCATATCGGCGCGGCAACAGGTACGCTGAGCGAATATCGGGAATGCGGCGGCTCCTGAAGGCCTCGCGGATGGCGGGAGGCGCCTTGATCAGCAGCGCTATTTCAGAGATGTAGGATTTGGGCTTCCCGAGGCGTTTGGCGATCGTGGTGCGAGAGTCACCGGCGTCTTCACGCTTTTGGATCCAGTCCGCGATGTCGAGGGGATCCAATTCTTCCCGTTGTAAATTCTCGATCGCTTGCCGGTAAGGATCAAAGTTGTCGTCGATGACGGCAGCGATGGTGGGATGCCCCAGCAGGCACACGGCGCGAAATCGACGCTCGCCGTAGCTGATGAGAAAATAGCCCCGTTTGTGGACATTTCGCCGAACGGTGATGGCTTGTAGCAACCCATCCGCCTTGATGGTCTCGGCCAGTTGTATGACCGCGGCTTCATCGAAGGACTTACGGATGTTGTCCGGATCCCGTTCGATCCTAGCGACTGGCAGATCCCGCGGCTTCCCGGTGGTGGTGGCCGCGTTTCGTCCCAGTGCGGCAACATCAAAGTCCTTCAAACCTTCAAACTGTCCCATGATTAACTCACGGCCACATCTTCGTGGACCGCCTCCATTTTCGTCATCAACGTATCGAACGCCTGTAGCACTGTCGACATCACTAGATTGCGTCCATTCCGTCTGCATTTAATGTCCAGCGCTCAGGCAGCTGCAAGGGAAGCTCCACGAATTCATCGGCTTGCAAAAAAGGAGCCAAAAAAGTAGGCCGCGGATTTGGACAGAAACTGCTGATAGGGGATGCTTTTGGAAATGAAATGCTGACATGTTAAGCGCAATAGAATCACGCCTTCACTGGCGTTGCCGCAATGGCGCAAGAATTGTCGCTACAAATCAGGTCTTTATCGATGCCGGTGATGGGGTCTCGAAGGTGCGAAGTGAAATGTCCGGTCACAAAATGCTGATGTCGACACGCAGGCGGGTGGCTGGAAGTCGACGCGCATGCCGCTGCAATATGCCGAGAGAATCACCGCGGCGAGGTCTGGTATGGCGAGAGCGGCAGCAGCGACAGGTCGCGACAAAGTGGCTCTATAACTCATTCATCAGCCAATCGTTGACAGGCAGCCTCCATATCTCGCACCAGCTTCTCGAACATCTGCTTCCGGGGCAACCCTGCCGATATCACAGGAAGGATTTCGACGGTGATCACGCCTGGCGGCCTCAGGAAACGCCGCTTGGGCCACAGAAGGCCGGAGTTCAATGCAACTGGCACGCACGGTATCTGAAGCGCCTGGTACAGATGACTCACCCCGGACTTGTAAGAGGGCGCAGAGCCGGGTGCCGACCGCGTGCCCTCGGGGAAAATGATGATTTGATCGCCTCGCGCACAGGCTTCCCGTGCCGCGCTGATCATGCTGTCCAGGGCCGATTTCCCCGATCCACGCTTCACCGAAATGCAACCCAGGCGTTTCATCGCTCCGCCGAATAGCATCAGTCACACGCCCTCGCCACAACCGATCGGCTTTCGCTCGACCTGCAGGGCAACCCCATTGCTTACGACCTGCCGGCTTTCACCACTTATGATGGGGCGGTCGGTGTCGGAAAGGATGCGTGGATCATGCAAGTCTACGGAGAGAATCTGACCGACACGCGGGCCCAACTTTATGCGAACTACACCGAGTGGTACAAAGCCGTAACGGTGAGTCGCCCCCGGACCATCGGATTTCGTTTCAGCTATAAGTTCGGCGCTCGGTAGCTCAGGGCGGTGGCGATCGCCACCGCCCAAGGAACCGACTAGCGAGTCTGGGCAGCGGCAACGATGATCGGGCGAGCCTGATGGTTCTTCGCGCTGTATACCGCGAACAATTCAGCCCGGTCGACCTTGGTCACCGCATCCGCGATTGCTTTGTGAACGCAGGCATCCACTCGCGCTCGGGACCCGAGGTTGCGGGAGTCAATGTCAAAAGACTTGCACACCTCGTAGGCCGCTAATGTGATGCGGCTGTAGAGCGCGGCCGCACCCTGCGGATTGGATAGGTTGAGATCCCCGAATTTTACAACGGCCTGAGGCGCCTCGTTTCCGTCGGCAGCGATAGACATCGCGCCCCAGCTTAAGGTAATGGCGCCCAAGATCGCGGTTGAGATCAGACGGGACAGATTGGTCGAAGTAATCAGAGTGTTCATAGTGGTCTCCGGGGTATCGAGTAATGCATTCAAGGTGTCGGGCTGTTTCGTCCGTCGGGGTTTGTCCTCGCCGGCCTTGAAGCAACAGTGCTCCTTGCGTCGGCGGGAGTCCTGATGGGGATATGAAAGTGGTCTAGGGATTCTCTGAGCTTGGAGGCAAGCATCCGTGGCAGGTCTCGGCCGCGGCAAGGCGTATAATTTGCAAGCCAAGCGAGAAAGCCGATCGAATAGCAAAAACCTTCGCTCATTCATTGAGTTGCATGTCACCCATCAGTTCAGCCGGTCGTTCCTTACTGCGGATCGCTGACTTGCGTGTGGATCCGACGGTGGATGAGATTTGCAAGGAAGGTCACACGATCAAGCTCGAACCCAAGTCGATGCAACTGCTGATTTGCCTCGCAGAGCGGGCAGGCGATGTACTGAGCGTCGATGAACTGTTGGATCTGGTGTGGAAAAACGTGGTCGTCAGCCCCGATTCCGTGTACGCCGCCGTGGCCGCCCTTCGGCGCACTCTAGGCGATGATCCAAAAAACCCTAGATACATCGCCAATGTCGCTCGTCGAGGCTATAGACTCATTGCGCCTGTGTCGCCGTGGCTGGACTCGCCGACCGACTCAACTTCCAATGTGATCGTGGCCCCGGCACTAAGTGACAAACCGTCGATCGCAGTCATTCCGTTCCTCAACTTGAGCGGCGATCCGGGACAGGAATACTTCAGCGACGGCGTCACCGAGGACATCATTACCGAGCTCTCGCGCTGGCGGCGTATTTCAGTACGTTCGCGCTCGGCGTCGTTTCGTTACCGCGGCGCCGCAGTCGATATGAAGCAGGTCGCTCGCGAACTGGATGTTCGCTTTGTGGTTGAAGGTAGTGTCCGGCGCATGGGCGAATGTATCCGTATCAGCGCCCAGTTGATCGACACCGCCACCGGTGGCCATATCTGGGGCGAAAAATTCGACCGCGGGCTGGACGAGATCTTCTCCGTCCAGGATCGGGTGGTACAAACGATCGTCAGCACGCTCGTCGGTCGCGTAGAAGCCTCTGATACCGAGCGCGCGCGCCGCAAGCCGCCGCTGAGTCTGGCTGCGTGGGAGTGTGTACTGAAGGCCAATTCATTGTCCTGGGACGATCCGGAGGGCGCAGCGGAGGCCACGCGACTGGTCGAGAAAGCGATCGAACTTGACCCCGGCTATGCACTCGCACACGCGGTGCTGGCGTCGCTGGCTTACTCACAATGGGGCGACGGTCCGAGAAGCTCGGCTGCCGCGTTGGAAAGGGGATACGTCCTCGCCATGCGGGCTGTCGAACTCGACGCCGGTGAGAGCACCTGCCATGCGATCCTCGGCCACGCCTGCGTGCATCGACGCTTTTTCGAGCTGGCCGTGCAATACAGCCGGCGAGCTGTCGAGATCAATCCAAACAGCCAATGGAACGCAGCCGATCTGGGATCCATTCTGGTTTATGCGGGTGAGCCGGAAGAGGCCCTGACTTGGTTCGCAAGGTCACGGGAGATCGACCCATACTTCGATCAGGCGTGGTGCTGGCGCTCCGCCGGCTTGGCATGCATGAGCCTGGGTCGATACGCAGATGCCCTGTCGACGCTCAGCCGTTTACGGATTCTCACCTATTATTACGCAGCACTGATTGCCGGATGTCACGCCAGGCTGGGCGACATGCATCGTGCCAAAGGCAGCGCTCACGAATGCCTATCCATGAAACCAGATTTCTCGATTGCGCACTTCATGAGCAAGTTGCCGTTCAAGAATCCGGCAGATGCCGACCAACTTGCCTCATCCCTGCGTCTAGCGGATCTGCCGGAATAATGTCCGTCACGCATTCGGCCAGCAATGTTATCGAGCCAGCCTGGGTAGGCGAGATTCTGCATTTCTGGTTTGATGAGCTGGAAGCAGCTCAATGGTTCGCGAAGAGCGATGCCATTGATGCGCAGATCCGCGCTCGCTTCCTGGCGCTGCACCGACGAGTCGCGGCAGGCGGTGGATCCGTCGCAATGACGCAACGCCCGCTGCTAGCCGCCGTCATTGTCTTGGATCAATTCTCACGCAACCTGTTCCGTGGCACGCCACGTGCTTTCGCGGCCGATCCTATCGCGCGCCAACTATCCAGAGCCGCAGTCAAGCAGCGCTTTGACGAGGCCATGAATGAACAGGAGCGGCTGTTTCTGTATATGCCGTTCGAGCACAGCGAGGATCGCAAAGATCAAGCGATTGCAGTCGAACTGATCGCGCGCCTCGGCAATGAAGAGTGGACGCGTGATGCGATCGCGCACAAAACGATCATCGATCAATTTGGCCGCTTTCCGCATCGTAACGCAATACTCAACCGACTTTCGTCGCCGGACGAGGTCGAACTCTTGCAGGAACCCAAAGGGTGGTGGTTATGACAAGCAAAACATCATATTTCAAGTCCACTCACTGAGGGGTCCCCTCATTTTCCGAAGGTGACACCGGCGGCGGGGTCGCAGTACGCGAAACGTGATGAGACCCGGCGCGAGCACCTCGCCAACAGAGCGTGCGCTGTCCAAAGCGGGGTGTCGTCGTGGCGGCCGATGGGACACTCACGCTCGCAGATGCCTCAGGCAACGCATACAATGGTGCGATTAGTGCACACGGCAATGCGCTGGTCCTCGCCAACGTCTCGAGCAATCAGTCGCCGGCTATCGCTGTGGCTGTCCGTCAGTAAGCGGTCGAGATGAGGGCCGCCGCACGCACGGGGTACAAAATGAGTCGTTACAGGCCACTCGTACAGGTCCCGTTGAGATCGTATTGGTTGCGGATAGCCTGTGATTGGATGGCGCCACAAACGCGCTCTCAGTAGATTATTCTCATACCAACAAGCGAAATCGAGATGACCAAACCCACCCTAGCAATCGCTGCCCTGAAAGCGCTACCCATCCTCATCGCCTTCGATTGCCTTGCGATTCCAACCGCCTTCGCAGATCCGGCCACGATTCCCCAGCCACTGATCTATCCCACCGCGCCCCGCGGCAATCAAGTCGATGACTATCACGGCACCAAGGTCCCCGATCCCTACCGCTGGATGGAGGACGTCGACTCGGCCCCGACGCGAACCTGGGTGGAGGCGCAGGCCAAGCTCACCAGCGATTACCTCGCGGCGATTCCCGGCCGCGAACGGATTCTGGAACGGCTGAAGCAGATTTGGAATTTCGAGCGCTGGGGTGCGCCGGAAAAGCACGGCGGGGTATGGTTCTACAGCCACAACGATGGGTTGCAAAACCAGTCCGTGCTATTCGCGACCGAGGATCCGGGAAAGCCCGCACACGTGATGCTCGATCCGAATGGAATGTCAAACGACGGCACCGTCGCGTTCAAGGGCGCTGGTTACAGCGACGACGGAAAGTGGATGGCCTATGGCCTCTCCGAAGCGGGCTCGGATTGGGAGACCTGGCATGTCCGCGACGTCGCGAGCGGCAAGGATCTGCCGGACGAGCTGCGGTGGGCCAAGTTCACGACTGCGTCGTGGCGCAAAGACGGCAGCGGCTTCTATTACGCCGGCTATACCCCCACCGCAGCCGGCCAATCGTTAAAGGCACAGAATCAATTTCAGACGGTATTTTTCCACAAACTGGGAACCGCCGAGGCACAGGACGCGAAGATCTACACCCGCACCGACGAGCCCGACTGGTATGTCGGGGCCCAGGTGACGGACGACGGCCGCTACCTCATCATCACGGCCGCTCACGGCACGGACGTTAAAAACGCGCTCCTGGTGGCAGACCTCGCCGCAGATGCAATAGTCAAACCAGTCATTGCCGAGCCACATGCGAGCTACGCGTTCGTCGGCAATATCGGCTCGACGCTATACGTGCTAACAGACGACGATGCGCCGCACTATCGCGTAATCGCCATCGACTTGAAACAACCCGGTCGCGAGCACTGGCGCAGCGTCGTGGCGGAGTCGGGCGATACCCTCGATGTCGCGAGCATGGTCGGCCATCAGATCATTGCGCAATATTTGCATGATGCGCATAGCGTGGTGAAGCGGTTCTCCACGACCGGCAAGCCGCTCGAGGACGTCGGATTGCCCGGACTGGGAACCGCGAGCGGCTTTACCGGACGCATAGACGATGCGGTGACCTTTTACTCCTACGCCGACTACACCACCCCGGCATCGATTTACCGGCTGGATCTCAAAACCGGCCGCACGGCACTATGGCGCGCGCCCGTTTTGAATGGATTCAAGCCGGCCTACTACGAGACGATGCAGGTGTTCTACACCAGCAAGGACGGCACGCGGGTTCCGATATTCGTAACCGCGCGGCGCGGCCTGTCGCTGGACGGGACTCATCCGACGATACTGTATGGCTACGGCGGATTCAGCGACTCGTTGCATCCCACGTTCTCGCCCGCGATCGCGTCGTGGCTCGAGCTCGGTGGGGTGTACGCGGTGGCCAACCTGCGCGGAGGAGGGGAGTACGGGCGCGCTTGGCACGAAGCGGGAATGAAGACGCACAAGCAGAATGTGTTTGATGACTTCATCGCGGCGGCGGAGTATTTGATTGCGAATCGTTGGACGAGCCGCGAGCGGCTGGCCATCAACGGCGCGTCGAACGGGGGTCTGCTCATCGGAGCGGTGGAAGAACAACGGCCCGATTTATTTGCGGCGGCGGTCGCGCAGGTCGGAGTCATGGACATGTTGCGCTTTCGGGAATTCACCGTCGGCAAAGGCTGGGAGGCCGACTATGGATCGGTCGATAACCGGGAGGAGTTCGAGGCGCTACGGGCTTACTCGCCGTTGCACAATGTGAAAGACGGTGTCGCGTATCCGGCAACCTTGATCTTGACCGGTGACCACGATGATCGGGTCTTTCCGGCGCATAGCTTCAAGTTTGCGGCAGCGATGCAACATGCCGACCCCCGCGGCAAACCCATCTTGATCCGCATCGATTTGCGCGCCGGACATGGGATGGGGAAACCCGTCTCGAAACGCATGGAGGAGACGGCGGATGTCTATTCCTTCGTGCTCGAGGCGATGGGCCTCGCCAAGTAGGCCGCGCCAAAACCTACCAGATCCTCACGCGTTGGTCCGGCGGCACGTACAGCTTATCGCCGGGCTTCACGCCGAACGCCGTGTACCACGCGTCGAGGTTCGGCAGTTGCCCGTTGACTCGGAAAACCGCCGGGCTGTGCACATCGCTCATCACCTGATTGCGAAGCGCATCGTCCCGTTCCTTCATGCGCCACACTTGAGCGAAGGACAAAAAGAATCTTTGGTCGCCGGTCAAACCGTCGAGGACCGGGGCATCCTGGCCCTTCAAGTTATCGTGATAGGCGCGCAGCGCAATGTTGAGGCCCCCCAAATCGCCGATGTTCTCGCCTAACGTGTTCTGGCCCTTCACGTAAACGCCGGGCAGCACCTCGAAGCCTGAGTACTCCGCGACCAACCGTTGGGCGCGTTCTTTGAACGCGCTCGTGTCGCTCGCGCTCCACCAGTCGCTCAACGAGCCGTCCGGTCCGAATTTTCGTCCCTGATCATCGAAACCGTGGCTCATCTCATGGCCGATCACCACGCCGATGCCGCCATAGTTCACCGCATCGTCGGCGTTCGGGTCGAAGAACGGCGGCTGCAGGATGGCCGCCGGAAACACGATCTCGTTGTTCAAGGGGTTGTAGTAGGCATTCACGTCGCTCACTTGCATCTGCCACTCGTCCCGGTCCACGGGCTTGTCGAGGCGCGCCAATTCGCGATGCCATTCCCAGATCGCCGCCCGATCCGCATTGCCGATCGCATCGCCGCGCACGATCTCGAGCGCCCCATAGTCCTTCCACTTCATCGGATACCCGATCTTCGGCGTGAATGCCGCGAGCTTCGCCTGTGCCCGTTGCTTGGTTGCGGGCGTCATCCAATCCAGTGCCTCGATGCGTTCGCCCAGGGCGATGCGCAAGTTCGCCACCAGCGCCTCCATCTTGGCTTTCGACGCAGGGGGAAAATATTGCGCCACGTATAGCTGATCGATGGCATCGCCCAACGCCCCGCTCACCGCCCGGACACCTCTCTTCCAGCGCTCGCGTTGCTGCGGAATCCCCGACAGCACGGTGCCATAGAAGGCAAAGTTCTCGTGATCGATCGCTTGCGGCAGCACCGACGCATGATCGGACAAGTAGTGGTAGCTGAGATAGCCTTTCAGTACCGGCAACGGCGCCTTCGCGACCACCGCCGCGCTGTCCTTCACCGCCGTCAGCTCGTTCAAGATGAAATGCTGGCGGTCACCGATCTCGGATGCGTCGAGGAATGCCTGCCAGTCGAAGCCCGGCGCGTACGACAGGAGTTCCGCCTTGCTGCGCGGGTTGTAGTTCTCCTCCGTCTCGCGGCGCTTCTCGATCGGCCATTGGGTCTGGGCGAGCCGCGTCTCGAAGGCGAGAATCTGCTCTGCAAGATCGTGCGACCCCTCGATGTGCGCAAGCTCGAGCATCCGCCTCATGTGCGCGACGTATTGGCGGCGAATCTCCACCAGCTTGGGATCTTGATTCAAATAGTAGTCTCGATCCGGGAGCCCCAAACCCGCCTGCCCAATATTCAGCGCATAGCGATTCGGGTCCTTCAGGTCCGGCGTGATGCCCACGCCGAAGGCCGAGAAGTAGCCCGGTGAGCCGAACAGGGTGGCGATATCGGCACGCGATTTCGCGCGCGCGATGCGCGCGAGCTCGGCTTTGATCGGCGCCAGGCCCTTGGCGTCGATCGCCGCTTGATCCATGAAGCTCGCATAGAAATCACCAACCTTTTGCGCGTTCGACCCCGTTGCGGCGGGAGCCGTGGCGGCGCCCTCGATCAGGTCGCGCACGCGCTGTTCGGATAGCTCCGAGAGCCGCGTGAACGAGCCATAGGAACTGCGGTCGGGCGGTATGACGAACGTATCCACCCAAGCACCGTTGGCGTTCGTGTAGAAGTCATCGCCCGGCTTCACGGTCGCCTTGCGCGCGGTTAGATCGAGACCCACGGTGCCGAACTGCGGCCCCGACTTGACCGCTTGCGTAGTATTGGCCGGTTGCGCGTGCGCCGAGCCGGCGACAGCGCTTATGAATCCCAGCGCGAGCGCGATTGATCGGATATACATCATTTGACCAGGTTCCTATATGAGCTCACGAGTTTCGGCATCTCCCGCTCATCGGACCCGGAAAGTCCCGCAGGGTTCCGCCGCCGATTACTCCCCAGGAGTGGCGCCAATGAGGATCATGCCGTTTATGAAAGCTCAGCGTGAGGCTTCCGCGGCCGGCTCGGCTCGCAGATGGAAGGGCAAATCGCGATACGCCAGCCTGATCTGCGTCGGATACCGGGACTGCAACTGCCGCAATGTATCCTCCACCCGGCCGCAGTACGGGCATTCAAAATCGGAGAACTCCACGATCAGTAATCGGCGCATTGGCCGGCCCGCGAACGCGCGCCGGGTCGATGGAAACCATGGTGCGAGGCGGAGCCCGCGGATGCGATGGCCGGAGGTGCTCAGGCTCTTTGCTCGCCCCACCTCGCAGCTCAATAGCGCTGGAGGATTATGGTCGCGTTCGTCCCGCCGAAGCCGAAACTGTTAGACATCACCGTGTCGACGCGTCGCCGCTCGGTCACCCGCAGGATCGGAAACTGCGTGCAGGCGGGGTCGAGTTCGTCGATATTGGCCGAGCCCGCGACGAAGCCGTCGCGCATCATCAGGAGACAATAGATCGCTTCCTGGACGCCCGCGGCACCGAGCGAGTGACCTGAAAGAGATTTGGTGGAGGATATCGGCGGCATCGACGCGCCGAACACCTCGCGCACCGCCTTGAGTTCGATCACGTCTCCGAGCGGCGTGGACGTGCCGTGCGTGTTCAGGTATTGAATCGGCGACGAGGCGCCGGCGAGCGCCTGACGCATGCAGCGCACCGCGCCCTCGCCGGACGGCTGCACCATGTCCTGCCCGTCGGCGGTGACGCCGTAGCCGACCAGTTCCGCATGGATACGTGCACCGCGCGCCTTTGCATGTTCCAGCGACTCGAGCACGAGCATCCCGCCGCCGCTCGCGATCACAAAACCGTCGCGGCCCGCATCGTAGGCGCGCGAGGCGGTCAGCGGGGTGTCGTTGCGGGCCGTTGACAACGCGCCCATCGCATCGAACAGCGTGGTCAGCGACCAATGCTCCTCCTCGCCGCCGCCGCAGAACATCACGTCCTGATTGCCCCAGCGGATCTGCTCGGCGGCGACGCCGATGCAATGGGCACTTGTCGCGCACGCGGACGTCACCGAGTAACTGACGCCCTTGATGTGAAAGCTGGTCGCGAGGCAGGCAGCGACCGTGCTGCACATCGCCCGCGGGACACGCGTCGGGCCGACTTTGCGGACCCCGCGTGCGCGCAGGATGTCCGCGGACTCGACCACGTTCGCGGGCGATCCGCCACCGGTGCCGGCGATCAGGCCAGTGCGCGGATCGCTGACCTCGACCTCGGTCAGGCCCGCATCGGCGATCGCCGACTTCAGCGAGATCGCGGCGAACGCCGCGGCATCTCCCATGAAACGCAGATCCCGCCGATCGAGATGCTGATCGATCGCGATCTGCGGGATTCCGGCGACTTGGCTGCGCAGCCCAATCTCCGCATAACCGGGCATCACGCGGATGCCGGGCTGGCTATTCGCCAGCGCGGTGCTCACGGTCTCGAGGTCATTGCCCAGGCAGGAGACAATGCCCATGCCGGTGACGACCACGCGTCGCATCAGCCCTTCGCTCCCGCGGCGGCCGGCCGCAGCGCGTCCGCGCCGGCGAACAATCCGACGCGCAGACCGCTCGCCGTGTAGATCTTTTGACCGTCCACCGCGAGCGAGCCGTCGGCCGTGGCCATGATCAGTTTTCGCGTGATGACCCTTTTGATGTCGATTTGATAGGAAACCTGTTTCGCCTGCGGCTGCACCTGCCCGGAGAAGCGCACCTCCTCGACGCCGAGTGCGCGACCGAGGCCCCGATGACCGCTCCAGGCGAGAAAAAAGCCAATTAATTGCCACATCGCATCTAGGCCTAGGCATCCAGGCATCACGGGATCACCCGTAAAATGACACGCAAAGAACCAAAGCGACGGGTTGATGTCCAGTTCGGCGCGCA
The DNA here is from genome assembly GCA_050012215.1 of Steroidobacteraceae bacterium. GTDB lineage: Bacteria > Pseudomonadota > Gammaproteobacteria > Steroidobacterales > Steroidobacteraceae > Bog-1198. Next base: position 15,396 of record JBEKHO010000051.1, read on the forward strand.
CTTCGCCGTGATCATATGCACCGCCAGCGGGCGATATCGAGCTGATGCGATCCACCATCCGCATCGGTCCGCTCGGTAGCCTCGGGGCACCGGGCCCAAAAAGTTTGCCCTCGCCGCAAGCCACCAATTCATCGAGACAATAGCTCGACTGGCGTACGTTGGCCGCGGGCCCGTCGTTTAAGCTGGGGGTAATGTCCGGCATGGCGCGCTCTACTCGAAAAATTCGCGGTACTTCAGCCTGTTCAGTTCGGCGACCATCGGGCCTTCCCGGGCGGTACCCGGAAGATCGCGTATATACGTTCGAGCATAACCTACATGGGTGTTTTTGACTAAAATCCCGAAAAGTCTGGGCGCAATTCCGACTGATTGAAAAAGAACTCACACGTGGGGATGCAGGTACTCAGTGGGTGACGCAATCTTGCTGACAGAGTCGCGCGCAGTCGGGTTAATCTATTGACTGTGGGGCGCTGTGCGCCGCAACAGACCGCCACTAAGTGCATGCCGAAGAGCGAATTCATGCCGGACGGCGAGCTCGACGGTGCACAACCGGTGTCGATGGCGACGGCCGTGGGATCGAACAATGATCGTCTCTGGACGGAGATGGCGGTTTTGGGGTGGATGACAGCCAACGCTCCGCCAGACCTGCCGGCCGGTACCCGGGGTTTTCGAATCAATCTGGAGGCAAAGAGTGTCATCGCAGACTTCCTGGCGAAGTGCCAGCACTCGGCCTTAATGACGAAAATCATCAATGACTTGCGCGCGTCCGTTCCGCCTTGGCTGATAGACGCAGTGCACGGCGTCGACGGCCCGCCGGCCGACCTCGCGATCCTGCTCGGAGGCATTGTCGAAAGTACGATGCGCCGGGCGATCAAGCCCGACCTGCACGACGAATTCCTTCGCGAAGTGGCCAAGGTCGCGCAACAGATGAGATCGAGTTAGAGCAGGTCCGCGTTCGCCGGGCTAGGACCAAGGCCAATAAGCTGTTCGTGCGTCTTGGATAGTCACCGCTTCCGGCCGCTCGATCCAGCACGCCTTCCCGGCGAGGTCGATTAACGCCTTCGGGCCGCTAAAAGCCGGTATTGGTGGCCAAAAACCCGGAAACTGAGCGCGCAGAATTGGCCAACGAGTGCGAAGGCGTATTCGAGGCCGCCGCCGCCTTGGCCGATGTCGACCCAGCCGAACGGCAGCTCGAGCACTTCACCCGCCCGTGGTCGCGGCCCCCACGAATGGCGGCACCTCGAACGCGCGCTCCATCTTTTTGATCTCCAATGGTAGCCGCAGCTACTTCGTTTGCCACGTCATTGCGGGGTCAAGGCATCGCTCCCAGCTCCGGCCAATCGCAACTATTGTGAGCTGTTTCGAGGGACGAATTGATTCACGCGGGTGCCGTCGGCCTTGGCACGGCGCACCACTTCGGCTTTCACCGATGTGGGCGGCCGCAGCGGGTAGGTTGATAAAGTGGGTTTCCACCAGCTCCGCCATCGCGATTACCTCATCGACCCGCGATGTGACTGGCGTGCATCCCGGGTAGTGCGGCGATCTGCCGCTCGATCCGTGCATCGATATCGCGACGGACTAACTCGGAATTGGAGTACTTGCAGGCCAAATAGGCGCACACCTTCCCTACGCTGCGGCCCGGCACCCCGTCGATATATTCTAGCGCCCGGACCCGGGTCGCTCAATGCGACTCGGCTGCCGGCGAATCCTCCCAGGGCGGAAAGATTCGGATCATTACTAGCAAAAGGAGAAATGGGGCAATCAATACCGAGGCGGCCGCCAGCACGCCCTCCCGGTGCAAAATCTCCCATGGGAAAGTCAGCAGTCCTTTGCCTGTTTTCGCGATCTCCTCGCCGCCGATGACCACGTTGAAGCGCATCATCAATACCGAAAGTAACACGAGCACCGCACTTACCGTGATTCCGACAATTAGAAACCTGCCCGTCGTGCGCCGCCAAAACAACACGGTGAGGGTAATGATCGGCGTCACGGCACCCACGCCGATCTGCAGGACGAAGAAAGGAATAATGAGCCGGGTCGAGACGAATTCCATGATCGTATCGATTCCCTCCCGGCCCTTATAGACAAGGTTGCCGAATTCCGCGAGTTCCATCACCAGGGTGAACATGACGAAGCCCCAAAGCGTATATGCCATGAGCTTGATACAGTCCTCGGCAATGCGAACCTTGCGTATCAAGCAGGACACTACGTAGAGTACGATCACCAGCGCGGTGCCGGAGATGATCGCGGAAAACAGAAAAATGATCGGCATCATGTCGGACGACCACCATTCCCGCGACTTCAGAGAACCGAAGAGAAACCCGACATAGCCATGCAATCCGCAGGCGCCCGGGATGCCGATAACCGCCAAGGCGAAAATCCATTTCCGATCGTAGCTCATCGCCTTTTCGGACACGTCGTGCGAGCCGAGGCACAGCAGGTTATAGAACTTTCCGGACCAGCCCTTTCTCTGCTGCGCCTGTTGCACCATGTAGGGACGGAACACGAACCAGTTTTCCAGTACCAGCAATATGACGTAGAAGCCTGCAAAGTACCCAAACATGGCCATCGCAGAACTCCAATGCGGAGTAAATACTGCGTTTAAGGCGCGCTCCGGATGGCCGAGATGCAGGAGCAGGGGCGACGGTACGAAGATCATCAGACAGAGAGCAGTGAGCATGGCGAAATGCGCTACCGGCTTGAGCGCCTTCAGGCCGAACACTTGATACAGGCTCGAGACCGTGAAGGCCCCGGCCACCAGCCCGGTAAGGTAGGGATAGACGACGATCAGCACCCCCCAGGGGAATACAGTCTCATTGGGATAGACGTAGCCGGTAAACGGCGCGGACAAAAATTGCGGGTCCATCATTCCACGTCCTTGTCGATGCCAACGTAGAACACGTTGGGTGCGTTGCCGGTCTCGGGCTTGAGCACCGCGACGCGATTGTTGGCGACGAACTGGCTGATCGAGCTTTGTTTGTCGTTGAGGTCGCCGAAGATGCGCGCTCCGACCGGGCAGACCTCGACGCAGGCCGGCTGCAGCCCCTTGGTCACGCGGTGGTAGCACCAGGTGCACTTGTCGGTGACTCTTGTTACGGGATTGAAGAAGCGGGCGCCGTAAGGGCAAGCCTGGACACAGTACTGGCAGCCGATGCAATAAGTGTGGTCAATGACCACGAAGCCGTCCTTCGTCTTGTAGGTGGCCCCGGTGGGGCAGACCTGCACGCACGCCGGATGCGTGCAGTGATTGCACAGCTTGGGAACGAAGAAGGCTTTGTCGACCTTTACATCCTTATAGCGGTTGGCGAACCGATATTGTCCCTCCGAGTCCGACGCCGCGATATTCACCGGGTCGGCCTGGCTGTCGATGCGCACCTTGTCCTCACCTTCCACATGGGCGTAGCGCTCCACCCAGGTGCGGAAATGATGCGCGTCGCCGGCGACCTCGTTTTCCGTCTTGCACGCCTCCACGCAGCGCAGACAACCGATGCACTTCGTGGCGTCGACGCCGAATGCGTAGTGGTGATTACCCCAGTCATAACCCGGTATCTTCGGTGCGTTCGGCTTGGCGGCGACGGCCGCTTGTCCTTCCGGGGCCAGCGCGACACCCGCGGCTATCGCCGTCGCACCACCTGCCACCGCGCATCCGAGACGGCTCAGGAACTCACGACGCGCGCATTGGCTTTTATCGAGATCTTTCTTTTCATCCATATCGAATCCTCGTAGCTGAGCCTGCCCGACCTTATTTGCAGACGGCATTGGCGTAGTGAGCGGCTAAATTCTCCATGTCCGCGTCGCTCAAATCCTTCGCGAGCGGAGACATGACAATGTTGGTGCGTTCGCCGGCCTTGTAGGCCTTCAGGGCAGTGACGAGGTAGTCCTTGGACTGCCCGGCCAAGTTGGGCCACGAGCGACTGGTGGCCACTCCGTTGGTCCCGTGGCAGTTGGCGCATATAGCCGCTTTCGCCTTGATCCCTGCGCTCGCCTGATTGAGCGCATCGGGCGCGACTTCGCATTTCAGGCCGGAGAAATAGGCCCCGAGATCCTCCATGTCGCCCGGGCTCAACCCGGCAGCCATGGGGTTCATGATCGGATTGTTGCGCTTGCCGGCCTTATATTCACCGAGTTTCTCGGCGAGGTAGGCAGGATTTTGTCCGGCGAGGGTGGGCCCGGGAAGGCCTTGGCTGATCCCGACTGCCCCGTGACAACCCAAACAAGCCGCGGCCTTGCTCTTTCCCGTGGCCGGGTTGCCGGGATGGAGCAGCGGCACGATGGATCCGACTAACGTCTTCGGCGAATGAGGGTTATGGCAAAGGGTGCATTGTTGCGTCCCGGCGTGCTCGTCGATCACGATCTGAGCTTGCGCCGCGGGCCTCGCTTCCAATTTTTCGTGGCAGAGGGGGCAGAGTTTTCTCGTATCTGTGGGGACAATCAGCTTCAAGTCTTTCGGATGATCCGGGCCGGTTGCCGCGTGCATGTATCCCGATTCCGGATCGCGACCGCCACCGGGGCCGTGACACACTTCGCACTTGACGATCTTTCCGATGTCGGCGCTGTTATGCACGCCCTTGGACCATTCCGCGAATTGCGGAGCATGACAGGATTGGCAATAGGCCGTGCCCTTATACTTCGGCTTATCCCGGGCGATCTCCACCACCGAGTCTCCCCGGTAGTGACCAAACTCATAGAAAGATTTGTCTTTGAAATAGTATCTTGCGGTGAGCGCCAGCGCGCCGAAGGCTATGAACAGAAATATTAGTCGCTGGATATGTTTAGGCATGTGTCAGCACGTTCCTCTAATCTCCCAGATTGGCCCGCCGGCAGCACACCGACACCGAGGTAAAGGGCCAGGGCCTTAGCGCATATACAGCGCATGCGCCGTTTCCCTGTTACGCATGCAGCCCGCAACGCAATCGCGATTCGCATCGCAATCCGCCCAATGCGGTTGGTGATAACGCTCTTCGTTTGCCGATCTGGCCATGCGCGAAATTTTAGGCTCAATGCCGGGACACGCTATATGTAGTTACCGAAGCACCATCGCGGCCTCTCCCTGATGGGGATTCCCGCACTTTTGATACTATGCTGCCGTTAAAGTTAAAGATCATGAGAGTGATATTTACGCGATCCGTCCACCCGGCTTAAAGGAATGACCATGAGAACGCTCCCGTGCCTCGCCACGACATTATTGACTCATGTGATCTGCAGTGCCGCCTTTGCTGCCGATGTGGCGCCCACAGCGGAGCAGGCTGCCGAAAAAATCGCCAATAAGACCTGCGTGGTTTGCCACGGGACAGGAGGCCGCAATACTTCATCGCCATTCCCCAATCTCGCGGCGCAGACCGCACCGTATCTCGAAGCACAGCTCAAGGCGTTTCGGGATCAACGACGGGCGGACCCGGATGCGCAGGCTTACATGTGGAGCGTGGCATCCAAACTCAACGATTCAACGATCAGCGGGCTCGCCGCTTACTACTCCGCGCAACCTCCGGCGCACGGGCAATCTGGGGACGCCAAGCTGGTGGCTGCGGGCAAAATCATCTTCGAGAAGGGAATGCCCGATCAAGGTATTCCGGCCTGCAACCTCTGCCACGGCGCTAATGGTGAAGGTAAGAGCATATACCCGCGGATCGCGGGCCAGCATGCGCCCTATCTGCTGAAGCAAATACTGCTAATCCAAAATGCGCTTCGCGTAGCGCCTGTGATGCACGGCGTCATCAAGGATTTGACTCGAGACGAGATGTTGGCCGTAACGGCTTATGTTGCCTCAATCGGCCCCACTTGATAATCGGGGATGCGGTGCTTCGGTGCGTACTGAAGATTTAATGGTTTATTTATTCAGAGGAGCAAGACATGCAAATGAATATGACACGGCGCGCGCTCATACAACGCGGTCTTATCGCAAGTGCACTTGTGTCGGTCGCAGGGTTTCTCGTCGGTGCCGCTGCTTACGGTGAATCCCCGGCACTTGATTCAAGCGACCCGACCGCGAAGGCATTAGGGTATGTGCCCAAATCTGCGAGGCCCAATGCTAATTGCGCGAACTGCTCACTCTTTCAAGGTAAGGCAGGAGATGCTATGGGCCCTTGCAGGATTTTCCCGGGTAAGAGCGTGGCTTCCACCGGATGGTGCAGTAGCTGGGCAAAGAAAGCCGCGTAGCCATGCCGTTTCCCTGGCGCCGGAGGTGATGAAAGAGTTAGGCGAAGGGTCGAACGTGCGCTCTCGGATGGCGAGGCGTGCTGGTGTTCGCTGGTCAGGCTCGAGCCTTGGAACGGCGCGCGTGCCCAACGTGAGGGTGCCGTGCTTCGAGATCTGGAACGAGCCCTGCCGGAACTGATGATTGATGAAGCTGTTTGGGCTGCGTCGTTTGAGTTAGCGCGTCGCGCACGCGCCAAGGGCATAACCGTTCCCGCCACGGATATATTGATCGCTGCGTGCGCGCTCCACCACGGTGCGGGAATTGAGACGTCCGATTCTGATTTTGACGCGTTGAACTCGCTTCGTACAAAGCCATAGAGCCCTCGTCTCCGCGACCGATTTGGATCCGCAGCTATCTTTCGTCACTCGGCAAATTCGAGTCACGATGATCGAGCGGGTGCTTCTTAACCGCCACTGGCAGCCCGCGCGGGTGCTGGAAAACCAAGCGGCGCCCCGGGCTGGACCGCGGTCCGTACTCAGACGACCCGCAAGCGCTTCGCCTTTTCCTAATAGGGCGCTTTTGCTTCTTATCCTCGCGATGTCGGGTTTTGCCGGTGCCCTGCGTCTGTCCAAGTAAGGGAGCCGCCGGCCCAGGGGGGCCTGAAGCTTGAACACGGCGGCGGCACCCGCGGATCGACGAAGACTTTGAACCTCGGGGACCTCGGGCGTGCCTCACGGCCGCCTGAGCCATTCCACCAACAACCGACCACGGAACCAGGAGTACATGGCCATGACTTCCCTCGACACGATCAGCGACGAGCGCCGCGCCCGCGGCCCGCGTCGCGCCCGGCTACTCGCGATTGCGCTGCTGTCGGGGGGCGTTGCTGTTGCAGCGCTGCCCGTGGCCGCGCAGGTGCAGCGGACCGGCGCCACCGTCCGGCTCGTCGGCCATGCATTCCAGGCACCGCCCGGCGTCGAGATGCTGCCGCGGCCGGCCGACGCCGACCAGCAACCACTCACCTTCACCGTCGTGCTCAAGATGCGGGACAGCGCGGAGTGGGCGCAGTTCAAGAGGGACTACTACGACTGGAACTCGCCCGAGTTCCATCAGGGGATGCCGGCCGACGAGCTGACCGAGCGCTTCGGCCCGACGCAGGCGACCTACGACGCGGTGCGCAGCTACCTCGTCCAGCAGGGCTTCAAGGTCGTGCAGACGAGCGAGAACCGCCGCACGCTGACGGTCCGTGGCACGCGGGCGATGACGGAGCGTGCGCTGTCCGTGCGGATCGCGGACTTCGCGCGCGGCGCGGCGCGCATCCACGCGACGCTCGACGACCCGGCGGTGCCTGCCGACCTCGCCTCCTCGATCGCCGTCATCGACGGGCTCACGACAATGCCGGGTCACCACCCGAACGGCCTGACGGCACCGTCACCGGCGACACCGCAGTCGGTCGCTACCGCCTACAACGCATACGGCTTTTACGGCCTGAGTGCCAAAGGACAGACGGTGGCAATCTATTCCGAAAGTAACTTCGTACCGAGCGACGTCCAGAACTTCCTGTCCTACTCAGGCCTGCCGGCGAGCCTGTACTCGAACGTCTCAACCGTGACGATCCCGTCGAATGTGAGCGTCGGTCTCACGAGCTCGACAGGACAGGCCGAGGTGACCAACGACATCGACACGATCCTCGGCTTCGCGCCGGGGGCCAGCGTCGTCGTGGTGATGAACGACACAAGTGCCGGCAACACCTACTCGCAGGTCTACAACGCGCTGTTCGAGGCCGCGCAGGGCTCGAGCAGGATGGGCGGCATCGTGAGCCAGTCCTGGACGAGCTGCGAGGTCAACAACTCGAGCGCGATCGGCATCCAGAACACGGTCGACAGTCTGGTCGAGACCGCCTCGATGAGCGGCACGACGGTGTTCGTCGCGAGCGGCGACACTGGCAACGCCGGCGACTCCGAGTGCCAGTTGCTCGAGTATCCGAACTCCACATACCCGAACGGCTTCCCGAACGTCGAGTTCCCGGCCGACTTGCCGCATGTCGTGTCCGTCGGTGGCACCACACTCTACACAACGGCGTCCGGCAGCAATGCCTACGGCTCGGAGATCTGGTTTGCGCAGGCCGGCGGCCAGTACCTGAAGCCCGCCGGCGGTTTCGGGACCAGCGCGACGCAGCTGGCGCCGTCCTGGCAGGGCTTCTACTCGGTCGCGACGCACCGTTCCGTCCCGGACGTCGCCGCGGATGCCGATCCGACGACCGGCATCACCACGTGCCTCGGTACGACGACGAACTCGAGCGGCCAGACGGTGCCCATGTGCGGCTCCTTCGGCGGCACGAGCCTCGCTGCGCCGATCTGGGCTGCGACCTGGGCTCTCGTCAATGCGCAGACCGGGCCGCTCACTGCCGGCAACGGCAACATCTACTACATCAGCGAGATCTACACCCAGCCCGGCACGAACTACTGTGCGGCCCTGATGCACTCGCCGTGGTGCCTGCCGACAGGCCTCGGGACCGACTTCCAACACCTCGGCCTCGGGAGCCCCAACATCAGCAACCTCATCTCGGCCCTGACCGGCAAGCCTTACATCTCGACGATCACTCCTGACTCCGGCTCCGAGTACGGCGGCACTGTCGTGACCGTGACCGGCTACGAGCTCGGCAGCGCGACGCAGTTCCGGATCGATACGTTCCTAGCGGCCAATGCGTACGGCACCTTGATCACGGGCGCCACCTGCACGAACGGCACGACCTGCACTTTCACGATGCCGGCGGAGTCCTTCGGCTGGCACACGATCACGCCGTTCGACTCGTACGTCAGCGCGACGGCCTCGCCGAGCGTCGGGGGCCGCTGGGGTCCGACGAACCCGGCGACGAATTTCGAGGACCTGATCCCGATCATCCGGATCTGCTACCCGTTCTGCCGCTACTACTGAATTCCCGGGCGTTCGGTACCGCTGCTGGAGAAGACCCTCCAGCAGCGGCTTCAGTCTGAGACGTATGCGGCGACGCACCGCGTTTCCTCTCTGAATGGTCAACTGTCCACGTAACCGTTCGCATGCGAATGACCCCCGAACGGGCATTTCCTCGTAAATGTGGAACCCGCCAAAAGATTTGACTGCCGCGTCGCACTAAGTGGCCGCGCACGTGGTGGAGTCTCGACGCGCGCCGGCCGATGCTTGACGAGCCGCCACTGGACGGCCGATACTCCGGCAATAGCGGCGCGAAGACTTCCATCTGATCAAGAAGTCGCGCTTTTCCTGATTTATACCGCGCGCGATTGAGCCGTTCTAGCATAAGCGGCCGCCGTGGCAAACCTGGGCGGGTTGCAAGCAGTAGAAAAAACGCCAACACCACAGGGATGTCAATCGCAATGGTGCCGAGTGCCTGATGGGAGAGGGCAGCAGATTGTACAGGCGTCAACTGAACTCCATCGTAATAGTCCTGCCAGGAGCGCTCGAACCAGAATCGAAAGCAGCGCCGCAAGATATCTGTTTTCCCATCGACAGCATTGTCCGATACGCAAATTGAAGGGCGTTGCTGCCGGTCAAAGACGGCAGGATCTTCGCCTTCTTGTGTATCAAAATCGAAGTAGGCTTCCATACTGCTGGAGAGCACATTCAATTCGGACTCGCCGCTTGCCCAGAACGTTCTCATAAGGCCGCCACGTCCTTGAGGCGTGGACTGTATGAAGACACCCCTTCGGCCGGCGCACGCCGGGTCAGCAGGAGTTCTGAAGCCGTAACGTGCAAGCTCGTTTCGCCAGGGAGCTTCTGTCCATTCGATCCATACGCGCTCCGCGGGTACGTGCAAAAGGTCCGTGCAGGCCAGCGTGCTCGCTCCTTTCGAATAGGCGAGTGCTGTGCATAAACGCGTCAGTTCATCGCTCAGCACATATCGCGTCGCACAATTCTCAATGTCTCGGGAGAATGCGGCCGCATTGTTTAAATGCGTGACAGATCGGTCTTTCGTATTTCGAACGATGAACGGAGTTCGACATTGCGCGATACGATCAGCCAATCTCATCCTTGGAACTTAGCAGTGCGGCAGATGGGCAGAGCTACTTTGGGATGACTCGCGCCGCCATCGTGATGAACCCCTCCTTTTTCGAGATAAAGCTCATGATCCTCGTCCGCCTCGATGTAGTGGCGCGAGCCGCACGCTTGAGGTCAGCGCAACAGCGCACGGTGGGCCACGACCTGCACATTTAAAGTACGACGTAGAAAGTACCGTCGGACTTTCATCACGCTGCCAGCCGCCTTCATCACGCTGCCAGCGGCCTTCATCCCATTTTCATTCTCATCAGTTGGCGAGCGGTTATCGTCCACCGGATTAGAGCGGCGTTCGTTTGTATTGTATGTCGCGAGAACACAACGGGAGCCTTCGCACTGGCATACACGCTGCCACATAACTCACTTCGAGGGAGACAGAAATGGAGATGCGGAAGCTAATTGGCGTCAGATCGCTTGTTGAGCGACTCACGATTACCTTGTTGGCGTGTGTGTGCGTAGCCGCCTTAGAAATGCCTGCCACTGCGCAGCAGGCGCCCGCAACAACCGATGCACCAGAGGCGACGCTGCAAGAGGTCGTCGTCACAGGGTCACGGATTCCGGTGCCGGCGAACATCTCGGCCACGAGTCCGACGACCATCGTCAGCGGTCAGGAAATCAAGCTGGAAGGGCACACCGACATCACGGATTTGATCAACTCTCTGCCGCAGAACATCATCGGGTCCAACGCCGACTTCGGCAACACCTCGAGTCCCTTGACTGCCACCGGCGGCTTCTCGACCGTCGATCTCCGCGGCCTGGGTCCTCAGCGCACCCTGGTGCTGGTGAATGGCCGGCGCCTAGGCGCCGGTGACCCCAGTACCACGAATCAGAACGTCGCACCCGACATCGATCAAATTCCGGTGCCGTTGATCGAGCGGGTCGACGTGGTAACCGGCGGCGCATCGGCCACCTACGGCTCCGATGCGATCGCGGGCGTCGTCAACTTCATCCTCAAGAAAGACTTTCAGGGCATTCAAATCGACGGACAGTACGGCTTCAACGATCACGATCAGCACAACAGCTACGTCGAGGATCTTTTGACGCATGACGACCCCCACACGGGTTTCAGCGCGATCGCACCGGTGACCGGCAACGTCCGCGACGGCTACAAGCATGACCTCTCGATGGTGATGGGTACGAACTTTGCCGACAACAGCGGCAACATCACCGCTTATTTCGTCTACCACGATCAGCAGCCGGTCTCGGCCGCGGCGCGCGACTTCTCAAGTTGCGCGCTCTACTCCAACTCCGTCTTCGATTACATTAACAAGTATACGGGCGTTGATTGCTACGGCAGCGCAAACTCCAACCGCTTCGTGCCGGCGACCACCACCGCTCCGGGTTACGGGCCGAACAACGCGTACACGGTGGTAGGCAATCAATTCCTTCCCTGGCCGCAGGCCGGATCCAGCCCGCCCGGGACATACGATTACAATCAATTTGAATACCTGCAGCGCGAAGACAAGCGCTACCAGGCCGGATTCATGGCGCACGACGACATCAATGATAACGTCAAGCCGTACATGGAATTCTTCTGGATGCAAGACACTTCGACGGCGGTGGTCGCACCGTCGGGGTTGTTTCTCGCGGGCTATCCCTACACGCCGGACAATAATGAGCTCATCAACTGCAATAACCCGCTGTTGAGCGCGCAGCAGCGCGGGACCATCTGCAGTCCGGCGATGATCACCTCCGCGAACGCAAACCCCACCTCGCCCTGCCAGGTATCTGCCGCGGGAGTCGTTTCCCCGAATTGCGCGGATGTCTCGATTGGCCGGCGCAACATCGAGGGCGGAGGACGCACCTCGATCTATCAGCATCAGAATTTCCGCTTCGTGATCGGCACCAAGGGAGAGGTGATCGACGGGTGGAATTACGATTTGTACGCGTCGTACTACACGGTGAACACGTTCCAGGCGAATAACAATTATCTCGACTACGCCAATGCCGGGAACGCGCTGCAAGTCACGACCAACGCGCAGGGCGTTCCGGTCTGTATCAGCGGCGGCCGATGCGTGCCGTGGAACATCTTCCAGCAGGGTGGTGTGACCCAAGCGGCTCTCAACTATCTGGACACTCCGGGCACCGCCGAGGGCGTCAACACCGAACAAGTCGAGCACGTTGACATCACCGGCGACCTGGGCAAATACGGCTTGAAGTCCCCGCTTGCCACCAGCGCCCTGGGTTTGAACTTCGGCTACGAGCACCGCACGGACACCGTGACGTTCAGTCCCGACGGCGCCGAGCTCTCTGGCGCCCTCGCCGGCTTTTCCGGCGCGAGCGTCCCGATCAACGAGGGTTACGGCATCAACGAGGCCTTCTTCGAGGTGCGCGCGCCTCTCGCCCATGACCTGCCCGGAGTTCAGGACCTGACGGTGGATACGGGGTACCGCTATTCCGACTACAACACCACGGGCCAGACCAACACCTACAAATTCGAGGTGCAGTATGCGCCGATCGAAGATGTTCGCGCGCGCTTCTCGTTCGACCGGGCGGTCCGGGCGCCGAATCTGATCGAGTTGTTCGTAGCACCCTCGTATGGGCAGGAAGATGTCGTGGGCTCGGATCCCTGCGCGGGCGCCACACCCTCGGCGTCGCCGGCGGCGTGCGCACATACCGGCGTGTCGAAGACGCAATACGGCTTAGTACCCCAGTGCGTCTCCGGCCAATGCGGCCAGGTGATCGAGGGAAACACCGCGCTCACGCCTGAAATCGCCAAGACCTGGTCTTTCGGATTGACGTTCAATCCGACGGAACTGCGGGGGTTCACCGCGAGCATCGACTACTACCACATTCGGCTCGAAGATCAGATTGGCAACTATCCGTTCGCCGTCATCTTGAACGGATGCTTGCAACAGAATAACCCGATCTACTGCAGTCAAATAGTTCGCAACAAGATCACCGGGGCGCTGACCGGCGCGACGGTCGAGGGCGGCGGGTATTTCCTGCAGAAGGACTACAACCTCGGCCTCGCGATCGTTTCCGGGATCGACGCCCAAATAAATTACCGGCTTAACCTGCCGGGCAACTGGGGGTCGATCAACACTTCCTTCAATGGTACGTACCTGCTGCACGACACCTTCACCCCTTATCCGGGCGCAGGGAGCTACGATTGCGCCGGACTATTCGGCGACAGCTGTCAGAACGGCTCGGTCAATCCGCACTGGCGGCATAACATGCGCGTGAGCTGGGACACGCCGTGGAATGTCCTCTTCTCGATGCAGTGGCGGTTCATCGGACCCACGAGCTTCGACAACAATTCCACGAACCCGTTGCTGGCGGGAGCGGAGGAGGGACCCGAGGGGCCTGGCGCGCCGCCTCCCTACTATGATCAATACAATGCGCGAATCCCCGGTTACAGCTACTTTGACCTCACGGCGGTGTGGCACGCGATGTCGAATTTGGAACTGCGCGCCGGAGTGAACAACCTGCTCGACAAGGACCCGCCGCTCGTCCCCTCGGGCGATATCACCGGCAACGCCGGCGCATCGAACTCTTGGGGGGCTTACGATTTATTGGGACGGCAGCTGTTTGTCGCGTTCACGGCGAAGTTCTAGTGTTTGATTTGCGGGGAGCGGCTCCAAGCGGGGCCGCTCCGATTCGCAGTAAATCCATTGATTGCACGAGGCCTGAGTGCAACAGCCACTATTGAATTCGTTTGACCCGTGTCCGATGATGCGAGTCGGTGGACAACCAGAACGAACCGAGCGCCCCGCTCGAAATCGTGATTGCCTGACCACTCCGCGCCGTAAAGTCGGGATCGAGTTCGATCTGTTGCCAGCTCTGCGTATTGTCGAGCACGAATATTTGTCGCTCATAGGCAGCACGCGTAAGACTTGCGATGTGCGCATGCACAACCGTCGCCGCTTCACGCGGACCCGCCTCGAGACTGAGCACCTGCTTGCTCGAAAGGCCGAATTGCTGCTCGGCCGTGGGCGCGGCCCGTGTCGGCGGTTGCGGACCATTCTTCCCGAGCTCCCGCATTTCTCGGTCGAAACACGCCAGTCGCGCCGTGTCGGCGCTGATCTCGGTACACGCGATCAGCGAGTCAAAAGAAGCCTGGCCGATGCTCGGGGTTGGCATGCACACAGAGGCGCACAGCAGCACGATGCCGCTGAATCCGCCGTTCGGATAGTGCTTTCGTTTCGATCCGGCCCTAATGCGTTTCTCAGTTTGCAGAATCATCTCATTCCCCCGGCGTGAACTCCCAACTTCGACGGCCCGCGGCGAATGAGAATATCACCGTCACATGCGATAGCCGGATTATTGTTGTGCTCGGTACTGGGGCACGTCGCCGAGGCGTCCGAACCGCAGGACGATCTTTCCGAGGTGGTGGTTCGAGCGCCCGAACCCCGTTTTGTTGCGCCCACACTTCGTGACCGGATTGGCAGAATTTGGGCGCCGGTGTGGATCAATGAAAAGGGCCCGTTCCGTTTGGTACTGGATACCGGCGCCAACCACTCGGGCGTCGCGTCCCAGGTCGCCGATAGGCTTGGCATTCCGCTCGATCAGTCGTCACCCGTATGGCTGCGAGGTGTCACGGGTATTGAGATGGTGCCGACCATCCGCGTCGACAGCTTTTCGGTCGGGGATCTCGTGCTCAGCTCAACGACTCTACCGATCCTAACCGATGCGATGGGCGGCGCCGAGGGCGTACTCGCGACCAACGAGTTCCAGGACAAACGCATCGTGATCGACTTCCGGCATGACCGGATCGATATTCGCAATTCCCGCGGCGAGCGCACGCCCGCAAACTTCATTGCAATTCCGTTGGAGCGCTCGAGCACGGGACTTCTGGTGTTTCACGCGCAAGTGGGCGGCGTACGAGTACAAGCGATCGTTGACACCGGTGGACAAAGCACGATAGGCAACTTGGCGATGCGCGATGTATTGGTGCGACGTCGCGTACAAGGAAGGGCCGTTCAGATCTATGATGTGACCGCCCAAGCGCAGACGGGGGAACTCCTTCCATGCCCTCCGATCGAGCTCGGCGCGTTGAAGATTCTCGATGCGAATATCACGTATGGACAGATGCAAGTCTTCGAGCACTGGCATCTTACCAAGGAGCCCACTTTGCTTCTTGGGATGGACGTCATTGGACTCTTGGACGTCTTCATCATTGATTACCGCCGTCACCAATTGGAGCTTCTCATGCGCGACGACCAACGATCAATGCCTTTGCCGTAGATCGCGGCGCTTCGGCTAAGGAGGATCAGGTGCTAGCCATATTCCGACTTTCATATTGCGTGCTGGCAATCTCGCTGTCATTCGCTTGCTCAAGCTCGCCCCCCCGCGTTTCTCCGCCGCAGCAGGTCCGGTCGGCGAATCCGGGCGTCTCTTCGGCGGCCAATCAACCGTCCGACGCCGCCAAGACACAACCCGACCTGGACAACGCATTGCGCAAGCGAGGATACAAGCCGGCGCTCTATCGCGGCGAGCGCGTCTATTGCCGAAACGAGATGATAACCGGATCCAACCTTGAAACCAAAGTCTGTCTGACCGCAAGACAGATCGAAGATCAAGAGCGATCGGGGAAAGACATGCTCACGGGACCCCACCCGGATGGGTGCGGACCGGAGACAAAGGGTTGCATGTGATGATTAGCCATCGCGATAAGGGTGTGCGATTGGGTATTAACAGGTCCGCCGCTGAACGCCGCGCAACGACGGACCCGCCCAAGGGTCACCGGATCATGAGCTGCTCGAAATGCGCCCGCACTTTCTCGCGATACCCTTGACTGCTCGACACCGTCGTACCACCGCTCAATACCAAGACGAAATCGCCGCGTTGCGTGCGGTTGACCTCGCGTACGTGATTCATGTTGACGACCCAGGATCGACTGATGCGCAGCATCGGTTGCGAACTCATTGCTTCTTCGGCGTGTCGCAGCGTCGTGCGCGCATGGAAACTCTCCCTGCCCACGCGCAGTCGCACGTAGTTCCGGTCGGACTCCAGCAACTCAATCTGGGCGACATCGATCATCTGCATTCGACCGCCGGCGTGGGCGAGTATCCTCGGTCGTGTCTCCGCCACCTTGCGCGTCGCCCGCTGCAGTTGCTCGAGCAGCGTCTCCACGGCGGCCCGGCGCTCTGCGGCAGTATTGGCGCCGTGCCGTTGTCGGACGCGGGAGAGCATCGCACGGAAGCGTGTCTCGTCGAAGGGTTTCAGCAGGTAGTCCACCGCACTGACCTCGAACGCCTCCCGGGCATAGTGGTCGTGCGCGGTCACGAACACGATCAGCGGTGCGGCGGCGGGGTCGAGCTCGCGCGCGAGATGCATGCCCGACATCGTGGCCATCTCGATGTCCAGAAAAATCAGATGTGGTGGATCGCGGCGGATCGCCTCGAGCGCATCCGCGGCCCTTGCGAACTCACCGATGACCTCGAGGTCCGGTTCTGCCTCACAAAATTCGCGCAGCGCCCCGCGGGCGACGCGCTCGTCGTCCACGATGAACACTTTCACGATGTGGCTCGGCCGGGCGTCGGCTCGGCGCGCTCGAAAAGGGCCGGCATGGTGATCTCTGCGACCCAGGATCCGGGTCCCGCGCGATGGGCACTGAGACGCCCCTGTGGTCCAAACTGTACTGCGAGCCGTTCACGAACATTACTGAGTCCGATGCCCTCGCCGGCGGGTTCCGCAAGGCTCGCAGTCGTATTGACGATTCGCATGACGAGTCTCTCGGCGGAGGGGCACACCTCCAAGCGAATCTCCACCGGTCCATCGTGGCCGGCGAGCCCGTGCAGCACGGCGTTCTCCACCAACGGCTGGAGTATCAGACTCGGGACCCAGAGGGCGGGTTGCGCGCCAGCATCGGGCAAGCTCACGGTCAAGCGGTCGCCGAACCGCTGCTGCT
>JBEKHO010000052.1:0-31191 GCA_050012215.1 Steroidobacteraceae bacterium
AACTTGTGCGCGGTCGCGAGCCCGACGCCGGCGGTGCCGCCGGCGATCACCACCACGCTGTCGGCCAGGGGTAGCGGCAGGCGTTTATCAGTCGCAGCCATATTGAAAATGTCCAGCCTGAGGTCGGAGGTCGTACTCTTTTGGCATACAGTACACTAGTGTTCTATCTGCCACAATACCGCGGCCGCGGACGCGGTCAGTCGATTTGCCGTTGGCCCGAGGCAAAAACCAGGAACACGAGCGCACCCAAGAACGAGACTCCGGTGGTGACATAAAACGGTGCAGCAAAAGTGCCCGTGTGATCCACCAGCCACCCCGTCAGAAAGACGCCGAATATACCCGGCAGGGTGCCCACGGTGTTGCTCAGGCCCCAAATGACGTCGGCGTAGCGCGGGGACAGGTCGAATCCATTCGGCGCATAACCGGCGAAGCAAAGTGCGAACGTACCGGCCGCGCACGTGGTGAGAATCACGGCGATGGTGATCGAAGCCGCTGCGGGCAGCAGCGACAGAAAAACCCCACCGAGCGTCAGCCCCAAGGTCTGCATCAGCTTGCGCACAAAGGTGGCAGAGCGGCCGGCGCGCAGCATTCGATCGGCGATCGCCCCTGCCGCATTGGCCACCAGGAAACTCGCGAGCCAGGGAGCCGCGGACAGCAAACCCGCATTGACCAACGATACGCCAAACGTGTGCTTCAGATAGCTCGGCAACCAAGCCAGCAACAGGTAGAACGACCAGTTGAAGCACGAGTTGGTGATGACGATCGCCCACACCGGCGCGGAGGTCAAAATACGCTTCCATGGGATTGCGGAGCGAGCCGCGGAAGCATCGGGTGCTACACCGGCTCCGCCTTTGATCAGCATGAACCATAAGAGCGCCCATACGATGCCGATGGCGCCGAACAAATAGAACGGCGCCGGCCAGCCGTGGCTTCGGATCAGAAATCCAGTCAAAGGCAGCGCGATGACGGTCGACAGCGGTGCGGCGCTCATCACCAGCGCCACCGCGCTCGATCGGCGCAACGGCGGCACCCACCGTCCGATGAGGTTGATGCAGGCCGGGAATACGGCGGCCTCCCCGAACCCCAAGCCGATTCGAGCGAGCATCAGCGCCGAAAGTGACGCCAAAGCGGCGGGCGGCGTCAGCGCGGTAAACAACGACCACCAGAGCACCGCGACGCCGAGCACGATTTTGCCGCCAAACCGGTTGGCGAGTGCGCTGCTCACGAGCATCAGCAGCAGATAGCCAATGAAGAAGGAGGACAGTACCAGCCCTTTTTGGGTCTCGGTCCAGCCCAACTGCGCCTGCATGGCGATGGCGCCCACGGAGATATTGGTGCGATCCACGTAGGATAGGAACACCGCTGCCAGGAGCAGCAGCATCACCGTGTAGTATGCCGGCCAGCGGCCGGTGTTCCCGCCCGACATCGCAGACGCGGCCGCTAGGGCCGCGCGGCGTGGGGAAGCGCCGACTCGGTCTCCGTGACGATGTACATCCGACTTCGCGTGCGATCAAACAGACGGGCTTCGTCCTGCGCGATTTCTTCGTGAATGGCAGGCTCGGAGAGATGCTTCATGGCCTTGTCCGCCTCCTGCTGATTGGCAAACCACAGTTCGGTCAGCACATCGAACTCATCCGCAGGCTTGCTCCAGGGGCCCGGGACCGGCTCGAGGTAGCGGCGCACATAGCGCACCGCGTTCGGCACATATTTCTCACCCAACAGCCGGTGATGGGATTCGTAATACTGGATGAAATCGGCGCGCGACATCCCCGGTTTACGCTTGAGCATGAACACCATTTTGACCATGCCGGCGGCCGGCGTGGCCGAATGCGCCTTGGTCTGGTCCTGCTCTGCCGGGCTCTGCGCCGATGACTGCGGCGCACTTGCGCCCACCAGCAGGAGAGCCGCGCCCATCGCACACAATGTCTTTTTGAGTGCCAACATGTATCCCCCGCAGGTCGTTGCGTATTATTTTGACACGGCAGCCCCGGCGGATAAACGAGTCAAAACCCGTGAACGCCGGCTCAGTTCATAACCTACGGTACTCTACCGTACGATACTGTTGATAGCAATTACTCGGATGAGTGTTCGCCCGCATTCCTATTCGGCACTCGCGGCGTTCAAGATTTCAGCCACCCGGGCCGGCTGATCGATCATGATGGAATGCCCGCTATGTTCGACGCCGATGACCTGCGAACCAGGACGCTCACGATAGGGTTCGTACATGCCGTCGCATATGCCGCCTTGCGCATACACGTAGATACGCCTGGGTACCTCGGTGTAGCGTCCGGTCAAGTGAATGGACTGCGCAAAACACGCAAACGGGTGCGGCGTTGTTTTTGAATCCATCCACGCCCAATCCTCGGGCGAAACCGCATCGAACAATGATGCCGGCCTCGGAGGAACCAACAAGCCATCTGCCGTGGCGATCCCGCCCACAAATCTAGTCATGTACTCGGGCCGCAAGGTAAACAACGTATCGGCGGTTTTTGGCACGAGCGCGTCGAGGTAGACAAGAACCGCGATTCGCTCGGGCAATCGATCCGCTACGCCGGATATGACGACCCCCCCGAAAGAGTGGCCGACCAGAACGACCTTCGACAAGTCTTCCCATAACAAGGTGTTGGCGACATCCGCGATATGGGTGTCGAGATTGACTCGCGTCTGCGCCAGATGTGATCGTTCACCGAGGCCCGTCAACGTCGGCGTGTAGACCTCATGGCCAAGCTTGCGCAACAGCCGTGCCACCCGCCCGTAACTCCAGCCTCCCTGCCATCCCCCGTGCACCAGTACATAAGTTCCCATGCTCCGCCCTCCCCCGCCCAGCGCCTCGGATTCGTTCTCTCGTTGCGGAATGTACCTATCCCGAGATGAAGTTCCTGATAGTAGTCTACGTTCGAAACATGCAATAAAGACAAATCATCGGGCACTCATCCACTTGCGTACCATATGTTGATGGATGATTGATTCGAGTCTACGGGTTGGAGGCCATCGGCCTTAACGGGGAGGCATTATGCCGACAGCATCTGCCAGCCGCGCCATCTGGGAAGATGTGCGCCTGAAGACCACGTGTTATGGCTGTTCTTCAGCGACCTGCGGCATGATCGCGCGACGGGTCAACGGTGTCGTCGTGTCCGTGGAAGGGGATCCAGAATGCCCTTTCAGCCAGGGCAAACTCTGCGCCAAGGGCCAGGCGCAAATCATGATGGCCTACAGCACCCGACGCGTCACCAAGCCGCTGAAGCGCACCAACCCTGAAAAAGGCATCGGAGTGGATCCCCGGTGGGTTGAAATCAGCTACGACGAAGCCATTCAAATCGCCGCTGAACAATTGAAACAATGCAAGCAGATCGACCCGGCCGGATTGGTGTTCGCGAGCACCGACTTCACCACGCTCCCGTGGTTCCCCGGAGCATGCTTGGTCTCCAATGGCAGCTTCAATTTCACCACGGCGGGCAAGACCTTTTGCGGCAATCCGGTCCATCCGACGCTTCAACAGGTCCATGGTGGCTTTCACGCCGGACCGGATTTCCATCACACGAAGCACGTCGTGCTGTTTGGATCGCAAAAGGGGGCCATGTCGAATTGGGCCGCGGTCACGGCGACGACTGAGATGTCGAGGGCGCGGCTGCGCGGCATGAAGCTCGTGGTCGTTGATCCCTGGTGCTCCAACGCCGCAGCCATTGCCGATGAGTGGGTACCGATCAGACCGGGCACCGATGGCGCCCTGGTTCTATCGATGATGCACGTGCTGGTCAACGAACTGGGGATCTACGATCGCGACTTCGTAAAAACGACGACGAATGGACCCTATCTGGTTAGGGCGAGCGATGGGCACTACGCGAGAGACGGTGCCACGCAAAAGCCGCTCATGTGGGACCTGCACGATCAATCCGCAAAATGCTTCGATGACCCGGCTCTCCTATCGCCGGCCCTGGAAGGAGACTTTCTCGTCGATGACCAGCCCTGCGTCCCGGCGTTTCAACTGTTGAAGCAGCATCTCGCCGGGTACCCGCCGGAGCGCGCGGCGCAGATAACGACCGTCGCCGCACACACCATACGCAGGATGGCACAGGAGTTCGGCACCGCAGCCGGCATTGGCCATACCATCGACGTTGACGGCATCACGCTGCCGCTGCGGCCGGCCTGCGCTCACTGGTACAAGGGCGTGGGGCAGCATGCACAAGGCTTCGAGCAGGGACTTGCCATTGCCATGCTGAACACGATCGTCGGCGCGATCGACGTGCCGGGCGGTCTTTCGGCCGACACGGTGTACGCCCACCACCCCGAGTTTTCGGAGAACTGCACCTGGATGGGCAGAGGATCGGGACTGGGAGAAATTGACGGAATCCTGGTTCCCGGCAAGTTTGCCACCTACGGAGGAAACTTCATCGGACCGTTCCCGACACGGGACGTGAAACAGCCCAATACCATCTCCGGCGATTCTCTGGCGGCCGCCGGCAGCTACATGGGCGGCACATTGCACAAGATCAACGCATTGGACCCCAAGAAGTTCAACAACAAGATCCCGCACAACCCGCTCATGTACGTACAGGTCGTATCCAACGACCTCGTCAACGAAGGCAATCCGAAGCAACAGGCGGAATATCACAAGAAATTCAAGTTCCAGCTGTCGCTCGTACCGAACATCGATGAAACGGCGGAATTTGCCGACGTCATCATTCCGACGCAGACCCAGCTCGAGCGCCTCGACATGGGCGCCAATTGCATCCCGGATACCATGGGCTCCACCGGCAACGGCGACTACTGCATCAATTTGCGCCAACCGGTGGTTCACACCGAGAACAAGCATTTCGTCGACATCTGGATGGACATTGCGGATAAGGAGGGCTCGCTCCCCGCGTTCAACCAGATGGTGAATTACTTTCTCGAGCTATCGGACAACTATCAACTGAAGCCGGAGCAAAAGTACGACTATCGAACATTGACGGACAAATGGATCGGATCGATGACGGGTGGGCAGCGTAGTTTGGCCGACGTGGCGGTGGAAGGCAGAATCCGCTGGAAAAAGACTGTCAAGGAGCAATATCCGAGACATTTCTACACCCCCCGAATTCCGATTTATTACGAGTACCACCTGGACGCCGGCGAGCGGATGCGCGTGCTCACCGATTCGCTGCAGTTCAAGTGGGATTTGACCCGATATCGCCCGCTTCCGGCCTGGTATCCGGGTCCGGGCCATGCCGATCGAACTGCGGGCTTTGATCTGTATGGAGTGACCTACAAGTGGCCGTTCACATCCGCCACCTTCTCGAATTTCAACCCCTGGCTGGGTGAGTTGTCGCAGTACCACCCTTATGCAGGGAAGATCGTACTGAACCGCAAGTACGCCCAAACGCGCAACATCGCCGAGGGGGATCGGGTGAAGGTGGAGAACGTGAGCGGGCGCATGGTGGAGGGCGTGGTGCTGCTCAGCGAATGCATCCATCCCGAGTGCGTCGGGATGGACCACGCCGGCGGCAGTTGGGCGAAGTGCTTGCCGCCGCGGCGCGGCGGCACCGGTGTGCACTACGGAACGCTGCTCGACTACGAAATGAAAAACCTCGATGTCATGGACGGGGCCTTCGAGGCCAGCCCGAAGCTGAAGGTTACCCGGATCAGCTGATCGCCCAATGAGGAGCGCGTTGCAATGCCTCGATTAGGAATGGTCATCGACCTCAAAGTCTGCGTCGGGTGCCATGCCTGCACCTCGGCCTGTAAAGCCACCAATGGCACGCCGCCCGACATCATGTTCGCCCGCGTGCACGAACACGAGGTTGGCGAGTATCCACAAGCGCGCCGTGAATTCCTGCCGGTCCTTTGTAATCATTGCGCGGATCCACCCTGCGTGGACGTGTGTCCCACCGGCGCAAGCTACCAGCGCCCCGACGGCATCGTCGCAGTCAACAGCGACGTCTGCATCGGTTGCAGAAGCTGCGCGACAGCCTGTCCTTATGAAAATCGCCACTATGTCGAGCCAGGGTTGTTGAGCAAGGGCTATTTCGATGGCGACCTGACACTGTACGAACGAGTCAAGTACAAGCGCTGGACCGAAGGCACCGTCATCAAATGCGACTTCTGCATGGACCGCGTCGACCAGGGACTCCTACCTGCCTGCGTCGTCACTTGCCCGGCGGAAGCGAGACATTTCGGTGACCTGGCCGACCCCGCCAGTCATGTCAGCCAGTTGCTGCGCGAACGCGAGTCCTTCACCTTGCTGCCCGACGCGGGGACACAACCCTGCGTCCACTATCTCAAAGCTTGAAAGAGCCAGTGCCATGAATGACAAATATAAAACGGGCGTCCGATTCAACCATCCGTTCCGCATCCTCGAGACTCTCAGTTTCGTCGGGGAAGGCGTCGGCGCGGCGTTGTTCATCGTGTCCGTCCTCACCCGGCAACTGGCGATCGCGGCGCTCGGCGTGGCCTTCGTGGTCGTCGCCGTTCTCGCCCTGCGGACTCATCTCGGGCAGCCCACGCGGGGTTGGAGGGCGGTATCGCGCTTGTCGACTTCCTGGGTCAGTCGCGGCACCTTGGTAATCGGCGGATTTCTCGCATCGGCGACGCTCTCCGTCATCGCGACATACATGGGGGTCAATGGGCTTTTGCTTTCGATGCTTGCATTGGCGGCTCTCACCTGCGCGGTCCTGGTCATGCTTTACGCCGGATTGCTGCTGCGTTCGATCCGGGCGATCAGATTCTGGGGCGGCACGGGGCTTGCGCTGGCCTTTCCCCTCCATTCGGCAGCCACTGCGCTGACGATCTCCATCGCACTGATACCGTGGCTGCCTGGCGGCGCGAATCGTTCGCCATGGCTGATTCCGGCGGCGATCATCTGCCTGTTGTTGTGCCTCGCCATCTCCGCCGCGCACATCATGCGGCTGGAAAGCAGCGCCGGTACCCGCGCGTCCATGAATCGGCTTCTCGCGGGAGACCTGCGCTTCCAATTCCTCTGGGGCGCAGGAATTTTCGGTGTGGCATTGCCCCTCATCGGATTGGTCACACTCGGGCTGTTCATGGCGCCTGAGGATCTCGCGAACGCGGCGTGGCTACTCGCAGCGATCGCACTCTCGAGGCTGTATGGCGATTTCGCATACCGGCATTCCATCGTCATCGCCGGCGCCTACGAGCCCATCATGCCGCAGACGTCGAATCGGATCGCCGTGTCGGCGGCAAAATGATCGATCAATACTTCGCGATGCGACTGATTCGCCGGCACGGCAGCACCGGCGCGAACGTCGTTGCCGCATTGGCGACCCTCGCGGCCGCCGTCCTGCTTTGGCCGGCAACCCGGTGGGGAGCGATCCCGCTCGCGCTCATCGTCGGCAGTCTGGCGTTCATCATCGGGCGCAGCTACGTCGAACTCGTTTGCATGGTGTTCGAAAAGTTGAACTAGCCGAGGGGTGCGTCCGGGGCCGAATTGGCGGCAGCGTTCAGAACAGTCGCGGTGATTGCACGACTGTTTCGGTTTGCCACATTGGGGTATGTCTTCGCTGCATGATGCGCCACCCTCGCGGTGTGCGGATCAGCCTATCTTGGTATCGAAGACCCCGGATGGTCAGGCTGCCCCCGCGGATCACGTGAGCGATTGCGAATGTATTGGCCTCGGCGGCTTCCTCGATCATGTTTATGGTCAGGTTCGCTATGCTGTGAGTCGAGGTCGTAAAGAGACTGCAGGCCGCATAAACGTCCTCGCCGATCGCGACACCGCCGACCAGGGTCTTTTGTTCCGGTGTCAGCCAATGGTAGATCGCTTCTGCGTCCGCACTGAAGCAACTGACCAACGACATCTTGTCCTTGGCGTCCACTGCGAAAAAATAGCGTTCGATCGTCTCGCGCACATTAAATTTGTCGTCGATTTGCTCACGGTTGTTCATGTGCTTCCGTTTGTCACATCGAGTGCAAGCACCGCACCCTCACCCGTCCTACCTCGCGACGCATTTCATTGGGCAGGCTTGTCCGTGCTCCCTGGCACCGCCGCTTCAGCGGCCTTGAACCCCATTTTTGAATGGGTGCCGTCGCAGAAAGGCTTGTTGGTCGAAGCACCGCAACGGCACAGGAAAAACGGGCGCTTGGCTATCGGATAGGCGACGCCGTTCCAGTCGACGAGGATGGCATCGGCGCTGTCTACTTTGAGGGGACCGTTCAGGGAGACTGTAATTTTGGTCATTGAAAATTACTCCGCGTAAATTGGAGTTCGCAGACTAGCATAGACTTCGTGGCGTGCTTTTTGACACGCTGTTGAGTCGATGAAATCTGTTGCAGCTCAGCGAGCCTCTTTACGCCGGCCGGCCTCCAAGATTTTGAAAGCCTCCGCGACTGCCGAGTCCACGGCCGCTGCTTCCTTCGCACGATCGGCGTTCGAGATGTGAAACATCATGTCGATGGAATGTCGGATATACCGAGGCTTTAGCATATTGAGCGCGAGGCACGCTGCATCCACCAAATGATCCTCGCTCCGCGCAACGTGGGAATACTGCGGCGCCAATTGCGCGACGCGCGCAAAAACGAGCGTTTCAAGATGATTCCGCGCGGATTCGAAATTAATGGCCATGATTCTCTTGGATGGTGCGGACAGATCACTGCAGCGACCGACGCTGTCCATTCTTAAGGCGGCGGACTGCAAACTGCGGGAAGTACGTAGTGGACCCGGGGGCCCACCTAGTCCACTAGTGTGGACTTCAAAAATTCGCGGGCCTGCCCTAGGACGGTCGCTTTAAGATGCTCGGCCGGCGCAGGCGGACTGTGTCCCCTGTGGGCTCGCGCAATTCAGCTTCGCGCTTCAGCCACTCCTTTTCCGGTTGCGGATTCATGATCACCTTACGGCACTCTTCGAGCTGGTATTTCAGCAACGGCAGTAGCTCGCTCTGCGGGTCAGTGTCGGCGGAATTTGGGCTGATATGCGTATGGCAAAAGAGCTGGAAGTACTCCGCGTAGAGCGCCTCATAGTGCCTCATTGGATCAAAGAAGCTGCTGTCGTGCACGACATTGGCGCCGACGTGGCTAGTGCACAGAAAGCTGCAGGCCTTGCGTAGATACACTTCATGCTCGGAAATTACGGATCGGGTGTAATCCTGCGTCGGATGGAAAGTGAGGACGATGCGCTGGCGCGCGCTGCCCCGAACGCGCTCGTCGCGCAGGTATTCGAAAAGCGCCTTGCGATGGATCAGTCGAAATGTCGCTCTCTTGAGCAGGGCCGCCTGAGTACGCCCGAAGCCAGTGTTTGCAATCTCTCGCATCAGTCCGGAATGTTCGCTCTCCCAGATCCGAAATATCGCAGGGCTCTCCAGCAGCCGGCTGGCGATCAATTGTTCAATGGAATTGTCGCTGCGCAGCGCACTTTCCACGCGATCGGTCGATTCGCGCATGAGGCGCCCATGATCGACGGAGATACTGCGCACCCTTCAATCTCCTCGCTGACTTGCTTTTCTTTTGCCCCTGCCATCGTACTTCATACGATTGCACAATTGTTTAACAGAATCGTGTCAATGCCCATCGCCGAACACCTGCGCGCTGAACCGGCTGATGGGAGGCTGACGGAGATCTAAAATTGCGCATCGCACCATGCCGCGGGCATGTCGACTCGGAGCCCCATCGGTGGCCTTCGCGACGTGAGACGCGCGGGCATGCGCCGTAACGGGGCGCGATCGATTCGATTCGCTTCACGCCGGTGCACAAGCGCAACGGTGCGGCAGTTCGCTGCAGTGCGATTTTCGTATAGCCCTTGGCCACTCGAGACCAAAGGCCACCTAACGCGGGACATTTTTCGCGGGAGAAGTTATGGTATGTAACAATCGGTTGCGCCGCTTGCCAAGAAGAATCAATTGTTTGCACGACCCAAAAAAAGACTGAATCTGCGTCGACATTTCTGACACTCGCAGCGCATCGACTATTCTCAAATCTGTCGAACAGGTTCCGACTTGCATGGATTCCATAGTTTTGGAGCAGAGCATGCCGCACACGAAAGCCGCGCTTATATTGATGATGGCCTTTATCTTGCCCAGTGCAGCCGAAGCGCTCGGCTTGGGCGAGATTCATGTGATCTCCACGCTCAACGAGCCGCTCGCGGCTGACGTGGACATCGTCGGAGCGACGGCGGAAGATCTACCGGAGATCAGCGCATCGATCGCAAATCCAGAGACTTTTCTGCGATTCGGCGTCGACCGCCCCGCGTTCTTGTCCAGTGCCGCGTTCAGAATCGCGATGAACGGCAAAGGGCAGCCAGTCCTCGCGATTCGTTCTACAGACTCCTTCACCGAGCCATTGATCAATATGTTGATTGATCTCCGCTGGCACGGCGGCGAACTGATTCGTCAATACACCCTGCTGCTCGATCCGGCGGGATTCCAATCCGACACCCGTGTCGCCGAGGCAGCGCCCACCGGCAGCCGGCCCGGTGCTTACACGGCACCAGCCGCCCCGGAACTGGCCAGCCTGGCGCCGCAACCCACTTTGCAGAGTACGCCGAGCCCAGAACGGACGAGCCCGGCGGTTGGCGGCGCCGTTTCACCCGAGACCGTTAAAGTTGCCGCGGGGGCGACCCTGCTCGGAATTGCATCGCGCTTGGGCACTCGCGCAGATGCCGGGCTGGAGAGGATGATGATTGCGATTTACCGCGAAAATCCAACTGCGTTCGAGGGCAACATCAACCGGCTGCGACTGGGCGCCGTGCTGACGATTCCTTCGTTCCCCGAGGTCTCAAAGATATCGGTGGCAGATGCCAATCACGAAGTTCGCCTTCAAATGGAAACTTGGCGTGCATCACCTAAATTGGTGAACCCGGCCAGGCCCGTTAATCTGGCTGTTGCCGCACCGGCTCCGGTGTCTAACGAGGCCATTCCGACAAAACCGGAGGCTGCGCGCCAGGAACCGGCGCCCAATGTGCCTCAGAGTGCGATCCCTTCTCTGGGCAATAACGCCGCGACGACTGACGATGTCGCACTGGATCACAGAATTCAGAAACTGGAGAAAGGGCTCAATGAAGTACAAGGTGACCTTGCCCGTGATCAAGGTACGCTAGCCGCAATACAAACCAGGGTGGCCCTTGCCGATAAAACACCGGCGGTCACCGCCGTCCCGCCAACGGCCAAATCAGGTCGCGGGATTGGCGCGTCGATCGCAGCGGTTTTAGTGCTCGCAAGCGGCGCCTGGGGGGTACTCTATCTTTGGCGCAGCCGTCGAACAGTCCATCCGATGGTTGCGCCGGCCGACGCAATAATGCCGCGCTTGGGCACCCCTCATATTGCGGCACAACCTGCCGCCAGCCGGGAGGTGACCCCCGCTGCGCCGGCCCGCAATGAACCACCGCCGCACGCGCAGCGCGACGCAAAGCCATCCGCAAAGGACGAAGTCCGACTCGAGGGCGATTCGACCGATGAGCTCTCGATGCTTCGGGCGGCGGTTCTCGACGGCATCGATGTCGAATCGTCAGATGCCTCGTATCTCTCAGAAGCGAGCCGCGGCGGACTCGAGCCCGCAGTCAATCTCAATTTTTCCGCGGCTGACATGGCCGACCTTGCCTCCGCCACAGCCACCCTGAAGACTTGTGGTCCCGACGCCAATGCCCAAACTACGCCGCTCGAAGCCGTCCGCATAGAGGATTTTCCCGAGCTTTCGACTCCAGAGCATTCGGCCCCGGATAATGTGACTCCTGCAGAGGAGTCAGGCGCTGATACGGCCAAGATCCAGTACAAGCTGCTCGAGCTCGACGGGACAGTGCATCACGTTCCGATGCCTAGCGTTCTGAACGGTAAGGGAGGGTTCAAAGAACGTCGCACCAGTTTGGTGGACGTCCTGAAGGTCGCAGTTAGGCGAGAGCCCAACCGCCGAGACCTGCGAATGAAGCTGCTGGAAACGTATTACGCTGCCGCCGCGACTGGCCGCGTCGGATTTCTGGAAGTCGCCCAGAGTCTCGTCAGCGAGCGCGAGAATATGAGCGATGTCGAATGGGGCAAAATCGCCGGGATGGGTCGCCAGATCGCGGCGGAAAACGATTTGTTCCCACCTGGCAGCGCACAGCCGGACAACACGGATTTAGCAATTTGCGCCTAGTAGATGTGCGAAGACCAGATCCAAGCGCAAAAAGATAACGCCGATAAGATGTCGGGGGCTCCGCAGAAATAATCAGGACATTAAGCGTGGTCTTTCGCTGGCGTACGGATCTCATAGGTCGAGATTCGTACGAACGCGGGCGCCAATCATCCCCTTCTCCAAGGCCGCTGTCTTCGAGGTAGAGCGCGTACCGCTGATCGGCCGCATCTCGCTCGCGGGCGGCATGCCATTCCAGGCAGATATGCCCACAACGGTACGCAGTTTGGCATTGCGCTTGCTTCCGAAAGGTACCGAGGAATGGCGTACCGAAACCATCAACATCCCTGTGTTCGTCGTGAACTCCGCTAAGGGCTTTTATGACCAAACCCTCGCCTCCGCGCCCAATCCGGCAACCGGCAAACCCGATCCGGCCAAAATGAAGGCCTTTCTGGCGGCTCACCCGGAAGCCTTCAAGGCGATGGCGATCATCAAGAAAGCTCCTATCTCTTCGGGTTTCGCTGATTCAACTTTTTACGGTCTCGACGCTTTTCGTTTCGTCAACGCGACGGGAGATTCCGTGCCCGTCCGTTGGTCTCTTGTGCCGCTGCAGCCCTTTGTCGAGGAGGATCCGGCGAATTCTGCGAGCGCAGATAAAAATTACCTGTTTGATGCGCTGATTGCCCAAATCAACGCGCATCCCTTGCAATGGCGACTGTCGGTCACGGTCGGTCAGCCGGGCGATCCCACCAGCGACGCGACCCTGCCGTGGCCCGACGACCGACAGCAGATCGATGCGGGCACGGTGACGCTCGATCATGTGTCGAGCGAGGCCACCGGGGGGTGTACCGACGTCAATTATGATCCCTTGGTACTGCCGTCCGGCATAGAGCCATCCGATGACCCGCTGCTGAGCGCCCGATCGGCGGTCTACGCCCGTTCGTTCACGCTGCGCGCCGGCGCGCGGCGTGACAAGCCGCCAAGCGCGATCACGGCCCAGGACGTGCTCGCCGGTGGCAAGCAATGAGCGCGCAGCAGCCCCGCTTCTCGACATTCTCCCGGCTATTGCATTGGCTGATGGCCGTAATGATCCTGGCAATGCTGTTCATCGGCATCGGTATGGTCGCCTCGGTTTCCGAACGCTACCAAGTGTTGGTCTCGATTCACAAGCCGCTGGGAGTCGCCATCCTCGTTCTGGTGGTGATCCGATTCCTGAATCGGCTATTCAATCCACCGCCCGCGCTCCCCGACACGATGCCCCCCTTGATGCGCCTCGCCGCCAAGGCCAGCCACATCCTGCTATACGCATTGATGCTAATCCTGCCGCTGGTCGGATGGGGAATGCTCTCTGCGGCCCGTTACCCGATCGTGCTCTTTGGAGCGCTGCATTTGCCGCCGATACTACCGCACGATCTGGCTCTCTACGCGTGGCTGCGTCCGCTTCATACCGATCTCGCCTATCTGCTCTTTGCCACGTTTCTCGCGCATCTCGGAGCGGCACTGTTCCACGGACTGATCCGGCAGGATGGTGTGCTTTCGAGCATGGCATCGTGGCGGGGCACCATCCGGGGCAATTAGACAGAGCTATCTTTCACTCGAACGCCGCGTGGGCCATCGGAGGAATACAGCGCCGCAAGAAACTCAGAACCCCCTCGTTGAACGCGTCATTTTTATCGCCGGCCACCATATGGCCCGCGTCGTTTACATCCAGTACCTCGAGCCGCGTCAGGTGCTGACGAAAGTCGGCTACGCCCGCCTCGGTCACTATGTCGCTTTTCATTCCGCGCACCAGCAGCGTAGGCACGCGCACCCGTTCGGCGGCTGAATTCAGACGCTCCGCGAACATCGGCGGTTCGGCGGGCTCCGTTTCATCCAGGAGACGCGGGTCCCAATGCCAGTACAACCGTCCGTCCCCGCCCCGCCGCAAGTTCTTCATCAGGCCGGCGTGGCTATTGGGGCGGGGTCGCAATGGGTTGTAGGCTGCAACCGCATCCGCTACGTCCTCCAATGTCGCGAAGCCGCCGAGGCCGCTGCGCATGAAACCGCGAATTCTGTCCGCCCCTTGTGAATCGATTTGCGGAACGATGTCGACCAGCACCAATGCAGCAGCCAGCTGCGGTTGCATGCCCGCCAGCAGCAATGACGTGGCACCGCCCAGCGATGCGCCGACCAGTGCAGGTCGAGAGCGCAGCGTCTTGACCACACACTCCAAATCGCCGGCCAACGTGTCCAGCGAGTAATCACCATCCGTTGCCCACTCGCTGTCACCATGGCCGCGCGCGTCCAGATTGATCGTATGGTAGCCTCGAGCCATCAGGCTGCGCATGGCGCCGCTCCAGGAATGGCGGGTCTGGCCGCCTCCATGCAGCAGAATGACCGCCGTCGCCGCCGGGTCGCCGCCGATATCCGCGGTGAGCTTGACCCCTTTCACGCCGACGTAGTGGCGAGTGTGAACTTTCGGAGCGGCTAAAATGCGCGTCAACTCACGGGCCGGAGTTGAGCATCAGGGAACTCGTCAAAATGCTCGGTCATTTTATATGTTACAAGCCCGTTCACTTTATCAAACTCACGAAGCGCGGGTCGGAGCGTAACGAGTCGTAAGCCGGATCCACCTTGATGAACGTGAGAAAAAAATTGCGGCTCTCGTAGCCTCGCCTCAAGATAATAGGTAAGCCCCGTCACCGTGTTGTAAATGGGCGAGAGCGGATCTAGTTCCAGCGCCTTGCGCATTTGCACTATTGCGTCGGAGGAATTTCCGAGAGGCGTCAGGTAAGAAAGCGAAAGCCGGAAGTGAGCCTCGGCGGAGTTCGGATTGAGCTCAGTCGCCCGCTCGAGCTCGATCCTCGCTCCCGGCCAATCGTACTCGAATCCCGCTTTCTCGGCACCGAGCGCCGCATGGGCCTCGGCGAGCCCATCGTCCAAGTCTAGCGCCCGGGTGGCAGCCGCCGCAGCAGCCGGGTACGATTTCTCGGGGTCGAAAACTGCATATGCTATATGAGCGCTCGCGAGCTCAGCGTACGCCAGCGCGAAGCTCGAATCCTTCGCGCTCGCGCGTTCGAAGCAGTCGATGCCGCGCAGGATCTCTTCCGAGGTCCGCTTG
The DNA here is from genome assembly GCA_050012215.1 of Steroidobacteraceae bacterium. Taxonomy (GTDB): domain Bacteria; phylum Pseudomonadota; class Gammaproteobacteria; order Steroidobacterales; family Steroidobacteraceae; genus Bog-1198. Next base: position 15,128 of record JBEKHO010000052.1, read on the forward strand.
GCTATGTGGGCAAGTCCTTGCAGGTACAGCTCATAGGCCTCGGAATTCGGCACATAATTTCCCGCTGCGGAGTCCGTATACGCGGTCGCCAGCTGGACGCGGACCTGTTGCGCGATGGCCCTCCCCATCTCCTTTTGCAGTGCCAGAAGGCCGATCAGTCCCCGGTCATAGCTGTGCGCCCACAAGTGCGATTGGTCTTTGACCCGGATCAGCTGCGCAGTCACTCGGACAAGCGCCCCTTCCCGCCGCACGCTGCCTTCCAAAAGGTAATCGGCGCCGAGTTCGTTGCCGATCTGCGTGACCGATTTGGAGGAGTGCTTGTAGGTCATCGCAGAGGTGCGGGCGATGACGCCGAGTCTTTGCGGACTGAGCTCGCCAAGATCGGCGATCGTCTCCTCCGTCAACCCGTCGCTCACGTACTCCTGCTCCGGGTCGTTGCTCAAATTCTGAAACGGCAGGACCGCCAGCATCGACGGGTGCGAGGGCCCGCGAGAGGCGGATGGCGGCGGACTTGGCGGATGGCGCAACCAGACCCAAACAAGGACGGCGATTACGCCCAGGATTGGCGGAAGGGCAACACGCGCCCAGCGCGGCAGCCATCTTTCAGAATGAACACCACCGGCGGGGGTTCGCTGCTCCGCAGTAGCGGCGACGGCCTCGTCATCGAGCCGTCCCCGTCGATCTTGCAGAAGCGGGGCGGGCTCGGGCTCGGCACGGTCGTGAGCATCGGGGACCGAGATGACGTGAACCGGTTCGGCCAGGCTGTAACCCCTGCCAGGATGTGTCATCACATAGCGGTGGCCGGCCTCCCCGAGGGCCTTTCGCACCATGGCGACCTGTTGGGTTAGGTTGGCTTCGATCACTACGGTGCTCGGCCATAGGATCTGCATCAGCTCATCCTTCGAAACAACCTCCCCACCTCGTTCGACGAGCAATAGCAATAGATCGAATGCTTTGGCGGTGAGCACCACGGGCGCCCCATCCCGCAGCAACAGTCTCCTGGCGGCATCAATTTTAAAGGAGCCGAACTCGTAGAGAGGCTTCAGGCGGCTGTTCAAAGCGGCATTTTGATCAATTTTAGGAAGATTTTGAAGATTTTAGAACTCCTTGAGGACATTCGCGGCGCTCCTGCGCACCCTTTGACCGCGATAGATGCGCCAACTTTAACTCAAGGAGATTCCATGAATATCCGTCAATTTGGGTTTGCGGCGGCCGTGGTGGCTGCGGGCTGGGCGATGCTTACCGTACGCGCAGCAGCCGATGAGCACCGACGCGACAGCGACGGCGAGCGAATTCGCATTGGATTCGAAATCGCCCCCGTGCCATTGAACTTTCGCGACAAGGATCCAGCTCTGGTCGGACTCGGCAGCCACGGTCACCACCCATTGCTTCCCTTCAGGGCAGCCGTTCAATGGCGACCTGCTTCAAATCATGCCATGGCCCGCCTTCCAAAGTTTCACGGAGCATGATTTGCACGCGATCTATGAATATCTCAGCGCGATTCCTTGTCTGGAAGGAACTCCCGCGGGTCAGCTAATCGAATGCACCTGATTCGCATGTCCACTTCAATTGGTCGGCGCCGAACGGGTGGCGCACGAAACCCCAATCGGTGGACTATCTTGGCCGCTGCGGCGATGGTGATGCTGACGATCGGCACCATCTACTCCTGGGCGCTCTTCACGCAACCCCTGCTCGTGGCTTACGGGTGGGATCTGACCACCACCACCTGGGCCTACGCAATCGCGAATTTTGCGTTGGCGGCCGTCGGGGCGGTGATCGGCGGCTTTTGGCAGGACAGCGCGGGTCCCAGGACCGTAGCGATGGTCGGCGTGACGCTCTGGGCGTGCGGCAACATCATCATCTTCAATGCACTCGGTCGTTGCCTATGGGGCGCCATTTCGGATCGAATCGGGTGCAGCTGCACGTTTGCCGCGATGTTCAGCATTCAGGCCATCACTGTGCTGCTGTTTGCTCACATGCACGATCTCATGCCCGCGCTCGCCGCGGTCTCGGTGATCCTGACAGCATGGGGCTTCGCAGGTTTGATCGGTCCCATTATCGTCGCGCGAACCAAGGATCTGACCGGCTCGTTCGCAGGGTTGTTACCCCTCATCGCCGTTGTGCTGACGATGTCCGTGGTCTTGCCCTTCCTCACGAAGAAGCCGTCACGAACGGGACGTGTCGTCAATACCCGTCACCCTGTCCGCGCTGTCGGCCGTCCAAGTGGCATTTCCCAGTTCGAACTGTTCGCGCCTGGCGGACAGAACATAACGCAACCGATAGAACAATAGCGGTTGATATGACGCATAGCATCAATGACGTTGGCGAGTCTCCGCATCCCCTGCGCATTGTCGTGTAAATCCTTTGGGTCTATCCTCGCTGAGTGGCTCCGGGGGGGGCTCAACGAGGATCAAAAATGGACAAAAAGCCATTGTCTTCTTCTCTTGGGTTTTGGCTGGCGTGTTTCGGATTTGGCGTTTCTTTGGGTGCGAACGTCGCGATTGCGGATGACACCGACAACGTTCTCGTGCAAGCCAGCAGCACGGCGATAACGGTGACACAGGTTGCACGAATGTCGCCCGTTCATCTAGTTTCGATCGCACAACGGGTGTCGTATCGCGATATAAACTTCAATTCGGCGACGGCTGATGTGCAGTTGCAAGACCGAATCCACGCTGCAGCTGTGGATATTTGTCAGAAGCTCGATGAACGCTTTCCACAAAGCAAGCCAAGTGGCCGTGCATGTGTCTCGCTCGCCGTCAAGGATGCACTGCGGAAGGTGTATTCGAAGGAAATGGTCGCGCAACGCAAAGCGAGCAACTGACGCAAGTGTTTAGACTATAGCGCTCCCGCGGCGGGCCTTGCACGCCCGCCGCAGGCGTGTGCGCTGTCCGCGGGGGGAGCCGTCTCAGGGGTGAGTGACTTCATCGGCTTTGCCGCGTAGCAGGCGGCCCAAAACCCCCGCCACCGGGCGTTTCGATCACGAAAACGTCATCGACGCTCATCTCGGCTTGCGCGGTCCCCGAAAGCTCGAGGTGTGTGCCGTCGGCCCGCTCGATCCAGTTGCGACCCAGCGCGCCTGGCTGCCCGCCGCTAAGTCCGAACGGTGCAATCCGCCGATGATTAGACAGGATTCCGGCGGTCATCGGCTTGAGGAACCGCACGCTGCGGATTACGCCGTCGCCGCCGTGGTGTTCACCCGCTCCCCCTGAGCCGCGGCGGATCACAAATTGGTCGAGGCGCACGGGAAAGCGCCATTCGAGCACTTCCGGATCTGTCAGTCGGGAGTTGGTCATGTGCGTCTGGACCGCATCGGTGCCATCGAAGTCAGGGCCGGCACCCGACCCGCCGCAGATCGTCTCATAGTACTGGTGCACCGAATCCCCGAAAGTGAAGTTGTTCATCGTGCCCTGCGCGGCGGCGAGCACGCCGAGAGCGCCGTACAGGCAATCGGTGATGCATTGTGAGGTCTCGACATTGCCAGCGACCACCGCGGCCGGGTATCGCGGGTTCAGCATCGAACCTTCGGGAATGATCAGATGCACCGGCTTCATGCAACCCTCGTTCATCGGAATCTCATCGCCTACCAGGGTGCGAAAAACGTACAGCACGGCGGCGCGACAGACGGCAGACGGCGCATTGAAATTGTTCGGCTGCTGGGCCGACGTTCCCGTGAAGTCGACCGTCGCACTACGCGAGGCTCGGTCGATCGAGATCTTGACCTGGATCACGCACCCTTCATCCATCTCATAGGAGTATTCGCCATCCCTGAGCACGCCGATGACCCGGCGCACGCTCTCCTCGGCGTTGTCCTGCACGTGGCGCATATACGCCAGCACGATGTCCAGGCAGAACTCGCCGACAATGCGCCGCAGCTCCTGAACGCCCTTTTCATTGGCCGCGATCTGTGCTTTCAGGTCGGCGATGTTCTGCACGAGGTTGCGCGACGGATAACGTCCGGACAACAACAACGCCTCGAGCTCCTCTTCGCGGAATCTCCCCTGGTCGACCAGCAGGAAGTTGTCGATCAACACGCCCTCCTCCTCGACCGTGGTGCTGTTCGGTGGCATGGAGCCGGGCGTGATGCCGCCGATGTCCGCATGGTGGCCGCGCGAGGCGACCCAGAACAGCGGCGCCGCCTGCGAGCCATCGAATACCGGTGTGACGACAGTCAGATCGGGCAGATGGGTGCCGCCATTGTAGGGGGCGTTGAGGACATACACGTCGCCAGGGTGGATGACAGTGGGCGCGCCCTCGAGGACGGCGCGTACGCTGTCGCCCATGGACCCGAGATGGACCGGCATGTGCGGCGCGTTGGCGATCAGGTGTCCCTGCTGATCGAACAGGGCGCAGGAGAAATCGAGCCTTTCCTTAATGTTGACCGAGTAGCTGGTCTTCTCGAGTACGATACCCATCTGCTCGGCGATCGACATGAAAAGGTTATTGAAGATCTCCAGCATCACGGGGTCGACCGCCGTGCCGATCGCGTACGTGCGCTTCATTGCCGTCCCGCGGGTCAGCACGAGATCATCGCGGACTGTGATTTGGGCCTCCCATCCCGGTTCGACGACGGTCGTCGCGTTCGGGTCGATGATGAGGGCCGGGCCCGCGATCCGATCGTGCACCTGCAGGTTGCCGCGATCGTAGACTGGCGTCGCGCGCTCGGCCCCGGCGCAATACATGGCAACAGTGGCGATAGAAACCGGGGGCGCCGCCCGCGGCTCGACCTCGAAGACGCGGGCGGCGACAAGTTCCGTGGCACCGATCGCCTCGACCGAAATGGCTTCGACGATGAGCGGCTTGCCGGTGGCGATGAAGCCGAACTGTTTCCGATAGGCCGCCTCGAACGCAGCAACGATTTCGGTCTGACGGCCGAACGCAACGACGAGGGCCGAGTCGGTTCCTTCGTACTTCAGGTGCGCCTTGCGCAGCAATGTGATCCGCTCCGCCGGTATGCTCTGGCTGCGGATTTCGGCGCGGGCGTCAGCGCCGATGGCCTCGAAGCGAGCGTCCAAGTCGGCGATCAGCAGCTCGGATAGGCGCTGCTCGACCGCCTGTTCACGGATCGCGCGCAAGTCCGCGAGGCCCATGCCGTAGGCCGATAGGACACCGGCAAACGGGTGGATGAATATCTGCCGCATCCCGAGCGAATCCGCCACCGCGCATGCATGTTGCCCGCCGGCACCGCCAAAGCAGGCCAGCGTGTACCGCGTCACGTCATAGCCGCGTGCGATCGAAACCTTCTTGATTGCGTTCGCCATGTTCTCGATTGCAATCTCGAGAAAGCCGGCCGCGATCGACCGCGGCGTATGCGATCGCCCGGTGCCCGCAAGGACCTGGCGCGCGAGTTCTGCAAACTTCGTCTGCGAGGCGTCGACATCGATCGGCTGATCGGCGTTCGCGCCGAAAACCTTCGGAAAGAACGCGGGCTGGATGCGTCCGAGCATGACATTGCAGTCCGTGACCGTGAGGGGCCCACGGCGGCGATAGCAGGCCGGACCCGGCACAGCACCGGCGGATTCCGGGCCAACACGGAAGCGTGCGCCATCGAAGAATAGGATCGAGCCTCCGCCGGCCGCGACGGTGTGGATCTGCATCATGGGGGCCCGCATACGCACGCCGGCGACCACCGTTTCGAATGTGCGCTCGTACTCGCCGGCGAAGTGTGACACGTCGGTCGAGGTCCCGCCCATGTCGAACCCAATGATCTCTCCGAAACCGGCCATTGCCGCGGTGCGTACCATGCCGACGACCCCGCCAGCCGGCCCCGAGAGGATGCTGTCCTTGCCATGGAAGCGTCGTGCCTCGGTCAGGCCGCCGTTGGACTGCATGAGCAGCAGCCGCGGCCGTGTCGCCTCCGGCCCCAGCTCTTCCGCCACCTGGTCAACGTAGCGGCGAAGGATCGGTGAGAGGTACGCATCGACCACGGTGGTGTCGCCGCGCCCAACCAGCTTCATGAGCGGACTGACTTCGTGCGAGACCGACACCTGCGTGAACCCGATGGCGCGGGCGAGATCGGCGACCTGGCATTCGTGTGCCGGATAGCGGTAGCCATGCATGAAGACGATCGCGGCCGAAACGATGCCGTCGTGGTAGGCGGCCTCGAGATCGCGCTGGACTTCTGCGGCATCCACCGGCCGCAGCACATTGCCCTGCGCGCTGATGCGCTCGGTCACCTCGACGACACGCTCGTAAAGCAGCGCGGGCAGGCTTATGTGCCGATCGAAGATACGAGGCCGGTTCTGATAGCCGATGCGAAGGGCGTCGCGAAACCCGCGCGTGATGACCAACAGCGTGCGCTCGCCCTTGCGTTCGAGCAGCGCGTTGGTCGCTACGGTGGTCCCCATCTTGACTGCTTCGATGGCGGGCGCCGGGATGTCTGCGTCCGCCGCGAGACCAAGCAGCTCGCGGATGCCGTGGATGGCGGCGTCGCGGTAGCGCTCCGGATTCTCGGATAGCAGCTTGTGCGTCACGAGCGTCCCATCCGGCCGGCGCGCGACCAGGTCGGTAAAGGTGCCCCCGCGATCTATCCAAAATTGCCACTGGCCATGTGCAGCAGTCTCATCGGACATCGTTATCGTTCCTTTCTCCTGAGGGTACCCCGGAGCGCTTGGTCCCCATTGTGTCGGCAATGGAACCGTTGCCGCATCTGCCCGTTGAATCACTCGTCGTATCGCTGACGGCCGATCGTGTCAGGACTTACCTCGCTCATTCCGATAGTAAGTCCAGCGCGCTTTGAAGCGCGGCATTGACCATCTCATTTGCCTCATCACCGTCTGGAAGCGCGCGAGCCACCGTCAGCGATCCCACCATTAGTGCGACTATGCTCCATGCTCGGTCACGCCTTTGTCGTCGCGTGCCCCCTTCGAGCGCTTTAGCCATTTTGTCGATGAACTCATTCATCCTTTGCTGATACACACGCCGTACCGCAGCGCTTGCTCGCGATACATCGGCGCTCAGCGCCGGCATGACACACCCAACCGACGGATTGTCGCGATGGTGCGCGCTGATATAGCCTGTCAAAAACTCTTTAAGCCGCGCATGCCAGTCGACCTTGTCGCCCTCCCGCACGTCGGTATACGGCGCGCCGAGATACTCGCCGATGATCTCTTTAAGAAGATCTTCCTTGCCCGAGAAATTCGAATATAGCGATCCCGAGGTAACCCCCGCGGCGGCGGCAACCTGGTCGACACCGACACCAGCAAATCCGCCCGTTTTCAATACCTTGGCGCCGGACTCGATAATCGAACGGCGCGCTTTCAATTTTTGATCGGTCGAGTACCGCATAAGAATTGATCTTCCACTTGACTTGGTTCCGATCATAGCATAGCGTTCGTTACTGTAACGATCGTTATTCTATTGGATCACCTTACATTCATTGCATCATCAGGAGAGTACTGTGAGCGCTTACATACGAACAGAAACGAAGACCGTCAAAGTAAACGGGGTGGCATTTGCTTATCGCGAACTGGGCCCCAAGAACGGGATTCCCGTGGTATTCCTTCATCACCTGACCGCCGGCCTGGACGACTGGGACCCTAGCGTCGTCGACGGCATCGCGAAGTCTCACCATGTCATCACATTCGACAATCGTGGCGTCGGCAGGTCAGAGGGCCAAACGCCAGACGATGTGCATGCTATGGCGCACGACGCCGCGGCGTTCGTGGACGCCCTGGGACTGAAGAAGGTAGACCTGTTCGGCTATTCCCTCGGCGGCTTCATCGCCCAAGTGATCGCAAATGAACGCCCGACTCTCGTCCGCAAGATCATTCTCGCCGGCACCGGCCCGGCCGGCGGTGCTGGAATCGCCAAGATCGGCGAAGTGCTGCAGACGGCCATGCAGCGCAGCGCAGCCGAAAGGAAGCATCCGAAAACCTTCCTGTTCTTTACCCCGTCCCTGACCAGCCAAAAGTCCGCGAGTGAGTTCTTGACGCGACTCAGTGAACGGACCGCCGATAAAGACGCGGCGGTTAGTAACGAAACCATTCAGGCTCAGGCAGTGGCCATCACCAAATGGGGCACGTCGCCTGCTAATGACTTAAAGACCATTACCCACCCTGTGCTGGTCGCGAACGGCGATGACGACACCATGTTTCCCACGGTCAACTCTTTTGAGCTGTATCAGAAACTGCCGAATGCCACACTCAGCATCTTTCCCGACGCGAGCCATGGTGGCATTTTTCAATACCATGGCGAGTTCGTTCGCCAGGCGGTGACGTTTCTTGATGGCTGATTGAGTGCATCACCTGTCGCGCTCATTGAGAACCAAGAGCGCGATATTTCGCTCCACGGCGCGGTGGTTGGCGGTTACCGGCAACTCTGCCCGGACCCAGGAAAGCCGCCTATAGGGGGGTGGCAACTAGGAATCACCGTCTTGCTCCGGAGCGGCGAGGTCGAGCGCGCCACCCGAGAGCTCGGGCGCGGTCCGGAGCTCGCGATCCTTCAGAGCCGAGACCACGGAAGTCTCCTGCAAATCGCCGGCCTCGCGCGCAAGGTGCTCCAGTACGATGTCGGGAATCCCCTAACTGCGTCGAAGATGACCCGGCACCAACTCGCGGCCGCAATGTATGCTCCGTTCCGGATCGTCCTCTACGAGAATGAGCAAGGGCACGCGGTTTTCGAATACGACAAGCCTTCCACCCTTTTCGGGCAGTTTGGGGACGAGAGAGTCACGATGGTCGCGCTGGAGCTTGATGCCGCTATTGTGCGCGCCCTCCAGTGCGTGGCTGACGGGTCATTGACGTGATTTTGTCTTGCTCAAGCAGCTGCAAATTCTGGTCGAGCTATCTGTCCGCGCCTGAGAACGAACTCTCGTATCAGTCTCCTACCGGTATCGTGCATTCAGGGAAATCGTTGGCTATAGCTGAAAGAAGAAGGTGTGCTCACCGATATACGATCCAACCCATCCACAATGAGGATCCCACATGACTGAGAGTCGCCCGCCTTTACCACCCTTCACTCGTGATTCCGCCATTCAAAAGATTCGAGGCGCCGAGAACGGCTGGAATACCTGCAACCCTGAGCTGGTCTCTCATGTCTATACGCCGGAAAGCTATTGGCGAAACCGGTCAGAATTCGTTCGCGGACGCGCCGAGATTGTGGCCTTCCTCACACGCAAATGGGCGAAAGAACTGGACTATCGTCTGATCAAGGAGCTCTGGGCGTTTACCGAAAACCGTATAGCGGTGCGCTTCGCCTACGAGTGGCGTGACGATACCGGCAATTGGTTTCGGTCATACGGTAACGAAAACTGGGAATTTGCGGCCAATGGGCTCATGCAACAGCGTCTCGCTTCCATCAATGACCTCCCGATCCAGGAAACCGAGCGCAAGTTCCATTGGGATCGATCCGGGCCTCGTCCTTCCGACTACAAAGGCCTTTCTGACTTAGGGCTCTGACCCCGGCCCCGCTCCGTAGACGCAGTGCGCTTAAAACATCGGGCCGGCGATCCGGGAAGATTCAATTGCGTCCCGTGATTAAGGTCCTTCTCGGAGCGAATAAACAGACGCTCCGCCAAGTGAGGTGCCAAGACCTCCACGAAAGACCACGACGACAACCACCACCCCAATTGGAGCCAGTTATGAAATCTATGCTCATCCCCCTGCGCTGTCAGCTGCCTTGTTTGGAGGATAATAAGATGCCAAGTCAAAAAACGCGCACATTGATGTTGGCATCGTTGGTGGGGACGGCACTAGCCCTTTTCACAGCCAATCTAGTGCGGGCGGAAGACGACCCTGTTTTCAAGACGAAAGACGTCATTCTCATCCACGGGGCTTGGGCGGATGGCTCAAGCTGGTCGCCGGATGCCGTAGCCGACGTCATTGCACGTGCAGCGCGGGGACGAGACCGAGAGCGCGCGCGAGGTGGCGCTGTCCTTCCGTTTGATCAACTGTTGCGATCTCGTTATTAACCAACCATAAACATGAGGATTCCATGAACGAGCGAACGATTTCGACCGTCACCACGACCTCCCGACGCAGCGTCTTAGTCGGCGGCGCCGGCGTCCTTGCCGCCGCGAGCCTAACATCCACGGCGCCTGCTGCAGCGGCCGAACATGCGCATTCTTCTGCCTCGCCCACCCAAGGAACACACTCGATGAGCACGATTACTACCAAAGACGGCACGAACATCTATTACAAAGACTGGGGCAGCGGGCAACCCGTGGTATTTAGCCATGGTTGGCCGCTGTCTGCGGATGCGTTTGAAGATCAGATGCTCTTCCTGGCGGCTCGCGGATATCGATGTGTCGCGCACGACCGGCGTGGCCATGGTCGATCGAGCCAGCCTTGGACTGGCAACGACATGGATACTTACGCCGACGATCTCGCCGAACTGACCGAGAAGCTTCACCTGGAAAATGCAGTGCATGTCGGACACTCCACCGGCGGCGGCGAGGTTGCGCGCTATATTGGCCGGCACGGGACAAAGCGCGTGGCCAAAGCGCTCTTAATTGCCGCCGTCCCACCGCTGATGGTAAAGACACCGGGCAATCCCGGCGGCGTGCCGCTCAGTGTCTTCGATGGCCTCCGAGCCGGCGTGCAAGCCGACCGTTCGCAATTCTTCAAGGAGTTGACGTTGCCGTTCTACGGCTACAACCGGCCCGGCGCCAAGACCTCGGAGGGAGTGCGTGAATCCTTCTGGCTGCAAGGGATGATGGCGGGACTCCCCGCCGCCTACCTTTGCATCAAGGCGTTCTCCGAAACGGATCAGACCGAGGACCTGAAGCGCATGAACATCCCGACGCTAGTCATTCAAGGTGACGATGATCAAATTGTGCCTTTCGCCAATGCGGGGACGCTGCAGGCGAAACTCCTGCCGAATGCCACGCTCAAGGTATACAAGGGCGCTCCGCACGGACTCTGCACGACGATGAAGGATCAGGTCAACGAAGACCTGCTCGCCTTCATCAAGGCTTGAGGTTGCCGGGCGGGCGTCACGCCCGCCCGGCAAGGCCAATGCCGCAAGGAATCCGATCCGCTTGGCTCGTTCGCGTGCTCCCAGGGCCGATCAAGCCCTAGATGCCGTGATGCAGGTAGCCGCGCCTCGGGGTCACGATATGTGAACCCAACGGCAGTTCGTAGCCTTCGACCCGGAGCCACTTCCGTCGATCCAAACCTCGCCGCTACAGGCTTCCCAGGTGTGATCGCCCGCCCCTGCTACGCACGGTGTCCGGCAGCTTCCTGGATTAGCCGGGCGATCTCGTCGGGATGGGAGATCATGGAGAGATGGCTTGACTTCACTTCGATTGTCTTGGCGCCCATGCGCTTGGCCATGAAGCGTTCTAGGTCTGGATTGATAGTCCGATCTTCTGTCGAAACGGCGTAGAAGCTCGGCTTCGATCGCCATGCCGCCTGCGTCGTTTTGCCGGCCAGCAGGGCCTTTTGAAACGGTTCCTGGACCGCATACAGAACCTTCGCCTTTGCTTTCGGCAGGTCGCCCGCGAAATCGCGCAGGAACGCCGCCTCGCTCAAACGTCCCTCATCGCCGTCGAAGAGGATGCCGGCCGACGCGGGGGGCGTCGGAAACGACTTGGCCAAGGCCGTGTAATCCTCGCCCGCGTCCGGCGCCCGCGCCGCCACATAGACGAGAGCTGACACGTTCGGATGCACGCCGGCTTCGGTAACGATCATTCCGGAAAAGGAGTGCCCGACCAGCACGGTCGGGCCATCCTGCCGATCCAGCACACGCTGCGCCGATGCAACCGCCTCAGATAGTGTCGTCAGAGGGTTTTGCACGGCCGTGGCATTGAGTCCGGCCGCCTGCAATCGTGCGATCACCTCGGACCAGCACGATCCATCGGCGAACAGGCCGTGCACAAGGACAACATTGCGCGCCACGAGCGGAGCGGAGTTCGCACCCAGGCCGCGGGTGGAAATGAACGAAGCGGCAGCACTGCCAACCAGGGCAGCCGAAAAAGTACGTCTGTTCATCATGGTAATCTGCCCCTCTTTGGTTGGAAATTCAATTCAAGTCTCCGGGCGCGGACGCAGGTGAGACCCCGCGACTCGCGCCACGCACGCGGCGGCTGTCCCGCGTAGCGCTTGAATACGCTGGTAAAGTGCGACTGGGTTTGAAACCCAACCGATAGCGCGATATCCACCAGAGACATGCCGGTCTCTGCGAGCATCTCTTGAGCGCGCTCAATTCGACGGCGCAAGAGGTATTCGTGAGGCCTCAGACCCGTGGCAGCCCGGAATTGCGCCGCGAAATGCATGCGTGATAGGCCCGCCGAGGAGGCAGCAGCGGCGAGGCTCACGGGCTTACCGATCTGGGCCTCGAAATAATCGATCGCTCGCTTCAATCGCCATCGCGCAAGTACGCTCACCTTCGGTCGTTCTGCAATGCGATTTGCCGAGGCGAGGAGCCTTGCAATGATGGCGATCCCAATGCAGTCCGCATAGAGCTGTCCGAACGAGCCACCGATTCGGTCGGCATCAAGCAACGCGCGCGACAGTGCATCGACCGTCATATCCCTACGGGGAACGTCGTTCGAACCGAGCACCGCCATTGTACGGCCGGTCATGTCGCGGGCGCATTCAGCAATTAGATTGTTGGGTACGTGAAGGTGCAAGACATCGTACGGCCCTCGAAATAGGCAACGCACCGGGTTGGAGGGCCCGGTGACGTGGATCGTTCCCGGTGTAATGGCACCATCCTGTACCGTTCGGCCGCCCACCCCAAACCGAATATTCGTGTTTCGCAATACGATCTTGACGACGTGGCAGTCCGCGGGAGTTTCGGCTTCAAACTCTTGAGTCCGCCCGCTGCTGGCGTACCATCGCGTGGCAATTACCTTCGACCCCGATAACGCGACGGCTGAATCACCGTCTGGAACTCGCCAGGCTGGCTCGTCACCAACGATGTTTCGGTGCACCCGGTTGGATCGCACATCAGACGGGGAATCGGTTACAGGGCTAGTCTGAGCATCGAAAGTGTACATCGCTCACCTCGCTGATCAACATCCTACTTACAGCGGGTGGATCGATTCCTTGGGGTTGTGCTGAATAATGCTGAAGACAATTCTGAATTACGAGAGCTTTCCAGCCGCGTTACCATAGATTGAATTAGCCGCTAACCGACACGCTGCTCAGCTGCGCAATCGCCGGAAAGGCCTGGACTCTAAATACCATCTACCGAAGCGGGGCCGCCGCCGCGATGAAGAGGCTGGGATTCTTATGCAGACCCAGAGTAGGTTTCGACCACCTCATACATTCCAGGATCGAATTGTGCGATTGCGAGTGCCTGCTGCAAATAGGGCAACGGTGCAGGATTCGCGCGCATGGCTTGGTAGTCCTCGATACTGCGCCATTGAGCGTACATCGTGACCTTTGTACCATCGAGACTTCGATGCAGACTGGCCGAAACGAAACCTGGCTCATGGCGCACAGATCTCTCGGTCGCGCGGGCGAGCAGTTCAACGAGCTGCCGCTGATTCGCGGGCTCGACGGTGAATACATTGATAAGTGTGACGACCTTGCGGCTCGGTGAGATAGTTGTCATGCGCAGACGAGGGACGTGCGCGCGTTGTCGATCTCTCGACGATGTCGCGTCATTTCCTCGGCCGTGGGTGGTTGCTGCGAGCCATGGATGGGCCGCCCGAGGCGGTCTCGAAAGAATTCGGCATAGCGTCGCGCGATCTGATCCCTTTCACCGAGTTGGACTAATTTCTCGAGCGCATACGCCCGTGTCGTCTCGAGCAACCGCCAGCGACCGCTAGGTGCCGGTCCATCCAATTCAACAAGCGACTTGGCGACGAGACTTGTGAGCTTCTCGAGGACTACGGGCGCGGTGTGACCTTGGTCGCTCATCACGGCATTCGCAGCCTCGAGCGTGAACCCAGCAGCGAAAATACCCATTCGGCGCAGCAGGCAGCGTTCAGTTTCGGGTAGTAATTCATAGCTCCAGTCGAGCGTCGCGCGCAGCGTCTGATGTCGCGCTAGTGCCGTGCGGCGCCCGCCGGTCAACAATCCGAATCGCTCATCCAGGCCGGCAAGAACCAGCTCGGGTCCGAGCACCGCGGCACGAGCCACCGCAAATTCGATCGCAAGCGGCATGCCGTCGAGACGGCGACAGATGGCGGCAATTGCGCGAAGGCTCTCACTATGCGGCGAGAAGGCCGAGTTCAACGCCCTCATCCTGTCGATGAACAGCTGAACGGCGCTGTGTCCGAGGACAATGTCTGATTCCAGCTGATGCGGTCTCGGCACATCCAGCGGGGGAACGCGAAAGACGTGTTCGCCCTCGATTCGCAGCGCCTCGCGGCTCGTCGCCATAATCGAGGTGGCCGCACACAGACGAATGACCGTTTCGGCCAGTGTCGCCGCCGCGTCGATGACATGTTCGCAATTGTCGAGTACCAGGAGAAGCCTTTCTCCTCCGATGGCGCGAGCGACGGATTCCGCGGAAATCTCCTTGCCGCCCAACTTCAAGCCAAGCACGCGAGCGACCATAGACGGCAGGAGAGCGGGATCCGACAGGGGTCCCACGTCAACAAGCCAACAATCGCCCTTCAAAGACGGGAGCAGGCTACGGGCAACCTCCAGCGCCAGCGTGGTTTTCCCATTCCCGCCCGGTCCGGTCAGCGTGACGGCTCGGTGGGCGCACAGAAGATCCTGCAGCTGCCGCGCGGCCGCGGTCCGGCCGATAACCTCAGACGTCGCCGCGGGCAAATTGCTCATAAACGGTTGGACGGACATTCGCGTGGAATCGAGTGCGGCCGAATCTGCCGGCGTGCTCCGATTGCGAATCGTCCAGGCCTCCATGAGGCGATAGCCCCGACCGAAGGTCGTCCTCAGCGTTCCGCGATCGGGCCCAAGCGCCTTGCGGATCGCAGAGATATGGACCTCGAGCGTATTTTCCTCGACGATCCCGCCCGGCCAGACACGAGCCATGAGCTCGTCCTTGGCGACGAGTTTCCCAGCCGACTCAACCAGCACTGCAAAGATCTGCAACGCTCGGCTCCCCAGAGGAACCGGGACTCCACACGCCCGCAGTTCACGCCGAGCGAGATCCAGCTCCCACCGGCCACACTCGTATACCGCGTGTGGGCCGTGTTCAAACATCCGCACTGCCGAACGCAGCATTGGCCAGGGGAATTCGGAGCTCACTTCGCCGATTGCCATGATAATTAAGTTCATTCACGGTCGTTTTGATTTTCGAATATTTGCGATTTGTGCGACGCAAAGGGCCACAAAGAGAATGGCTAACACCCCTAGTGATTTTAGGACAAGAGGATCCTGAGGCGACGAGGCCCACGGCGCACCAACTGGGAGTCGCGTTAGAGTTTCGTTGATTGCCGGCACCATTGAGAAAAAGAGACTTCCAGAGAGTCCCAAGGCTTCGATGTACCTGCTGGCACGAATTTTAGAAAAGCGAATAAAGAAGCCCAGAAATAAGGAAGCTAACGTTAAGAGAGTCAGAATGTAACCAGGAACAGGATTAAAACCCGGAGCGTTTCGCGGCAGAGCAAACACCAAAATGCAGCTGACCGTTACCGCAACGAAATAAGCCATCCCAGCGGAGCTCTTTGGGTCAATCTTTCGGTTCCTAATTAGCATATAAAATGCGAGCACGACACCAACGAGACCGAAGAAAGTGTGAACGTATCCAACCGTAGAGAGATGCATATTAATTCCTCATGTAGCTAAAGAGGACCAAGACAAATCCGTTGAGAGCAGCAGGGCAGAAGATGGCACGAGGGCTATTGGATCGGGTGTTATGAGGCGTAAGACAGTGCAAAGCCCTGTTACCTAAGCAGCTCGAATGATCGTGCGTCGGGGGCACGGGCGGAGCACCCCTCCCCATCTGCAGCTCCCTATGAGTGCAACGTTTCTGACCGGCCTCGCTGGTCTGATCAGCTTATGAGGTGCGGCTGCTATCGGAAGTGGGCGGCCCAGTCGCCTAAACGATGAGGTATATCTCGGCGGTTACGGATGGCGCCGGATATGGGTCGGAATATTTACAAGACTTTCGTCAGGTGCCGGACTGATTGCGCAAAATGATGAGTTGAAAGATTTTGTTGTCGTAGGACGAGAAATAGAAGGCAAGCACAAGAGGGTCGGGAA
>JBEKHO010000053.1:0-30024 GCA_050012215.1 Steroidobacteraceae bacterium
AGTCTCAATTTGTGGGGTTGAAGATACTGCACGCTGGAGGCGATTGCTCGGCGGAGGCTGTTGCGAACCTGCGCCTTGAGTTCCACAGCGCCCAAGTCCTGTCGCATCGAAACATAGTGAACGTTTACGAACTGGACCGCGACGCGGATGTGGTTTTTTTCACGATGGAGCTGCTCGACGGCGAGTCGCTCAGCAACGTCTTGGACCGAATAGGTCCCGGGGCGATGCGAAAATCGCAGGCTTGGGACCTGATCCGCCAGCTCGGGGCAGGATTGGCGCACGCTCACGAGCGCGGGGTTGTTCATGGCGGCCTCAGCCCGGGAAACATTTTCATAACCTCTCAGGGCGAACTCCGCATCCTGAACTTCGGTGCTGCGCACAGGTTCATGGGGGCAAAGTCACGGTCCGCCGCGCCTGGGTATGCGAGCTGCGAGCAGTTGGAGGGTCGACGCGCGGATCCGCGCGACGATCTATATGCCCTGGCTTGCATCGGCTACGAGCTGTTGGCGGGAACTCATCCATTTGGATTGCGGCCAGCGACGCTCGCCCGGGATTACCATGTGAGCTTGGTGCGCCCTAATGGCCTGACCGGTCGACAGTGGAGAGCTGTACAGAAAGGGCTGTCCTGGCATCGTGGTGGGCGTTCAATCAGTGTGCGTTTGTGGATGCATCGATTGATGAAGGAGGGCGTCCGAGAGCATTCGATGACCCCGTTGCAAGAACTCACGCAGTCGAGTCAGGTGCAATCCAAGATGCCGTGGCGCGCCGCGGCCCTTTTTCTTGTCATGACCGTCACAACTGCAGCGTTTTTGGCGCACTTCAGGTCAACTGTTGCGTCCAAGGCAATCGACGTGCCTCCTCCGGCGCGCTCGGTAACGGCGAATGCAGACGTCCCCGCGGCCTCCCCCGATGTGGGGCCCGAGACCAATGTCGTCGTGATGCAGCCGAGCGATTCCGCGAGAAGGCCCATTGCCTACGACGCGCCCCGGGCGAAGGCGGTGACAAGGGCGATACCGCTTACGATCTCGGTTGAGCCGACCCAAGTGAAATCGGACGATCACTTCGCC
The DNA here is from genome assembly GCA_050012215.1 of Steroidobacteraceae bacterium. Lineage (GTDB taxonomy): Bacteria > Pseudomonadota > Gammaproteobacteria > Steroidobacterales > Steroidobacteraceae > Bog-1198. Next base: position 1,068 of record JBEKHO010000053.1, read on the forward strand.
GAGATTCGACTACATCGCAATCTGCTGCAAAAAGATAGCGCGTTCACATGGTGGACCGAACCCGCTACAGCAAAACCGGACGTGGACTACGTGCCAGAGGCCGTGGCGATCCAAACGTTTCCCTCCGGCTATCGCACGACGCGCTTGTACGTGCGGATATTGCCGCGGTCATTGCGATCGCAGGGCTCGTATTTCTACATCGCGATCGCTCAGTCCGGACAACAGCAAGGGCCGGGGACAGTGATCCGGCGTCAGGTCTGGCTCCCAATGTCATCGAGCCTCCAAGCCCAACGCTAGGCTTGCAAGCCTCACCTCCCCGACGGGTGATCACCTCTGCAGCGGGGCTACGCTCCCTGCTCCTGTTCGCGTTGCATTACGTGTGTCCGCTGGGAATCCTGATTGTCGTCATCGTGGGATTCGCCGAGTAGACAGCGCATCCTCAGTCCTCGTCAGGGTCGTGGTATTCCTTCGGCAAATGATGCGCGATGCCCTTGTGGCAATCGATACAGGTCTGCCCGGCTGCCTGCGCCTCCATATGCTTGTGGTAGACGGTCTGCTTTTGCACTTCCGGATTCATGGCATCGAAACTGTGGCAATTCCGGCATTCGCGTGAGCCCGCGGCCTTCATGCGATCCCACTCGATTGTCGCCAACCGCATGCGGTTGGTCTCGAACTTTTCGCGAGTGTCCACTCGACCGGTGATTTTTGCCCATATTTCGAACGATGCCTTGGCTTTGCGAATGAGCTTGTGCGTCCAGTCGTGCGGCACATGACAGTCGGAACAGATGGCGCGGACGCCGGTCCGGTTGCTGAAGTGGACCGTCTTCTTGTACTCCTGGTAGACGTTATCGCGCATCTCGTGACAGGAAATGCAAAAGTCGAGGCGGTTGGTCGCCTCCAGGCCGGTATTGAACGCACCCCAGAACACGATGCCGAGCACAAAGCCCACCGACAACAGAGCGAGCAGAGAGTACTTGACGCTGGGTCGGCGCAGCGTCCGCCAACATCGCTGCATCACGCCGGGCGTCTTGCCCACTTCGGGATCAGGTCGATCGCTCATGCTGTCCGTCCGTCAACGAAAGGTGTAGCGATACGCCAGGTATATCGCGCTGAGGTTGTAGCTCGGTGACTGCTGATTGGTCGGCAACAGGGTGGCCGGCGTCGAGCCGTACTGGTAGGCGTTGTAGATAAAATCGTCCGAAGTCAGCCGCTGGTACGTGTAGCCCAGAAACGCGGTACCCGCCCGCTGGAAATTATAGGCGCTGGTCAGCCGGACACGCAGGGTGTTGTTGCGAATCGTGGGAAGAGTGCCGCAGGTCTCGTAATAGGCGGCGCTGCAGGTATTGCCCTCCAAATCCGCGCCTGCGAATGGCGAGGTGCTGTATGTCGAACCGCCGAGCGAGTAACTCGCATCGGCCTTGAGGTCGACGCGACCGTGCCACACCCCGTCCTGCTTGCCGGCGATCCCGAACGTGTTGTCGTTTTCCTTCATCTTGTTGGTCCACGTCTCTCCCGCAAACCCACTGAGCCCGGTTGCCGAAGGCTTCGAGGCCAGGACTTTGTACAGATTGGTCAGGTTGCGATTCGTGCTCTGGTGGGTGGCATAGAACGAGATCTCGCGCCGGCTGTTGAATACGTAGCTCGTGTCGAAATTTGCGCTGCCAGCGTTGGAGTTCTGGACGCCGTACATCAGATCGGTGTAAACATCCTTGGTGTATCGACCGCTCAGGCTCATCGACAGCTTCTCGCCGGGCTGCCAGTCCGCGCCGGCCTTGGCGATCTGCTCGTGCCGTGAAGCCTCGAAGAAGGACACAAATCCCAGCACCTCGTACCCCTCGGCGCCGGCGCCGGCGCCGGCCGGATTGTCCACCGCCTGCATCGGGTTGTAGAAGCTCGGGCTGAGATCCGCCTTGCGATCGGAATATTGATAGCTCGCCCGGAAGTTAAGGTCATCGGCCGCGTGCAGGCGGTAGCCCGCCGTCAACTTGTTTTCCCGGGTGTCGGGAACCTGCGCACAGGTAGCAGCCGTGTAGGCGGTCCAACCGCCGGTCGTCGCACCGTCCAAGCTTCCCTGTTGGTTGTTGGCCAAAGCGTTGTTGCACCAACGCCGGGTGTCGACGTATTCGTAGCCGAGTGAGAGGTGCTGACGGGACGACACGCGCAGATCTCCGGATAGCGCGGTCTGCAATTTTTTGTTGCTCATCGGCGCATTGACCGAGGTCTCGGTTTGATTCGCCGGCTCGTTGATGGTGTTGAAGACGTAAGCGTTCGAGCGCGTCTCATTGTTACGCTCGTCGAATTTGAACCCGGCGCTCACTGTCAGGGGCCGCCATGACTGATCCGTGAGCTTCACATCGAAGTGCTCGATCGCAACATAGCCGTTGAGCGAGCTTCCCGGCAGGCCGAGAGGCGTCAAGCCGATGTTGCCGGTTTGGGGAAACGCCGCGTTCTGCTGACTGATTCCATAGGAAGCGCCGGCCACCAGCCGCGTACTCGGTCCGAATACGTAACCGCCGGTCAAGTTGAGTTGATTGAAAATATTGCTGGGAAAAGTGCTGATCGTATCCACGGGAAACGCCGAGAGCGTGCCGGTGGCCACGGATGCAGGGGCCTTCACGAACGGGTTGTTCCAGGAAACACTGCTGTAGTGGTCGGAATAGATCGAGCCGTAGTAGCCCGCGGTGGCCCAACCGCGCGTGCCGGCCCAGTTGAGTGCCAGCTTGATCGTATCGGTACCCGAGTCCGTTGGGTTCGGGATGACCAGCGGAGTCTGCCCCGCCCACGTGTAGGCAGACCCGGTCGGGGTGTTGACCTGGTCGCCCGCCACGCCAAGGAGCTTTGCGCCCGTCTGGAATAGATGGTTGTACGAGACCTGCACGTCCAAGGAGTTGCTGAGTGTATGGCCGGCCGTCAACGACGCATTCTTGCGGTCGGAATGGATGTCATCGGGGTGGAAGTCCCCGAGTTGGGTTGCGGTAAGCTGATTCGTGCCGGGCGCCGTCTTGAAGCCTGCCGGCTTGTGGGCTGTGTCGATGACGCCGAAATCGAAGGGCAGATTGAAATTGTTCCCGCCCACGGATCCGTCGAAGGGTGTCTGGTAACTCCGGGTCAATTGATGGCGCAGATCATCAAAGCTGGCGCCGAGGTTCCAGACGCCTTCATCGGCAGCGGCGGCGCCGATCGTGGTACTGGTCGTACCCACGTCGGTGCCGAATACCTTGTAGCGCATCGTTCCGGTATCGGCGCCGTAACCGCTGCCGCCGGCCAGGCTGAAGTCGCCAATCGCATTGGGGCCCTTGTTATACAGGCCGTTGTACTCGCCGAACTTGTCAGAGTCCTGCGTGGCCACTTCGCCGCCAAGCTGAACAAAATTGGTCGGCTGAGTCAGCGCCGTTACGTCCGGGTTATCCGCATCGGCTGCCTTCTGTGCCACGACTGCCTGAGAGAACAAGAGCGGTGCAAGCAAGACGATCCGCGAGCGTGGCCTGGAGCCGAGCCACCCACGATGAAGACGAGCGTTCATGACTTTCCCCCTACTTAACGGTGCAAGAACGCACCGGCAGGATCGTTCGATCCATGGACCATGGCGTGACAGTTCATGCAACCGCGTGCCGCCGCCTGCGTGCTCGGAAAAATTAGTCCTGTACCGGCCGCGTTGACGCCGGACAGGCCGCCTTGGAATCCTGCGGCGTTCGGTCCGACAGGGTTCTTCGAGTTGTGCGGACCGTCGTGGCATTCCTGACACAGGAACGGCGGGCGGGATTTCAACAACGGTGTGATGTTCGAGCCGTGCGGGGTGTGGCAGTTGGTGCAGTCCTCCACCACCGGCTGGTGCTCCCACAGGAACGGTCCACGCTTGTCGGCGTGGCACTGCCAGCAAGTCTCATTCACCGTGTTGAATTTGAGCAGCTTGGGACCGGCTGCTCCGTGAGGATTGTGGCAGTCCGTGCAGGCCATCTTGCCTGCGTCCAGCGGATGCGTGGACACTTTCAACGTGTCCGCGCGCTGTTCCTTATGACAGGTGAAGCACACCTCCGGTTGCGTATTGCGCGTCAGCAGCGGGTCGGAGGCAGCGTGAATTGTGTGGCAATTGTTGCAGGCCATGTCATTGGCTTGGTGGACGCCACCGTCCCAGCGCGTGCGGTTGGTCCCCTGGTGACAGGTCAGACACTGCGTGGCGCGCGTCTTCGGGTCGCTGACCGGATACGATCCCTTGTTGAACACGATATCCGGTGGTGCGCGTCCGTGCGCGTCGGCAGCCCCACGCAGATGTTTTTCGCTCTCACCGTGACAGTCCTGACAGGTGGGCGTGGAGGGATCACCTCTGACCCCGTGCTTCGTTTGATAAATGGCGAGGATCGGCTTGGTCTCGCTCTCATCGTGACAGCGCGTACACTGCGCGTCTCTGCGCAACGCCTGCTCCGCGCGAGAGCCGGTCGACGGCGTCCCAGGTACCGGTGCCCCCGGTGCCGCCGTCGGTGCGGCGGCGGCAGGCGCCGTGTCGGCATTGGTAATTGGACCCGCGGCTGCCGCCCCTGCGATGCATGCAATTGCCACTACCGCACCGCGGAGTGTTTGTCGTATCACGCGCATCCCTGTCTCCCTGTAACTCGTACCGACCAGCGCGACAGCGTTGTCGTATCGCCTCACCTCCGATGGTCCCTCCACCGGAAGATCTTCAAATCCTTGAGAACAGGCCTTACTGCGCCAGTATCCAGTCCACCAGGTTCTTGATCTGCTTCATGTCGTTCGGCGGATCGGTCGTGACGATCTTGTGATCTTCTTCGTGACCGTCGGGAAACTTCGCTTTTTCGCCGGACGTAATGTGGTGAATCAGCGTCTGCTCGGCGTCCGGCTTATCCTTGAATTTTTCGGCGACCTTGTGGTAGGCCGGTCCGTCCTTGTCTTTCGACACCGAATGGCACTTGAAGCAGTTGTTGGCGCGAGCTAATTCTCGTGCCGCCTCTTCATCCGCTGCGCGCGCTGCGGGGGTCGACATCAGCGCTGCCGCGCAAACAATCGAGGCGCAAATGATCGTATGAGGAACCATGCTTTCTCCTTGCTTCTTTACGGCAGATATATCGCCTGAGCGGCAAGTTTTAAATACGTGCATTTACGTATAGGGGTGCGATCCTGGAAAGGGAGTAGATGTGACATCCAACGACGAGATGCGATTGCGTCGCAACCTGGCGGCGGCTTGCAGCATCGAACTGACCGTGTTGACCACGGCATCGGAACGAGGGGGAGGCGTACTGTCGCAGGCTCTCCCTGGACAGCCTCGCTGTGAGAAGTCGCTCTAGCGGATCATGTCTTTATAGGCATGCCAAGTCGCATGCCCGAGGAGCGGGCCGATAAACAGCAATCCGAACAGCAGCGGCGCATAGCCGATGACGGTCAGTACCAGGATCAGCGCGCTCCAAACAATCATGGCCGGAATATTGCTGAACGCCGCGTGCACGCTGGTGGCCATGGCCTGCCCGGGGGTGGCGCCCTTGTCGATCATGAGAGGAACGGAGACCACGGAGAGAACGAACACCAGGGCAGCGAGCGAGCCGCCAACGGCAAAATACGCCTCCACCTGATCCCGGTTCATCTGGTCGATAAACCCGCGATACAAAGTTTCTCGCATGCTCGGGGCCGCCACATGAAAAACCGTGTCCAGCATGACCGCGGAAACCGCGAACCAAATGGCAGCGCATAGGGCGAGTATGGCGCCGAATGCGAGTAGTGATCCGGGTCTGCGCGCAAAGGCGGATAGGGAGTCGTCGAAGGTCGCCCGCTCACCGTCGCCATAGCGACGGGACATTTCGGCAAAACCGGCAGAGATGATGGGGGCGCCCAGCAGGAATCCGGAAAATGCCGCGGCAACATAATACGGGTGGGTGCCGCTGAACATCAGCACCGTCCAGCCCAGGCCGACGATCAACGCCCCATAGCCGAGGCTTGCACCCCAGTTCCGGCGCATGTCCATCCATCCTTGAGACAGCCAGGTGAAAGGCCGGCCGATGGATACTCGCGTTACGTTGACATGCAGATTTCGAACTGTGCCGGTAGCTGGCATCGCTGTCATGGCAAACCTCTGATTTTTGTGATCCGTCCTTCCCCGAATTCGAGTGTACTCCGGGGGTACGAACGATGATACGGCGGTTGGGGATCATGGCCGCCACCGGGGGCGCTTTGTGGCGCCAAGCCGACAGCAGCTCCGGTGTGAGCTGGAGCGGCTGACTACTTCTCATTCTTATTGGGATCGGAATCGTTCTCCTTTTTATCTTTATCGGGAGATTTTGGCCCCATGGCTACGAATACCACCGCCAGGATAAATAATATGAAACCAATTGTTTCGATCATGCGATGCAAAGGTTAGCACAGCGCATGAAGCGCGGCGGAAACCGACAAAGGCGTCAGGGGGTGCTCTGGATACGCAAGTGCAACCGTAGTAAGCTTCGACCGCTTCTGGTGGGCCTGCGGCGCCACGTGCGGCGCGGGATGAAGCGTGGGGAAAGCGTGCGGCGGACAGGGAGATTAGGATGAAGGTTATACAAGCATTTATGAATAAAATGGCGGTTGCTTCATTGCTGGCCGGCATGGTGGTTTTCTGGTCCCACTCAACTCGCGCCAGTGAGGCGGGAGTGGGAGTGGAGCCGTCCGAACTGTCCGAGGCGTCGATCGCCCGGGGCAAGGCGATATTTGAGAACGGCAAAGGCGATGCAGTTACCGCCTGCCAGACCTGTCACGGCGCCACCGGCTGGGGCTTGGACGCGATGGGAGCTCCGCGGCTCGCGAATATCGGCTATCCCTATCTCGTCAAGCAGCTGTCAGACCTCGCGACTGGTAAGCGCGTGCCCAGTGGGGCGGGTGCGGTCATGGTGGTCTACGCGGGAGGTCTCACCGAGCAAGATCGGCGCGATGTGGCGGCCTATTCCAGCACGTTGGACGGAGCGCCTGATTTCTCCGATCTGAATGCCTTGAAGGAGGCCGGGACCTCCATCGGCGAACGATACCTGGGCGAATCCATCGTGAAGTACGGAGTGCTGGGCAAAGTGTCGGCCTGCTCGTCCTGCCATGGCTTCAACGGCCGCGGTGCGGCACCGCTGTTTCCGAGAATCGGCCAGCAGAAGTATGTGTATCTCATAAACCAGCTGAAGAGCTGGCGCGATGAGAGCCGAGCCAACGATTCTTACGCGATGATGCGCAAGATGGCCAAGAACCTGACCGATAGCGACATCGATAATCTCGCGACCTTCTTGGCAATGGCCCCGCCCACCACGGTGGGGGACGGCCGCGTTCCCATAACCACTCAGTGACGCACTGCCTGAGGGAACGCCGTGGCCTCCACCGGGTCTACTCCTGGGCAAATGATGGGACGATGGTGGGTGCTGGGTCGCGTGGAGGGTCGGCGGAAACACGATGAAAAGCGGCGGCTTGCGGTTGGGCGAGAAAATCCTGTTCGGAATCGCGGGTCTTTTCGTGGTGTTTGCGGTCATCAGTTTCATTGGAATGGAGATTTATCGCGCGCACTCCGGCAAGAAGATGTATGCCTCTGCCGCGACGTTCGATTTCTCTGCGCAGGGACGAGTCGGGTCCGAGCGTTTTCGCGAGTTGGGCTGCACCAACTGCCACCGGGCGGTGCGCAACGGCACCAATAACGGGGTCAGTTTGGACGGCATCGGTTCGCTGCGCAGCATGGATTACTTGGTTGGCTTTCTGCATCACCCCGAGAGCGTTTATCAGGCGCAAACCATGGAACACGGGCCCGGCAAGCCGGCGGCCTATGTGGCCGATTTACCGGAAAGCGATCTGCATTCCCTGGCCATCTTTTTGTCCGAGTTGAAGGCCTCCCAAGGATCGCCCGATGCACGCCTGCCGGTAGAAGCGCACTCCGGATTCGTCGATGAAATGGTGAAGATTTGGGCGCCGTCGACTTGGAAGTCCCAATATCATGATTTGAGGGACGAAAGGCCTCAGGGGATCCCTTCGGCAACCCCTTCCCCGTCTCACGAGGATCATTAGCATGTCTGCGACGATCATTGGAATGCCTGCGACTGCGACCCCGGCGGCGGCGATCAACGACAGCGAGTACACGCGCATGACGCTGCTGTTTGTGTATGCCTGCATCGTCTACGCCATCATCGGCTTTTCCTGGGGCGCCGTGATGGGCGGCGTTCCGGTGCTGCGCATGTTTGTCGATACCGCGCCTCACGGAAAGCTGATTCTGCTCGCCCATGGGCACATCAACTTGTTGGGATGGGTTGAGATGGCCATATTTGGTGCGATTTATTATTTCGTACCGCGTCTGGTCAATCGTCCGATTTACAGCCTGCGTTTGGTGAAGGTGCACTTCTGGATGCACAACATAGGGCTCATCGGCATGGTCGGGCTTTTCACCTTGGCGGGCGTCATCGGCGGATACGATCCGGGTGAGCAAGTCGAGCGTACCGTTTCACATCTGATGGCGGCCGTCGGCTCGTTTGGCACGCTGGTGCTGTTGGCGAACATCATCTGGGGATACAACATCTACAAAACCGGACAGGGTAACTAGCCATGGCAGGGGCGGCGGCTCGGGCATGGGTTTTGGTGTGTCCCGTCCTGATGCTGGGTGCCTGCGGCGGGAGCCAGCAATCCTTGAACTTGTCCATGAGTTTGAAGACGGGGGAGGCGGCACCGCGAGTGCACACCAAGACCCTGGCCGATGTGGGCGGGGATGTGTCTCGCATCACCACGTACCGGCAGCCGGACGAACGGATGTACGAGTACTCGGTGGATCAAGCGATCGCCACCGGCAAGCCGGTGCTGCTGGAATTCGCGACTCCGGCGCATTGCACCCCCTGCGATCGGCAACTGCAGATGATCAAGTCGCTGATGCAGAAATACCAGACGAGAATGATTTTCGTTCATTTGGATCAGTACGTCGATCCGGAAGCTTACAAGGCATACCAAGTGCCCGGCGATCCGTGGACATTCGTCATCGACAGCCGGGGTGTCGTTCGTTATGAACAGGCGGGCTCGATGCTCTATAACGAACTCGAAAGCGCCATCCAAAGCGTCCTCTAAAGCACGTCGGCGAAATTGCGCGCATTGCGTTTAAGTTCCTCGGCCGGCTGGCTGTTGCTGCCCTGGGCCGTCTTGGTCGGTTTCGCGTTGCACGCGGGCCCGTACGGTCTTACCGAAGAGGGGTCGAAGGCGCTGCTGCTGGCGTGGTCCATCGCGGATCAGGTTCCGAGCACGGCCCTCACCCTGGGTGCGCCCGATATTCGGTTGATCTTCTTTCTCCCGCTCGCCCTTCCGTGGGCAGGCGTGGTGATTGCCGCGAAGTGGCTGACATTGCTCATCATGGCGGCGGCAGGAACTTTGCTTTATTCCTGGCGCGCCCGGGACGACCAGGGGGAAGCGGCGCTGCTCGCGACGGGCTTGTTGTTGATCGCGCCGCTGACCGTCAACAGCATCGACTCGCTGTCGGCAGCGCCTTTTTTGCTGGCGATTTGCGGAACCGCCTCGTGGCTCAACGGCAAGCTGAGCCACGAACGCGGCACCCTCGGCGGCTGGTTCTTTGCGCAAATGCTCTTGTGCGGGGCCGCCGTCAGCCTGCATCCCGCGGGTCTCGCGTATCCCGCCGCGCTCATCATCTATTGGTTGGCCGAGCCGAAAGAGCGGCGCGACCGCCAAATAGCTCTGACTGGAATTCCGCTGATCGTGGCGCTCGCGCTCGTGATGCGGGCCGGCTGGGGCGGCATGGCTTTCGGGCAGAACCCGCTGAGCGCTGCAGCCGCCGTCTTCAGCGGAAGCCGACCGGACGTTCCGCTATCGGTCGCGGCATGGCTCGGTGGCTTTGCGCTCATCGCACTGACGGCGGCAGTGGCGCTGCACGAGCGCAGGCGTTTGATGGCGGACCTGACCGGCGGCACATTGATGCTCAGCGTGCTTTTCGGTGTGGTCGCTGCCGATAAGACTTGGGCGCTGCTCATGTTGGCGCTGTTGCTCTACGGGGGATTTCCATGGTTGTTGCGGGTGTGCGCGCCGCTCAAGGGACGAGGGCTGCTGTTGCAACGCGGCTGGCTGTGGCTGCTTCTGGTGGTGATCTGCACCGCATTCATGCGCACCAACCGAGCTGAGTTCGAAGTGGGGCGTTTAAACCTGCTGTCCGCCGAGGATGAGCTGATCCGGGCGCTTGCGGTCGGCATGAACGGACTCAAGACGACCGGCACGGCAGGGGCCGCCCCGGCATCCGGCGACGCGGCACCGATTCTGGTGGCGACTCCATGGCCCGCACGCACGTCGATCGCCTGTCAGTGCGGCGCTCTGCCGCTGCCTCCCGCCGCCAAGGACCCGGAGAGTCAGCTGGCCATGATGCGCGGCGTATCTTATGTCATTCTGGCTGACAGCCTGGAAAGTCGGGCATTGGCCAATAACTTTTCACAGCTGGGTGCGCGCGTCGAAGTGTTGTCCAAGCAGGCCGGCGGGGTCATATTGCGTCTCGAGCCGCCACGGGACAGGTTGTAACGGCACGCGCCCGTGCTAGTATAAATGTTTATATATCTCGTGGGCACGGCTGGCTTTGCGTGACGCGCGGTGAGGGCGATATCGCGATCAGGAGTCGAAGATGAACCTAGGTTATATGTTGATCCCCGTGGTGCTTTTCGTTGGCGGCATCTTGGTGTCTGGGGCACTCTTCAGCCTCGGAATGAAGCGGGTTGTTGAAAAATAAATAGGCGCGCGGATTATGCAATCACCCGCTGCCCGGTTGGGGGTGCTGACCGGCGGTAAACCGTGGGGCTCGCAACCCAAGCCCGCGGACCCCGTGATGACCAATATTGTGGCGCGTCATGCGACGCCCGACGATGCCGCCTATCACCCTTTCCTGGTCAAGTTCCTGCTGATCTCCGCGCTCTCGCTGCTCATCGGCACCATGCACGGCATGCTGCAGGTGATGCCACCGATCAGGGCGTGGCTCGACTCGATCGGCAGCCCCTACGGCGGCCCGGGCCACATGATCGATCCCTTGGCTCATGCCCATATGAATCTGGTCGGCGGCGTGGTCATGTTGATCATCGGCGTCACCTACTACTTGCTGCCCATCCTCAGCGGCCGTCCGCTTTACTCGCTGCGCTTGATCCAGCATTCATTTTGGTTGATGACGGTCGGGGTCTACGGCTTCTACGCCATCCAAATGACATTCGGCATCTGGGAAGGCAACTTGTTGCTGAACGACCCTGCGGCCCTGCCCGCAGTCCATCACTGGTACGGGCGGTTGGTGGCCATTGCGGGGACCATGATGGCAGGCGGTTTCCTGGCCTATTTCTTCAACATCGCGCTCACGATGCGGCCGCGGCCGCGCCCGCTGCCGGTGGCGCGGATTTCTGAATAAGCGGTATACGCAGCACCGTTTCGCTCCCTTCGGCACGGATCCTGATCTGCAGGACTGAATGTTCCCGGTCGACCTGCGCGGCTCGACGATAGACACCGACGCGTCCGTCCTCAATCGCCTGTTTCCAAGAGTCCGCATCGGAGGTTCGAAGATCTATCCGGCAATCCCACGCCGGCAGCTCGCCACCCCGGTTGACGAACACCAGCAACTCGCGCATCCCCGGGACCGCACTGTAGCTGCGCGTTTCGACGTGGATCCGCAAATCGCGCCAGTACTCGGTGGGCGAGTCCTGCGTGGCGCTGCCGCAACCGCACAGCATCATTGCCGCGAATGCGGGTAGCACAAGCCGCCGGGAAGGGAGCGGGCCGCCGGCCATGGACTTAAGCCGTCACTGATCGATGTCGTCTGTTTTTATTTTTTCAGGGTCCGAGTCCAGGCGCCCGGCTCTCTGTGAGCCGTACATTCGGACCATGTACCAAACGAAAGAGCCGGCGACGGCAATGTACACGAGCGCGATGAGGAAGCCCCAATCCAGCCAAGGGCGCGTGTCGCCCGGGCGAAGACCCCAGAACGGAAAGCTCAAGCCGATGCCGACCAGCAGCACCACGCCGACGATCGCAAAGAACCAGTAGGGCACCGGCTTCTGCGATTCCGGAATTTTCTCCACCAGCTCCCAATCTTCCAGACCGCGCTTTAATTTGCGATCCCCATCGGACGCATAGCCGAAATGCTCGGCGTCCGCCGTGCCCCACTTCGACTCCACCGTCCCCAAGTCGGCGGCGGGTTTTTCCAGATCCTCCATCGCGGCGCCCTCATTCTGCAAGATGTTGAACCGCAAACCGGTCGTGCCAGCCCGGGGCCGTCACGTCCACGGCGAACGCGTGTAAGCCGTGCGACAGCTTGTCGGAGAGCGACAGCATCACCGATTCATGTCCCGCTGCCGGCAGATCGACCTCCGCTGCGCCCAAGGTGTAATCCTCGGGCGGCAGTCCGGTCACGCGCACCAGCACTTTCCGATCGTGGTAAAGCTTATTCGATATCGCGATGCGATAGTCGCGATTACCCGGTTGATGCTGCACCTCGGCACGATAGACCACCACGTGCAGCGGTTCCCAGGTCCGCAAGCCCCAGACGAACAGGGCGGCACCGAGCGCGCCGAGCGCCAGCGTCCATTTGCTGCGGGCCGCGAGCGAGGTGGCATTGTCGCGAAATCGGGCCCGGGATTTTTTCTTGGCCTCCGGCTCGCCGAACTCAAACTTCAGCAGGCCAGGCAATGCCGATTTTTGGTGCATGCGATTGCACGCATCGACGCATTCGCCGCAATTGATGCAGCTGTCATAGGCCGCAATCTTGCGCGGATCGATCTCGATGAAACAGGAGCTTACGCAATAGCTGCACTTGCTGCAGCTATCCGCCCGGGTGGCATCGTAGGCGACGTGCAGCGTCTCCCGGGTGCGGAAGCTGTGCTGCCACACCTTGTAAACACAGGCGAAGCGGCACCAGAAGTGGCGGATCAAGGCCACGTCGAGCAGGATGATCAGCACAAAAACGAAATAGATATAATGCAGCGATCCGGCGAGCTGCGGATCCGAGCGCCAGGTCACGAACGACCAGACGGTGCCGGGCGCATAAAAATAAAACAGCGGCACCACCGCGACGATCAGAGCGGCCCCGATCAGGGATGCCCCCAACAACACCCAGTTGAGCGCTTTGTCCTTGGATGTCGCAACCAGCGGAGCGCTGCCATCCATGGCGACTTTCGCGCGCCGGCCCAAGAACTTGCGGGTGACGAAATTACCCCACTCCGCGAGAATGTTTTGCGGGCACACCCAGCCGCAAAAGACAGTGCCGGCCACGGAATACAACATGACCAATGCGCTCGCGAGCATGATCCATAGCCCAGCAACCAGAAAAAAATCTGCAAACCAGATCTGCCGGTCGAGAACCACCAGCGCGCCGGCGCTCGGGTCGATGCGGAACAGCCCGGATGCGGGCACGAGGATGACCAGGGCAAACGAGATAGCCTGCACCAGGCGCCGCCTGCCGTGATAGCGCGTGGAATTTGCACCCGCGGGAGTGGCGCTGTCGGGAAACCCCAGGGGGGGTGCTCCGGACGCTGGCGCCGCAGCACGGACACGTTGGATCAGTTGCATTACAGGGAGCGCCTCTCGGCTTTGGGTTGCGCGCCAAACGCAATTCCCCAGACGCGCAATGATACCACGCTGCGCGATCTCCCAGCCGCCCCGGCCCAGGTAGAAAACCATCGCGGTAGTGACAACCCTTATTGACACCTACGCGCGCGCAGTCTGATAATAAAAAGCGACGGCTTGAAGGCCGCAGGTTTTAAATCATGGGCTTCGAGGGGGTTATTTTAATGGACGATAGAGCAACACATTCACGTCGGAAAGTGATCAAGGCGGGCGTGACGGCCCTCGCGGTCGCGCCTCTCGTTGGACTCAGTACAGAAGCCTTTGCCACCCAAAACGCCGCAGTCCGTGCCGCGTTGAAATTTCAGGATCATGCGAATGGCGACAAGCAATGCAGCAAGTGCATCAATTTCGTCCCGAACAAGGACAAGCCGCACAACGATGATGCGGTCAACGGCTGCAAGCTTTATCCGGGCGACACGGAGATTTGCCCACACTGCTATTGCAACGGCTTTGTAGTGAACCCCAATCCCCAACCATTCTGAAGATCGAACACCGGGTCCTAAACCCGGGGCCTTGAGGGCGGGATCGTAAAATAGCCAGTCGCGTCATGTGACGCGACTGGACTATCCACTGTCGAGCCGCGAAAAAGCGGAGGGGATTGCGTACGTGAGTCTACTCAGGGGGATCAGCCTGCTTAAAACTAACCGCGCGCGCGTTTGGCTCTGCACGGCATTGGCGGTTCCTTTTGTCTTCGGCTGCCTCGCCGCCGTCGGCGATGCATTCCAGCAGGGCGGTCCCATCGGCAGCCAAACCACGGACGGCTACAATGCCCTCGGTCCGGTGGTCACACAGCCCATCGAGTTCCCCCACTATATTCACGTGCAGAAAATGGGCGTCGACTGCCTGTACTGCCATGCCTATGCACGCCGCAGCGCCGTGTCGGGGATCCCGCGCCTCGATAAATGCATCGGTTGTCACAACAGCATCCCGGAGGTCAAAGACAAACCGCGGATCAAATTGCTGTTCGACTACTGGGAGAAGAAGGAGGCAATTCCCTGGAAGAAGGTGCATGACCTCCCTGACTTCGTCCGCTTCAATCACGAGCGCCACATTCAGCGCTTCATATTCGATCAGGGGCGCCCGACCCGCGAGGTATGCGGCTACTGCCACGGCGATGTGGGAGCCATGACCACCGCGCGACGGGTCAAGGCGATTTCGATGGGATGGTGTATCAGTTGTCATGAAAAGGACCACAAGATCAACGCAGTAAGCGATGTGACCAGCCACGGACCGAACGATTGCTGGCAATGCCACAAATAAGTCGCGACGCGTCCAAGACGGAGGAAGTTCGATGAGCGGCAGCGGCTTGAGCCGCCGGGATTTCATGCAAATTGTCGGCCTGGGTGGCGCCTCGATGGCACTCACCGGCTGCGGCCACACTTCCATAGAATCGGGCGTTGAGTTGGTTGAATCCTACGTTCAACCGGAAAATTTTGTGGTACCCGGCGTCGGCATCTACTACGCATCGACCTGCACGCAGTGCGCCTCGGGCTGCGGAATCATGGGCCGCGTGCGGGAAGGGCGCATCCTGAAGCTGGAGGGCAACCCGCTGTCGGCCTCGAGTGGCGGGAAGATCTGCGGCCTGGGTCAAGCGGCGGTCCAGCAGCACTACAATCCGGACCGCCTGACCTCGCCCATGATCAGGCAAAACGGTGCATTGAAGGCTGCGAGCTGGGAACAGGCGATGCAGCTGTTGAGCGCGACGCTCACTCCCGGCGGGCAGCCGGGGCGGCGCGCGTTGTTGACGGGACCGACGAGCGGCCATCAACAGATCCTGCTGCGGGCACTCGTCGAGACCGGCGGCGCCACCGATCATGTCACCTATGATGCGCTGTCGACCGGCGTCGCGGCATCGGTCAACCGCAAGATGTTCGGCGTGGATGACCCCGTGACCCTGATCGACCGCGCGGGCATGATTGTGTCGTTCGGCGACGATTTTCTCGGGGCGGGTGACTCGCCCGTCGCCGCCGCCCGGCAATACGCGCGGTTCCGCAGAGGAGCGCGACGCGGGTTGTTGGTGCAGATAGAGCCCAGGATGACCCTCACCGGTGCCAACGCGGATCGCTGGATCGTCATCGCTCCCGGGACGGAAGGGGTGTTTGCCTTGGGGTTGGCGCGCGAACTGCTGCAGCGCAAAGAGGCCGCAGGCACTTTGTCGCCCGCATTGATCGCGCTCATCGAGCCCTACCATCAGGCGGAGGTGAGCCGGATCACCGGCGTTCGGGGTGATCTCATACCGCGCGTCGCCGCCATGCTCTGGGAACATGCGCCGAGCCTGGTGCTCGCCGGGCGCTACCCGCAGGGGCATGCGCACGGATCGCAAAACATGGCGGCCATCGCGCTGCTCAACGTCGTGCTGCAGAATCAGGGCAAGACGGTGATGCGCGCGGCGGAGTTGCCCTTTCCCCAATTGGCGCCCACGGCGGGTGACACCAAGTCGTTGCTCGAATTGAACCAGGCCATGGCCTCCGGGCAGGTCCGCTCGATGCTGATCCACGGCACCAATCCGGTCTACAGCGCCCCCGCATTCATGCAGTTCGCCGACAATTTTCAGAAAGTGGCCTTCAAGGCTGCGTGGGTTACCCAGTTGGATGAAACTGCCATGCACTGCGATTTGGTGCTGCCGCTGTTGTCGCCGCTGGAAGATTTCGGCACCCACGTCGCCGCGAACCAGTCCGACGGAACGGAGATTTCCATTCAGCAGCCGTTGATGGAGAGGCTCTACCCGGACACTCGTTCATTCGGCGACGTGGTGCTCGACCTTCTGAAGCGAGCCAAGCCCAACGACTACAAGTCGTTTCCCGATTACTACGCCTACTTGAAGAGCGCCGTGATCAATGCCAAGCCGGCGTACGACCCCGGGGTCGCGGACGAGGATTTTTGGGAAAACACGTTGAGCTCGGGGGTTCTGCGCCGGGCGGCCTCCCTGCAGCCCCTTGCCGGGGCGGCCATCACGCCGGCAATGGTCGAGCTGCCGGCGCCCGCCAACACCGATTCTCAGTATCCCTTTAATTTGATTCCGGCCGTAAGCGCAAGCCTGCGCGATGGTCGGCCAGCCAATCTGCCTTGGCTGCAGGAGTCGCCGGATCCGTTGACCACCGTGGTCTGGGATAGCTGGGTGGAGCTGCATCCCAGCACCGCGAAGGCCATGGAGATTCGCGAAGGGGACGTGTTGCTGATCGCCTCAGCGCACGGCGCGATCCGCGCCAAGGCCTATCTGATGCCCGGCATCCATCCGGGCTCGGTGTCCGTTTCCATCGGCCAGGGGCATGAGTCCTATGGCCGCTACGCCACGAACATCGGGGTAAATCCCTTGAAGATCCTGGACCCGATCTTTGACCGCGACACGGGGGAACTCGCGCTGTACGCCACGCGGGTCTCCATCGCCAAGACCGGTCAGCACGAGCGCATGACCAAGGACGAGGGGCCGACCAATCTGCAACAGGGCAGGAAGTTGGTCGCCACGCTTGCGGCCGACCAGGTGGACCTTACCAAGGAGACGCCTTTTGTCATTAGATAATCTCAGTTCCAACTGGTCGAAACTGCGGACCCGGCGTCCCCAGCCGGATCAGTACCAAGAGGCTCCTTATAAGTGGGCCATGGTGATCGACCTCGACGCCTGTACCGGCTGCAACGCGTGTACGACCGCCTGCTACGCGGAAAACAATTTACCCGTCGTCGGCAAGGAGCGCTTCTCGAAGGGTCAGGCGATGCACTGGCTCAGAATCGAGCGTTATTGGGGGGAAGGCACGGAGTCCACCCAGGAGTTTCCCGAGCAAGGCGCGCAGTTTCTGCCGATGATGTGCCAGCAGTGCGAGGCGGCGCCTTGCGAAATCGTGTGCCCGGTCGGCGCCACTCACCATACGCCGGATGGGTTGAATTCCCAGGTCTACAACCGCTGCATCGGCTCGCGCTATTGTTCGGCGAACTGTCCCTACAAGGTCCGATATTTCAACTGGTTCAACTACCCGGAAAGCGCCTGGCCCAGCCCGCTCGAGCTGCAGCTCAATCCGGACGTCACCGTGCGCAGCAAAGGCGTCATGGAGAAGTGCACCTTCTGCGTGCAGCGCTTGACCGAGGCGAAGTCCAGAGCGCGCACCGAAAAGCGTCTCGTCAAAGATGGCGAAGTCCTGACGGCCTGTGCCCAGGCCTGCCCGACCTCTGCGATCCACTTTGGCAACCTCGCCGACAGCTCCTCGGCCGTTGCCAAAATGTGGAAGGCGCAGCAGGTGGAGTTGTCGGCCGACAAACAGAAAAAGGACGAGGAGCGGGAAAAGGACGAAGCGCTCGGAAAGACGGACGAGGCGCTGCGCGGCTACCGGATCTTGGAGGACCTGCGCACCTACCCTTCAGTCGTTTATCTCGAACGCATTCGATCCTCGGAAGCGTAATGACCATGCGCATAACAATGTCCCGTAGCTTGAGAGATCGCCGTCCATGATCGAGGCCCATGAAGAAAAAGACGTTGCGATCGAGCAGCGATTCGAACCGAAGGCCAAGGATATCGACGATGAGATCTCCTGGGCGCAGATCAATGTCGATGTGCTGCGCAGCCTCGAGCGGCCGCGGCCCCTTTACTGGATAATCTTCTTCGCCTCCCTGGCGTTGTTCATGTGGGGGGGTTACTGCGAGGTCTATCAGTACAACACCGGGCTGGGCGTGGCGGATCTGGACAACCCGCAGGTGTGGGGACTCTACATCGCCACCTTCATCTTCTGGATCGGCATGAGCCACTCGGGAACGCTGTTATCGGCGATCCTGCTCATCATGCATGCGGATTGGCGCAAGCCCATCTACCGATTTGCCGAGGCCATGACGACATTTTCGCTCATGACGGCCGGATTGTTCGTGCTGGTGCATCTTGGCAGGGTATGGCAGTTCTATTACGTGGTCGCCTATCCGAGCGAGCGCTGGGCCTGGCCAAATTTCAGCTCACCGCTGGTCTGGGATGCCACGGCGATCGGCAGCTATCTGACCACCTCGGTGATCTTCCTGTTCTTCGGCATGATCCCGGATCTTGCGATCTGCCGGGACAATGCCACCGGGTTCCGGCGGACCTTCTATCGGGTGCTTTCCATGGGCTGGCGGGGCACGGATCGGCAATGGTCTAATTTTCGTGTCACGTATCTAACGCTTGCGTGTCTTCTGATTCCGCTGGCCGTCTCGGTGCACTCCATCGTGGCCACCGATTTTGCGGTCTCGCAGCAACCGGGTTGGCACACCACGTCCTTCCCGCCGTATTTCGTTGCGGGTGCGCTGTACTCCGGCTGCGCGGCGATCATCACGCTGTTTATCGTGCTGCGCTACACGTTCCGCTTCGAGCACTACATGACGATTCCGATTCTCGAGAAGCTGTGCAAACTGACGTTCGCGATATCCATGGTCTGGACGTACCTGAATTTGATCGAATATGCCGCCGTCTGGTACGGCACCGATCCCGTCGCGAAGCAGACGCTGATATTCAGGGCGACCGGAACTTACGCTGGGTGGTGGTGGGCCATGAACATATTGGGCTCCGTGGTACCGTTCACGCTGACCTGGAAGCGGTTGCGCACGAATATTCCCATCATGCTGGTGGTGTCCCTGCTGCTCAATTTAGGGATGTGGATCGAGCGCTTCATGATCGTCACGCCCACATTTGCCCATGGCTACTATCCCTGGACCTGGACTCAAGGTTGGTGGCCCAATTGGGTGCAGGTGGGCATCATCCTCGGCAGCTTCGGCTGGTTCAACATGCTGTTCATGCTGTTCTGCAAGATCTTCCCCTCCGTCTCGATGTACGAAGTGAAGGAAATGGTCTACCACCGTCGTGAGGCCCGCAAAAGCTTGAGCTCGATGCGGCCGAGCACCGATCCATGAAAAAGAAATCGTACATCCTGGCGTTGTTCGCGGATTTTCACGAGGCGACCAAGACCCTCGCGGCGCTGCGGGAATCGTCGATACCAGGCTTTCGAATGCGGGACGTCACCCTGAAGTCTCCCATCGACCATCCCGAATGCGCAGAGGAACTGGGATCGCGACCGGTGTATATCCAGATATTCTCCCTGCTGGGCGCGGTGCTCGGCAGCAGCCTCATATTTCTGGGGATCTCCTCGGCGCAGGCTAATTTCCTGCGCCAGCCGCGTGGCTTTTTTCCGATCGTTCCGATTCCCCCGAACATGGTGATCACGTACGAGCTGTTCATTCTGGGGTCGGTGTTCTTCACGATCACGGCGTGCCTCATCATGTGGCGGATTCACAGGGTGAAGACCAACCTGTACGACGTGCAAATCTCGCTCGACAAGATCGGAATTCTGGTCGAAGCCGAACCTCAAGCCATCGCGCGCCTGCGGGAGATATTCACCTTGCATCACGCGCTCGAAATATCGGAGAGCGACTAAATGTCCGGTCGTCCACAACGCCGATCGGTCCGTTCGGCAAGCGGCCTTGCGTTCCTCTGCTTGTCGCTGTCACCGCTTCTGGCAGGTGCCTGGCCTTGGAGCTGGGACATGGCCAATCAAATCAGCGTCAAGCCTCAACACGGCCCGGATGCCATCCGTCCGTTCCCGACGCGCTCCGTACCCATGCCCGATACCAAGACCCTGATCCATGTGCACGACCGTGACCACGCCATGGCTTTGGTGAACCCGAACCCGGCCACGGACGAGTCGATCAACCACGGGCGCAAGTTCTTTCAGATTTTCTGCACTCCGTGCCATGGCCAGTCCGGCACCGGCGACGGCTTGGTCGGGGCGAAATTCATCATCCGTCCCTTTGATCTGACGGCCGAGAACGAACAGAAGACGGTTCCCGAGGGTTACATCTTCGGCACGGTGATGTTCGGCGGTGCGTTCATGCCCTCGTACGGCAACGACCTCTCGCCCAGCGAAATGTGGGACGTGGTCAACTATGTCCGACATGGCTTGGTGGCGGACGGCGCGAAGGCGCATAGCGTCGCGAGCAATACCGCGGCCGGAGCGCCCCGATGAGCATGTCCTTTGCCAGCTGGTCGGTGCTCACGGTCGATTTTCTGGTGGTGCTGCATCTCGCCCTGGGAGGCGTGACGCTCGCCGCGCTGCTGCACTTGGTGAATGCCAAGTGGCGATTCGAAATTCGTTACCTAAGTGTTTGTTTCTTCGCCCTTTTCCCACTGGCGTTTTGCCTCTTGCTGATATTGCTCATCAACGGCGCAAGAACCTTCCCCTGGGTGGGTTCTTCCATGGCGATGCCGGGCTGGCATAACTTCGGATTCCTGGCGGCGCGCGAGATCGGGGGCTTTTGCATCATCGGTGTGTTGTACGGGCTGTTCGTCAAATTGCAGCCGGTGTCGACGCTGAGCGCGAGCCAGGCGCGCCTGTTCCGCAATGTCGCGCTGCTCATTCCGTTCGCGCACGTGTTGTTCTGCACCATGGTGGCCTGGGACTTCGAGATGACGCTTACGCCCGGCTGGGCGAGTGCGATCTACGCCATGTACCACTTCGTCGGCTCATTCGGCATGGTGCTGTCGGTAATGGCGCTTACCGTGATTCTGCTGATGCACAAATTGGTGTCCCCGCCGGGGGGATACGTCATCAACTACCTCGCGCAGATGATGCTCGCCTTCACGATCCTCTGGATATACACCTTCTTTGCCCAGTACTTGATTATCTGGTACGCCAACCTGCCGGATGAGACCGGGCGGCTATTCCATAATCAAAATGGCCCCTTCGGCAGCCTATTTTGGCTGTTCTTCATCCTGAGATTCCCTATTCCGTTCGTGGTGCTGATATTCCCACAGTCGCGCCACACGCGCAGCGTCATTGCCTTCGTCGCCATCTCGATCATCACCGGCTACTGGATCGAGCGTTATGTATGGATCGCTGGAAGCGCGGCGGACTCGCCATGGCCCATGTTCTCGCCCTTCGCCATTGCCGTATCGATAATCATTTTCACTACGGCGTTCTTCATGGTGCGCAGTGCAATGCGCAAGTACGGCCTTCTACCTACGAATGCAGGTGTTGGCGGCATTGCTTTGCGCGGCAAAATGGATTAGCTTTCGGCGTCAAATCGATCGATTAGCGCTTGGCGGGAGACTGAGAGCCGGGCGTGAAGAGATGGGCCTTCGCCACGCTGCCGATAAAGTGCAGCTGCCTTGGCGGCGAGTGGGGTTCGGATATTTAAATCCTGGGGTGGGGGGAGTCGCGACCGATGTTTAAATACCTTTTTGCCAAGAACGAAGATATTCCGTCAGGATCCGCTGCGGTCTATTTCGGCTTCTCGGCCATTGTCTGGTTCGTCATCGGAACAGGCCTTGGGGCGTTCAATGCCTCCAAACTGGCCTTCCCTGATTTTGTCCACGGCCTCGAGTTCGTATCGTTCGGCCACATGCGCCAGGTGCACGTGCATGCCGTCATCTTCGGCTGGATCTCCATGGCATTCGCCATGGCGATGATGTACATCACGCCGGCGCTCGGCAACACCAAGCTGTGGTCGGAAAAACTCGGCCTGTGGAATTGCTTCCTCTGGAATATCGGCCTGTCGTTGGGACTCACGGTGCTTTGGGCCGGACTGACCTCGGGACGCGAGTACTCGGATTTTCCGTGGTTCATCGACATCTACATCTCGCTGTTCATGGCGATCCCGCTGGGCGTCAACGTGTGGATGACGATCATCAATCGCCGGACTCAGGGCATTTACACCACGAACTGGTTTTTTGCCGCCGCGTCCTTCATGTTGATCGTCGTATTCATCGTCGGCAACTTGCCGGAGTACTTCCATCTCACGGGCCTCACCGAGGCTTATCTGACCTGGTGGTTCGCTCATAACGTACTGGGTCTTTGGATAACGCCAGTGGCCGCGGCCATTGCGTACTACACCATCCCCAAAGTGACGGGAAATCCTCTGTATTCCCATCGCATCGGGCATCTGCATTTCTGGTCCATCGTGGTGTTCTACTCGACTCCGGCGGCCCACCACTTGATGTCCGCGCCGTTGCCCGAGTGGCTCAAGTCGTTTGCCTCCGTGGAGGGAGTGCTGATCCTCGTTCCTGCGATCGCCTTCGTGTCCAATATCCTTCTGACCATGGAAGGGAAATGGCACATGTTCGTGGAGAATCTGGAGGTGCGCTTCACGGTGACGGGCGCTCTGCTCGCCATCCCGCTCAACATGCAGGGCGGCTTTCAGCAGACTCGGGCGATCAACTGGTACATTCACGGCACAGGCTGGATCGTCGCGCACGCGCATCTGGCTTTGTTGGGATTTTCGACCTTCATGGAAGTTGCCGCGGTGTATCTGGGTCTGCAGATCATTCTGAAGCGCAAACTTTGGTCGATCACGCTCGGAAACATTCACTACTGGTCGTTGCTGATCGGGTTCACGATCTATTGGGTATCAATGACGATCGCAGGCCTGATTCAGGGTGCCGGCAAGATCTACGAAGTCCCCTATATCGACGTGGTCATCGCCGAGCATCCGTATATGGTTGCCCGCTGGCTCGGGGGCTCGCTGGTGTTCTTGGGCAACTGCGTCTGGCTGTACAACATGTGGAAGACGACACGGGTTGGTACGGTCGTGCCGAAGGGTCGCATGCCGCATGAACTGGCCTACGAACGCTAAGTTGCCCAGCGAGACCGGAGACTCAAGATGAATTTTAGAGAATATAAAATCGGCAGTCGCATGTTCGCATTGGCCCTCGGCGGCTCCATGTGCATCACGCTTCTGCTGCCGAGCCTCGATATCGCGAGCGTCAAGGCGACGGAGGTCTCGATCGATAAACAATTGAGCGCCGGCTACGAGACGGGATGGAACGTCTACGATCCCTTGATGCTCGGGCAGAACAAGCCGATCAAGGTGCAGTTGAAGGCGGATCCGAAGAGCGGCCAGCCCATGGATCCGATGTACGCCTACGTGTATCAGAGCGGCGTTCCGTTTCCGGCCGGTATCAATCATCCGGATAGCCTGGGCGCGGATTCGAAAGGGCTCAGCCTCGAGCAGGGCAAGATCAACGAGGCGCGCAGGGATCAGGGCGCGGTGTTCATCATCAGGGCAAACGACACCGGTCCGTACATCGAGAACGCCACCGCCACGCGCGGCTGGCAGCCGGCGGAGGTGCTGAAGGCGGCGGGAGATGAAAACTCGGTGCATGCCGGCGCAGGCAAGACGCTGTTCGTGCGCGAGGGGTGCTGGTGGTGCCACACGCTGCTGCCCGAACAGACGCAGGACTGGCAGGTGTTCGGCGCTCCGCCGATGCTGGGAGACTTCAACGGCGAATCGCCGACCGCCTTCGGTTCCGACCGCAAGGCGCCGGATCTGTTGCACGTGGGCTCGCGCAACTCTTCCAAAGAATGGATGATGCTGCACTTTTGGAATCCGAGGTTGGTACAGCCGCATTCCATCATGCCGCGCTTCGACTACCTCTGGGGCGAGGTCGATGCCGATGGCAAGAAGATCGACTACGCCAAATGGAATGAGGAATTTGATGCCTACCGCGAGGGCAAGCGGGATCTCCCGCCGGACATCCCCGCCTTCGCCCCCAACAGTGAGGCGCGCTGGTTGATCGATTTCGTTTTGAACATGAAATAGTCCCTGAAATAATCTTTAAGGACGAAGCGGAGAACGAGAATGGCTTGGACTTTCAATACCCCCATGGCGACCTTGAGCGATGCGCCCACGGTCCAGAATGCGGAACAGCTTTGGGAAAAGGAATCCTTGGGTGGGCTCACCGAAGACAACAATCCCATTCCCGTTCCGGTGATCTGGCTGGTTTTTCTGACCGTCTGCACGGCTTTTTTCGTAACCTTTCCGCTCTGGGGCCAGCGACCCACGGCAGCGCTCTATGCGCCATTCGTCAATGCGATGTCCGACCCCGGCGTGCTGGCTGCCAAGGACGACGCGGAGGCCATGAAGGCCATCCAGAAGCTGGTGCCGAATTCGAACGGCAAGGACACGCTGCTGGCCCGGCATCCGCTCTCCATGGACCAACTGCGCCAGATCGCGCCGCAGATCAAAGCCCTGGAGGCACGACCCAATATCGATTTGAGGGACTACACGGTGGTGGGAGCCAGGGTGGTAATCGCAAATTTCGAGGGCAATTATCGCCCTGATGGAACGCGAATCCGTCAGCAGCCGTGGTGGGACAAGGGCTATACTATCGACGTGTTCTACTTGTCGGCGTTTTTTCTGGGCGTGTTTCTCGTCGTGAAGCGCCTGCCACCGACCGACTGGCAGCCCCGCCATCATTAGGGCGGCGATTTTTGAACCGGAGAAAGCGATATGATCGATTTTGACTATGGCCCGATAGCGGTTCTGTTACCCATTAGCATCGCTTTTCTGGCGCCGTTTATTTACGGCTTTTTTGTCGACAACTACGACAAGAAGAATCCGCAAATTAAGCCGCCGGCCAGAAACAAAGCTGATCACTGAGTCAAAAACCGGGCTGATTGGATGATGTTTCTGGGGCTGAATGAGCCCGGTTCGCGATTGGACCTCAGTATCGAGGGCATGCACAGCCAACGGTTCGGGGTTGGTGTGTTTTTTCTGCTGCTGCTGGGTATTGTGCTTTTTGCCGGCATCGTCGTGGCCGTGCTCAAGGGCTCGGGTGCCAACGAGGTCACCCGGACGGGCGAGAAGTGGATGTTTGGGGCCATCATCATCGGGGTGGTCGTTGCCGTGGTGTTTGCTTCCCTGCAAATGTTGTCCGGCGTACTCTTCTGACGGTTGATGGCTTTGACGGAGGGTGAACTCTATGGGTTATCTCGAATCGCTTGGTGACGGGTGGTCCATCTATCTCTGGCTGATCGTCGGAGCCGCGATCATTGTCGTCAGCCTGTTCGCGATGCGTTGGGCATGGCGCAATGAACAGTTCGACGAGGATATCAAGTATCTGGTCTTTACCGAGTCCGACGAGGACAAGATGACCCCTGCTGATTACCGCCATAGCCGCGAGGTATTGGTGGCGCAGGAGGCAAGTCGCGAGCGGCATCTCAAAGAGCTAGCGGGGACGCGCCGAACCTCTTCATGAAGCGCGGCGAAGCGGTGACTCTGGCGGTGATCGGAGTGGTCATCGCCGGTTTGATAGCGCGAAACATAATCAGCCTCCGCTCCCAGAGCCAACCGGATCTCGGGATTCCGTTCTACAGTACGGCGGATAAGGCGCTGATGCGCCAGGCCGGGGACTTATACCGGGCGAACAATTGTCGCCAATGTCATTCCTTGTGGACGGTGAAGAGCGCGTTTGAGTCCGTTCCAGCGCCGGCGCTCGACGGGATCGGTTCGCTGCGCAGCGAGGAGTGGTTCTACCAGTATTTTTCAGCCGCAAATCCCCAGGAGATCTTGCCGAGCCGGTTGCTGCCCGAGTACCGCATGCCCTCCTTCGCCGCGTTGCCGGAGGAGGACAGGCGAGTGCTCGCCAAATACATGGCGAGCCTCAAGGTAAAAGACTGGTATCTCGAGAACACGCGGGCCGCCGAATATGAAAAGCTCACGGGTAAAGAGTATTCTCAATCGCATGCGCAGAAGTAATCCCGAGCGTGTCTACCGCGGTGCGGGAGCGGTCATGCTGGCTTCCGTCTTCATTCATTTCTGGGATCGGATTCTGGGCGTCAAGATCGAGGCCTTCACGGGCGGCATCGGCTATTTCAGCCCTTGGTGGGTGGTCGACGTGTTCCTCGTTCCGTTCCTGGCGGGGATCATCGTCTCGCTGATTTTTGGCTTTGGCGGAAAGTGGTTGGCGCACCTGCCGCCGTTGCTCGTGCGCTCAATCAGTTACTTCGCAATCGCTCAGCATATGACTGCCATTGCGCCGGGCTCGTCCCTGATGCCGATCGGCTGGTGGGGTTTTTTCCTTATATTGACCATCGAGTTCAGCGCCGTCGGCGGTGTCATCGGCGAGGTCATGGTGAAGCGAACCTATGGGCGCTCTGCGCCGAATAAGCCGGTCGCGCCAATCGGACCGGCGCAGCGGTAGGTTCACCATGGGTCTGGCTTCGTTTCGTTCCTCCGTACTGTCCGAGCGGGAACGGCAGCAGCGTCGTCGCTTGTTGTCGATGACGCTGCTGACCTGCCTGGTGCTGGCGCTGATCGGCGGCACGATCCACGTCGTGATGCTGGGGAAGCTGCGCCTCGGCGATATGCGCCGCATGGCCACCTATGACCTGAAGGAAGAATCCGCCCGGGTTCGCGCTGCGGGGGAAGACCTCGTGTTGCAGCGAAAGCACGAGACTGAGCGCGCCCACGCCCAGGTCTACTCGGTGGTCGAGGCGCAGCGATTGGTGGGCCGCGAGCAGTGGGAGGACCTCGATCGCATGGTGGGCATCCCGGCCGGTCCTTTCATCATGGGCACCGACCTCGAGCGCGCTGACGAGCAGGATAAGCCGCGTCACGAGGTCACCGTGCCGGCTTTTTATCTGGATAAATTTCTCGTGACCAACGCCCAATACGCGCGCTTCGTCGCCTCGACCCAGCGCCGGGCGCCGCTCAATTGGAAGGATGGGCGTATTCCGCAGGGCGAGCTGTTGAAGCCGGTGACCATGGTGACCTGGAATGATGCGGCCGATTACTGCGCCTGGGACCATCGGCGTCTGCCGAACGAAGCCGAATATGAAAAGGCGGGGCGTGGTACCGATGGGCGCCGCTGGCCTTGGGGAGACCAGATGGATCCGACACGCCTCAACACGTACTACAACGTCGGCTCCTCGAGCAACGTGATGGCTTATCCGCGCGGCGCGAGCATCTACGGCGCCTATGATTTATCCGGCAACGTGGCCGAATGGACGGCGGATGATCTGCGCCCGTATGAAGGATCCAAGGCGGCGCAAAATTTCCCTTCCGGAAACGCGGGGGCGTCGCAGACCGGAAACTACAAGGTGCTGCGCGGCGGATCGTGGAAGGGTGATCCGTTTTCCACATCGCTCTATCACCGTAACTTCGCGTTCCCCAACCAGGCCACGGATTTCTATGGCTTTCGATGTGCGAGCAGTGCTGAACCGACGGGCAGGGAGCCGCCATGAGAGGCACGCTCACCGTGGCGGCGTGCGCGCTCGTGCTACTACACTCCGGTACCGCGTTCGCCATCGACAGCTATCGCTACCTGCACGTCAGCATCGAAACGCCCTGGTTGATTTTTCTTTTTTTGCTGGTCGCCATTTTCATTCCTTTTATTTTGATGCTGATCCTGATGTGGCGGCGCCCGCTGCAGAATTCGACCGCTACGCCGAAGCCGAAGATTCCGGACGATGAGTAGCGGCCTAAGTGCGTTGTTGGCCTGGTTTTGGTTGCTGGCCTGTTGTCCCGTATGCCTGGCGGATTCGGAGCCGCCGGCCAACTCGAACCCCACGAAAATTCTGGAATCGTTCGGCCGACAGCAGCAGCAGCATCCGGCAGGCGTGACCGTCGTCGCCGAGCATGAAAAGCAGGTCATCATGTTCTCGATCGGCGCGGTGTTGCTCACCCTGTTGATCGGTACCGCGTCGGTCGGCATCGCCGTGGCTGTGTTCGGCAAGCCGTTGTTCCTCGTGCACATGATCCTCGCGGGCCTGACCGTCACTGTGGCGCTGATCCACGTCGTTGTCGGGGTGGTCTGGTTCTTTCCGTTCTGATCGGCGACGACCCTTAGGATGAGCGCCCGAATTCTCGCGCTGCTCGGCGCCCTGTCCGGTTCGTGCGCGCTGGCCTACGAAATTTTGTGGGCCCGGATGCTGGGTATTCAATTCGGTGTGAGCGCTTTTGCGGCCGTGGTCACGGTGAGCGCATTCATGCTGGGACTGGCGGCCGGAAGTGCCTTCATGGCCGGGCGCGCCGGGCGCGCCATCAGGCCGCTGCGGGTTCTCGCGCTGCTCGAAGCCGGGATCGCCCTGTTTGCGCTGTTGCTTCCCTGGACCGTGCATGTCGCGACGCCGATGATCGACGCATCGGCGGGATTTCTCCCGCCGCCGCAATGGCACGCGCTCCTGGTGCTCGCGGGACTCGTGTCGTTGACGCTGCCGGCTGCGGCGATGGGCGCGGGGTTCCCGCTGCTGGTGGAGGGTTTCGCGCGGCGCGGAGGGTCGATCGGTGCCGCGTATGGCAGCAATACGATCGGCGCGGCGCTCGGCGCTTTGTTGCCGCTGTTGCTGCTGCCCAGTGTCGGCTGGACGACTGCCGTCCGCGCAGTCGCTGTGCTCAATGTGATCGTCGCTTTCGGTTTTTTCATGCTGGATCGGCATGGGTACGGTGGCCGGCCCGGGCAGGACGGGGTGCCTGCAAACGCCGCGAGCGCGCTTGCAGCGGTTGCCGGACGAAGGCCATCGGGCCGCTTGCTCTTTAACTACGGCGTCATCGGCGCCGCGAGCCTGCTGCTCGAGATGGCGTGGCTGCGGCTATTCAGCCTCGCCATGCTGCGCACCGAATATGTGCTCGCCCTGATCCTGGCGGTGATGTTGCTCGGCATGGG